>QUFP01000047.1 GCA_003478935.1 Firmicutes bacterium AF25-13AC
CGACTATTTTTACTTTTTCTACTGGTTCTATCTTACTCTTTCTGAACATGAAAATACCCCCATATAGGACTTTTATATTTCATTGTCCTATATGAGGGTAGCATATCACAGACGGGGGATTTTTTTTATTCTTCGTTTGTTACATGAAGCCGGACTAGTGCTCTGCGAAGCTTTGCCTCGGCAATTCTTTGTTCTCTGTCTGAAAGATTTTTCTGATTCAGGCGCTCCTCAGCTCGTTCTTTTGCTTTCTTTGCGCGCTCCTCATCAATCTCTTCCTTCCATTCCCAGGTTGTCGCTGCTACCTGGCACTCGCCATTTAACATCGACACCATGCCGCCAATGCAGGCAGCATATCGCTCATGACCATCTGCGAGCGTCACATGAGCCTGACCCATGCCGATTCCGCTGCAGTAATTGATATGACCTGCGCGGATCGCCACATCACCATCAATTGTTCGCAGAAAAATCTGAGATGCCTGATCATCAAACACTTTTCCGTCCATCGTCACTATGCGCAAATGGAATGTGTTCATACAGTTCCTGCCTTTCCAGCCTTTTTAAATACTTCGTCAATAGTTCCTGCAAAGAGGAAGCAGCTCTCCGGAATATCATCGCACTCACCGTCAATAATCATACGGAAACCACGAATAGTCTCCTTAAGCGGAACATATTGTCCCGGCATACCTGTAAACTGCTCTGCAACAGAGAAGCTTTGTGACATGAAACGCTGCACCTTACGCGCACGGTTTACAGCCAGCTTATCTTCCTCTGCCAACTCGTCCATACCCATGATGGCGATGATATCCTGCAGCTCCTGATAACGCTGCAAGATCTGCTGAACAGCTCTTGCTACCTCATAGTGCTCCTGACCTACCATATCAGGTGTCAGAATACGGCTTGTAGATTCCAGAGGATCAACAGCCGGATAAATACCCTGACTTGCGATATCACGGGAAAGAACCGTTGTCGCATCCAGATGGGTAAATGTAGTTGCCGGAGCCGGGTCAGTAAGGTCATCGGCAGGCACATATACAGCCTGAACAGAAGTAATAGAACCCTTCTTTGTAGAAGTGATTCGCTCCTGAAGTGCACCCATCTCGGAAGCTAGTGTCGGCTGATAACCTACTGCTGACGGCATACGTCCCAAAAGTGCAGATACCTCGGAACCAGCCTGTGTAAAACGGAAAATGTTATCAATAAACAGCAGCACGTCCTGATTCTTCACATCACGGAAATACTCTGCCATTGTAAGACCTGACAGTGCAACTCTCATACGTGCACCCGGCGGCTCATTCATCTGTCCATATACTAAGGCAGTCTTTTCGATAACGCCGCTCTCCTGCATCTCACCGTAAAGGTCATTTCCCTCACGTGTACGCTCACCAACTCCTGTAAATACAGAAGTACCGCCGTGAGCAGTCGCTACATTATGAATCAGCTCCATAATCAATACTGTCTTTCCTACACCTGCACCACCAAACAGACCGATCTTTCCGCCCTTTGCGTAAGGACAAATCAAGTCAACAACCTTAATACCTGTCTCAAGAATCTCGGTCGTAGGCATCTGCTCCTCATAGGACGGTGCCTGTCTGTGAATGCTCCAGCGCTCTGCATTTTCTGGTGCCGGCTTTTTATCTACCGGATCGCCCAGAAGATTAAATACTCTTCCAAGGCATGCATCACCGACTGGAACGCTGATCGGTGCACCTGTGTCAACTGCATCCACGCCGCGAACCATACCATCAGTAGAGTTCATCGCAATGCAGCGCACAACATCGTCACCGATCTGCTGGGCAACCTCTGCAATGACGCGGCTGCCCTGATTTTCAATCTCAATGGCATTAAGCAATTCCGGAAGCTGTCCTTCCTGGAAACGAATATCCAGAACAGGACCCATTACCTGAATTACCTTGCCAACATGTCTTTCACTCATATATTCACCTTTCATCAGCTCTCTGAGCCTGCAACAATCTCTGTAATCTCCTGCGTAATACCAGCCTGACGAACACGATTATAGTGGAGATTGAGCTTATCAATCATCTCCTGCGCATTCTTTGTCGCTGCATCCATCATCATTCGGCGGGAGGCAAGCTCACTGGCCACAGATTCACTCATGGCTCCATAGATCAGTCCTGCCAGATATTCAGGCACGATGGCATTAAATACTGCCTCGCTGTTCGGCTCGTAAATAATCTGACGCTTCTTTATCTCAGGTGCATCCTTCGGAAGCAGTGACTTCATATCCGGCAGCGGCAAAATTGGAATAAATTTTGGTTCCTGCACCATCATGTTTACGAAATTCGTGTAAACAATCGCTACATGACCAAAACCACCTTCCTTATAGCCATGGCATATCAAACGTGCGATCTCAAAGCAGTCCGCAACCGAGATATCGCCTGCCTCTGTAAATGAATCTGAGACAACAGGCACCTTGCGGTTTGAAAAATGCTCCAATGCCTTCTTTCCTATCGGAAGCACACACGCCTCATGACCTTCCATCTGTTCTTCGACAAGGCGAAACAAATTGTTGTTATAACCGCCTGCAAAACCTCTGTCACCCGCGATTACGATAAAACACCAGTCATCATTTTGCGGTTCCTTCGTGTAGATGGACATCATATCGATATTTTCAGCTGCGATCTGAGCCAGTGTGCCCTGAAGTGCCTCAAAATATGGACGGCTGTTCTCAGCACGCTCCATTGCCTTGTGAAGCCTTGACGCTGCCACCAGCTCCATTGCCTTACAGATCTGCATCGTACTCTGTACGCTCTTGATTCTCAGTTTGATTGCTTTCTGATTTCCAGCCATACAAACTCTCCTTTAATATTACTGTAAGAACTTCGCCTTATAATTGTTGATGCAATGCTCCAGTTCGCTCTTTGCCTCATCGCCAAGTACGCCAGTGCGTCGTATCTCTTCCATCGCTGCTTTTCCTTCACGATCAATATCAAGCTCATTGTTTAAGCCAGTCTCAAATTCGTGAATACGCTCTACTGGAACGTCTGCTAACAGATCGTTAACTACGGCGTAAATAATAGCAACCTGCTTTTCAACAGGAAGCGGAGAATTTTGAGGCTGCTTTAAAATTTCCACGATACGCTCGCCCTTTGCAAGTCTCGCCTTTGTATCGGCATCCAAATCGGAGCCAAACTGTGCGAAGCTTTGCAGCTCTCGATACTGTGAATAAATAAGCTTTAATGTTCCGGCAACCTTCTTCATCGCCTTAATCTGTGCATTTCCACCTACTCGTGATACAGAGATACCAGGGTTTACAGCCGGGCGAATACCTGAGTGGAAAAGCTCTGTCTCCAAAAAGATCTGTCCGTCTGTGATGGAAATAACGTTTGTCGGAATATAAGCAGATACATCACCTGCCTGTGTCTCAATGATCGGAAGCGCGGTAAGGGAACCACCGCCCAGCTCATTTGACAACTTAGATGCACGCTCAAGCAGACGTGAATGCAGGTAGAAAACGTCGCCAGGATAAGCCTCACGGCCCGGTGGACGACGGATCAGCAGGGAAAGTGCACGGTAAGACTCTGCATGCTTACTTAAATCATCATAGATGATCAGCACGTGACGTCCATTTTCCATGAAATACTCACCCATACTGCAGCCTGAATATGGCGCAATATATTTTAATGCATTCGCATCGGATGCCGTTGCTGCAACAACAATACTGTACTCCATTGCACCATTTTTCTCTAACTCAGATACAATGGATGCAACAGAAGAACGCTTCTGTCCAATTGCAACATAAATACAGATGACACCTTTGCCCTTCTGATTAATAATCGTATCAACGGCGATCGCAGTCTTACCAGTCTGACGGTCTCCAATGATTAACTCTCTTTGTCCTCTTCCAATCGGGATCATGGAATCAATTGCCTTGATTCCAGTCTGAAGAGGTTCCTTTACCGGCTGACGGTCACAGATACCTGGCGCATGACGCTCAATTGGGCGGTACTCATATGCACTAACCTGTCCCTTGCCATCAATTGGCTGTCCAAGTGCATCTACAACACGTCCAAGCAGTGCATCACCTACTGGCACTGACACTACCTTTCCGGTTCTCTTTACAGTCTGACCCTCGCTGATACCGTCATCTGTGCCTAAAAGCACAATAGATACACGGTTTTCTTCAAGGTTCTGAGCCAGACCATATGCACCATTTTCAAATGCAAGCAGCTCACCTGCCATGCAGTTTGATAATCCGCTGGCACGCACAATGCCGTCGCCGACTGTCAAAACGGTGCCAATCTCACTTTGCTCCAAGGCATTCGAATAATATTTAATCTGGCTTCGAATAACCTTAGAGATTTCTTCTGGTTTCAGATTCATTCGTTCGTCCTCACTTCTGCATATGCTTTTTTACTGCTCAATCAGCTTATGCAGTCTCTCCAATCGGCCGCGGACGCTTCCGTCCAGCTGCCGTCCTTCTATTTCAACTTTCAAACCGCCCATAAGGTTTGGATCGGTCTTTGTAACCAATATGATTTCCTTCTTCCAGACCTCTTCAAGCTTCGCCTTAAGTGCCGCCTTTTGCTGACTGCTCAAGGTCACTGCACTGACAACATGTGCCTCGGCGATATTGTGATCCTTCTGGAAGCGCTGCCTGTATTCTTGCTCACATCCTGAAAACTCGGATAAAAGTTCTTCTTCGCATAAAAGCTTTAAAAAATTCACAAGATACTCATCAGCCTGCGCGCCAAATGCCTTATCAATAAGTCCAAGTCTTGTTTTTCTTGGAACAGATGGCTCCTGAAGCAGCCTAATATAATCTGGATTTTCATCAAAAAGACTCTTTACAATGCGAAGCTCATCAAGCAGCTCTTTGCTGTATGTGCGCTGCTCAACATCCTTTTCAAGCGCTAACTCATACAGACTGTCTCCATATAGCTTTCCGGTTTTTGTCATGATGCCTCACCTACATCTGAAATAAACTCATCAATCAGTTTCTGATGATCTGCTTCCTTTACTTCCTTTTCAATCACCTTTCCGGCAATGGATACAGCAATATCACCGATCTCGGACTTCATCTGCTGGAATGCAGCAGTGCGCTCCTTGGCGATATCAGCAGATGCCTTTTCCTTGATGGCAACTGCTTCCTTCTTTGCGTCAGCAACAATCGCCTCACCTCTCTCGGTAGCACTCTTTTGAGCATCGGAAATGATCTGTCTTGCCTCATCCTTTGCGTTTGAAATGCTTGCCTCGTATTGATCGCGCATCGTCTTCGCCTCTTCCTTGGCCTTTGTCGCATCTGCGATCTGGGAGTCTGCCATCTGCTTTCTCTCTTCCACTACCTTGTTAATACGGTCAAAAAGGAACTTTTTCACCAGAAAAACAGTCAGAAACAAATTACAGATCTGTGCAACGAATGTCCACGGCACAATTCCTACCAGTTCCTGTACTTCCTTCATGTGTCAACCATGCCTTTCTTTTCTTCTATTTAACTTAGCTAATCCCAACGAATTGCTCCGCTGCTTTGCAGCTCTCGCAATTCTAAAAACATTCGAATTCGCTGATTTTCTTCGAAAATCGCTGCATTCTCATGTTTTTGCGGGTCTCAAGGTCACAAGCTTCCTCATGCAAGCATGATCAGCTTGTAACGTTTCGACCCTGATTAGCCCAAGAAATTCATAAACATACCAGGTGCAACAAAGATCAAAAGAAGACCGGTAACGAAACCATAAATACCGGTAGTCTCTGCAACTGCACAACCAAGAAGCATGGTACTTGTAACATCACCCTTGCACTCTGGCTGACGTCCAATTGCCTCAAGTGCCTTTGCTACTGCATTACCTTCACCAATACCAGGTCCGATACCTGCGATCAAAGAGCAGCCTGCACCAATTGCACAACCTGCAAGAGCAATACCTTTAGCCAATACTGTAAAATCCATTCTTTTTTCCTCCTGTTAGAAAAATCTTTTTTGTTTTATTAGCCCTCTTCTGCGGCGTTTGCGATATACATAATCGTCAGCATACAGAAAATGAATGCCTGCATAACACCTGAGAACCAGTCAAAATATAAAGATGTAATTGCCGGAAGCCCCACCGACAAAAACGGAATTGTTCCAAGCACACTTCCTACTGCGCCTGGAATCAGACCAAACAGCGCCTTTGTTGCAGTTGCAAGCGCTGCGTAAATCAAACCATCAATAACGACACCAGACAGAATATTTCCAAAATGACGGCATGCCATGCTGACTGGTGTTGCCAACTCAGACAAAATGTTAAACGGCGTCATAACTGGAATTGGCTGTGTAAAGCCCTTTAAATATCCGCCAAGCTTGTTAGTCTGGATCTTCTTTGCCGTGATCATAATAAATACAACCACTGCCCATGCTGCTTCTGTTGACAGATCTGCCGTTGGGCTTCGAAGACCAAGAAGACTGATTAGATTTGAAAATACACTAGTGGTAAACAACGCTGCGATAAACGGAATCATGTAGTCAAACTTATAACCACCCGTATTTCCGCGCACAAAGTTGTTCGCCTTTTCTACCAGAAACTCAGCCACTGCCTGACGCTTTGAGATGTTTGTTACTTTTAAGTCATGTGTCAGCCACAGGCAAAGCACTGCAATAACTGCCATGACAATCCAACTGACCACCATAGTCTCACTGATCTGAAGATCACCCAGAATAGGAATGTTCGTCGGAATCGTAAAAAACACCTGAGCTCCTGAAATGTCAAAATCCATTGTTTACTGTTCACTTCCTTTCCCAGCTGTGGGATCAGCTGACTGGCTGTCCTTTTTTTCCTGCGCAAGCTTAGCTTTTCCAATTGTAAGATAATAGATTTTTATTACCATACTAGGAAACAGAAGCGGAATAATTCCGGCTGCCCCATTAAAACACGGAGCTGCAAGCGCTACAACACCCCACGCAAGCATTAAAAGCGTTCTTTGACGCTGACTAACCTGCATGCGCTGACGCGCTCTGCCTTCGTCTGTCTCTGCAGCTACCTTCTGAACTGTAAGTCCCATAAGGAAAAAATTTCCAGCTGCAAAAATAAAACCGCCAATGCCGGCAAGAAATACCGTATAATCAAACGGTATCTTTTCCGGATTCACCTGATGAAGAAAGAAAAATACAACCCACATCAGTACAACACCAATGGCAGTTCCAGATGCAATCCGCATCGTTTCCTGCTTTACCGCAGGAGATACACTTCTCATTCTCTCACCTTCCCTTTCTTAATGATAACAATTCATGCCATCATTAAACATGATCATTAAATCCGAATGGTTTCTTGTCCTTCTTTTTATTATTATGCTTTTTCGCACGCAAATACAGCTTATACCAAGTCATAATGCCGGCTCCTATCCCAAAGATCAAGCCGATGATATAAACCCAGCTGCCTACACCTGTATGTTCACAAAGCCAATAACAAAAATACAAACATGCAAGGAGAGGGATCACAAGTGTCAGTCCTAACTGAATAATCACAAACAGCCACCATCCTTTCACCATTTGCTAACTAGTATAACAGTTTTTAACGGAAAAGAAAAGAAAATTTTCTATAAAACCCTTTCCAAAAACTACTATATACTGTTCACGGAGCTAGATTACGAAAGCCCTTCGGTGCAATGGTTTCGTCGCCGAACCAAACTCCGCAGGCTCCTTTTATGTTCTTTATTATCATACATTACTTTGAAAGACCTGCTTCAAGTGTTCGGCTTGTGAAAACCATTCACCTTCGGGCATAGCAGAAAATATTGACGCATCCGTGAACTTTAAAACTACTATAGTCAGCATAGTCGATTATATTTTTTTTCGTTTATGCTTTCAATAGACAATGATTTCTTCGTGTTCAAATTTACACAAAACGGTTTGCGTGTCTATGAAAAACACGAATTGAAAATTTTTTTGAAAAAATTTGAAAAAGTGCTTGCATTTTGTTCTGAGTTGTGGTATCATTCATAACTGTCAAGGAAATATGACATGGATGGATTCCCGAGTGGCCAAAGGGGACAGACTGTAAATCTGCTGCAACTTGCTTCGGTGGTTCGAATCCACCTCCATCCATTGAGCTTCACAAGAAGCTATGCCGCAGTGGCGGAACTGGCAGACGCCCGGGACTTAAAATCCCGTGGGTAGTGATACCCGTACCGGTTCGATTCCGGTCTGCGGCATTGAAAACAGTAATCGAAAGATTGCTGTTTTTCTTTTTCTCATTTTTGTTTGTTTTGTTTTTACCGCTTCCCGGAAAGCTAAATGACCGGGAAGCGGTTTTCTCATTATTTGCTCATTCTATTTTCCAATCATGGATTCGCTTACTTCATCCCAATTCTTATAATAACAGTCTGCGACCTTTCGAATCTTCTCCTCGTCCTGATTATATGAATCATAAATACCCACAGTAATAAAGCCTGCATTCTTTGCAGTAACAATAGCATGAAGTGCGTCCTCAAATACAACTGTCTCTGAAGGCTTACTTCCAATCTCTTTTGCAGCGGCAAGATAAATATCTGGTTCTGTCTTTCCCTTTCCAATATCACTGCATGTCAAAATTCCTTTAAAATAACTCCAAACGCCAAGACGCTTTAAGCCAGCTGTAACACATGCACTGTCACTTGAGGTTGCAATAATCATTGGAATGCCTTTTGATGCAAGCAACTTAATTACCTGTTCTACGCCTGGTTTTAGCTGCACCTCATCCTCATAGAAGCCGCGTATAAGCTCGCGTATACCGTCAAGAATCTGCGTCCTCGTCAAACTCACACCATAGTGGTCAATTAAATAATCTGCACCCTCTTCCATCGACATAGTCATGATCTTCTCGGAAAGATTTTCCTCTGGTTCTAATCCAAGGCTATTTAGATAACGTACCGCTGCCTCTTCCCAGATCACCATAGAATCAAGAAGTGTGCCATCCACATCGAAAATCACACCGTGGATACCTACCCACTTATTTGCTTCCTTATTATTAAAATTATTCTCATCTGAAAATTTATTCATGCAAACCTCCTGGCTTTGTTAACTTTTTTTGATTATATCACAGTTTTGCCAGATGGGACAGGGGCAATCTATTTTGACACTCCAGACAATGCCTTCAGCGATTCAATATCAGCAAAAGCAATTAACCGCTCACTCTCATAAACGAAGCCAATTTCCAGCTTACTGCCTGTTCTCTGGCATCTACAAATCTCTTATATATACCATCTTGCGTCATAAGCTGTTCATGTGTTCCCTTCTGTACAATTCTTCCTTTATCAACAACTACTATCTGATCTGCATGACGAACAGTCTTTAATCTGTGCGCAATCATGATGATTGTCTTTTCTTTTGTGAGTGCTTCTATGGCATCCATCAAATCCTTTTCATTCTCCGGATCAACATTAGCTGTTGCCTCGTCTAATATGACGACTGGCGCATCCTTCATAATAGCACGTGCTATAGAAATACGCTGCTTCTGGCCTCCTGAAAGCGATGAACCACCCTCTCCAATCACTGTATCATAACCATTCGGAAGTTGACTTATAAATTCATGACAGCATGCTTTCTTTGCAGCTGCTACAACTTCCTCGTGTGTTGCATCCTGACGACCAAATTTGATATTATTTTCAATCGTATCGGCAAACAAATATACTGTCTGAAATACAAAGGAAAAATTGTTCATCAGACTGTTCATGCTGTAATCCTTCACATTTACACCGCCAAGTGTGACTTTGCCTTCATCTACGTCCCAAAATCTTGCGATCAAATTGCACAATGTAGATTTACCGCCACCAGATGGACCAACAATTGCTGTTGTTGTCTTTTCAGGAATTGAAAGCGATACATCATCAATGATTTTTCTCTTGTCATAAGAAAACGAAATGTGGTCAAGTTTAATATTACAGTTTTGCGGCTTGATTTCTTTTCCGTCAATGTCCATTGTGTCAAGCTCAAGAATTGCATTTGCCTTATCTACGCACACACTTACTACATGCAAAAGTGAGGAGTAGTTTCCGGCACACTCAAGGCTTGAATAAAGCATAAATGCTGATATCGTCATACCGATTGCATAAATTGCACTCATCGTTCCATTTATGTAAAATGCCGCACTACTGATCACAATAACTGCTCCTGTGATCTTCGTCACAATTCCCTGAAGAAAATGATATGGCACAAATAAAAGCTCCATTTTCGTGTTGATCTTCGCACATGCTTCGTTTGCATCATTCAGCCGTTTTGCCTGCTTGCCAAGCAGGTTATAAGATTTTACTTCTGATATTCCCTGAATGTATTCCATGATCTGGCTAATCAGCTCCGTATCACACTGAACTTTTTTCTCTGAATCACTCTTTCCAGCCTTTTGCATGATTGAATTGATTACAAAGAAAATGACTACACCAGCCGCTGATATCAAACCAATTCTCCAATCAAAAATGAGAATCATAAGAACAATCATAGTTGTTTCCAGAATACCCTGTGTCGTCAGCATAACGACTCTAGCCGCAATATCACCAAGCATTTCCATAGTATTCGTTGTAACAGAAGAAATCTCACCTATACTGTTTGAATTAAAATATCCCATTGGAAGATATCGAAGATGTTCTGCTATCTTTATCCTCGTAAAAGCACTTGCATTATACCCGCCTTCTGTCTGGAGCACGGTTGAAAATCTCTTGCAGATAATATCAACTACAATGGCAATTCCCATAATAGCAATTGAACCAATGATATATTTTCCCATGGCTTCTTTACTCATCAATCCGATCAGTACATACATGATAGCCGGTATCTTCATCGCAGAGGCAAGGGCTTCTGCAAGACCGATCACTATGGACAATTTAAATTTATTTTCATTTTCTTTTCCGGAAAACTTAAAAAACTTAGCCAGAATCTCAAACATATTAGTTGTCCTCCTTTGCGGTATCTTTGGCAGATATATGTGCATTCCACATTTCCTTATAAAGTGGGCACGATGCAAGAAGCTCCTCATGTGTGCCATGTGCTGCTATATTTCCTTCATCCACAACAAATATCTGATCGCTGTCTTTGACTGTAGAAAGTCTGTGTGCAATAACAATGAGAGTCCTTCCTGCAACAAGCTTTGCAATAGAATTTTGCAAAATAGCTTCATTCTCAGGATCTGTGTACGCAGTCGCCTCGTCAAGAATAACAATTGGCGCATCTTTAAGCATAGCTCTTGCAATTGAGATACGCTGTCTCTCACCGCCTGACAAATGACCACCTGCTCCACCGACAATTGTATCAAATCCATTTTCAAGCTGCATGATAAAATCATAGCAGCCGCTCTTTTTCGTTACGTCTATAATTTCTTCATCTGTTGCTTTCGGATTACCCTGTCTGATATTTTCTCGGACAGTTTCATTAAACAGATAATTGTCTTGTGCTACATATGCGATTTTTCGATTAAAATCAACAAGTGACATCTGTTTTATGTCAACACCGCCGATCTTGATACTTCCGCTATTTACATCCCAAAGAGAAGCAATCAGCTTTGCAATTGTGGATTTACCGCTTCCCGATGGGCCTACAATCGCATTAACTGTGCCAGCATTCAACTTCATATTCACTCCGTGCAGGATTTCCCTTTCATGATAACCAAACTTGACATCGGTAAGTGTGATGGAATTATCCTTTGGAGCTGCTGTACTCTTTTCAGGTCTTTTAAGCTCTGGCTGTTTTAGAATTCCAACCACCTCATCAACAATCACACTGATTTTACCCAGATCATCAGTATAAGAACCTACTGTAATAATCGGTCCTACAATTCCAAGTGACAGAATGATACACATAACAAAACTTGAAATCGTCAGTGTTCCATTTTCCACATAATGTGCTCCAAATGGAAGAACTGTCAATAATGTATACGGTGTCACAACCATCAGCAGTGCATGAAAGATTGAGCAGCGTTTCATCCACGAAATAAAGGAATCTGCATATTCCATAGCTGCCTTTGTAAATTTGGCATAAGAGCTTTCCGTTTTTCCAAATGCTTTGATGACTTCAATTCCATCAATATATTCCACTGCTGCATCATTCAGCTCCTTTGTTGTCTTAACCGTTCTTTCAAAACTCGGTTTATAATCAATCATCATGCCAAAATAAGAAAGAAATCCAACCACCACCGGCACTAATGACAATAATGCCAGTCTCCAATCTGTCATGAAGAAATAAATTAGGATAATGACCGGTGCCAGCAGATTAGAAGTAAATTCCGGTACAATATGTGCCAGTGTTGTCTCAATGCTGTCAATTCTTTCCACCATGATATTTTTAAATGTTCCTGATGGTGTATCCTTCACATATCCAAGCGGCACCCTCGCCAGCTTTTCACAGCAAGATTTTCGTATATTTGCAAGTACAGTAAACGTTGCTTTATGAGAGAGCGATGTAGAAAGTGAATGAAAAAGCTCTGCTATAATAAACGACAGCGCAATCCATATTGCCATAATCAGATATTCTTTAAATTCCTTACTGCCATCCAAAAACATTGTTACGACATTTGCGATAATAAAATATGGAATTATTTTGAAAATAACATTTCCTACCGCAAGCACTACACTCCATACATAGGCACTTCTTTTTTGTCCCGCCCACTCCAGTATCCAACTGGCGGCAGACCTCTTCTTTTCTTTCATGCAAACACACTCCCTTACTATAATTTTGCTCAGGCAATCCAAATTAGTTTTGGCTAACCTATCTATAATAAATAAGATGGCTCACCGGCATAAGCCACCTTATTTTATTATTCTGAAAATCTTATTTATCTTCAGCCGGGAATTTGATATTCCACAATCGCTCCCAGCCACCAGTTTGAAATTCCCTTAACTGGTATACATTTTTCTTTGCCGTTTCCCTATCCATGTCATGTTCAATAATCTGCAGTACTGATGAGAAAAATCCTGTATAAATCATATGCATAAGACTTTTGCTAACAGCTGGGAACTCTATTCCTGCATCACGCATTGTCTTCATATATTTCTGGCTTGCTTCCACCTCCCGCTCTACCATGTTATGGATAAAATCTTCGAACTTTCCGCTGTCTCCACATTTTAAGAGCAATCTAAAATTATCGTAGTGATCATATATATAATCGATCATCTGATCCATTCCATCACTTGAGGTTCCAGACATATTCCTTGTCTGCTCATCGGCAGAAAGCTCTACAAATTCAGCTAAGATTCCATCATATATTTCATAAATGTGCTCCACATAAGGATCTGTCAATGCATCAAAAAGCATTTCCTTCGTCGGATAGTACTTATAAAATGCTCCTGTTGTGAGTCCGGCATCTTTCACAATATTCCTCAAAGATGCTCCACTGAATCCGTCTTTTAAAAAATGTCTAAGTGCTGTGTCCAATATTTTTTCCTTGGTTTTCTCTGCCTTTACTGACATATGATTCATCCTCCAATGCTGCAAAAATATAACAATGTTATATCACACTGTTATATTAATTTTATCTATTGACATTGTCAATAATACACATGATGTCTTATTGGACTTTTTTTCTCACTTAAGCCAGGAGGGACAGGGGCAATGGATCTTTTTGACTCCTTCATTCCTAGAAACTCCTGCTGAAAAATTGCGGATTTAATGCAACCTATATGTTTCTATTTTTTTATTGACAAACACTTGCAAAAATATCACCCTCGTGATATTCTCATAATATAAAGGAATACTTTAAGGTACAAAAGAAAAAGCCAGATAGCACAAAATACATCAGATAAGTACCGAAATTCGGAACTACATAAAATGAGGACTTATTGATGAACGATAACTTAGAAACTGTACAATTATTACCCCTGACTTCTGATATCGTATTTAAACAGGTATTCGGTCAGGAAGAAAGTAAGCCATTTGTTGTGTTTTGACTTATACAAAGATTCCCGTTACTACAGAAGCTTTGTTCTTAAAGATGAAGAAACAAATGAAATATACAGACAAACTTTCAAAATTTCATTCTTTGAGCTACGCAAAGCAGTCAGCGAATTATCTCAAACAAAAGAAGTTGAAACTTTTGAGCTTTCTGGCTTAACTGCAAGAGATCAATGGGCACTATTTATTAACTCTGGTCAACAGGAGGTGTATGAAAAATTGGTTGAAGAAAACAAAACATTTGAGGAAGCATATGAGCGTCTGAAAAAAGCCAGCAGCGATGAAACATTAATGGCTATGTACCGAAACCGCGAAAAAGCAATACGCGACTGGAATGATTCCATAAACTCAGCCAGAAAGGACGGAGTACAACAGGGGGTGCAATTAGGCGAACAGCGTGTTAATATGCTTTATGAGAGATTATTAAAGGAAAATAGAGGCTCTGAAATTCCAAAAGCTATTGCTGATCCAACATTTCGGACAAAATTATTTAACGAATATGGAATTTAAGCTGGTGGGACCTGATGGCTCATTTACTAAGTGATAAAAAATAGGCTTCGCCTATTCAACTCCCCTGCCCCTCAATCTTGAGGGGTGGGGTTTTCTTTTTGTTACTTTTCCTGTATAATAGTCTTATGAATATACTGCAAACTATTTTTAACGATCATTATGAAGAAATGTTATATATTTTACAACCTCGTCAAGCCGTTATTAATAACGTTGACAAGATGATTAACTGTGGTGACCCCGCCTTCGGTGGTGCGATGTATGCCTGTTCCAAATGCGGCAATCTTAAATTTGTTCCCTTCCGCTGTATTTAAAATGTTACTGATCTTTTCTAGATTTACAGACAACAATTGCAGTATTCTTTTCATTTCGTCTGTAATCATGGAAAAATCAAGCGTAATGGTAATTCCATGATAATGCGATGTAGGAAATTCTGACACATGTCCAGATTTTTTCAAAGAACAAAATGACAAATCACCTGCCGCTATATAACCATATTCATTTTGTTCAAACACGCATTCGCAACGGCCTTCCATGCAATAGTTTATTTCCATCACACTGGAAGCCGGCTTTTGCTCCTTGTTGCAATACTCCATATGCATATCGTTATAAACAAGATCAATCCCTGGAAACACATGATACAACGTAATCATTCCTGTACCGCTCGCATTTTCTAAATGAAAACATTCACAGAACTTCATATCCTGTACCTTTTTACAAACTGATATACCATATAATTCAATACTTGTAAAAGAATCTGATGATTTTAATTCTCCATTCTTATCAGGTCTGGACTTCAATATAATTTCTGCAAGCTCATAAGCATTTTTCATAGATTTTTCCTTTATATCATATCCGTCTCTTTTCTACTCTTCCATTCTGCAACGGCATTTTTAACCCGTTTGTCAATATCCAAACGTGCTCTCTGGCATTCTTTCGGATATTTTCTTGCCCCCTGAAATGCCATTTTCATGAAGATTCCAGATCCAATCGGGAGCATTGTCTTTAACATACTCTCTGGAAAAATAAAATGTGTTCCATGCTCATAAATTACAGACTCTAATCTGCATGTGTATGGATATTCTTTCATTCGCTGTCTCATTCGACGGATATATTTTGCAGTATCCCACAATACATCATCTTCAGCGCCAATCAGCAATAATATTCCATTGATTTTTTCAATCTTGATCATCTCGTCTTCTGTGACTGGGTGAGCCTTTTCCGAATCATCAAACAGTTTTCTTGAATTAACCATATCACCGGTTCGCTTTGTTTCTTTCTCAATTACCCTCCAGTAGTCTGGATGTTTATAGCAAAACGGCATATACGGAAGCGGTTCTCCTTTATAAGAAAAAAGAGATTCTCCTTCAATCGGCCATTCCTTACAGCCATCTTTTTTACCCTGCATAAATCCCTGCCAGATAAAGTCACTCGGTGTCAGACCAATCGTCAATGTGATATCTTCAAAATAAGAAGCGGCAGTTAAAGCAAGTGTTCCTGTAGTAGATGCCCCGACAATTCCTATCTTCTGATTACCATTTGCTTTTAACCAGCTGATTGCTTTTTCTATGCGTTCCAGTGGATAATTATGATGTCCATAATCCTTTTTTCCAGGTGACATCGTCATCACATTAACACCGAGTTTATGTAGCCATTTCACAGATGTACGCGCCAGATAATCCTCTGAATCATCTCCGATCATGGCAATCATTGCACAGTCTGAATCTGATTTACATTTCCAGTATGCACCATAAAATCCATCTGTTCCCACATCAAAATGTTTTTTCTTCATTATCTATCGCCCTTTCCAATAGGTTTTCTTACAACGCAATGCATCCTCATACCTTTGCGGATTTCAAATCTTTCCACTTTTAGCCCTGCTTTTCTGCAACATTTCATAACCACATCTCTTGTTGGCGCTCGGACATCTCCGTGTCCACATATATTTGCCAGAGGCATTTCCAATGTATTCATCAGCCATACCAATACTTTATTATCACTTGTCACATCTCTCAGAATCAGTCTTCCATTTGGACGAAGACATCTTTTTACACTGTCAAAAAATGCCTGTGGATTTGGATAATGATGGAAACTCATAGAACAAATAATTGCATCAAATGAATTGTTTTCAAATGGAAAGTTCTCACAGTCTCCTACAACAAATGTTGCATTTGGAATATTTTTCTTTTTTGCCTGTTCAATCATGGCTGGCGTCAGATCCAGTCCTGTATAATGTCGGTCTGGGTATTTTTCTGATAATAAAGAAATCATTGGAGCAGGTCCACAACCTGCATCCAATAAATTTCTGAACGACTCCTTCTCTAGCTCTGCCAGAATATCCGGATAATCCTTCTTACACATTTCGTAAATGCCAGCATGGTTACTTTCATATCTTCCAGCTGCTTTTGTAAATTCACTAATTGACAATTTTTTGTATTCTTCGTTTTTCATGCCCTTCCTCCAATCACTGCATTTTTTTGCCTTGAATCCATATTCATCACTATCATGTATTAGTTTTATCTAACCCAATCTTTTAAAAAAACCGTGTGAAAACAAAACTGTAATTTCACACGGTTTCTTTTCTTATGCTTTCAGTATATCACTTTTATCCTGTTTCGCAACTAAATTTTGTCTCACTAATACTATTTATCATTACAGTTTTTGAGCCAGGGTGACAGGGGCAATGGCTCTTTTATTGTCCCTGATGGCTCATTGCAAGTGATAAAAATAGGGCGCACCCTTTCGGATGCGCCCTGTATAACAATATTTATTCAATTGTAATGTGTTTCTTCTCTTCTACAACTGGCTTTGCTTCTTTCTTCGGAACAAACAGTGTCAGCATACCATGCTGGAACTGTGCCTTGATATCCTCTTCGGTGATATCCTTACCAACATAGAAGCTTCTCTGGCATGATCCTGCATAACGCTCTCTTCTTAAATACTTGCCAGTCTTCTTATCCTGCTCGTCCTCGTCAAGACCTTTCTCAGCACTGACTACCAAATAACCATCCTTTAACTCTGCATGTACTTCATCTTTCTTGAAGCCTGGAAGATCAATCTCTAACTGATAGCCGTCATCATATTCCTGAATATCAGTCTTCATCAGGTTTGCTGCGTTGTGACCATACAGCTTTCTCTCTGTCTTCTTGTCATTAACATATGGAAAATCAAAGAAATCATCAAATACACTATTTGCAAAAATGCTCGGTACTAACATAATCAAAATCTCCTTTCAATGCTCCAAACTGGATTTTATACTTTAACATCTGCAGCGCCAGCTGCAATCTATTTTGACACTCCGGACACTGCCGATGTGGTATTTATTTTAGCAGCTTTCGCTGCAGAACTAAGGTTTTTAAGAGGCTTCCTTGTTGTTCCCCTTCCTTTGTTCTATGTGTACTATAGCATTTATTGTTAGCACTGTCAAGAGGTGAGTGCTAATTATTTTGTGAAGATTTTGTGAACAATTGGATTGGAGCCACTGGGGACATACGGTAGCTCATTTACTGCATTCAACAATTATCTTTTCACACCTATCATATCCCAGTTGAGAACTATTCAAACATAACGTATAGTTACTGGCTTTTCCCCATTTCTGATCGGTATAGAAGCTATAATTTGTCCCTCGTCTTTTATCGGTATCTGCCATCATTTTAACAGCCTCCTGCTCATTTACCTTATATAAACGAGTGATACGCTTTATTTTTTCAGGCATATCTACATGAATAAATACATTCAGCACATCGTCTCTGTCTTTTAAAATATAATCTGCATTTCTTCCAATAATCACACAAGGCTCTTTTTCTGCCAAATCTAATATGACCTTTCTCTGAGCCTCATGTACTAGATCCTCCACAGATTTTCCTGTTATATCACGTCCGGCAAAAGCATATGCAAACAATCCCCTTTTCGGAGATAATTCTGCATTTTCCTGAACGTATTCTGGTGATAAACCAGACTTTTCTGCAATCTGACTTATTATATTCTTATCATAATAAGCAATTCCGAGTTCTTTTGCGACTTCTTCCCCAATAAAACGTCCACCACTTCCAAATTCTCTGCTAATAGTAATGATTCTTTTTGCCATTCCAATTCCTCCTTAACTTAAAGCATCAACCTTATTTTTTCTAATTCTTTTCAAAAATACATATCCCACCAGACACGAGATCACTTCTGTAATCGGAAATGCCCACCAGATCAGTGAAACTCCCATCTGACCATTTCTGACAAACACAGAAAAAATTCCCGCCAATGGCAAGATGAGAACAAGCTGTCTCAAAAGAGAAATAACAAGTGATTCAACGCCACCGTCCATTGCCTGATAAATTCCCTGATAGGCAACATTAATTCCAGCAAACAAAAAGCTGATAGAAATTACTCTCATTGCACTGATAAAATATACTCTTGACTGTCTTGCATTAAACAGCGCTGCAAACGCTCCTGAGAAAATCTCTGTAATTACAATTCCAAAAATCATTAATACAATAGTATAGGTAAGACCATATTTGATTCCATCCTCTATTCTCTTTTTACTTCGCATTCCATAAGCAAATGCAATGATTGGGGTAATCGCATCTCGAAGACCAAAAGCAAGGAATAAAACAAATTGTTGTACTTTATAGAACAATCCATATGCGGTCTGTGCTGATTGATTAAATTTTAAAATCAAATTCATTACATAAACCATAATGGACATCAATGCCTGAGCAATAATTGCTGGAAGTCCAATTGCATAGATTTCTTTTATAACATTAACATCTAGTTTCATGTATTTCACACCATGCTCAAATTCCTTATTCAGTTTCATATGAAAGATGAGAAGCAATACTGCTGATACTACCTGACCAATTACAGTTGCGTAGGCCGCTCCTCTAACTCCCATTTCTGGACAAGGTCCGAGACCATAAATCATAATGGGATCAAGGATGATATTCACAACGGCGCCAACTACCTGACCTATTGTTGAATAGAGTGATCGACCTGTTGCCTGAAGTAATTTTTCAAATAAAGAAAAGAAGATTATTCCAAAAGAAATAACACAGCATATTCTAAGATAGCTAGTTCCCATCTCAAGTACTTCTGCGTCTACTGTCTGAGACGAAATATATGCTTTTACCCCAAATATACCAAATAATAAACAAACCACATAAATAATTACACCAAGAAATAAACTGTTTCCTGCTACCTTTGCTGCTTTTTTCCTGTTTCCCTGTCCAAGTGTCCTTGCAAGAAGTGCATTCGTTCCTACACCTGTTCCAATTCCAACCGCAACCATAAGCATCTGAACTGGAAATACAAGTGTCAGAGCATTTAATGCTGCTTCACTGCCAACTTTCATGTTTCCTACAAAAGCACTGTCTACAATATTGTAGACTGCCTGTAATGCCATGGATAAAATCATTGGAATTCCCATCTGAATCATCAGCTTATTCACCGGCATATCCTTCATTTTATTGCTTTCTGCCATTTTGTTTTAACTCCTCTCTTTTCTGCACAAAAAAAGTGCGCATCCTGTCTTATAAGTTGGACTTACGCTGACAAGCTACACACTCTTCCATGACAATATTTGTTTTTTAGCAAAATAAAAACGAGCAGCTTGTAAACTGGATTTACGCTTACTCGCTACTCGTTTGTCGTAATTATATTTCCTGCTTTTCAAAAAGTCAAGCGAAATTTTTCTTGCACTGAGAACAAGTACGGTAATATTTAGAAATTATTACTATTTTTTATTGATTTGATAGACGGAAATCTTCTTATAAGCCCGCGCAAGTGTTTATAAAACCTTGCGAAAATGGCTTAAAATCAAGGTTTTCCGCGTATCGTCATTTATCTTGCCGTATCTCCGTATAAGATGATTTTGTAAGACCGGGCACCATTTTGGCACCACAGATTATAGGAGGACGACATGAAAAACGTACTTTTAGACAAGGGTATTATACTCCCGTCCGGCGAAATCAGCAAGGATAAGGTAAACCTTGTCGCCGGGGCAATCACGCAGTCATTCGCAGAAATGGTATGGGTAACGACAGGCGGCGACATGGAAACCGTAAACCGCTTGACCGACGTACTTGTTACCATGAACACCCCCGCCGACCGGGGGAAGCTGTTCAAAATCATAAAAATGCTCTATGGGCTTATGGGCTTGCCCTTTTCCGAAGAAGCCGAGCCTATGGACGCAGACCCCGCCGTTTTGGAATACTTCATTTTTTCCTTTACGGCAGACTTTGGCGAAGTCATACAAGACCTCATAGCCGAAGAAGCAGAATAACGCACCGCACAGGCGGCGTTTCTCACTTCCCACAAGGAAGAACAGGAACGCCGCTTTTTTCATGCCCTTTGTTACGCAGTAGGCAGGAAAAAGCCCTTGATTTATGCGGCTTTGCGGGCGCGGTTTTCAGCGGATAAGGGATTGATACCTAAACCCTCAAAATCGCGTTTCTATTGCGTAACAGGTATGCAGCAAGGAGTGATGAAGCTATGGCAGTTTTCAGAGTGGAGCGCAACAAGGGCTATACGGTTATGAGCAACCACCACTTACGCAATAAGGAGCTATCCCTAAAGGCAAAAGGGCTGTTATCGCAAATGCTGTCCTTGCCGGAGGATTGGGACTATACCCTTGCGGGGCTGTCCTTTATCAACCGGGAGAAAATCGACGCTATCCGGGAAGCCGTTAAGGAACTGGAACGCGCCGGGTATATCGTCCGTTCAAGGGAGCGCGACGAGAAAGGACGCTTGCGCGGCACAGACTATGTAATCTTTGAGCAGCCGCAGACCCCGC
The DNA here is from genome assembly GCA_003478935.1 of Firmicutes bacterium AF25-13AC. GTDB lineage: Bacteria > Bacillota > Clostridia > Lachnospirales > Lachnospiraceae > Anthropogastromicrobium > Anthropogastromicrobium aceti. The sequence continues at coordinate 21,126 of QUFP01000047.1, forward strand.
CTGTATCGGATTTACCTACATTGGAAAATCCAACATTGGATAATCCAACGTTGGAAAAACCTACGCAGGAAAAACCTACGTTGGAAAATCCAACGCAATTAAATAAAGATATACAAAGAACTAACTTACCAAAAAAAGAAAAATCAAATACGGATTTATCAAGTACCCATTCCATTCCTATCCATTCCCTAAATCCCTTGCCTTATGGCGAGGACGAAACGGCACAGCCGCCGGAACGGAAAAGAACGGAAAGGAACGACGCTTACAGAGTGTATGAGGAAATTATCAAAGACAATATCGCCTATGACATTCTCTTACAGGACAGAAGCCTTGACCGCGACCGTCTGAATGAAATTGTTGACCTCATGCTTGAAACCGTCTGTACGGCAAGAAAGAAAATCCGTATTGCCGGGGACGATTACCCCGCCGAGCTTGTGAAGTCAAAGTTTATGAAGCTGAACAGCGAACATATCCGCTTTGTGCTTGACTGTATGCAGGAGAACACCACGAAAATCCGCAACATCAAGCAGTACCTAAAGGCGGTGCTTTTCAATGCCCCGTCTACCATTGACAGCTACTATACTTCCCTTGTCGCTCACGACATGGCAAGCGGCGCATTATCCGGCAAGCCTAAATACGGCGACCCGGACTACTACACCTACAACGAGGGCGAAAGCCTGTAAACGAAAAAAGGAGGATTTACCACATGGCACAGAAAACAGGAGCTTTAATTTTTGACGAAACCGCTGACCGCTACGATATTCGCTTTGATATTGCCGACTATTACGGCGGCTTGCATTGCGGCGAGTGCATGGACGTATTCACAGGCGGCAAATGGAAGCCGACCCGGATTGAGTACGGGGACAACTGGTATCTTGTAGGTATCCGCGCCGAGGACTTGAACGGGCTGCGGGTGCGGATTTAACGGGGCGGCGTGAAGAACGGACGCCCTTTTTTCACGCCCAAAAGCGGCGTACCACCTTAACACTATCACTACTACCGGGAAAGGAGGACGGTAAACATTGCAAGATGAAATCAACGAAAAAGTGGTTGCGCTCTCTGTCAAGGGAGCGAAGCTGACCGCTGAAACGCTGCAAAAGGCAATCAAAGCCATGCTTGCACAGGCAAAAAAGCAGCAGGAAAAACAGCCCCACGGGAAGCAGACCCTAAAGCAGCTTGCGAAGCAGAACGCGGGGCTATCCAACATTGAGATAACCGAGGGCAATATCAAAGCCTTTGAGCAGACGGCAAAAAAATACGGTATCGACTTTGCCCTAAAGAAAGACAGCACCGAAACGCCGCCCCGTTATCTCGTCTTTTTCAAGGGGCGGGACGCGGACGCTCTGACCGCAGCCTTTAAGGAGTTTTCCGCAAAGAAGCTGACACAGGAGCAAAAGCCCTCTATCCGAAAGGCACTTGCCACATTCCGGGAAGCAGCAAAGCAGCTTAACGCGAACCGTCAAAAGACAAAATACAAGGACAGGGAGGTATCGCTATGAAGCCGAATATCAAGAAGCTGCTTATCCTAAACGCCCCCTATCTGCTCTTTGTGTATCTCTTTGATAAAGTCGGACAGGCGGTGCGGCTCTCGCCGGGGGCTGACCTCTCCGGCAAGCTGGTTTCCATTGGCAGCGGCTTTTCCGCTGCCTTTTCAAATGCCCTGCCGAGTTTTAACCCTATGGATTTGCTTATCGGCATTGTCGGGGCTGTCGTTATCCGGCTTGCGGTCTATGTGAAAGGCAAGAACGCAAAGAAATACCGTAAGGGCATGGAGTACGGCTCTGCACGTTGGGGCAATGCCGAGGATATAAAGCCATATATCGACCCCATGTTTGAAAATAACGTGCTGCTGACGCAGACCGAAAGGCTGATGATGAGCAGCCGCCCGAAGCACCCGAAGTATGCAAGAAACAAAAACGTGCTTGTCATCGGCGGCTCCGGCAGCGGCAAAACAAGGTTTTTTGTAAAGCCCAACTTAATGCAAATGCACAGCAGCTATGTTGTCACAGACCCGAAAGGAACGGTTTTAATCGAGTGTGGAAAGCTCTTGCAGCGGGGCGGGTACAAAATCAAGGTGCTAAACACCATCAATTTCAAGAAATCCATGCGGTACAATCCCTTCGCCTATCTGCGCAGCGAAAAGGATATTTTGAAACTGGTAAATACCATTATCGCCAACACCAAAGGCGACGGGGAAAAATCCGGCGAGGATTTTTGGGTGAAATCGGAACGGCTTTTTTACTGCGCCCTTATCGGCTACATCTGGTACGAAGCCCCGGAGAATGAGAAAAACTTTACGACGCTGCTTGAAATGATAAATGCGTCGGAAGCCCGCGAGGACGACCCGGAATTTCAATCCCCCGTTGACCTCATGTTTGAACGCTTGGAGGAAAAAGACCCGGAACATTTTGCGGTGCGCCAGTACAAGAAGTTTTTGCTGTCTGCCGGAAAAACAAGAAGCTCTATCCTCATTTCCTGCGGTGCGCGTCTTGCCCCCTTTGACATTCGGGAACTGCGCGAGCTGATGGAAACCGACGAAATGGAGCTTGACACCTTAGGCGACCGAAAGACCGCGCTTTTTGTTATTATCTCCGACACCGACGACACCTTTAACTTTGTTGTATCAATCCTTTACACACAGCTTTTCAATCTGCTTTGTGACAAGGCAGATGATGTGTACGGCGGGCGGCTACCTGTTCATGTGCGCTGTCTGCTTGACGAGTTTGCAAATATCGGGCAGATACCGAAGTTTGAAAAACTCATTGCCACGATAAGGAGCCGCGAAATCTCCGCGTCCATCATCTTGCAGAGCCAGTCGCAGCTAAAGGCTATCTACAAGGACAACGCCGATACCATTGTCGGCAACTGCGATACGACCCTGTTCTTGGGCGGCAAGGAGAAAACGACCCTTAAAGAAATGTCGGAAATCTTGGGGAAAGAAACCATTGACAGCTTCAACACTTCCGAAACAAGAGGACGGGAGCTTTCCCACGGGCTGAACTATCAGAAGTTAGGCAAGCAGCTTATGAGCGAAGATGAAATTGCGGTCATGGACGGCGGGAAATGTATCTTGCAACTACGCGGGGTGCGTCCGTTCTTCTCCGAAAAATACGATATTACCAAACACCCGAAGTACAAGTACCTTTCCGACTTTGACAAGAAAAATGCCTTTGACATGGAAAAGCACTTGCGCCGCCGTCCTGCAATCGTAAAGCCGGACGAGGTATTTGACTATTACGAAGTTGACGAAGCAGATTTGCAGGAGGACACAGAAAATGAATAAGCGTATCAGAAAGAAAAAGGCAAAACAGCAGCTAATCCGGGCTATCAGCGGGCTTGTGGAAGCTGCCGAGGAAATGCAGCGGGAACAGGAACGCAGGACAAGACAGGCAGGTATTTCCTATATCAAGTATATCGAAGCTGTCCGGGAACGGCAGTACGGCATTAAGCCTGTCTACACACCGCTTTTTGAAAAGGAGGGAGCTTAAAGTAAAAATAATAAACACGGGCTACATGGTACGCGCCCCTACTCCTTGCGCGTATCGCGGCAGGAAGCCGCACCCTACAACTGAATACCGCCGCGCAGCAGCAACAAACGCAGCGCGGGGACTTATGACCGCGGCAGTTATCGAAAACTGACCGCCGTTTTTTATGCCCTTTTTCGGGCAGCCGCACAGCGGCAGAAAGGAGTTATATTATGGCATTTTTCAACAGCGCAGTAGGCGTTTTGCAGACACTCGTTATCGCTCTCGGAGCAGGTCTTGGCATTTGGGGCGTTATCAACCTCTTGGAGGGCTACGGAAACGACAATCCGGGCGCGAAAAGCCAGGGCATGAAACAGCTCATGGCTAATTAGTTGGAACAAAAAACGAAAGGAAAAGCACAATCCAGACGGTATCAGCGGCAGTCTACAAGAATAAATTGTGATTTCACAAGATTGGTGTTATAATAAGAGAAAAGTTCCTGCCGGGGCAGCCGCCCCGGTGGTATGGATAGAAAGGCAGGAAAACAATATGCACATCAGCTATAAACCACTCTGGCACACACTGTTAG
>QUFP01000048.1 GCA_003478935.1 Firmicutes bacterium AF25-13AC
TGTTCGGTACGGCAAGCTGCTAATTGCTTTGCCAATTTTTTCTTTTGCGATTTCTCCTCTTTCGACATTTTTTCTTTTTTCACCAGCTCATTGTATAACTGTCTGAGTTCTGCATATCGCTTATCGTGCTGAAGGCGTATCATGCATTTACGGGCATGCTTTACACATACATTATGCAAATGTGCCAATGCATGAAAACGACGATCGATTTCATAGCGTTCGTATTTAGATGTTTTTAACAGAAGCTGTACCGTATGCATATGTGCCCTCCTTTAACTGCGAATATGAATATATGTTCTTTGCTGATATAAACAGTATATCATACAACACACAAGGACACAAGCTCAAAACGAGCTGTTGCCTGTACAACATTTCGACAAAATTCGACATCATTGTCCGATAATTGCAAGAAGTTTCTTGGCTTTCATCCCACGGTTAAAACCGTGGGCTTTCCCGCCCGACTTTTGTAAAGAATTGAGCCAGATCACGTACGATTTCATCCATGTGAGCGGAATCATCCTTAGACCAAGTGCGGACAAGACCTAAAAAAGCGAGACTGTGATAGCGAAGGAGAAGCTTTCTTTGTGATGATGTCAGGCTGTCTGAAACAAGAGAGGAAGAAGCAGATTCGTTAGTCAGCTGATCGAAAAAAGAATAAAATTGTTCAAGTAAAAGTGGCTCAAGCTCACTTTGATAGCTGGTAGAAATGGTGCGCTGAATCAGTGGATGGGCATTAAGCGCAACGCTTAACAGGTAACGAATTTTATCTTCAAGCGTTGGCTGGGCAAGACAATTTTCCAAAAGCTCCTTAGAACCCTGCTCCATCATGTAGCAGATAAGATCTGGAATATCCTGAAAATGATAATAAAAGGTTTGGCGTGTGATGCCGCACTCCTCAACGATATCCTTAACTGTAAGTTTTTTAGTACGCTTTTTTGTTAAAAGTTCGGAAGCAGAACGGCAAATCGCCGCTTTCATATCGATTGGCATAATGACCTCCTTGGTAAATTTTAGCTGAAAATTATATTATTTTCTTCCTGTTTCTGCTATTATAAGGGAGAAAAGAGGACGTTTGCAAGAAGAAAAATAATTTGGAGGTGTTTTGAGGGGATGAATGAGTTAGGAACATGTGAGCAAGATATGTACGAGCAGGGAATCAGTGAGCTGGGACGGTTGGAAAATCTATCAGGAGATATGGAGAAAAATCCATATCGCCCCTATTATTTTGAAAATCCCAAAGCATATGATAGCCCAATTCGCAGCTGGGAGGAATTTTGCAGGCGTTTTCGCACTGAATTTGCCGCTCATATGCCGAAAGAAGCACCTACTTACATGAATCCATTTTTGGAGGAGAGTGCCTATTTCTTTCCAAATCCAAAGGATGAGGTCGCGTTAGTTGTCAATTGCGGATATTGTCCACCATTTTTGCACCGTCTGGCATTTATCAAAATCGTGTATGTGCTCCGAGGAAGTTGCTTTTTCTTTATTGGCGGCGAAAAAATTTTAATGAAAAAAGGATCGTTTTGTCTCGTTGGACCCAATGTAGAGCAGGCTGTGTATAGCTGCAATGATGAGGATATTGTTGTGAATTTAATTATGCGCTTTTCTTCCTTTGCAGAATCCTTTTTGGGATTGATGTGGGAACAGGGGATTATGTCAGAATTTCTCTGGCGAATGCTGTACAGCAGAACGGACAATGGCTGCCTGATGTACGATGGAAAAGAAGAAGAAATTATAACCGAAAATGTAAAGGATCTGTGTGAGGAGATTCTTTTTGAAACGCAAAATCCTAGCAGCCTGATTAGAAAAAGTATGCTGATGCTTTTTTATGGGAATGTCCTGCGCCTTCACGAAAAAGAATTGATTGTACTGGGAAGAGAGGGACGTGCAGGTGGTTATCAGTTGGCGGATATGATATTTTATATGGAAAACAATCTTACATGCAGCTTACCAAAGTTGGCAGGTACGTTTAATTTAAGTGAAGGGTATTTGAGCCGATATTTGCGAAAAGAGACTGGAAAAACGTTTGCACAGCTTTTGTGTGAATTTCGCATGAGACGTGCAGAGAAAATGCTTCTTCACACCGATTTTTCGATTGAGAAGATTGTGGAGACAGTAGGGTATACCGATAAGAGTCGTTTCTATAGAAATTTTAAGGCAATGTATGGTGTGTCACCTGTGAAATACCGCAAAGGAAGAGGAGAATTATGTCAGTATCCAAGCAATTAGAAGAAATATTGAGACAAGAAGAATATGGTCAGAAAGAATACAGGAATTTATATCAGAAAAATCCAACGGCGTATGACAGTCCAATTCGAAGCTGGGAGGAATTTCGTGAGCGTTTTTCAACTGAAATAACAAAGGAAGCACCGACGCCAGTAAAAGGTTTTTTGTCGTAAAAAGAAATTTTTACCAATGAGGATGTGCAGGTACACTGTTTTAAAAATGTAAGATTTTGTCCACCGTTTTTGCATAAACTGGAATTTATTAAGATTGTTTACATAATGGAAGGAACTGCTGTTTTTTATCTAAGCGATAAGCGGTATGATATGTCGGAGGGAAATTTTTGCATTGTGGCACCGGGAGTTGAGCAGGCACTTTTTACAGCAGATTCAAACGGAATTGCTGTGAATATTTTGATGCGAGCATCGACTTTTACCAGAACCTTTTCCACACTTTTGTATGAGCAGGGAATTTTAGGCGATTTTTTCTGGAAAATGGCATACACCAATTATTGCAATCGCGTATTATTTTTTTCTGCAACACCAGATGATCGGATGAAACAGACGGTGCTTCGATTGTATGAGCAGGCGCAGTTAGAGACAAAAAAGAGCAATCTAGTACAGGAAAGCTATGTCTGTATTCTGCTCGGTGAGGGAATACGCAGACATAGCCAGAATATGAAGATTCTGGAGGGTTTTGATGGAAGCGTGTGGCAGATACCAGAAATTTTGCAGGATATGAAACAGCATTTACAGGATATTACGTTAAAAGAGTTGGCGTCAAGGTGGAATCGAAGAGAGGATACGCTGCGACATGAATTGAAGATGGAAACTGGATATTCTTTTTCGCAGCTTCTTGGTGATATTCGCCTTCAGACGGCGGCAGATTTGCTGTGTAGGACAAATAAAAGTGTGGAAGAGATTATGGAGGAAGTCGGCTGTGGCGATTCTGCTGCATTTTACCGGAATTTTAAGAGACGATATGGTGTGACACCGCAGACATACCGAATCCAGCGAGGATAGGGAAACGGTTATAGAAAAAAATAGAAAAAATTCAGAAAAAAGGTCATAAAAAGCAAATTTTGAGCATGTTGAAAAATACTAGTAAAAAAGATATGATGAGTACAACAAAAAGCAATAAAACAAAGAACGAAAATCAATGGTTTGTTGTTTAAAAGTACACTTTTACTAGGAGGAAAAACATGAAAAAAAGAACGTTAACAGCACTTCTCGGCACATTGACAGCACTTTCAAGTGTAGCACCAACGATGGTACAGGCAGCAGAAAACACAGAGGAATACACTGTGACATTCTGTAGAACACAGGACTCCACAATGGAGAGTGATATTTTCTCTATTTTAAAGGATGAGTCCTACGAGGATAACCGTTGGACTAGACTGATTGCTGATCGTCTTGGAATTGATGTGAAGTATCTGTGGATTGCACCGAATGCAGAGCAGCAGACACAGAAGTTTAATGCAGCCGTTGCAGCAGGAACGATACCGGATATCGTTTGTGTCGATAAATTGACACTGAAAAATCTGGTAGAAGCAGATCTGGTTGTCGATATGGGACCATATTTTGAGGAGTATGCGAGTGATCTACTCAAGTCCATGATCGAATCTGCAGGAGAGCAGTGTGTGCAGGCATGTACTTTTGATGGTGTACAGTACGGAATCCCATATGTTGATTGTGATATTGAGACCGCACAGATGCTTTGGCTTCGTCAAGACTGGATGGATGAGTTAGGGCTGGAAGCACCAAAGACAATTGATGATTTAAAGGAAATCATGGATGCTTTTATGGAAAAGGTGGGAGATGGTGCAGTTGGCATGGCTCTTTGCAACGATCTGTATGGAAACCTGATGGATATTAAGGGCTTTGCAAATGCATATGGTGCATATCCGCGTTACTGGGTACAGCAGGATGACGGAACACTCGTATACGGCAGCACGACACCAGAGATGAAGCAGACATTGGAAGCACTGGCTGATCTGTATCAGAATGATTATCTGGATGAAGAGTTCCATGTAAATGATGGAACAAAGGCGGCAGAGGCTCTGGTAAATGATAAGTGTGGTGTATTGTATGGATGGCATGCAACTGCTTTGTGGCCACTGCAGGATAATTTGAACCAAAATCCAGATGCAGACTGGAGACCATATCAGATCGTAACCAGTGAGGAAGGTGCAGAGGTGACACCAGGTATCAACATGATGACAAGTAGCTGGTATGCAGTAAGCTCTGAGTGCGAGCATCCAGAGGCATTAGTTGAATTGTTAAATCTCTATTGTGAGAAGGTATTCGATCCAGAATTAAATGAGTACAGTTACTATGCTAACCCAGGTGATGGATTAGAGGGTGTATGGAGACTTTCACCGGTATCCTTAAACAGCCCGGATAAGAATCAGCAGACCGCAAAGGCAATCGCAGAGCCGTTAAAGACTGGCGATCCAGGAGATCTTTACGGAGAGCAGCTTAGCATGTATGAGTACAGCAAGGCAGCGCAGGATGGCGATACAACACTTTGGGGCTGGAATCGTGTATTCGGTGAAGGTGGTTCCCAGATGCTTTTGATTGATTATGAGAACGATGAAAACGTAAAGTTAGTAAGAGATCAGTTCTATGGAGTCGCAACTGAGACCATGAGTATGAGAAAGACAACATTGGATACCATGCTCGATGAAGCGTTCATTAAGATCATCACTGGACAGACAACTGCCGATGAGTTTGATAACGTTGTAGAATCTTGGTATTCTGCAGGTGGTCAGGATATGACGGATGAAGTGAACGAGTGGTATCAGGCACAACAGTAATTGGTCAGAGATAAAAAAGGCTGTCATGCAGCGTCTGGTGTGGCACAGCATGGCAGCTTTTTCATTGTTTTATTGAAGTACAGTTGGAATACAGCGATGAAAATGAGGGATTTGAAATGCCAAATATAAATATAGTAAAAAAAGTAAAAACGAAATATACGAAAGCAAAGTTTAAAAAAGAGTTGCCATTGCATCTGATGATTCTTCCGGGACTGATTCTTGTTCTTATTTTTTCCTATGTTCCGATGGGCGGATTGATCATTGCATTTCAGAAGTTTATCCCGAGTAAGGGAATGTTTGGAAACCAGAAGTGGATCGGATTTGACAATTTTTCCTATGTATTTTCCCTTCCGGGTTTCACGCGAGCGATGATGAATACGATTATTATAGCAGCATGGAAGATTGTGCTGGGATTAGTTGTTCCAATCGTGTTTGCGCTTCTTTTAAATGAAGTAAAGGGACACCGTTTTAAGAAAGTCGTGCAGACAATTGTGTATCTGCCTTACTTCATGTCTTGGGTTATTCTCGGTGGAATTTTCCGTGATATGCTTTCACCGGGAGAAGGAATCATTAATCAGATCATAACCGCATTTGGTGGAAAATCCATTTTCTTTTTAGGCGACAATCGATATTTTAGAGGTACGATGATTGTGACCGATATCTGGAAAAATTTTGGATACGGAGCAATTGTGTATCTGGCTGCTATTTTGGGCATTGACACGCAGCTGTATGAGGCTGCACAGATTGACGGCGCAAATCGCTGGCAGCAGACATGGCATGTTACACTTCCAGGTATGAAGATGATCATCGTGCTGATGATGGTACTTAGTCTTGGGAATGTATTAAATGCAGGTTTTGATCAGATTTTCAATATGTACAGTACTTCTGTATACCAGACAGGAGATATCATTGATACGTTTGTATACCGTCTTGGCCTTTTGGATGCACAATATGGACCAGCAACAGCTGTGGGTTTGTTTAAATCCGTTATCTCAACACTTTTTATTTCGGTATCGTATTTCCTGGCGTATAAGCTGGCCGATTATCGTATCTTTTAGGAGGAACTGTCATGAAGAAATCAAAAGGGCGTATTGTTTTTGAGGTAATTAATGTAATTGTGCTGTCATTGCTGTCATTTGCCTGTCTGTTTCCGCTGTTAAATATTCTGGCAATGTCATTTTCAAGCAGTACAGCAGTTGCAGCTGGAAAAGTTTCTATTTTTCCTGTTGAATTTAATCTGTATGCGTATGATTATGTAGTAGGGAAGGCTGATTTCTGGAAAGCACTGCTTCGCTCGGTGGAGCGTGTCGCAATCGGACTTCCATTAAATATGATTTTAACAATTATGCTTGCGTACCCACTGTCAAAGGAATCGACTTCATTTCGCATGAGAACTGTGTATGTATGGATTTTCTTCTTTACAATGCTGTTTTCAGGTGGCCTGATTCCGGGCTATTTGCTAATTCAGAATCTGAAAATGATGGATACGATCTGGGCGTTGGTGCTTCCAGCAGCAGTTCCTGTTTACAACGTAATTTTGATGTTAAATTTCTTTAGAGGAATTCCACACGAATTAGAGGAGGCAGCCGAGATCGACGGAGCAGGACAGTGGCGTATCTGTTTCCAGATCTTTGTACCATGTGCAAAGCCGTCAATCGCGACTCTGACGCTGTTTTCCTTTATTAGTCACTGGAACAGTTGGTTTGATGGATTAATTTTCTCCAATTTTCCATCAAGCTATCCATTGGCATCGTTTTTGCAGACCGTTGTTGTACAGCGTGATATGACATTGCTTAGCTTAGAGGACTGGCAGTCCATGTCGATGATTTCAGATCGTACCGTGCGGTGTGCGCAGATCTTTGTTGGAATTATACCGATCATTTTGATTTATCCATTTGCACAGAAATATTTTGTAAAGGGTATGACTGTAGGTTCTGTAAAGGGATAAAAAGATAAAATGACAAAGACGAACGATGAAAGAGGCTTGAGTGGAATGAGAACTGAAGATATGAGGGTACAGGCACTGAAAAATCCGTTGGGAATAAACGAAAATCCGGTGTTTTCCTGGCAACTGGTATCGGATAAAAAAGACGAAAAAAATGAAAGACAGACTGCATATCGAATTCTGGTATCAGAGAGTGAGGCATCGCTTATAAATGAGACAGGGATGCTCTGGGACAGCGGTGTTGTAAAGGGAAGCCGCTGCTTTGGAATTTTGTATCAGGGCAAAAAGCTACATTCTGCACAGAAAGCGTATTGGAAGGTGATGGTGTGGGATGGAGAAAATCAGGCATCCGTGTGGAGTGAGACGGCATCCTTTGAGACAGGATTACTTGAGCGCGAGGATTGGAAAGGCATTTGGATTGGACAGGGTGAAGACTATGAAAATCAGGAGTTAGCGCCGGTTTTTGTAGGTGAATTTGAAGTGGCAGATCTTAAACAAGTAGTATGTGCACGAGCGTACATCAGTGGACTTGGCGTGTTTCTGGCTGATATGAATGGACAGAAGTTATCCGATGCTTTTTTTGAGCCTGGCGAGTCCGATGCGACAAAGACTGTTTATTATGTGACTTATGACATCACAAATCAACTTATTTCAGGCACCAATTTCCTTACAATAACGCTGGGAAATGGTCAGTACACTGGGTACACAATCAATCCGGTTATGGTATATCAAGATGGAACAAAGACAAAATTTGGCCGTTATCAGAAAAATGACAGTTGTTTTGTTAAGCCGGGAATCTGTGGCAGAAAGAAGTTGATCGCTCAAGTAGAGCTGATCTTAAAGGATGGAACAAGAAAGATTGTTTGCACATCCAATGAAAACTGGCTGTGGGTCAATGGACCGACTGTTTTTCAGAACTGGTATGGCGGCGAGGATTACGATGCCTGCTTGGCAGAAGAACTTATAGGAAAGATACCATCAGAGGAAAATGGCTGGGCCAAAGCAAAGAAAATGCAGTCGCCAAAGGGAGTGCTTATGGCGCGCGAGTGTCCGCCAATTAAGATCGAGGAACGCTTTACCGCAAAGAGCGTAAAAAAGCTGGGAGAAGGTCATTTCCTGGTAGATATGGGAAAAAATGGAGCTGGTTTTGTGGAGCTTGTGCTGCATGGAACAACAAAAGAAAATCGTGGAAATTGGATTTCTATGTACCCAGCGGAAATGATAAATGAGACTGACAATGGTGTAGACCAGAGGTCGTGCACGCAGAGTTGGAGTGAGAAGTTTGACTGTGTGATTCGCGATTCCTATCGAATGGCAGGAACTGGTGAGGAGCGTTGGCATCCGTCCTTTTGCTATCATGGTTTTCAGTATGTGGAGGTCGTCGGCTTCCCAGGTGAGCTTACGTCAGATCAGATCATCTGCTGTCGTCTTGCAGTAGCAAATGAGAAGCATGGCACTTTTGAAACTTCAAATCAAACTTTAAATCGTATCTGCGAAATTACAGACCGCTCAATTTCAAGCAACATGTACTGGAGCTTTACCGATTGTCCGCAGATTGAAAAACTCGGCTGGATTGAAACTTCACATCTGATGTTTGCATCTGTTGCAGATGTGTATGACATTCGCGCATGGATGAAAAAGATTATTCATGATATCTGCGATTCGCAGCTCGATAACGAGCAGGCTTCGCTTGCAGGAAATAACGAGGAGGGTTTTGTGCCAGGGATCATTCCAGCGTTTTATCGTATTGAAGGACTTTACAAGGATCCAAACTGGAATGGTGCATGTGTTTTTACACCGTGGGCATATTACCAATATTATGGCGATGAAGCTGTATTGCGTCAGGCATTTCCAGTAATAGAGCGTTACCTAGCTATCTGGATCGCCAGACAACAAATGGTGTCTTGGAAAATTATGCGCAGATGGGCGAATGGGGCGAGTATGGGGAGCATACACCAAATGTGCTGGTCGCTACTTGTGCATATTACAGAATGCTCGTGATTACAAAGCAGATTTGTGAAATTTTAAAAGGGCAGAAAAAACAGAAAGAAAATAAGCTAGATGAGAAAGCAAAATTATACGAGGCAAAAGCACAAGCCGTAAGAGACGCATTTTATCACCATCCAGAGTGTTACGATGAGGCAACTGAACAGTTTGGAACAGGCAGTCAGGCAAGCTATGCGATTGCATTGCTTAGCGGTATGGCAGAGGAGCATGAAGAGCAGGCAGTGAAAGCACTCGTAGAAGCTGTAAAGAAAAATGGTTATCATTTGACGTCAGGAGAAGTTGGTTTAAAACAGGTATTTACTGCACTGGCAGAGGCAGGCTATAGTGATGTTGTCTATCAGATGGTCATGAATCCAACTGCGCCGAGCTATCGTGTATTTGCCGATGCTGGACTTACCACATTGCCGGAGTATTGGAATTATGAGGAACTTTGGCTTGGTAGTATGGTGCGCTCCCGTAATCATGCGATGATGGGTCATGTGCGCGAATGGATGACAAGCTTTGTGTTAGGGATTCGTCCGCAGTCACCGGGATGGACAAAAATGTTAGTGGCACCGTATGCCGTAGCAGAATTGACGTATGCGAAGGGGAGTGTTATGACCCCGTGGGGAATTGTAAAGGTGTCATGGAAAAAGGAGAATGAAAGCTTTTTTCTTGCGGCATATATTCCGCTAGGATTATTGCTACTGTATGTATGCCAAAAGAATACGGTGGTTCACAGTTTGAGGTTGGAAGTGGCGAGTGGAAGTTTGAGGCTAAGGTAGAAAATTAGATCTAAAATTATTGCCCATGAGAAAGTCATTTATCATTATTCGCAGTTTAAAAGTATACAAGTTTTTTAACTAAAATTTGTAGAGTGACAATTTATTCATAAATGTATTTGAAAATCCGTATATGTTCATAAAAAGATTGATTTTTTGAACATATACGGATATACTATTTTTAAGGGAAAGGAGGCCGCAAATGGAGATTGAAAGTGAAAAGAAAGATAAGGATATAAAGGAAACGCAAAATGAGAAGGAAATCGAGCGCCTTAATCGCAAATTAAAGCGAGTGATGGAAGAATATGCGAAGTGTGCAAAAGAAAGAGATGAACTAAGGGCAGCGATTAATGCTGCAGAAAGAAAGAAGGGAAGACCAGGACTAAGTACAGAGAAAAAGGCACAAATTCGCACACTTTATCAGCAGGGAAATTCCATGCGCCAGACTGCGCAAAAGGCAGGAGTGTCGCTTGGTACAGTAAGCAATGTTATAGATGAGGCAAAAAAGTCTTCAAGAATTGTTTATGTATATATGGATCGTAAAAAACCAGCAACATTGTTGGACATTTATCCAGCAATAAACAGACTGGAAATCTGGAACTTCACAGATGATCTGATTAGTCGGGCATTTGGCAGCCGCGAAAAACCTCGTGGCAAGAATATGAGCAATTTTTAGAGGATCGCTGTATGCCGAGAACACGATACGGAATAAAAAAGGAACTGGAACATATGGGGCTAGACAGCTACGATCCATTTCAGATTGTGGAGATAACAAAGGGGCGCGTATATGGCGACGGGCAATGGTTAGCGCGAATGGATCAAAAAGGAATAGATCAAATTGGCTGCATTCTGAAAAAAACGTCTAAAAAAACAAAAGAAGAACAGGCGAAAGCACTTCTGGAGTTATTGATTTGTGGAAGGAGGAACAAGAATAAAGAAACATCCATTCACAAAAACTGAAATTGTTAAAAAGTGATTGCATTTTTCAGGCAAACGTGTTATATTACAAATAGCGCGTTTTATTGCGCATGCCTATCCGCATCTAATGATGAGGATTAAGCCCATACGGACAGGCGGGGCAGCTGCCGATTGCGGTTTTTAAACCGCGTTATTGATTGAGTTAGAAGCTCAAATTTTATAAGTTGACGGGACATGGCACAGTAGTGTGCTCATCCGGTCGAAACATCACTTGTGAAACGGTCAATAATAATCGGATGCACATCTGGGCAAAAGCATGCGTGCGAAAAAACGATACATAGGACTTTACGGAACAGGTGATGCAGCCTGTTCCTTTTTTTATAAAAGAAACAGGTCATCAAATTGAGAGGACTGTAGGCAAATGGAAAAAGGACAAATGCGTGCGCCAGTTTATGAGGCGCTTGAAAAGCTAAAGAAACGAAGAGTGGTTCCGTTTGATGTGCCAGGACATAAGAGAGGACGTGGAAACCCGGAATTAGTCGAGCTTCTTGGTGAAAAATGCGTCAGTCTTGATGTCAATTCCATGAAGCCGCTTGATAATCTGTGTCATCCGGTTTCAGTAATTAAGGAGGCAGAAGAGTTAGCGGCAGAGGCATTTCGTGCCGATCATGCATTTTTTATGGTTGGAGGAACAACGTCCTCTGTTCAGGGTATGGTGCTTTCTGTCTGCAAGGCAGGAGATGAAATCATTTTGCCGAGAAATGTTCATAAGAGTGTAATAAATGCACTTGTGCTTTGCGGTGCAATTCCAGTATATGTAAATCCGGAGATGGATAATCGTCTGGGAATCTCACTTGGTATGCAGGTAAGCGAGGTAGAAAAGGCGATTCTTGAACATCCAAAGGCAGTAGCTGTCCTTGTCAATAATCCGACATACTATGGAATTTGTTCAGATCTTCGTTCCATTGTAAAGGTGGCACATGCACATGACATGAAGGTGCTTGTAGATGAGGCGCATGGAACGCATCTTTATTTTGGAGAAAATCTTCCAGTCTGCGCGATGGATGCAGGAGCAGATATGGCCTCAGTCTCCATGCACAAATCAGGCGGAAGCCTGACGCAAAGCTCCATCCTTTTAACGGGAAAGAACGTAAATTGGGAGTATGTCAGTCAGATCATTAACCTGACACAGACAACAAGTGCATCATATCTGTTGATGTCAAGCCTTGACATTTCCAGAAGAAATCTGGCACTTCGCGGAAAAGAATCCTTCGCAAAGGTTGCAAAAATGGCAGAGTATGCCCGTGATGAAATCAATGCGATTGGCGGCTATTATGCCTACGGCAAGGATTTAATCAATGGAGGAAGCGTTTATGATTTTGATGTCACAAAGCTTTCTGTTTACACAAGAGATATTGGTCTTGCGGGAATCGAAGTCTATGATTTGCTTCGTGATGAGTATGATATTCAGATTGAGCTTGGTGATATAGCAAATATTTTAGCTATATTTCCATCGGAGACCGTATTCAGGATATAGAGCGTCTTGTTGGTGCACTTGCCGATATAAAGCGTTTGTATTCAAAGGACCCGGCTAGTATGTTAAATACAGAGTACATTAATCCGAGGTACTTGTATCACCGCAGACAGCATTTTATTCAGAAAAGACACGCCTTCCAATTAGAGAGACATCTGGCCGTATTTGTGCCGAATTTGTCATGTGTTATCCGCCGGGAATCCCGATTTTGGCACCAGGCGAGCTTATTACAGACGAAATTATTGAATATGTACTTTATGCAAAGGAAAAGGGCTGTTCTATGCAGGGAACGGAAGATCCAGCAGTAGAGTATTTAAATGTATTATAAGGCTGCAGAATAAAATGTGGCAGCTGAAAGGATAAAAAATGGAGCTTTGGTTTTCAGATTATCATACTGACAAGGTAAAAATGTCAGTGAAAGTGGAAAAGCAGCTGTTCGGCGAGCAGACCGATTTCCAGCGAATAGACGTGTTTGATTCAAAGGAATTTGGACGATTTATCAGCTCCGATGGAAGCATTGTATTTTCCGAGAAGGATGAGTTTGTATATGACGAGATGATCGTTCATGTGCCTATGGCAGTTCATCCAAATGTGCGCCATGTGCTTGTAATTGGAGGCGGAGATGGAGGCGTAGCAAGAGAGCTTTCTTATTATAAAGAGATTGAAGAGATTGATGTTGTTGAGCCAGATGAGGTATTTGTAGATGTCTGCAAGAAGTTTTTCCCAGACAATGCAAGAGGTCTGGATGATCCGCGTGTGCGCGTCTTTTACGCAGATGGTCTTCGTTTTCTTCGTTCAAAGAATGATCAATATGATCTGATTATAAATGATGCAATTGATCCGTTAGGTCATACGGCAGGATTGTTTACGAAGGAATTTTATGGAAATTGCTATCGCGCTTTAAAAGAGGATGGCATCATGGTTTATCAGCATGGAAGTCCATTCTATGATGAAGATGAGGATACATGCCGCGCAATGCACCGAAAAGCAAGCCACAGCTTTCCAATAAGCAGAGTATATCAGGCACATATTCCAACATGTGCATCAGGTTATTGGCTGTTTGGATTTACGTCAAAAAAATATCATCCGTTGACAGATTTAAATGTGGAACGCTGGAAGGAGCGCAATATAAAAACGTGGTATTACACCACGAATCTGCACAAGGGTGCATTTATGCTTCCTCGATATGTTGAGGATATGCTGGAAGAAGAGGAAAACTAATACAAAACAGGAGGACAAAACGATGGGAAGACTTTTAATTATTGGATGTGGTGGAGTAGCAAGTGTAGCAATTCATAAGTGCTGCCAGAACAGCGACACCTTTACAGAGATCTGCATTGCAAGCCGTACAAAATCAAAGTGTGATGCATTAAAGGAAAAGCTTGAGGGTACCACAAAGACTGTAATCACAACAGCACAGGTAGATGCAGACAACGTAGAAGAGTTAAAGGCATTAATCAATTCCTATAAGCCACAGGCTGTTTTGAATGTTGCACTTCCTTATCAGGATTTGACCATTATGGATGCATGTCTTGCATGTGGTGTTGACTATATTGATACTGCAAACTATGAGCCAGAGGATACAGATGATCCAGAGTGGAGAGCTATTTATGAAAAGCGCTGCAAGGATGAAGGCTTCACTGCTTACTTTGATTATTCATGGCAGTGGGCATATAAGGAGCGTTTTGAAAAGGCAGGTCTGACTGCACTTCTTGGAACTGGCTTTGACCCAGGCGTAACAAGTGTTTTCAGTGCATATGCATTAAAGCACTATTTTGATGAGATCGAGACAATTGATATCTTAGACTGCAACGGTGGCGATCATGGCTATCCGTTTGCAACAAACTTCAATCCGGAAATCAACTTAAGAGAGGTTTCTGCAAATGGCTCCTACTGGGAGAATGGTCACTGGGTAGAGACAAAGCCGATGGAGATCAAGCGTGTATATGATTTCCCACAGGTTGGTGAGAAGGATATGTATCTGCTTCATCATGAGGAAATCGAATCTCTTGCAAAGAATATTCCAGGCGTAAAGCGCATTCGCTTCTTTATGACATTTGGTCAGAGTTATCTGACTCATATGAAGTGCCTTGAAAATGTTGGTATGCTTTCCACATCACCTATTAACTTTGAAGGAAAAGAGATCGTTCCGATTCAGTTCTTAAAGGCATTGCTGCCAGATCCGGCTTCCTTAGGACCAAGAACAGTAGGAAAGACAAATATTGGCTGTATTTATACAGGAACTAAGGATGGAAAGAAGAAGACTATCTATATCTACAATGTATGTGATCATCAGGAGTGCTACCGCGAGGTAGGTTCCCAGGCAATCTCTTATACAACAGGTGTTCCGGCAATGATTGGAACAGCACTTGTCATGGATAAGGTATGGAAAAAGCCAGGTGTATTCAATGTGGAAGAGTTTGATCCAGATCCATACATGGATATGTTAAACCGCTATGGTCTGCCGTGGGTAGTAGATGAAAATCCGCAGATCGTGGAGTAATGAAGCTATGTGGGAAACAATCAAAACACCAGCCTATGTGGTTGATGAAAAAAAGCTAAGAGAAAATCTGGAATGTCTGCATCGTGTCGAAGAAGAGACGGGCTGTCATATCCTTTTGGCACAGAAAGCTTTTTCAATGTTTCGCGTATATCCGCTGATCGGGTCGTACTTAAGTGGTACGACCGCCAGCGGTCTTTATGAGGCAAGGCTTGGATATGAAGAGATGAAAAAAGAAAACCATGTCTTTGCACCAGCTTACAAGACAGAGGATATGAAGGAGCTTGTAACGATCTGTGATCATATCATTTTCAATTCATTTGCGCAGTTTGAAAAGCACAAAGAAATCATTTCTGAATATAATAACAGTCAGAGAGAAAACGGGAATCGTGTAAGTATCGGAATGCGTGTCAATCCAGAGTTTTCCACACAGGAGGGTCATGCAATATATGATCCGTGTGCACCAGGTTCACGTCTTGGTGTAGTGCGCGCAAAATTTCCAGAAACACTTCCAGAAGAAATAGAAGGACTCCATGTGCATACGCTCTGCGAGCAGGATTCTGATGATTTGGAGGCAACCTTCAACGCTTTTGAAAAGTCTTTTGAACCATATTTAAAGAAGATCAAATGGCTTAATCTCGGAGGCGGTCATCATATCACAAGACCAGGCTATGATATTGAACGTTTGATTCGCCTTATAAAGCGAATAAAGGATACCTACCATCTGGAAGTATATCTGGAACCTGGTGAAGCAATTGCATTAAACGCAGGTTATCTGATAACAGAGGTTCAGGATATTGTGGACAATGACCTCTCTATTCTGATATTGGATGCATCAGCAGCATGTCATATGCCGGATGTATTAGAGATGCCGTACCGCCCGCCGCTTCAGGGTGGATATGAAGCTGGTAAGAAGCCTTATACATATCGCCTCTCATCCATGACATGTCTGGCTGGAGATGTGATTGGTGATTATAGCTTTGATCATGAAATTCATGTGGGAGACCGCCTTGTATTTGAAGATATGGCAATTTATTCCATGGTAAAAAACAATACATTTAATGGAATTGGTCTGCCAGATATTTGCTTGCTGCATGAAGATGGCGCCATCGAGACAGTAAAGCGCTTTGGATATGAGGATTTCAAAAATAGACTTTCTTAGTGGAAGTTACGAAACGACATCGGCGTAATGTTTTCGTCGAACATTGACACGTATAGAATTCATCTAAGAAAGAGGAAGGAATCAGAAATTTATATGAAATTGATAAAGCAAATTCCGCGCGAGGACGGCTTTTATATGCCTGGCGAGTTTGAGCCGCATCGAGGCTGCATTCTAATATGGCCAAAGCGACCAGGTTCGTGGGGATATGAGGCAAAGGCGGCAGGGAATGCATTTGCAGCAGTGATCAAAGCAATAGCACAGAGCGAAAAGGTCTACGTTGCAGTCACGAAAAAAACACTTCCAATTGCACAAGAAAAGCTGTTTGGAGAAAATAAAAACGCGGACATAATGCAGCAGGACAATATTGAGCTTTTCTTTGCAGATACCGATGATGCATGGGCAAGAGATGTGGCACCTACTTTTGTCAAATCAAATGCACACCATATTGTAAATTCAAATCAAGAAAGTTCAGATCAAAATTCAGGTTCTGCCAGTGATTCTGTTATTCGCGCCGTAAATTGGGAATTTAATGCGTGGGGCGGAAATGTCGATGGTTTGTATGCTTCCTGGGAAAAGGACAATGCATTTGCCAGTGCATTTGCAGATCAGTTTGGCTTTGACTGGTACGATGCTGCGCCATTTGTATTAGAGGGCGGCTCCATTCACAGTGATGGAGAGGGCACACTTTTGACGACAGAAAGCTGCCTGTTAAGTGCTGGACGTAATCCAAATTTTTCAAGAGAACAGATCGAAGAACAGTTAGCATGTTTTCTTGGAATACAGAAGGTATTATGGCTTCCACGAGGAATTTATCAGGATGAGACAAACGAGCATGTAGACAACGTGTGTGCCTTTCTTCGCCCAGGTGAGGTAGTGCTTGCATGGACAGACAATAAAGATGATCCTCAGTATGAGCTGTCACATCAAAGCTTGTCGTATCTTGAAAATGTGCGAGATGCAAAAGGCCGCAAGCTTATTATTCATAAGCTTCCAATTCCGGATCATCCGATATGCATCACAAAAGAGGACCTTGACGGCTATACATTTGAGGAAGGCGAGGATATGCGAGAAGTTGGAGAGCGTCTTGCAGCATCCTATGTCAATTTTTATTTTTCAAATGATGCTATCATTTTGCCAGTGTTTGGCGGTGAAAATAAGGAAAGCGATGAGCGAGCTGTACAGCTTATGCAGCAGTGGAATCCAGACCGAAAGGTAATACCTGTTTTTGCGAGAGATATTTTGACAGGAGGCGGAAATATTCACTGCATAACACAGCAGATTCCAAGATGATTGAAACGAAATAGCAGCGCATGATATCCTTATAGCGAAATCGGACGCTGTACGCGATATTTGTGGAGAAGAGAGGAAAATTCATGAGTAAAATAAAAGCAGCAGCAATTCAGATGAAATGCAGCACAAATCCCAAAGAGAGTCTTTCGCATGCAGAAGAAATGGTCAGAGAAGCCGCAGCAAACGGCGCCAATGTCATTCTTTTGCCAGAGCTGTTTGAACGCGAATATTTCTGTCAGCAGCGCCGCTACGATTTCTATCAGTATGCTAAGACAGTAGAAGAAAATAAGGCAGTTCAGATGGGCAAGCGCCTTGCAAAAGAGCTTCAGGTTGTTCTTCCAATCAGTTTTTATGAGAAGGATGTCAACAATCTGTATAATTCCGTAGCATGTATAGACGCAGACGGAACACTGCTTGGCGTATATCGAAAAACGCACATCCCGGATGATCATTATTATCAGGAAAAATTTTATTTCACACCGGGCGATACAGGCTTCAAGGCATTTAAAACACGCTATGGAACAATCGGAATTGGCATCTGCTGGGATCAGTGGTTTCCAGAGACAGCACGCAGCATGGCACTCTTAGGTGCAGAAATTTTGCTCTACCCGACAGCCATCGGCTCCGAGCCAATCCTAGAGTGCGATAGCATGCCGCACTGGAGACGTGTCATGCAGGGTCATGCGGCAGCAAATCTGATGCCAGTCATAGCAGCAAACCGAATTGGAACAGAAACAGTAGAGCCATGCGAAGGAAATGGTGGCCAGACATCTGCATTAAATTTTTATGGTTCATCATTCATTGCAGACGAAACAGGAGAGCTTATAAGCGAAGCATCACGCGATCAGGAAGAAATTCTTTATAGCGAATTTGATTTGGAAGAGCTAGCACAAAAGCGCCTCGAGTGGGGACTATTCCGCGACAGAAGACCAGAGATGTATGGAATTATCGCGGGGAAGAAGTGATTGATATTGACGCTACAGTTCAAATAGAAGCCAATATTGAGGTAAAGCCCGAAGGTGAATGGATTTCACGAGCCGGACACTTGAAGCAGGGCTTTCGTAGCATGACGCGTGAACTGTAGGTATCGCAAAACTTTCACAAAATAAATTATGAATTTTATTGACAGATAGAATAATAAGTGTTATAGTACATGTAGAGCAGAACAACAATATCGTTCTGCCATTTGGAAACAGTTAAGCACGAAGCTCTTTATTTGGAGCGTTTCATAAAAAAGGAGTGAGAACTGTGATGAAAAGAGATTACTATGAAGTATTAGGCGTCAGCCGCAGTGCAGACGCATCTGCAATAAAGAAAGCATATAGAAAATTAGCCAAGAAGTATCATCCAGACAGTAATGTAGGAGATGCATCAGCGGCAGAGCATTTTAAAGAGGTAAATGAGGCTTACGATGTACTCGGTGACGAGAAGAAGCGTAAGCTTTATGATCAGTATGGCCATGCCGCATTTGAGGAAGGCTTTGGTCAGGGTGCAAATGGTTACTCAGGTAGCTATTCCGGTGGAGCAGGCGGCTTTGGTGGTTTTGGTGGATTTAAGAATGCCGGCCAAAACGGCGGTTATCAGGAGTATCATTTTAATGGAAATGAAGCCGACATGGATGATATATTAAAAAATTTGTTCGGTGGCGGTCATTTTAAGGGTGGTTTTGGCGGTACTGGAAGTTCAGGCAGAAGAAGCTATTCGTCTAGTGGCTTTGGTTCTGGTTTTGGTCAGGGCGCAGATGGCTACAGTAGTTATTCAGACTTTGGATCTGATTACGGTTCAGGCTTTGGAACTGGTGCAGATGAAGCAAATTCCCTTGATGTCAAAGCAGAAGTTACGGTTAGCTTTGATGAAGCAGCCTTTGGCGCAAATAAGAGAGTTCGTCTGCAGGGTTCTGATGGAAAGGTTCAGACACTTGAAATTAAGATTCCGGCAGGTATAGATACAGGAAAGACAATTCGTCTTAAAGGAAAAGGCAATGTCGGAAGAAACGGCCGTACAGGCGATCTGTTACTTAAAGTAACTGTGCAGGATAAGCTAGGATTTCGCCGTGAAGGAATGGATGTATACACGACAGTGCAGATTCCATTTACAACAGCTGTATTTGGCGGCGAGGCTCGCATTCAGACTATTCATGGTGATGTTATCTGCAAGATAAAACCAGGTACTCAGTCAGGCAGCAAGATCCGTTTAAGAGGCAAAGGCATTGTATCAATGAAGGATTCCAAAGTCTTCGGCGATCAGTATGCAGTTGTCGAGATTCAGGTACCAACGACACTTACACCACAGGCAGCAAGAAAGCTGCGTGAATTTGAAGCAGAGTGCGCAAAGACATCAGGCACGTCAAACGGAACACATGCAGCATAATTGCCTGCAAAAGATTTTTTAAAATTGATAGAAAAAAAAGACTCTCATCATCGAAAGGAATGGTGGGAGTTTTTTATTGCGCTGTGGGAATCCTTTCGGTATAATGGATTTGTAAAAAAACAAGGGGGACTATTTTATGTCAATGCAAATTGTGTTTGAGCAGATTCTTATAATCTTTGGCTATGTAATCGTCGGCTACGTGGCTGGAAAGAAGAATCTGATCACAAAAGAGCAGCAGCGCTATCTTTCAAAACTTGTTTCATCACTCATTCTTCCATTTACAGTGCTGTCAGCAAGTAGCATGGAGGCAAGTGGACAAGATATAGTAAATGTTGCCATTGCCGTGGCGCTTCTTTTTTCCTGTATGGCACTTACATCAGCTGGGTGTATGCTATATGCAAAAATAAAACAGGTGCCGGAAAAAAAGCGTGCAGCCTACACGGGACTTTGCACATATCCTAATTGCACCTTTATTGGAATGCCTCTATGTATTGCGTTAATGGGAGAGTGGGGAACACTTTACGGTGCAGCAGGAATTATTGCATTTAATTTGTTGTTTTTCACACTTCAGATTTCTCTTTTTACAAGACAGAAATTTCATCCAAAGATTTTCTTAACACCGCTTAATATAAGTACACTTGCACTCATTTTGATGTTGATTTTTCATTTGCATTTTCCAAGACCGCTTCAGACAGTTTGCTCCAATATCGGAGGAATCACAACACCTATGGCGCTAATCATCGTCGGCGTTATGCTTGCGGATGGAAATCTTCTTCAGATTGTGACAGAAAAAAGAGCGTATGTGATCTCATTAATCCGAAACTTGATTTGCCCGCTTATAATGTTAGTAGTGATGGCACTTCTTCCGTTAGATCCGAATTTAAGAATGGCAGTGTTGATTTATGTGGCATGTCCGGTGGCAAATCTGACAAGCGTATATGCAATTCAGCACGATATGGAACCAGCTCTTTGTGCGAGGGCAACGCTTCTGTCTACGATTTTATTTGCTGCAACAATCCCATTTATCATCTGGCTTGGACAGCTTGTATATGGCGTTTAAACACAATGTTAATTTTTTAACAAAAAAGCCTAAAAAATGGCAAAAAGATGTGCCCAATTGGTAAAAAAAGCAATTGACTTTTAGTGAAAATTCTGGAATAATATAGGTAGATTGGGAAGCTTTTTGGTTTGCCCCAAAGACACCAATTATATACAGATATTTAAGAAAAGAGAGGTTAATGTAAAATGGCAAAAGTGGATTTAAGCCAGTATGGTATTACTGGAACTACAGAAGTTGTATACAATCCTTCTTATGAAGATCTGTTTGCAGAGGAGACAAAGCCGGAACTGGAAGGCTATGAGAAGGGACAGGTTACCGAGCTGGGTGCTGTTAATGTCAGAACTGGTATCTACACCGGACGTTCTCCTAAGGATAAGTTCATCGTTATGGATGAGAACTCTAAGGACACAGTATGGTGGACCTCTGACGAGTATAAGAACGATAATCATCCGGCAAGCGAAGAAGCATGGGCAGCAGTAAAGAAGATCGCTCAGGAAGAACTTTCTAACAAGAAGCTGTATGTTGTAGATGCATTCTGTGGTGCAAACAAGGACACCAGAATGGCAGTTCGTTTCATCGTAGAGGTTGCTTGGCAGGCTCACTTTGTAACGAACATGTTTATCCGCCCAACAGCTGAGGAGCTGGAGAACTTCAAGCCAGATTTCGTTGTTTACAACGCATCTAAGGCTAAGGTTGAGAACTACAAGGAATTAGGTCTTAACTCTGAGACTGCAGTAGTATTCAACATCACCAGCCATGAGCAGGTTATCATCAATACTTGGTACGGCGGCGAGATGAAGAAGGGTATGTTCTCTATGATGAACTACTTCCTTCCATTAAAGGGTATGGCTTCCATGCACTGCTCCGCTAACACCGATATGAACGGTGAGAACACCGCTATCTTCTTTGGTCTGTCTGGAACAGGTAAGACCACTCTGTCTACTGACCCGAAGCGTCTTCTGATTGGTGATGACGAGCACGGCTGGGATGACAACGGCGTATTCAACTTCGAGGGTGGATGCTATGCAAAGGTTATCAACCTTGATAAGGATTCTGAGCCGGATATCTACAATGCAATCAAGAGAAACGCTCTTCTTGAGAACGTTACTGTTGATGAGAATGGCAAGATTGATTTCACAGATAAGAGCGTAACCGAGAATACTCGTGTATCTTATCCGATCACTCACATTGAGAAGATCGTTCGTCCGATCTCCGCTGCACCGGCTGCAAAGAACGTAATCTTCCTGTCTGCTGATGCATTCGGCGTACTGCCGCCAGTATCTATTCTGACTCCAGAGCAGACTAAGTACTACTTCCTGTCTGGTTTCACAGCTAAGTTAGCAGGTACCGAGCGTGGTATCACTGAGCCGACTCCAACCTTCTCCGCTTGCTTCGGACAGGCATTCCTTGAGCTGCATCCGACCAAGTACGCAGAAGAACTGGTTAAGAAGATGGAGAAGAGCGGTGCAAAGGCATATCTGGTAAATACTGGATGGAATGGTACCGGAAAGCGTATCTCCATTAAGGATACTCGTGGTATCATCGATGCAATCTTAGATGGTTCCATCACAACTGCACCTACCAAGAAGATCCCGATGTTCGACTTCGAGGTTCCGACTGAGCTTCCAGGTGTAGATCCGAAGATCCTTGATCCTCGCGATACCTACGCTGATGCTTCTGAGTGGGAGGCAAAGGCAAAGGATCTTGCTAGCCGTTTCGTAAAGAACTTCAAGAAGTACGAGGGCAACGAGGCAGGTAAGGCTTTAGTAGCTGCAGGTCCGAAGGCTGAGTAATTCAAGTTTCGAATTTAAAATTCAGAATTCAACTGATTAACAAAAAATGAAGGCGGGTCATGCGAAAGCATGGCTCGCTTTTTTAAAGATTTCTTATGATGATTCAGACGATATAACGGGTAAAATCATGCAGATCATATTTTTTGCAAATGGTTGCTTTAAGGCAGACTATTATCAGGATGCGATTGTATATGAGCATCAGAACAAAAACTACGATCAGGAAAACATTTGGCAGGAGATATTTCGATCAAACCACTAGTGTTATGTGAGATGAAGTTGAAAAATTAGTGGAAACTCCATCACAGATTGCTTGATAAAAGGGCAGCTTTATGGTACCATGAAGGTACAATAAGAGTGATATATACTCTTATCAATAGTGAGAGATGGAGGTGTTTGCCAACGTGAAGGTAGAACTTGGCAGTCTTAGTATTGAGGATCGCTTTGATTATTATAAGGCGGTTTTGAAAGATTTGACAATCTTCCACGATATTTTCATGCGTAATGTATTCAAACAGAAAGAATGTACAGAATATGTTCTGCAAATTATCATGGGAAAGCGAGATTTAAAGGTTATTGACCAAGTGATTCAAATGGATTTTAAGAATTTGCAAGGACGCTCAGCCATAATGGATTGCGTAGCATTAGATAATAAAGGGAAAAAATACGATATAGAGATTCAGCAAGCTGGAGAAAATGCAGATCCTAAGCGTGCTAGATATTATAGTGGTCTTATGGATATGAATACGATTGATCCGGGAGAAGATTTTACCAGTCTTCCAGAGAGCTATGTAATTTTTATTACGCGAGACGACACTTTGGGATATGATAAACCTATTTATCACATAGACCGCATTATTCGTGAGGTTGAAGAGGATTTCAAGGATGAGTCCCACATTATTTATGTCAATTCAAGTAGACGGGATAATACAGAATTAGGGCGGTTGATGAGAGATTTGCATTGCAAAGACTCCAAAGATATTCAAAGTAGTGTGTTGGCACAGCGAGTTTTTGAACTAAAAGAAACTCAGAAGGGAGTTGAGACTATGTGTCGTGAGATGGATCAGATTTATGCCGCAGGCGCTGAATTTGGAGAAACCAAGGGCTTAGCAAAGGGAGTGACAGTAGGCGAATTAAAGAAAGCTAAGGAAATAGCTTTGAAAATGTATATTCAAAAAAGGCCTGTGGAAGAAATTGCATCACTGCTGGAAGTTCCTGTTGATACGGTGAGAGAATGGGTTCAATCTAATAGTTAAAGCGGCATGGAAATAGAAGCAATAAGGATTAGCAATAGATGGATTTTAAAATGATTATGTTGAAATTATAAAATCCGGTGTCAGACATTATAAAGGCGGGTCATACGAAAGCATGGCCTGTTTTTTCTGTCAAAAAGAGTCTTGTCAAAGCTAATATGATTGGGTAATATATCAGGTACTGATTGGTGAATCATCAGTAGGAATTGTGATAGAGATGAAATGTACAGAAGAGGGACGAACCGTGGAAAATGACTGTAAAGCCGCATTAAAGCAGATTGAGGAGAAAAATTATTTGAGAATAAAAAAGTATTGACAGATTTGAAAAAGAATGTTATAGTCAAACTGTTCTCATCGTTATCTGATGAGCAGAATGGATGAATGAATGTTTGGTAAGAAGTTGGCGCTTGCGAATGTACGGGCGTATTGTGACTTTTTACGCAAGCAATTATATTCTGCTTAGGAGGTATCACGATGGGATTTTTTAGTTTATCTAAGAAACAGTATAACAAGCAGCAGGCTGTTGGCTATGTCGTTTACATGATGGTAGGAAGTTACTTTCATGCAGAGGATTTGCCAAGAAAATT
>QUFP01000049.1 GCA_003478935.1 Firmicutes bacterium AF25-13AC
GCCGGAAGTAGTAGAAATGAGGTACTAGCCCGAGAGGGCATTGACAGAAATGAGGTACTAGCCCGAGAGGGCATTGACACGAAGCTGCTTCACAGTATTGATGATATTCTGATGGGCCGTAGAAATGAGGTACTAGCCCGAGAGGGCATTGACACAT
Source organism: Firmicutes bacterium AF25-13AC (assembly GCA_003478935.1). Taxonomy (GTDB): domain Bacteria; phylum Bacillota; class Clostridia; order Lachnospirales; family Lachnospiraceae; genus Anthropogastromicrobium; species Anthropogastromicrobium aceti. The sequence goes on from QUFP01000049.1 coordinate 158, forward strand.
ATCCATTCCAAGCATAGCATCTCTAAAACTATTCTTGTAGAAATGAGGTACTAGCCCGTGAGGGCATTGACACCTACTTCATGTAACTCTATTAACTCGACTAACTCTTTGTAGAAATGAGGTACTAGCCCGAGAGGGCATTGACACAATTGACAACTGTTTAACCGATATGTCGTTACCAGTTAAGTAGAAATGAGGTATAAGCCCGTGAGGGCATTGACACTTCAAAACACCAAACGAAAATCCATCACTATTATGGTAGAAATGAGGTATAAGCCGAGAGGGCATTGACACTCTGGGATTTCCTGCATTTCGATTTTGTTACCTACAGCAAGTAGAAATGAGGTACTAGCCCGAGAGGGCATTGACACGCTAACCAGACGTCGGTCGTCACCCTAATATACAGCAATGTAGAAATGAGGTACTAGCCCGAGAGGGCATTGACACAAAAAGACTCACGGATTCTCTAGGTACGTTCTCCATAGTAGAAATGAGGTACTAGCCCGAGAGGGCATTGACACATACCTGTGCGAACGGGATATCGACGATATCACCGTAGTAGAAATGAGGTATAAGCCCGTGAGGGCATTGACACCTCGTTTCAAACGTGGGGAAAAATTTCCCAGCTCAGTAGAAATGAGGCATAAGTCCGAGAGGGCATTGACACGACTTCCGTCTTGAGAGACGGATCAACGTAATACCTGTACGTAGAAATGAGGCATAAGCCCGTGAGGGCATTGATACCTGCCAAAATTCTCGTAGCAAAGTGTCATCATGTCGTAGAAATGAGGTAACAGCCCGAGAGGGCAATAACATGTGATTCCATGCATATATCATGCATGGAAATTTTTTTGAAAAAAATAAAAAAAAGCATTGACAAAATGTCTGATACGTATTACAATAAGTATTGTAAGGACAAAAACCCATTGATACTTCCTTAGGGCGGTTGCCTGAGTGGAATCCCAAACTGAAAGGTGGAAAGACTATGAAAAAAGATACAATTGTAGTAATCGGTGAGGCATTGGTTAGTGTTGTAGCAGAGATCTGGAAAGACAGAAATGAAAAGAAGGAAGGAGAAAGCGATTCATAATAGTAACTGTTGGCAGCAAATGATAAGAAACAATTGATCGATAATAAGTATTTTTAAAACGAAGGGAGAAAGTTATGTTAGCGATTACGATTTTTGTTATTGTAGGAATGGCGGTTGTGCAGGTGGTTGCTGATGTGTATGGAGAATAACTGGAATAATATAATGTACAGATGTAACTAGTGAAAGCAGAATAGATTTGGGAGGAGATTACAATGGGAAGAAGCAGTGAACATCAAAGAGTGCAGCGTGAAGGTAAGAAGAGAGATTATGAAACCTGTTGTGTGTGTGGAAATAAGGAAAAACCAGAAGGACATCACGTGATCGATTATCAATACGGGGGAGCGGCAACATTGGATAATATAGTAACATTGTGTCAGAAGTGTCATAAACAAGTGCATCGTGGAAATATAGATTTGATAAAGTTCTAAAAAGCAAACCCTGTCATCTGGCAGGGCTTTTTGTGTTTGTATTCTTATGCAATATGATCCGACCTATAAAATGGTTACGGTTAATAAAAGAACAGGCCTACCTCCGGAGAGATAGACCTGTCTTTTTTTCAAGATCTTTTATAACACCAATAGTAATATCGCGACTGCCATGATCAGGGACCGTGACAGCGTAAGGATTACCAGCCTTTCGGAACTGGTTGTGTGAACCACGAATCCTAACTAAATACCAACCGTTAGCTTCTAAAATCTTCTTGATTCTGCAAAATGTCATATGCAACCTCCTTATAGGGAAAACAGTTAATGGTTTCAAATTAAACAATTACTCTGTTATAAGCTGCATGTTTTGCTAAATTCAATATAGCATAAGAAAAGATAAAATACAAGATAAAATAAAAAAATTTCAAAAAAGTATTGACAAAGACTGCAATACGTATTATACTGTGAATCACAAAAGAACAATACGTATTGCAATCTTCCCCCCAAAAAAGAGGCAACATATAAGGAGGTAAAGAATGGAAGTTGATAAGGCATTGAAGGTAGTGATTGTATGTGTGGAGTGTGCAGCAAGTGTTGTAGCTATTATTAAAAAGTAAGGAGGCAGAGCAATGATTGAAGTATATGATGTAACCAGAGAGATTAGAGAGAGTTTTGATAAAGAAACAGGCAGTTGGAACATTTAAACACAGTCGCGAAAGCGGATTGAGAAGATCCGCTTTGCGCAGGAAATAAGGAGGAGATTTGTATGAGAGTGAATGTAATGAAGAAGGGCGATTCTATTTTAAATGTAACAGAGAACATGGTAGTAGTAAAGAGACGCAGTGGTGAGGTAGATGTAATTCCATTTTGCAAGGAAGGAAATGTGTGGAGAATTGATCAGGAACATGTAGTAACAATTGGATATGGAAACAATACAGTTGAAGATAGTGTAGCAGATGGTGATGTAACAATTATGACATTTTAAGTAATCAAAGAAAAGGTTAAAGATTTGGAGGATACGAATATGGAAAACAAGAAAGATAAGGCAATGGTAGTTGTAATAAGCGGACTTACAAGTAATCAGGCAGGACAGTTGACAAAAGAATTTACTAAGGCAAAGGACAAATATGCGCCAAAAGCGAGAGGAACAATTGCAAGAGGATCGAAGGAAAATGTGGGAAATATGATTAAGGGAGGATTTGCAAAAAAAATCACAAAAAAGAGTTGACTATTGGTTTGCATCTGATACAAATCGGCCATATGATTGCGCAGATAATAGAGGGAGTGAAAAAAATCTGGGAAGAGATTCAACAAAGTAGAGAACAAAAGCATCGAAGAATGTTGGAGAACTTCAAGATGGTTGATCTAAAAGAGTATAAAGAAGAAATACAAGAGCAATGTCAAATCCGGTTTGAATAGCCTGATTGGTTGAATGGAGGTGATTAAGATGAATGTGCTGGCGCAATGAAAATGTTATTGCAAATAAAGTATAAATATGGTATATTACAAATAACCATAAAAAGGAAATAAAAAGTAATTAAAACTAGATAAAATATCCAAAATGAAGGGAGAAATGCGAAATGGAGAATAAATATGCACTTGCCATGTATGACATCCGAGGAAAACAGGAATTTATTTATCGCAGTTCGCGCATAAAAGAAATTATTGGTGGATCAGCATTAATTCGTGATTGTTTTGAAGGACTTTATAAGCTTAATAAGGAAAAATTTGGAAAAGGTATTTTTCGTAACAAAGAAACTGCGTTTACTGAAAGTGCGTTTAAAGAACACTTGGAGGAAGGCTACATTGGTGAGGTTGTCTATGATGGTGGTGGAAATTTCCAACTGATATTTAAGGATGATGAGACCTGCAAAGATGTGACATATGAGTTTAGCAAAAAGCTTATGAAAAAGGTTCCGTCTTTAAGGGTGTTATGCACTTACATAGTAGGGGTAAATTTCTCCGATTATTTAGGGGACAGAAAAAAGTTATATGATTTACATCGAGTTCGTGAAATGCAAGAAAGCAATGTTCGTCCATATGCAGCTTTTCCAATTGTACAGTTAGATAGACGAACATCCATGCCGTTAACAGGAAAAAATAGCGTGGGGGAAAAGGTTTCAGCTGAGAGTAAGGCAAAATATGATAAGTATGACGAAATTAGAAAAAATAAACCAGATGAAGAAACAATTCTTGATAATTTGGTGACACAGCGTGATGAGGAAAGTCTTCTAGCAGTTATTTACATTGATGGAAATAGCATGGGAGCGAAAGTGCAAACATGCTGTGATGGAAAGAAAAGTTATGAGGACTGCGTAGCAGCACTTCGCCAATTTTCAGCACAAGTTCAGAAAAATTATATTGATGATAGATTGAAGGAAATTGATGACTTTTTTATGGAAAAATATAAAACAGCTCAAGATGGAGGTAAGTTAAAACGCAGATTTGTTGTCTATGCTGGAGATGAAATTACATTTATTTGTAATGCGCGAGATGCATATGATATCATGTGTTTGTATTTGAAAAATTTACCAGAAGGAGAATCTTCTTGTGCCGGTGCTGTTATATTCCAGAGTCATTCTCCGTATAGTGAGGCATATCGAATAGCAGAGGAATGCTGTGAAAATGCAAAAAAGGTAATGAAAGCGTTAGAATTGACCGATACATCATTGATGGATTTCCATTATAGTCAGGGTGGTACAGGTGAATCATTGGAAACAATTCGTGATAAAGAATTAGGTGGTATAATCAGCAAGCCGTGGATTGTAAAAGTTAGTAAAAAAGATGAAGAGAAAAAAACGGAGAACTTAATTCGTATAGAGACGGTTGAGCGCGTTAGAAAGTTTTTAAATCAACTTGGACGAAGTAATGTAAAAGGTCTTGCTGAGCATGCTCGATACAGTGCCTCTGATTTAGAGATGGAACTGATGCGAATAAAAGCACATATGAGCGAAAGTAAGCGAAGCCAAACAGATTTTGATTGCTTGAAATTACTAGATAAAAATGAAATGCGAAAACTTATTTATGATGTGGTAATTATGTACGATTTATGGTTCCATGATGTTAAAGGTGAGCAGGAATGAGAGGTGACTTATGATAGCAAAAGGAGTTTTAACGATAACACTTTGTTCTGATTTATGTGCAGGGTCAGGATATGCATATGCTGGAGTAATAGATAGCGATATTTGTTATGATGATTTTGGGCTGCCATATATACCAGCAAAGCGCCTAAAGGGATGTATGAGAGAGTCTGCACAGTCGATTTTATATGATTTTATCAGTCAGGAAGATGTGGATAAACTGTTTGGTGCCGCTGGGGAAAAATCATGTGGACTTTTGGCTATTAATAATGCAAGAATTACAAACTATGATAAAATAGTAGAAGAATTAAAAGCATTAAAGAAAAATGGTAGTGAAGTAGTAGCATATTCGAGTCAGCAAGAAATTTTAAATCAGTTTACACAGATAAAAGCACAGACGAGTATTGATGAAAATGGTGTTGCAGATGACAATACACTTCGCTACACACGTGTTGTAAAACAATATTCTCCGATTACAAATAAGCCGTTGGTGTTTGAGACAGAAATCACGCTTATGCAAGCAACAACAGATCTAGAAGAAATATTGAAAAAAATAGCCTTGGCAACAAGGAATATTGGAATGCATCGAAATCGTGGAATGGGTAGCGTTACATGTAAGCTCGTTTTTGATAAAGAAATAGAAGAAAATACAATAAAAAGTAGCGCAATAGAAAATAAGAAAACACAAGAAGAATCCCAGTGGGTGGTACTTTCGTATCAACTAAAAAATAGCCAACCGTTAATGCTTGGAAGTAATGATGATCAGGCATCAGAAACTTGCATCCGGGGGCAGAGAGTACTTGGCGTACTAGCAGGAACATACCTTGCATCAAAAGAAACTAGTGCGCAGGATCAGACATTTGTGGATTTATTTTTAGCGGGACAGGCTATATTTACAAATCTAGTTCCCTATAAAAATGGACAAGCTTATTATCCAGCGCCATTATTTTTAAATCAGCTAAAAAAGACAAAAAAAATCGTAAATACGCAATTTAGTTATACAGGGGATGCAAATGAAGAATATGATCCGAGCAATGGAAATCAGCCTAAAAAATTAAAAGGAAAATATGTATTTTTCGATGATAAGAATCGTGCCGATATTGCCGAAGTAGAACAGACGATGATTTACCATCACAGTCACTATAAAAAGAATGCAGATGGGGTAGAGGGAATTTTATATACGCAATCGGCAGTTCAGGAAAATCAGTGCTATACAGGTCAGGTCTATGTGAAAGAGCAATATGCTTCTGTTGTAAAGGACTTGCTGGAAAAAAGTGAATTTTGTTTTGGCCGTTCAAGAAGTGCACAGTATGGAAAATGTGTTTTATTAAACAAGATAGAAAATAAAAATATAGAAAAAGTCTTCTTTAATGGCAAAAAGGGACAGACAGTAATGGTTACATTATTGTCTGATGGAATCTTTCAGTCAACAAAAGGCACTGGATATTCAATTTATTACGATGATTTGCAAAAAGCAGTTGCAGAAGAATTAGGCATTGAGGCCGACCAAACAGAACAAGAGAAGTTTCACTCAATGATTCAAACAAAAGAATTGAATGGATATCAGACAATGTGGAATTTACATAAACAAACAGTTCCGGCGGTGGCAGCAGGAAGTGTATTTGTTTATAGATTGCAGAGTGATATCAAGATTACGAAGAGATTTATCGGAGAAAAAAATCTGGAAGGATATGGTCAGATTTGTATTTTTGATTTGAATACGATGCAATATCGTGTAGAGAATAGCACAGATGATAATAAGAAAAATACCGAAAAGAAAACGAATGAGCAAATGCAGATAGTAATAAAAGAAGAAGCGGTAAAGAAACTTGTTATCAATAACTTGGTGGAATCCATTAAGGAAAAGTTGAAGTTGAAAGCAGCAAAAGAAGCAACGAAAGAAAAACTTCGGCTTTCAGCGACAACAATTGGAAAGGCAACTTTGATGGTGCAGCAAAGTCTTGAAGAAAATAGAAACAATCGGGATCAGGCATTCTGTTCATTTGCAGCCAGAATTAAAGCAGTGAAGAGAGAGGCAGAGAGAACAGAGCTTCAAACTAAGGTATTGAGTTTGATCGCAAAGAACCAGGGAGAAGAATGGGTATTAGATGAGAAAAAGATTGAGGCCTATTCTATCAGGAAAACGACAATCAGCAAATTAGTGATCAGCAAAATACGCTTACAATATTGAAGAAACTTGAACCTAATCAATATAGAGATTTGCTTTTAGATACTTGGGGTGGTTTCATCATGGAGTATTTAACAGCGCAAAAATACCAGAAGAAGATGGAGGGCGAGTAACAATGAAGATTCAGAAGAAGAGTTATTATTGCATTTCATTTCGATTGTCTTCTCCTCTTGCAGTAGGATCAGGTCAAAATGAAGAGACAGATAAAGATTTAATGAGAAATGGAAATAATGTTCCATATCTTCCAGCATCGGCAATTGCGGTGTAGCTCGAACATTATTTGATATAGAAGAATGCCGTAAATATTTTGGTGAGGTAATGGACTCGTCACGAGCGAAGCAGGCTCAGGAAAAAAGACAGAAAACATCAGCATCAAGCAGAATTCTGTTTTATGATGCCAATATTGATAAGGCAGATTTAGATAAATATCGTGTGAGTCGTCGTGACAGTGTAGCGCTTGATGAATGGAAAACTGCAAAAGAAGGCGCAAAATTTGATATGGAAGTATTAGAGCCAGGTATTCGATTTGTGACTTATATGGAGCAGAATCTATATGAAGGCGATGAAGCAGTTGCAGAAAAAATTGCAGCAGCGTGGAAAGCGGGCGTATTTCGATTTGGTGGAAAAACAATGAGAGGATACGGAGAAATAACAGATGTATCTGTAAAGAAAGTAATGTTCTGTTTGAGTAAAAAAACAGACAAAAATGTAGAGACAGACGAACTTGATATGGCGAAGTGGCTCGAATTTAATATGTACAATGATGCTATGTGGGATAAGCAAACTGAGTGGACGGGAAGTAAATTGTATCAGTCAAATGAGTGTTGTATTGAACTTTCATTGAAACTAAAGGGAGCCATTTCGATTCGAAGATATACAACAGGAACCGATGTTGGGAATGAACCAGATTTTGAACAACTCACAGTTTGTGGTGTAAATGGAAAGATACCAGTAATTCCAGGAACAACTTGGTGTGGCGCATTTCGAAGTCAAATACGAAAATTGATTCCAGGTATTGATGAATCGGATTTTGGAATTGTGTCGAATACAGAAAAGTCAAAATCTAAAATTCGATTTGGAGAAAGTAAACTTATAGGGGCCAAGGAAAAAATTCTGATGCATAATGCAATTGATCGATTTGATGGAGGAACAATTGATACTGCATTATTTAAAGAGCGTACTTATTATGGAGGAACAACCAAACTTACAATATCGTTTCAAACTGACATTTCGGATCAACTGCTAGAGGCATTGGCAGCAAGTATTGTTGATTTAAATTATGGTTTCCTTTCAGTTGGTGGTATGACTGGCGTAGGAAGAGGTATATTTGAAGTTGAGTTAGTAAATGAAACCAAATTAGAAACAGATGAAAAGCTTGAAGTACAAGCAGCGAAACAGTATAAGCAGATTACAGCGATTCTTATGAATCTGAAGGGAGAATGTCATGGATGAGAAAAAACAAGGCATTTGGGAGCAATGGAGAGAAGAAACCAAGCAAATGGAAGGGTATGTACTTGCGGAATTAACAGATTGTTATATTGTTGATAGTTGGCCGCTATTGCGAACACCAGAACTTTTGGAAAATCAGATAAATAAGGTGTTGGAAGTTCGTGTTTTTAATAAAGAAAGAGAAGTAAAGTTGTTTCGAGGAGATATTGGTAGAGAGTTTAGAATGCGCATTCTTGATGAAAAAGGTAAGAATGTCGAATACTATGACGAGGAACAGTATTTAGATATTGATACAAAACGATCAGCTAAGCTATTTAATGATACGCATGAAGTTTATGCAACTGGAGGTGGACGATACTATTTACCATTGACGAGTATGGAAGATGCAAAAATAGTGATTCGTTACCACTTTGGAAAATACGAGGACTCTGGACAGGCACGAATAGAGGATTGGCGAGCAGTGGAGCTAAAGGAGGGATAAAAGATGCCGAGATATGAGTATATTCAATCAACAAGAGAAAAGTTTGTAAATCCGTATACATTTGTTCCAGTGGATTTTGGAAAAAAAGAAACAAAGGATATAAATGCAGTAGTTAGCGAAGCATCAGAACTTTTAACTGGTATGATGAAATGCACAATTTATGCGAAGACACCATTGGCTATTCCAGATATTTCATCAGAAAATATAGAAAATGAGCATTCAAGTTATAGTTTTGAGTCAACACCAGATGGACAATATATGATACCGGCTTCTTCACTGCGTGGAATGATCCGTAGTGTTTATGAAACTGCGACAAATTCTTGCTTTTCTACATTAAAAGAGAATACGCTGTTAAATGCAAGAAAAAGTGGAAGTGCATTACAAGCGGGATTGCTTATGAATGAAAATGGGGAATGGAAATTGTATGAAGCTACGAGGTATATGTTAAGATTTTATGAAAAAGGAAAATTTCAAAAAAAAGTATCAGATTTGAATGTAGAAGTTTGGAAATGTCCGGCATATGAGATAATCCGCAATCAAAATGGAACATTTATGAAAATATTAGGCAAGAATGTTTATTCAGGTGAAAAAGTGCATTTTTTGCCATTAAAGGATAGCGCTGATAATGAAATCCAATATAAAAAGATAGTGAAAAATGGTATTCAGGAATGTGCAGTAGTGGCAAAAGAAATACTTCCGTATGGTGGAAAAGAAGGTTATCTAGTGTTAGGCGAAAGTATGAGTAATAAACATCATGAGAGCATATTTGAAAAAAAAGAAAGAAAAAAACTTTCGAATATTGTCATACAAAGGGCGATGGAGGGATTGGATGAAACTGTAAAGGTGTATCGTTCTAATATAAATAGAATGTATGAAGGAAAGAAACACTGTGGGTATCCTGAATATGAACGTATGAAGGATCGTGGTTGCATTCCAGTATGGTATTTGGAAGAAGGACGAGGCATTATTTTTAGTTTGGCGGCAATGGGAAGAATTTCTTTTCAGAAAACTTTAAATCAACATATCAATCAGAAGCAGCCATGTCAAAGTAGGGAAAAGATGTGTAAGGCATGTCTTTTATTAGGAATGGCTCAGAAAGATGCTGCAGTAGGTGGGCGGATTCGCTTTACGGATGCAATTATGCAAAACTCAGAAAAAATGGGCAAAGAAATGATTCCATTGGCAGAGTTAGGTACACCAAGACCATCCTATATGCCATTTTATTCAACTATGAAAGCACCGCATGATTCCGAGGTCAAATTTAAAATACCAAATTATGATACCCAAGGAGTTACAATTCGAGGAAGAAAATATTATTGGCATTCAAAGGATTTTAAAGAGATTAATCAAAATGCTCCATCAATAGGACCTGATGCAAAACGCAATGCGAGCATGCAGGTGGCAGATATTGGAAGCAAATTTGTGTTTGAGTTATATTTTGATCGTATCACACTACAGGAATTACGAGAGTTAGTGTGGACTCTTAATTTCTGGGAAAATAAAGCAGATGGAAAGATGTGCCATAAAATTGGTCACGGAAAGCCAATTGGTCTTGGGAGTGTCAAGATAGTGGTGGATCAAATTATGTGTAGAAGTTTTTCTGAGGAGAATGGGTATGAAATAAAAGAAGGCGAAGACTTGATTGATTATTCGAGTGAGGAGCCATTTAATGATTCAAATGATAGAGTTAGGACAATTGCGTCACTAAAGCGAATTTGCAATTTTAACAATGCAATGAAAACCAGGTATCCTTATATTGCAAATCCCAATAATGTTTATATTCGTTCTGATGATAAAAATGCTTTGGCTAGTCACCATTGGTTTGGAGAAAATAAGAGTGCAAGAATGAGGGGACATGATCATCCAATGCAATTGTTACCGGATGTATTGAAGGCACAACAGGATCTAACAGCTTATGATATTGCAGAACAGGATAACAGGCAATATAGATCAAGAAGATGAAATGCGTAATTAAAGGAGAAAACTATGTTTGTAAATTATACCAACCACCCCTCAGCCTCTTGGGGGGAAAAACAAACGAGTGAGGCAAAAAAATATGGGGAAATTGTGGATATGCAATTTCCTAACATTTCTCCACAGATGACGGTTCAGGAATTAATGAAACAGGCAAAAGAAGACGGTGATAATATAATAGCAACTGTTGAATGTGAAGAAAATAGTGCTGTCTTATGTCAAGGAGAATCAGTATTTACTTATATGCTAGTAAACTATTTGCTAAATAAAAAGTTTAAAGCACCTCGTTGGCAGAGTGGAATTAGAAATTTAAAAATAGTAAGTGCAGTTTCTGAGAGAAAAGTTATTGAAATTGCAGAGGGTAATATTACACAGAAAAAATCAGAATTTTGTTTTGATGGCTTTCGAGAATATAGTGATGGTCGAAGTGTCGTGGATACTACAAAGTTACATCCATCTAGTAACGAAAAAGAGTTTTCGAATTCCAAAGTGGTAATGAATGACAAAATTTTGATTACCCAGCTAGGTTTAGGTGGATACAAGAATACCAACTACATATATCCAGACGGTAGTGATAGTAAGAAAACAGGTTATGCATTTGATGCAGTAATAGACAAAGAAAAGCCGAATAAATTATTGCTTATTGGGACAAGCGGTTCTGGATGGAGTGATGTGCTTGAGTGGTATAGTCTTGATCTGCCTAATGAGAAAAGAAAATGGGCAGATGAAATTGGAAAAAAAATAGCAGAGCATAAGAATACATTTTCTGATTGGAAAAGTATTGAAAATTTTATTAAAGAGGCGGCAAATTTTGAAATGGTAAAAATTGCTATTGTTGAGCCCGGTAGTACGCAGGAACAGTTAGAGAAGTATCCAGAAATCTTGCTGAATGCTTTCAAGAGTGTTGTGGACGAAAAACGAAATACAAAAATTATATTTGATATTTCAAATGGTTTTCGATCAATGCCGTTGTACATAACTATGTTTGTACGATATGCAGGACTCATCAATAGAAGTGAAATAGAATATTCTATGTATTATGGAATGTATGAGGCCAGTACAAATCAAGGAACACCGTTAGTTGATCTTTCGGCTGTATCTGAATTAACAGATTGGGTCAATGCAATCAGTGAATTTCAAGGACTTGGTAGTGTCAAGGGACTTTGCGAATGCTTGAATAGAGAGTATGGCAAGCAAAGCGATCAAGCAAAGCAAAAACAAATAAAATATGTGATCCGCCAATTTGAACAGTTTGATTGTGCTTGGAATGTGAATAATCTATATTATTTGGAAAATGGAATTAAGCAAATATCTACTTTGGATACAAAAGAGCTTCCTGTCTCTGAAACGGCAAAATTAATGTTGAATAGTTTAAGAAACGAGTTTTCTAGACGATTTAAGAAGAAGGAAAAATACAATTATTCGTGGCTTCTAATTCGTTTATCAGAGTTGTTTACTGAACAGGGAAGATATGGAGTGGCAGCAGTTGCTTTTCAGGAGGGCTTTGTGACTTACATAATGGAACGTTATGTAAAAGAGAAAATCTTGCAACAATTAAGATTAAATTCAGAAAAATACGAAAAAGAGTGTATTCATAACTATCACAGGAGAACGCTAGTAAAAAAATATTGGGAAATGAAAATGGGAACTCACAAAAAGGAATGTGAGATAGAAGAAATTGATGAATTTTGGGAAAACTATTCAACGATAAAAAGAAAGATCCGAAATGTAGAATCCCATATTGTATACATAGAGGAAGACCTACCAGAATCGGAAGAAATTGAAAAATGGTTGAGAAGTGTCCAGAATATAATGAAAAAAGATCTAAAGTCAGAAGAAAAAATTGGATTTGATGAGGTATTTTCAGATTTTGTTTTGGAGGATGTAGTTGAATCTAAAAAATTTTTGAAGGGTGAAGAAAACGGCAAATGGAATCTGTTAGATGAAAAGTGTCTAGAACGCGAGAAAAAGAAAAGGGTAAAAACAACTTTAGAAAATGCTAATATTTCGTTAGAAAGGTACAGAAACTTCAAAAACAGTTACTGCTTGTTCAAAAAAAATATAATGAAGGATCTGATTTGAGCATGAAGGATTTAGAATTAGTGCCGATGGTAAAACAGTTGGTTCAACTATGGAAAAATTCTGGTTTATCAGGAGAAAAAAAGAATCAAGAGATATCGGAAGGTGATTTAATTGAATATATGAAGACAAGGACAAAAAAAGGCATTCGGAAAACTGGCTTTGAGCGCTTGGAGAGTGTATTACGCAATAATCTCACAGATCTTTTGTTTGATGTACTGACGAACTAAAAATAAGTAAATGCCCTCGTAAATTTACGGGGGCAAAATTTTATATAAAGGTTGCATTCTTATATTGGAGGAAAATTATGCCGGCAGATAAAGAGTCAATTAAGGTCACATTTTTTGATGAAAAATTTAAAAATCTTTTACGTGACTATTATAGTTACGGTTTTGGCCGTTTGAGTAATGAAAACGGGGTGAAGGAAGCAACTCAGGATATAGATCGAGAACGCTTGAGCAATATATTTCGAGATGATATGAAATGGGAAAATTTTGGAGATAAGATTAGTCTTACTACGTCAAGATATTTGCAGGAAATGGACGTAAATCCGTTCCATAAGGTATATCATTTTTGCAAATATAAATCAGAAGATGCTGCATTTTTCTTTCATACAATGGCGGCTTTAAGCGATCAGTTATGTGTGGAAGACAATGCATATGAGATACTGGCTAGGAATAGAGAGTGTGAAGGTAAGACCACGAAATCTGGAGAAGATTTCTTATCAGAATACGAGTATATGAGAAAAAAAGATCTGAAAAAGAAAGAGTACAAAACGTCTGATTTGATCAATTTTTATCCAAAGATATTGGAAGTAAAAGGAAAAACAGCAAATGACAACAATATCAATAAAAAGTATAATTTGAAATTACAGGAATTAAGTTCACTTGGCATCATCAGACAGACACAGCGCATCGGTCTAAAAGGGAAAAAGGGAGACCGCAAATGGAGTGTAGATGGCTTGCCAACAATGAGAAGATTATTAGATGAAGGAAAAAAGGCAAACAAAGATTTTGAATTCCATGTGCAATGTCTGCTTGATTTTTATTCAAAGTATTACATGTTTGGTGAGGTTGGTGTGTTTTTGCTAGACAGAATGGAAAATAGCAGCATGAGTCCGTTTCGCTTGAAGCATGAACATTATATGCAGGCATTAAATGATTATAATTGTATTGATCTGCTTTATGCAATTGAGCAAGGCAAGTGGTGCAGAATCCAGTATAAGCATGGAATGAATGGAGAAAAAATAGAGCTTCTTTGTTATCCGATTGAGATCAGAGTTGGATTTCGCAATGGAAGAGAATCACTGGTTTATTATGAACCGTTTCAGGAATGCTATACGACATTACGTTTAGAATTCATTGAATCAATTTGTTATTGCGAAGATCAGGACATAAGGCAAGCATTGCAAAAATACGATGGGCGTTATACGAATCAATTTATTGATATGGAAATAGAAAATGCCAAAAGCTTGATCAAAAATTCATGGGGGATATCAACTACAGTTGGTCAGCAGAAAAATGCAATAATGCCAGTCATTTTGCATAAGGTAAAGATGCGAATTGCATTTGATTCGAAAACTGAAGGTTTTATTCGAAGACGTTTGCAAAGAGAGTGCCGTTTGGGACAGGTAGTAGTAAATGAGACGGAGGGCTATATTGATTTTGAAGTTGAGGTGACGGATGCAGGAGAATTGATTCCATGGGTGAGAAGTTTTTACTGTCGAATTATTTCTTGTGAAGGTATTCCAGAGGATCGTTTCGAAATGAAAAAAGATGTAGAGATGATGCTTCAAAAGATAAAACCCGACTATGAGGAAAAAAGAAAAGACTTGTCTAGCAGTATGATACCACAATTGAAGTTGCAAAAGGATAGATGGCAGATTCCAAATGAAATTCAAACAGAATTGCCAAAAGAGGTTTCTGCTCAGACACATAGTAAGATTTTTCATGAAATATTCAGTGCTCGATATTATATTATCGCAGAGTCGTTAATGCAAAAATATAAATATCATGCAAGCGATGACAGTTTCGCAGAGGAAAAGAGAAACAAACAAATTATAAGAGCGGCAGTGAAAAAATTTGAAAAGCAAATTGGGGAGAATACCGGACGTAATATCAATAGGGATGTGAAATCCTTGCTGGAAGATCCTCAGTATGGATTTGTGATTAAGAAGGAAAACAGCAAAGCGCTAGCTGATGATAGAAAACACAGTGAAGAATGTTCCAAATATAATTTTTATGAGTTGACAGGAAAGCTTCTGAATGTGGAAGAGCCAGCTTTTTATAGGGATATTATTCCATTGTCAGAAATAGAAAAACGATGGGTGTTATCGGTATTAGATGATTCAAAGGCTAAATACTTCCTAAGTCAGGAAGAAATAATTACAGTTAAAAATAGTATACAGGAAACAGTTTTTGATGACAAAAAAATTCATAATGAAGCTAAAACCAATCGTATAGAAGCACTTTCAATGCAATATATTAAATGTTTTGATCAATATCATATACAGGATAACCGTAAGGAAAAAGAGTATGTGATGATGTTAGCAAAGGCGATTATAGATAGAAAAACTGTCTTTCTTCGATATCATACATTGACAGGAAAAATAAAGGAAGGAAAATATAACCCAATTTTATTAGAATTCTCAAAGGATCATAATCGTTTTCAAGGATACTTTGAAATTTCGAAAACAAACAAAATAGTAATTTTTAATCTGTCAAACATACAGAATGTTGAGAATACGGAAGAAAAATTTGATATTGATCAGGCTAAGATGAACTTACAAAATTATTTGAATTGGCAAGGCCTTTCTACAGAAATTCAGTTTAGTGAAGAAAAGAATACTGCAGATCGAATTTTGACAGAGCTTGCACCATGGAAGAAGAAATGTACATATGATAAGAATAGTGGAATTTATCAGCTTAAGATTGATTACCAAAAATCAGATCAGTTGGATTTATTGATTCGCCTTATGGGATATGGATCGACAATTCAATTTAAAAAGAAAAACGATCCAATATATATTGAAATTAAAAGAAGACTTGAATGTCAATTGAAGTGTATAGCAGAAAATGAATGCAAGTAAAAAATAGTTGAAGGCAGTTGCAAAAGAAAAATGCAGCTGCCTTTACTATGAAAAAATTGAATACCGTTTTTTCCTGATATCGAAATGAGAAAAAATTGGAAATCCAATATAATGAACTCACAGTTAATGATAAAACATCAAATAAAGAGAAGGGAGAAAAAATCACAATGAAGAAAGAGTTTAACTTTGCTGGGAAGGTAATTGCTGAGAGAAATATAGAGCGAAAGGTGATTGTAAGAGATGATGGAGTAATAAGTTGGAAGATGGTTCCAGGAGACAAACTGAATTTTTATCTTGAAGAAAGAGGAAAGAGAACCTATTTGTTTACACAGAGATATCGTATTGCTGTAGCAAGAGAATTTAAGCTGGGAAAGACAGCGGAGGAACTTAGACGTTATCATAAGTGGAATCGGAATCGAAGAGTAGATAAGACAGTTGAAAAGATCCCAATGTATATTGCATATATTAAACGAGAGGAGATAGCATAAAATGATGTGGCAGTTACAGAAAATACCGTTTTTTCCTGATAGGGAGCTGAATAGCAGGATGAAGGATGATATTCTATAGACATAAGCAAGGAAATTAATACTGGAAAGGGAGTGTAATTATGGCAGTCGAGTTATTAAGTCTTTTGGGTCATGCGGTTGTTGATGCGGTAGTAATTGTTGTTAAAAGTAAGTCTGGAAAGTAATTGGAGGAAACAAAATGAGAAAAAAGGTATTGAAAGGTTTATTTCTTGTATCAGTATGCATCGGGTTAATTGGAATTTTTACAGGCTGTTCAGACGACGATACATACCGAGATACATTAAAAAGTGGACTTGAAAAGTATTATAGTGGCGAGAAAATGGACGAAAAAGAATATAATGCCGTAAAAAGCTTTAACAAATGGAAAGAAAAACAAGGAGAAAAATCGTATGATGATTGGGACGATTAGGTAAATAGAACATGCTCTGGCCTATATGGCTGGAGCATGTTCTTTCTGTATAAATACGTATGGCATATGTGAATTGAAAAGAATAATATGGTTTTAATACCAATACTCCATCAATTCTTGTGTAGTAACAAATCCCATCCCTTTATAAATCTTAAACGCAGCTTCATTTTCCTCTGTCACATGTAGTGTAACTGGGAAGGTGATCTCTGGCTTTTGCAAAAGCACGTTTACTGCATCGCGGCCATAGCCTTTTCCCTGATACTCAGGATGAATTGCAAGTCCATAGAGATTTGTCTGGTCTGGTTGAATTGAGGTTAATACAAGGCCGACAATTGTACCGCCTGCAGCAATGCACCAGATGGTTTCTCCAGTATCAAATGACTGCTCTAAGAATGCGATGGAATCTTCTTTTTCCATATCGAAGGCGGCACTGTGAACTGCGACAAGTGCAAGTAAGTCATCTTTTGTTGCCGGATAAAGAGTAACGGTGGCATTATTTTCTGCAATTGCAGCATCCCCAGCCACCTCAGGTCTTTTCTCTAACCTCATCAAATGCTCTGTTCCACTATATTCACAATCTAATACTTCCATTGTCATCAGCGCATCATAGCTGTTTCCATCTGGATAGAAGCATACTGGAGTTTCCTCGTATCCTTCCATAAGCTTCTGGAACAGACTTGTGAAAGCACCCTGGCAGCGATGAGCAGGACTTGTGAAGGCGCTAACCTCGAGATAATCCTCAAGATCATAGCAAAAAAGTACACTGATGAGCTTTGGGTTTTTTGAAGACTGATAATATAAATATGCAGTGCCGTCTTCTTCATTCAAATCTGGTACGGCAAGTTCAAGCTGCTCATAGCGGATACAGTCATCAATAAGCTCACGGATGGAAGCTTTATCCTTTTCTGTCAATTCAGTAAATTCTTTTATTTTAATCATGGAATACCTTTAACCTTTCTGCAGCAGATACCATAGGAATCTGTCTGCGCTTACAAACTGCAGTCAGTATACCATGAGTAGACAGAAAAAGACAAGAGATTCCTGAAAACAGTGGTCATTTATTTGGATTCAACGTCTGTAAGTCGTGACCTGAAAAATCGCCTTGAAAGTGCCTTCCATGAGAATGGAATGACTGGATACAGATAAGGATAGCCGCTTATCGTCTTGTTGCAGATCATAGAACTGATAAATAAAATAACACCTGCTGCAAAGCCCCAGAAGTCGAAAATAGCAGTTAAAATAAGAGTCAGTATTCTCATAAATTTGAGTGCATAACCAAATTCGTAGCTTGATTGTGTATAATTGGCTACAAAAATAAATGCCATATAGACCATAGATTCCGAATTGAACCAGCCAGATTTAACTGAAAACTCACCTAAGACAATACCAGCTGTGATGCTAAGTGGTGTGGACAGCATATTTGGTGTGTTTACAGCTGCAAGACGAAGACCATCAAGTGCCAGCTCTAAAATAAGAAGCTGTAAAATGATGGGAACATTGATATTATCTTTTATAGCAATGAATGATAACCAATCAGGAAGCATTGTTGGGTGCATGGTAGAAAGCAGATACAAAACGGGAACAAAATATGTCATGAGTGCAATAAGAGCTCTTGTTAGACGAAGGTAGGTGCCGGTGAGCGGAGGAAAATAATAATCGTCTGCTTCCTCAACGATATCAAACAAAGAAGAAGGAAGAATCATGGCACTTGGAGAGTTATCAACAAGTATTATCAGATTGCCCTCAAATACGGCAGCGCATGCAGCGTCAGGGCGTTCTGTAAATTTAAATTTGGGAAATGGATTAAACCATTTGTATGGAAAAATACATTCAGCTAAACTTTCCTGGTTCATAGTAAGTGATTGTACAGTGATATTTTGAATCCGTTTCCGTATAGATGATAAAAGCTTTTTATCAACAAGATCGTCTAAATAGCATAAGCAGATATCTGTTTTGGAGCGTGTTCCAGCCTGCTGCATTTCCATGATTAGCTTCGGATCACGGATTCGCCGCCGTATCAAGGCAGTATTACATACAAGTGTTTCAACAAAACCGTCGCGAGAGCCGCGCATGGTTTTATCTTTGTCAGGTTCAGATATGCTTCTTGCAGGGTAGCTGCGGCAGTCTATTATAAAAAGCTGATCATAGCCATCTATAATAAGAAGGCTCATTCCCTTTAATAGCGAGGTGACGGCAGGCGCAAAGTTTGCTTCCAGCTTGATTTCACAGTAGGGAAGCAAGAGGGTCAAAAAAGAAGATGCATCCGTTGGAAAATCTTCAGGCTGTTTGAAGGAGTCTGTTTTTTTAAACATAAATTCCAAAAGCTTTTCAAGTGTGTCGCTTTTGACAAAGCCATCAATGCAGTAAATAGCAGCTTTGTGTCCTTTTAATTCAATGACGCGTGTGATAAGATCAAAGCTTTTGTTGATACAAAGAAGCTTGGAAAGATAGCTCATGTTGATATCTATATTTTTTGAAAGTTTTTCCATAATTGTAGTCCTTTCTAGTGGATCTTGTTTTAGTTTTTACCTATTTGGAGCGAATATGCTTTGAATCATTTTCCATTTTGGACAAAATGTTTAAATATGGAATAAAATTTGTCGGTGATTTGTAGTTGAAAAAGATTTTACACATGTAGTAGGAAGTTACAAAAAATCAATAAAAGTCGATTGCACATCAAATTAAATGAGATTAAAGGGCGAAAGAGATTAAATTCGCACGGATCAACATTAAATTTGTCACTTGACAATGAACTTAAACATTGTTATGATTAGTCGTGCAGGCAGCCAAAAAAATATTTGGGATGTTTGCAGCGAAAGCGTTGAATCGGAAGGATACAAGGGTGATTACATGAGTAATAAAGTTGTTTTTTCATTGTTGGTAGATAATGAAGCCGGTGTGCTGAGCCGCGTTGCCGGATTATTCAGCCGCAGAGGTTATAACATTGACAGCCTGACGGTTGGAGAGACACAGGATAAGCGTCACTCCAGAATGACAGTTGTGGCAGAGGGTGAGCCAGAGGTGCTTGAGCAGATTGAAAAGCAGCTCGCAAAGCTGGTAGATGTATCAAAGATTCAGATGCTGCCTGCTGATGCGTCTGTCTGTAGAGAATTGATTTTGATTAAGGTAGCAGCGAAACCACAAGATAGAGCGCAGGTAATTGCGATTGCAGATATCTTCCGTGCAAAGATCGTAGATGTCGGAGAAGAATCTATGATGATTGAGCTTACCGGAAATGACAGCAAGCTTGATGCCTGCACAAAGCTTCTTGAGAAGTTTACGATACTGGAATTAGCAAGAACTGGTATCACAGGTTTGTCAAGAGGTTCTAATAATAGCCTTTCCTGATGGAAATGCTTTAGAACATATCAATAGTTATGTTATTAAAACGCGACATTGCAACTCTCTAATTTTAGAGTCTTGTTTTGCATATTTAAGTAGGGCAGTTGTCCTACAACACTATATGGAGGATAAAGTTATGGCAACAATTTATTATCAGAAGGACTGCAACCTGTCTTTACTGGAGGGTAAGACCATTGCGATTATCGGATACGGCAGCCAGGGACATGCACATGCAAAGAATGCAAAGGAGTCTGGATGCAACGTCATTATTGGTCTGTACGAGGGATCCAAGTCTTGGGCAAAGGCAGAAGCAGAGGGATTTGAAGTATATACAGCAGCAGAGGCTACTAAGAGAGCAGATATTGTCATGATTCTTATTAATGATGAGAAGCAGGCAGCTATGTACAATGAGAGTGTAGCTCCGAACTTAAGACCAGGTATGATGTTAATGTTTGCTCATGGCTTTGCAATCCATTTCAATCAGATCGTTCCGCCGGCAGATGTTGATGTTACAATGATCGCACCGAAGGGACCAGGTCACACAGTACGTTCTACTTATCAGGAAGGCAAGGGTGTTCCGTGTCTGATCGCTGTTCATCAGAATGCTACTGGTAAGGCACATGATCTGCACTGGCTTACGCATTGGCTATCGGCGGCGCAAGAGCAGGTGTTCTGGAGACAACATTCCGTCAGGAGACTGAGACTGACTTGTTCGGTGAGCAGGCAGTTCTTTGCGGTGGTGTTTGTGCATTGATGAAGACTGGTTATGAGGTACTTGTTGAGGCAGGTTATGAGCCAGAGTCAGCTTACTTTGAGTGTATTCATGAGATGAAGCTGATCGTTGATCTGATCAATGAGTCTGGTTTTGCTGGAATGAGATACTCCATCTCCAATACTGCTGAGTATGGTGATTACATCACTGGACCGAAGATCATTACTGAGGATACTAAGAACGCAATGCGTAAGGTTCTGGCTGATATCCAGAGCGGCGCATTCGCTAAGGAATGGCTGTTAGAGAGTAAGGTTGGTATGCCACACTTCTTGGCTATGAGACGTATGCAGGCTGAGCATCCAGTTGAGAAGGTTGGCGAGGAGTTAAGAAGTCTGATGAGCTGGAAGGATACAAAGAAGCTGATCGATAACTAATTTGATACAACAGCTGCAAAGCAGCGATTAAGCCCCTAAGGGGCGGTTTTGCGCATGGTAGGCGCGGGTGAGCTTTTTAATATGTAGTTGAACTCACTTTATAAAAATTTTAGGGACTGGTGGAGAAATCTGCCAGTCTTTTTTCGAAAAATCTTGTTTTTCTTTCGTGTATCAAGTATACTACAAGGGATATGAAAAACCGATAGGTAATGACTGGATCTATTTGTGCAGCAGGCTGGCTGCTGATCAGTCAATAAAATAGAAAGATTAAGGAGTTTTCTTTATGGCAAATCAGAATGCAAATGATAATGATACAAATGTAATAAATGCGGATAATAATAGCAGCAATGTCAATAGCAATAGAAATGATGATCATGATGCATATGAGAAGGTCTGCTATGTCTGCCGCAGACCAGAGAGCAAGGCAGGAAAGATGATCACAATCTCTCCGGATATTACTATCTGTAATGATTGTATGCAAAAAGCATTTAATCAGGTTAACAGTGGTAATTTCCCGAAAATGTTTGGAATCCCAGAGGGCTTTCCGTTTGCTGGGATGCCGGATGATCTGATGAATATGATGAGCGGCATGAATATGGGAATGCCGGAGAAACAAAAAATTAAGAAAAAGAAGCCAGATGATCAGGTAAAGCCAATTGACTTAAAGGCAATTCCGTCTCCGCATCAGATTCATGCAAGCTTAAACGAATATGTCGTAGGCCAAGAGCACGCAAAGAAGGTTATGTCTGTCGCTGTATATAATCACTATAAGAGAGTGGCAGCACTTCAGCAAAAAAAGGATGTTGAGATTGAAAAATCAAATATGCTTATGATTGGACCGACAGGAAGCGGTAAAACATATCTAGTTAAGACATTAGCGAAGCTTCTTGATGTGCCGCTTGCTATTGCAGATGCAACATCTCTTACGGAAGCTGGCTATATCGGTGATGATATTGAGAGTGTTATCAGTAAGCTTCTTGCAGCAGCAGACAATGATGTGGAGAAAGCACAGACGGGAATTGTGTTTATTGATGAGATTGATAAGCTTGCAAGAAAAAGAGAGACAAATCATCGTGATGTAAATGGTGAGAGTGTTCAGCAGGGTCTGTTAAAGCTTCTTGAAGGTGCTGAGGTAGAAGTTCCTGTTGGTGCATCAAGCAAGAATGCGATGGTGCCTATGGTAACGGTAGATACGACTAATATTTTATTTATCTGTGGCGGCGCTTTTCCAGATCTTGATCAGGTCATTCGCGAGCGTCTGGCAAAGAAATCTTCGATGGGCTTTAATGCAGAGCTTAAAGATCACTATGATAATGAGAAGAATATTTTTCGCTATGTTGAGACAGAGGATCTTAGAAACTTTGGTATGATTCCAGAGTTTTTGGGACGTCTTCCGATTGTCTTTACATTGGATGCACTTGATGAGAAGATGCTGACAAGAATTTTGAGTGAGCCGAAGAATGCACTTTTAAAGCAGTACAGAGAGCTCCTTGCAATGGATGAGGTAGATCTTATATTTGAGCCAGATGCGCTTGAGGCAATTGCTGCAAAGGCATTAAAAAAGGATACGGGAGCTAGAGCACTTCGCGCCATTATAGAAGATTTCATGCTCGATATCATGTATGAGATTCCAAAGGATGATAATATTGGCCGTGTACGTATTACACGCGCTTACGTGGAGCATACAGGCGGACCTGTGATAGAACTTAGAGGACAGGAACCGCTTAGACTGGCGAGTGAAAACTGATCTATAAAAATATAATCCATATAATAAGAAAAAGGTGTCAAAACAGTTTAAAGTCTGTTTTTGACACCTTATTTTTAATTATTTGCTTCATGTTCTGATTTGCTTTTCTTTCGATAAGCACTCGGAGAGAGACCTGTAATTTTCTTAAATGTCTGTGAGAAATAGCCAGATGAAGCAAATCCACAGGAACTGCTGATTACAGACATAGAATAATCAGTTGTGGCCAGCAGTTTTTCAGCTTTTTTGACACGTGCCTGCATAAGATAATTGATTGGAGAAATGCCATATTCATCGGTAAATGCGTGAACAAGATAATATTTGTTGACATGAGAAAATTTTGCCAGCTGTTCTAGTGTGATATCTTCCTCACAGTTTTGATCAAGATAACGGCGGATAGAATCACATAGATGAGAAGCCTTTTTGTTGGCTGGAGTAAGAATTGTTGAGAAATTCGTCTGGCGTCCAAAAAGAACAATCAAAATTTCCATTAAATCTTGACATATAGCTTCATGCCCAGGTGCACGTGTTTCAATTTCTCTTAGCATCATCTGTAAATAGAAAACCATCGTATCCTTAATTTCTTTAAAATTAACAATACAAAAATTAGAATGATCATTTTCAGACGAAAGTTCCAGACCTTCAATGCCAAGCACAATATATTTCATTGGATGGGAGCGAAGTCCAAGTTCAGTGTGTGAAATATTTGGATTGATGATAATTAAATCATTTGCTTTAACAGGAAAGATATTGTCTTCTACCTGAAACTGTCCAATTCCTTCAAGAACATAAAAAAGCTCAGAACAATAGTGTGTATGAGGTGTGCTAAGCCAGTCGCCGCTGTAGGTAGCGGAGGAGATATAAAGAAGCTTAGCCTTGTTTCGGATTAAATATTCTTTTGTAATTGAGATGTCGTAACGTTCATCTGCCATAAAATCTCCTTTCTTTAAAAAAGAATCGTCGTAATGCTATGATAGCATAGAAAAAAAGAAAAGTTTATAATAAATTGTTATAAATTT
>QUFP01000005.1 GCA_003478935.1 Firmicutes bacterium AF25-13AC
TCATATTGCAACCATTTTTGAAATACAAGTCGATTGCCTGTTGTTTTTCTTCGGTGCTATACTTGTTCATTTCTTCCTCCTAACATCTTTCGACATTAGGTCCAAAAATTGTCCGCACCCCAAAGCAATATGACGTAAGAGTACCTGACACTTGTACCTTTGAACATTTTTGAGATATGCAACAAAATCAGGAGATTCGGCTGTATTTGGATGAGCATCCAAAGTTACGCTCCTATGTTGTAATTGATGATGTTGACATGGAAAAAGATTTTCGTGGACATACAGTATACACAGCCCAAGAGAGTTATTTATCGGATGAATATGTGAAATATGCGGAGCGGATATTGAAATATGGAGCATGGTGGGAGGATGAATATGCAGACTTAATTAAACATGAGCAGTTAGTCGAGCATGAAATTAAGAAAGTAATATTCCTTGATATAGATGGAGTCTTAAATGATGAAGGATTGCGGTATGATGAAGGTCATATCATTGATAATCAATTTGTACTTAATTTGAGACGAATAATTGATAAGACAGGTGCGGAGATTGTTTTGACTTCCTCATGGAGATATAGTGTTAGAAGATATTTGCATGATAATGTGGAAAACTCTTCAGTAAAAATATTATTTGATTTTTTTGACAGATATAAGATGAAAATTGTAGGATGTACACTGGAATATAACATTTCAGGACCATATAGTCGTCCACTTGAAATACGTTCATGGCTGCAAAAAAGACCTGAGGTTAAAAATTTTGTCATACTTGATGATGATAAATGGAAATGGAATTGGATGGAGCCATTTGTTGTATGTACTGAAGATATTAAAGGAAAAGGTCTACACGGGAAATTCGTGCAGAAGGCCATTGATATTATAAAGGGAAAAATATCTAGTTGAACTTACGTCTATGTTCCAACGGAAAAGAGGTAGAAAATGAAAGTTTTATTAGGAACAACGAATCCATCAAAGGTCAAAAGATTTTCGGATTTGTTAAAAGGGTATGACATTGAATTTGTTACTTTGAATGATATCGAAATTACAGAAGAACCTGAGGAAAAGGGTACTTCACCAGAAGAAAATGCAATCATAAAGGCAAAGTTTTATGGACAATATTTTGACATTGTGATTTGTAACGACGTGGGATTGTATTTTAAAGAACTGGATTTAGAGGATTCGCGGCAGCCGGGATTAAATATCAGAACGCCTATGAATATGAATAGACTGTCGGATGAAGAGATGATTGCCTACTATTCAAAACTGATTGCAAAGCTTGGTGGTAAAGTCACAGCGTATTATCTAGATGGAATTGCAGTTTATAATCACGGTGTAATTTCTTCGTTCATGGACAATGAGGCAGCTCAAAAAACAGGGGTATTCGATATGATTGATAAAGCTTCATCAAAAAGATTTGAAGGATGGCCTCTTGATTCGTTATCAATTGATAACGAAACTGGCAAATATTTTGTTGATGGAAGTATTGGCGAAAGCAAAGACAATATCATTAAGGATCAATATGAAAAGAGTATCGTAGATTTTTTGCTTAAGTCTTTATATGTTGATAGTAACGTAGGAGTATCAGGTACTTTGACAGTTAATCAGGTTGATTCTACGCAAATGGCATCAGATGAGGATGTTTTGGCAGCGTCAAGTCAACTGATGAAACGTAATAAGCATGTTTACAAGGAACTATCAAAATGAGAGAATAGATATAGCAAGTGATAAATCAAAATTTGTGGAGGTATATATTATGAGAGTAATGATTTCAATCATTCTTATGGTAATTGCAGCATTGGTTGGTTTTTTCTTTGGAGCTGGAATGAACGAAGCAATGGGTGGAGCAATACTACTTTCAATGATTACAGGTTTTGCTTGCACTATTAGTGCTATTGAAAAGAACAAGAAGGAATGACAAGTTAACATTTGTTTAATTGGATAAATAGGAATCAGTAGGAGAAGATTATGAAGTTTTATAATATATTTTTTAGCCCAACCGGTGGCACAAAGAAAGTAGCAAATATTGTTGCGAAAGGGACGAAACTGGACGCTGAAGAAATCGACCTGATCAAAGAACCGGATAAACTCATGAAGGTGAACTTTGAAAAAGAGGACTTGTGTTTGGTTGCTGTTCCGTCCTACGGCGGGCGTATTCCTTCGACTGTAACGGATATGTTCTGCAATGTAAAGGCAGACGGCACGAAGGCAATTCTTGTGGCGGTGTTTGGAAACCGTGCGATTGACGATACTTTATTGGAGTTACAGGATGTTCTGGAAGCATCGGGCTTTGTGTGTATCGCAGGCATGGAGGCTGTTGCAGAACATTCTCTGATGAACCAATTTGGAACCGGACGCCCGGATCAGCAGGACGAAAAGGAATTACTGGAATTTGCCGCAAAGATCATGCAAAGCGACGAAACGCAAAGGACACCTAAATTCCCTGGAAACAGACCATATCGAGAATATGGTGGAGTTCCCCTCAAACCTGTTGCAAATGGAAAATGCACTTCCTGCGGTCTGTGCGCAAAAGAATGCCCGGAGGGTGCTATTCCCTTGAACAATCCGAAGCTGACCGATAAGGATAAGTGCATTTCTTGTATGCACTGCGTAGCAGTCTGTCCGAAGAAAGCAAGAGATTACAGCAAGTTTGTCAGCTTTATTGCCGGGCAAAAAATGAGGAAGGTCTGTTCTGGTAGAAAGGAAAACAAATTGTACCTATAAGTCGTTGTTTGTGGAGGGTAATTATGATAAAGCTTTTGAATGATATTAGGAATGCAGAAAATTCAATATCCAATAATAGTAAAATTATAAATACTATAGTTGTATTGTTCCTTGGAATAGCTTTGGGAACTTTTTCAAAATATTTGGATTTTCGTCAAGCTGAACTTCCATGTGTACTTATGGCAATAGATGAAGCATTCGATATTCATAATTTCCTGGGGCGTTTTGCAATTTGGGTATTGATTGCACTGTGTATTTCTATTTATAGTAATTCTGCAATAAGAGCAAGCGTTAATGTTTTTGCGTTTTTTGTTGGCATGGTTGCAAGTTACTATTTGTATTCAAATTATATTGCAGGATTTTTTCCAAGAAGTTATGCGATGATTTGGTTTAGGTTTACAGCAGTTTCTCCATTATTGGCTTTTGTATGCTGGTATGCAAGGGGGAAAAGTAAACTGGCATTTATACTGTCGGCTCTGATTTTGGCAGTATTATTCAATATGTGCTTTGTATATGGATTCGGATATTTTAGTGCACGGTCTGTTTTGGAAGTGATAGTCTTTAGTATTGGATTTATTGTTTTGAAGAGGAACTCATTGAGGAGTTCTGCACTAATGGGAACAATTAGTATTGTTCTTGCATTCTTACTTAATATAATTATTCCATTCCATTTTGGATAGACAAATTCCAGTTGTGGAAAGTGAGGTGAAAAATGTTATATGAGAAAGGGACTCAACGGAAAAGAGGTAGAAAAAGAATTGTATGAGAGATATGGATTTGCGAAAATGGAAGATGAAATGGAGCTGGTATGGTGAGTAAAAAAATGACAGATTTACAACCTTGGGAATGTCTCATGAAGCGAATTGTATGGAAACAATTAGGAGACATTCGGGATAAAAAGATACTTGATTTTGGCAGTGGTATCGGAGTAACTGCAAATTATTTGGCAGAGCATAATGATTTAGATGGAATTGCAGTTTATAATCACGGTGTAATTTCTTCGTTCATGGACAATGAGGCAGCTCAAAAAACAGGGGTATTCGATATGGTTGATAAAGCTTCATCAAAAAGATTTGAAGGATGCCCTCTTGATTCGTTATCAATTGATAAAGAAACTGGCAAATATTTTGTTGATGGAAGTATTGGCGAAAGCAAAGACAATATCATTAAGGATCAATATGAAAAGAGTATCGTAGATTTTTTGCTTAAGTCTTTATATGTTGATAGTAACGTAGGAGTATCAGGTACTTTTGCAGTTAATCAGGTTGATTCTACGCAAATGGATTGAGAGAATAAATATTGATGAGTGACAAATCGGAAGTTATCAAATTGATTGGGAAGTATACAGGAGATAAGGAATGACAATTCATGAATATGGAAAAAGTAATGCAAAGACAGTGGTTCTGGTACATCCATCTGTAGTGATGTGGGATTTTTTTGAATATCTAATTCCTTTATTGGAAAAGGATTGTCATGTAATTATTCCGGCATTGCCGGGATATGATGAAAATGATTCACAGCAAAATTTTACCAGCGTGGAAAATATCGCCGGGGAATTGGCAGAGTGGTTAGTAAAAAATAAGATTACCACCATTGATGTTCTATATGGCTGTTCTATGGGAGGTAGTATTGTTTTAAGAATGCTTGCAGATAAGAAAATTACCGTAAATAACACAATATGCGATGGCGGAATCACACCATATCAGATACCATGGTTACTTACTCGATTCATTGCGGTTAAGGATTTTCTGCTGATTTCTATGGGAAAAACAGGCGGGTTTAGCCTTCTGGAAAAGGTGTTTGCAACAGATGAATATAGCAAGGAAGATTTAGAATATATGGCGAAAGTTTTCCGCTTTATCAGTTATAAGACCATCTGGAGAACTTTTGAATCATGCAACAACTACAGGATGCCGGAAGGTACTATAGAATATCTGGGTAAATTAGAATATTGGTACGGTGATAAAGAACGTAAAGAAAGAGCAAAAGATTTAGCATATGTAAAAGAACATTTTCTACATGTAAAGTTTATAGAAATGAAAAATATGGGACACGCCAGTATGGCGACATTATATCCAGAAAACATGGCAGAACGTATTATGGATTTAGCAAAGTAAGGAGTTGCAGCAAATAAAAAGAAGTACCTTTATTAATTCCGGCAGGAAGGAGGTTTACGAAAAATTGGTAGAGGAAGATAAGACATTTGAGGAAGCATACGAGCGCCTGAAGAAAGCAAGTAGTGACGAGAAACTAATGGCAATGTACAGAAGTCGCGAGAAGGCAATAAGAGATTGGAATGATTCGATTAATTCAGCAAGAAGAGAAGGAGAATTACAGGGAAAGAGAATAGGATTACAAGAGGGCATTCAGACTGGACAAATTAGAACTTTGGTTGATCTGGTCGATGATGGACTTCTTGATATTAAGAAGGCTGCAGAGCGAGCAGGGCTGACTCTGGAAGAGTTTCAAAAGAGAATGCAGGAAGAAAATCGTAATTAAATAGAAATAGATAAGTGATCGCTTCAAGAGGTAAGAGATGTACTTCCTGAAGCGATTACTAAGCTTGTTGAAAAAAATTGAAAGTTTGCACTAGTCAACAAAAACTGGACACAAACTTTAAATTTTTTTTACAGTAGAAATGGATTCCTTGTTCAACATCATAAATTTCGTGCTACTCCCTTGTTTGGCTAAGTGGAGTGTATCAGGTCTTTCGTAAATGTCAAGCCTGCTGTCCACCGCTTACGCGGCTTCGGGCTTGACAATCACTCCATACCTGATATCCAGCACTCAAGCCAAGCAAGGCAGAGTCTATTCCGACAAGAATCATCCATCAGCATTAACATTTGCAACTCAGTCCTTTGGTGCATAAGCCTCCTTATACTGTTGTGGTGTAAGATACTTTAATGAATAGGCTGGGCGGGCAGTATTGAAAAATGTAATGTATGCAGCAACTTCTTCCTCAACGGGACTTTCTCCAGTAACATGAAAATTCATGAAGATTTCTGCTTTGATCCAACCGTTAATGGCTTCCATTGCTGCATTGTCCGTTGGTGTTCCTGCTCTCGACATAGATCGGCTAATACCGTACATCGGCAACAACTCGTTAAACGCTTTGGATGCATAGACGGCACCTTGATCACTGTGAAGATTCATCTCATACTGTGGGTATTGCTTCTTTAATTCAATCAAATCATCTAAACCACTTAGGTACGTCATACGGTCACCACGCTTGCACGAAAGGGCATGAGCAACTATCTCATTATTCCAAAGATCCATGTATAGTGTAAGCTCATAGTAAATACCTTTCACATAGAAAGCGGTCATATCGCTTGCAACGCACTGCAATGGCCTGTCAATCTGCATTTCAGTCATAAGCAGGTTTGGATAAATCTTGAACGGGCTTCCGGGTCTCTTGTATTTATAATGTTTTGATTCACTCTTGACTCCGAGCTTCTTGCAACATTTATGCGCATATGGGGCAGACATGACTGTACCTGTATCCAGACGAATTTTTGCGTTTAGCCATCGGTATCCGTGAGAAGGATAGCGACGATGGTATTCCTCAAACAACGCTAGGTTATTAATGAAAGGGTCGCCATTACAGCTTATACTTATATTTCTGCCAGTTATTTACGCTATGCTTTCAACCAGAGAGTGATTAAGAAACAATAAAATTAAAAAAGCAGGATTGCAAAGCGTGATATACTCTGCAATCCTGCTGCTTTTATATTCTTTAATTTACCACCATTTCTCACGGTAAGAATATTCTCCGCGGTAATTAGAAGCATTATAATCAGGATACTTGAAAGGTGCATATACATTATCCTTAGGTGCATCATCCTGTGTATATATGTACATTGAATCATAATCCCATGTGACAATCTCATCACGGGTATCGCCGCAGAGGTTTACAGCTTCAGCACACATGGTAGGATGACCATCATCAGGGAATTTAACAACCTGGATACCATTGCCATCAATCATTCCTCCGCGCTCTACATCAGCATTAAGAAGGATGAAGTCCTGACCGTCACCAGTCCAGTTTACAGGAGTTAAGAGATTACCATTAAGCTCGTTCTCCATTTCCCATAACTGATTACCCTCGCTGTCATAGAAATATATAATTCCCTGATGTCCCCAGAAATTAACAACAACTATTTCATAGCCTGGGCGGTTAGGAAGATAATTAGCAAGACTGACACGCTGGGCATGGCCTATGCCATCCTTTTTAAGAAGTTTTCCGTTAAAATCAGATATCAGGAAGCCTTCCTTTCCTGCAACACAGGCAAAGAATTTAGTACCTTTGTGTGGTCCTGACTCAAATCTGCCTGGAACAATCTCATCAATATGGTCTTCATTAACAGGCATAGTCCACATTTTATTACCGTTGTAGTCAAGCATGTTATAACCAACTAAAAGTTCATCATGTCCATCCCAGTTAATATCAATTGCAAAAGGAAAATGTCCGGTATTCTTATCACTCTGGAAATGCCACATAACCTCAAGGTCATCGTTAAGTGCATACACCCTGCAATAACGGTCCTTAATGAGAATATCGCGTGGCTTTTCAAGACCACGGAAATTACATATACGCATACCATCGGGATTAATTCTGTCAAATGCGTAGATTTTATCAGGAACACCGATAATAGTTCCGTCCTCTTCTGGTGTAGAGAAAGGTGTTTTGGCACGTTTCTTCACTTCACCTGTTCTGCCATCAAGAATCAGCACTTCAAAATTCTTGGCTGTAATAACCTCATCAAAGCCATCACCGTCAATATCATATATCTGCATAGGCATATCTGCTGATATAGTTCCAATGTCGTGATTATCAGTAGGTTCACCATGCTGCCATAATATATTGCCATCAAGGTCAAATGCGGTGAGACAGCTGATTGTTCCATAAGCATCACGGTTTACTCTTTTCTGGCATTGAGCCATAACCATCTGATACTCGCCATTGCCAAGCAGATGACCGAAACGAAGCTGTCTTCCGGTGCCGCAGCCTTTAAGGTCAATTTTCTTAAGAAGCTTCATCTTAGGATAATGTGCCTGTGCATCTTCACATTCAGCTTTATAAGCATTTCTTGCAGCATCAATAGAAGCAGCAGTACTTTCAGAAGTAGTAACATTTACAAAACCGAACTGTGTTGGGATAGTTGCAGTAATGGCAACCTTGCCACCCTGCCTTGCATATTCAGTGTCAAGGTCAAAATAAACCTTATCATCAACGCTGCAAATAACATGGCTGCCTTTAATCTCAGCCTTAAGTACATAAGTATCATCACAATTATAATCAAAAGGTGCAGATTCAATAATACTAACCTCTTCCTTATGACGATACTCAAGTCTTAACTCATGCTCTTCAAAAACAAGGACAAGAAGATTAGCAGAGTTCTGACAACAAAAACCAATGCCGGCATTGCCCCATTTGGTAGTAAACATACGCACACTTGCAGTTATAGTGTAATCGCGCCAAAATCTGTCACCGCTTGTGAGCATAGGAAATGTGCGGTGTGGCTTGTCATTGCGGATACGCATCTGCTCCATAAAATGTTTTCCATTATATTCAGAAATAATCCAGGAAGCCCCCTGACCGTTATAAGTGTGGTTGCATACTGGGTCATACCATTTACTATAATATCCAGGATAATGGATAAAATGATACTCACCCATTGCTGAATGATTCTTATCATAAGGAAATTCACCAATAGGAAAATCAGAGAAATCTTCATCAAGTAAAATAAAATCTGCCATAATAACCTCCATTCTAAAATAAAAAAATATAACACCACTTTACCACTTTTTCAAAAAAAAATAATCGTACAGGACTTTCTGATGTATAATGGATTTGCTACAAAACATTAAGAAAGAAAGTGATCCTGTACGACAAACTCATTATACAACAAAAAGACATTGATTGGTAGACTTTATAAATATTTTCAGCATATTTTGAAACTTTTTCATAGCCAAGTGCTGAAACATTGTTCCTACTTATACTTTATATACTGGCTTTGGAATCAGCTCATTCCATTCGTTTTTTGTATCGACACTTTTTATCTGGCATTACCAAAAAGTCGAAGATGAAAAATTTTCTGATTACCGTGATAAAAGCGTACAAGATTTTAGATTTGCATTAAGCGAGGGTATACGCCAACAGGTATTTTTTGCTACTTTCGTGAAAAATATCGAAAGCCTAATAAAATCATCTTCGGTCTTAAGCTAATGTCAGTTGAGACCTCTGCATCCACCCACATCTGCATTGCTCCATCAAGATACAGTTTAACATATTCTAATGGTTCATCAATCGCAAGTGCGTTCAATGAGCATTGAGAGCTTGGAGTAGTTCTTAGCCTTTTCTGCTTTGTTGCAGTCAATCCGTAACATATATCTGGCGGATGTGTAGATATCGATGCTATTGTGGTACATATTGTATCTGCGAAAATAGTATTCATATTGTGTCTCCTTCAAAATCAATCAAAAAATATAGAAGAATTTCAATCAGTTCACCATGTCAGTTTCATTTTGTGTTATACTGTGATATATGATTTTGTTGGTCTCCGCTGCCGCTTCGGTCGGCACAGAGCAGATGTCCACCGGACATCTTGTGCCCTTGCTTTTTCCCTTACCAAAGTCCGTAAACACTGGTGGGACGATATAACACAAGGGAATATGTAAGGGAAAGCTCACCTGTCACAAATGTGGTGTTTTCAATAGTTTGTGAGAAATTTGATAACAAAATATAACAGTTATTAAATTTCTTAGAACAGGTGAAATCTCAACCGGGATTTGCGGAGATGCGTGGAGGTACATAGCTGAATGAAAAAAGTACGCTGAGTGTCAGTCACTGCTAACAGACTGAGAACAAAAATTCGAAAAGAGTCGAAAGGTGTCGAATGAAAATAGTTGAAAAGTAGTGCATAATTTGATAAAATGCAAGTACAGTAAAGTCTATGGTAACATGAAAATACAATAGGAGCTGTAAGTGCTTCTATTGATAACGAAAATTGGAGGTGTTTGCAGATGGGAATGGCTGATACTGTTACAAAAGAATACATGAGAAGCAATAAAGTATTTGCTGATGCCTTTAATTATCTCATTTACGACGGAGAGCAGGTTGTTAAGTCAGCGCTTTTACAGGAACTTGATACAACGGAAATCGCGATCCCGTTTGCGTTGGATGAAAACGAAAATTCAGCTGAAGATGTTGTTCAGAAATATCGAGACGTGTTGAAATCTGCTGTCATCATGCAGGACGCAGAGGTATCATATATTCTTTTGGGAGTCGAAAATCAGACAGAGATCCACTATGCAATGCCCGTGAGAAATATTATTTACGATGCACTTCAGTATGGAAAGCAGATTTCAGAGGTTGCGAAAAGACATAAGAGTAAAGGTGACAGAAAAGGACATAATAAGGGTGAGTATCTTTCAGGATTTTATAAAGAAGATCGGATTCGCCCGGTAATCACGCTAGTAGTTCATTTCGGAGCAGATGAGTGGGATGGTCCGCTTTCGCTTTATGATATGATGGATTTAAAGAATGAAAGATTACTAGAATATGTTCAGAATTATCGTATCTTTTTGATTGATCCATATAAGCTCACAAAAGATGATTTAAAAAAGTTTTCATCAAGTCTTGGAGATGTGCTAGGATATATTAAGTATTCGAAAGATAAGAAAGCGTTATCGAAGTTTTTAAATGATAATCAGGTAATGATTATGGATAATGATGCTGCGCGAGTAATACGTGACGTCACAAACACACCAATCTTTGTTCCAGATGGAAAGGGGGAAATTGACATGTGTAAGGCAGTTAGAGATATGATTGACGAAAGTAAACAGGAAGGCAAGGCAGAAGGGAAAGCGGAAGGCATGGCTGTAGGTGAGCTAAATAAAGCAAAGAAAATGGCACTTAAAATGTACAAAAAGGGTGATAGCATTGAGGAAATCGCTGAAATGGTAGAGTTTTCTGTGGATCAGGTGAAAGAGTGGATTAATTCAGCTGTTTGAGAACAGGTATAATGTATAATGTACCCTATGATTGTAAGGAACTTTTATAAAATTAGATTGAACTTACCAGTAAAGTGTGCTATAGTAAGATAAAATTAAATATGGAGTGTTCAGGTGTCGGAGCAATCGAAAAAATAGTAATAGGTTGGCTCCGGTGAAAAGGGAAACAGGTGCAAATCCTGTACGAACTCGTCACCGTGATAGGGAGCAGGAGCCGCAAAATCACTGGGAAACTGGGAAGATGGCCGATGCGATGATCTTAAGCCGGGAGACCTGCCTGAACGCTGTACAGAAACGAAAGTTTCAGACCACGAGTAAAAAGGTTGTACGTTTGGATTTGCAAAATTGATAGAGACATTGATTTTGCAGATTTATTTGTGTACGGCTCTTTCTCTGACAATGGATCAGAAAGGAGTCTTTCTTTTTGTATGCATTTTATCATTTTTTTGATGACTGCTGGAAAAATCATGGTTGGAAGCAAATCGTTTTTGTCTGCTTTATATTTGATTTGAAAAAGCAGAAAAACTGCAAAAAAAAGAAAGGCTAGGTAAGCAAACATGAGAAGAAGAAATCTGGCAGTACTGGTATCCCTGTCACTGATGGGCACTATGAGCATGACAGGCTATGCAGCAAGTGAGAAGGAGACAACAACCGAGGCAGCAAGCACTGAGGCAGGATCAACTGAGGCAGAAAGTAAATCAGCAGATCAGGAAGCAGCAGACAAGGTTGCAGATCTGATTGATGCAATTTATGTTCAGGAGAGAACCGATAAGACCGATGAGCAGTGTAAGGAAGCAAAGGAAGCGTGGGACGCATTGACTGACGCACAGAAGGAGCTTGTTGAGGGTGAGAACGCTGATCCGGATTACTTCGGAAGAGATACAGGTGATGCTTCTAAGGATGATCCGAGAAACGGTGATGAGATCGGTGAGAATGAGATTCTTGTTGTAAGCTTTGGTACTTCCTTTAATGACAGCCGTGCTGCTGATATCAAGGGAATTGAGGATGCATTGCAGGAAGCATATCCAGATTGGTCTGTAAGACGTGCATTTACAGCACAGATCATCATAAATCACGTACAGGCTCGTGATGGCGAGTGTATTGATAATGTTGAGCAGGCACTTGACCGCGCAGTTGATAATGGTGTAAAGAATCTTGTTATTCAGCCAACCCATCTGATGCATGGTGCAGAATATGATGAGCTTATGGATGCAGTAGAGGAGTATGAGGACAAGTTTGAGTCTGTAAAGGTTGCTGAGCCGCTTTTAGGTGAGGTTGGCGATGATGCTGCTGTAGTAAATGATGACAAGAAAGCGGTTGCAGAGATTCTGACTGCTGAGGCAGTTGAGAAGGCAGGCTATGATAGTCTGGATGCAGCAAAGGAAGATGGTGTTGCATTTGTATTTATGGGTCACGGAACTTCTCATACAGCAAAGGTATCCTACAGCCAGATGCAGACTCAGATGAATGACCTTGGATATGAAAATGTATTTATTGGAACTGTAGAGGGTGAGCCAGAGGAGACTGCATGCGAGAATGTTATTGATGCAGTATCAGAGGCTGGTTACACAAAGGTTATCCTTCGTCCATTGATGGTTGTTGCCGGTGATCACGCAAACAACGATATGGCAGGTGAGGACGAAGATTCATGGTTAAGTCAGTTTGAGGCATCTGAAAAATTTGAAAGTGTAGATACTCAGATCTTTGGTCTTGGTGAGATCGAGGGTATCCAGAAGCTTTACATTGATCATACATCAGCTGTAATCAACGAGCAGTAATTAAAAATACATAAAAGCAAAGGGCATAGCAATTATATGAGAAGAAAAAATATCGCTGTAGTTGGTATGCTGTTAGTGACCTGTCTGTCATCCGTTGGATGCGGACAGAAGAAAGATAAGCAGGAGTCTTTGGCAGCAACAAAGACTTCTGCTTTCGAGACAGCATCCGAAAAGCAGACAGAAGAGAAGACGGAAAAAGAAACAATTAAAGAGACAAGCAAGGAAACTGTAAAAGAAACTGAAACAGAGACAGAAAAGGAAACTGAAAGTAAGACCGAGGCAGATACAAAGACGGCAGTTTCTGAATCTGATGAACTGGCAGATGGTGTCTACATTGCTGATTTTAACACTGACAGCAGTATGTTCCATGTAAATGAAGCATGTGATGGAAAGGGTACGCTGACTGTTAAGGATGGAGAGATGACCATTCATGTTTCACTTACATCGAAGAAAATTTTAAATCTTTATTATGGTCTTGCAGCAGATGCTGTAAAGGAAGGCGCACAGCTTTTAGATCCAACTACAGATAGTGTAACATACAGCGATGGAATGACAGAGGAAGTGTATGGCTTTGATATTCCAGTTCCGGCACTTGATGAAGAATTTGATGTTGCTCTTATTGGAACAAAGGGAACATGGTATGATCATAAGGTAAGCGTATCTAACCCAGAGCCAAAAGAGGATGATGCAAAGAGTGTAGTTGACCTTGAAGATGGCACTTATACAGCAGAGGTTACGCTTGAGGGTGGAAGTGGCAGAGCTTCGATTGAGTCTCCAGCTACTCTCACAGTGAAGGATGGCAAAGTGACTGCTTCGATTGTCTGGAGCAGTCCAAACTATGATTATATGATTGTAGACGGCAAAAAGCTTCTTCCTGTTAACACAGAGGGAAATTCAGTGTTTGAGATTCCAGTTGCTTCATTTGATACGGCACTTGATGTGATTGCCGATACAGTAGCAATGAGCAAGCCGCATGAGATTGAATATACGCTTGCTTTTGATTCTTCTACAATCAAGACGGCAGAGTGATGAGAAGAGAAAGCTTACTTGTAGGTTGTGCGCTGATCGGTACGTTAACGTTATTTTCTGGGTGTAGAACAGCACAAAAAAGTAATGAGAAGCAAATCCTGACAAAAATAGAGTCAAATGCGGATGAGAGCGCATCAGAAAATAAAACTAGCAAGCAGAATGTGTTGGGAGAGCCGACTGGCAGCATGGCTCTTTCCTATGCCAAAAATTTTTCAGTGGATTATTATGGTGATTATACCCTGTTAAAGACAAAGGACGGCACACAGGTTTTGACTGTGCCAGAGGACAAGGATATACCAGATAATCTTGATGAAGATATTGTTGTACTGAAGCAGCCAGTGGATGGAATTTATCTGGTTTCATCAGCTGTTATGGATATGTTTCGAGAGCTAGGTGCGCTGGATTGCATCCAATTTTCTGGCCAGAAGGCAGAAAATTGGTATATTGATGAGGCAAAAGAGGCAATGGAGCAAGGAAAAATGCTCTATGCTGGTAAATACAGCAGCCCTGATTACGAATTGTTAGTCTCAAAAAAATGTTCACTTGCGATTGAGAACAGCATGATTCTTCATTCACCAGAGGTCAAGGAAATGCTGGAAGATTTTGATATTCCAGTCATTATCGAGTATTCGAGTTATGAGACGCATCCACTTGGCCGAGTCGAATGGATCAAATTTTTCGGTGCATTGACTGGAAAAGAAAAAGAGGCAGAAGAAGCATTCAAGAAACAGACAGAGATTGTCGATCAAGTAACAGCAAAGGAAAAGACCGACAAGACAGTTGGCTTTTTCTATATCACCTCAAATGGACTCGTGCAGGTGCGCCAGAGTAGCGACTATATTCCAAAGATGATTGAGCTTGCTGGGGGAAAATACATCTTTGAAAATCTTGGTGATTCAGATTCAAAACGATCAACAATGAATATGCAGGTTGAAGAGTTTTACAATGGCGCCAAAGATGCCGACTTTTTGATCTACAACAGTACAGTAGACGGTGGTGTGAAATCAATCAACGAACTCGTAAAAAAATGTCCGGTTCTAGCAGACTTTAAGGCAGTAAAAAGTGGCAACGTCTGGTGTACCGAGCGCGATGTCTACCAACAGTCCATGTCAATCGGGTATCTGATCGAAGATATTCACAATATGCTTCAAGGTGCAGATGATAAAGAAATGAACTATTTGTATCGTTTGAACTAGTAAATAAAACATGACGCGTGAACAGTACACAGCTTTGCCATTTTCAGAAAGGAGATTGCCTTACAATGGAACAAAAACGAAAAATAAGATGCATCATTGTATTTCTCCTTTTGGGAGGCTGTGTGGTGCTGCTTAGTGTATTAAATATCTGCATTGGAAGCGTTTCAATTCCGGTTTTCGACATTTTGGCATCCATTCAGGGAAAAACAATTGAAAATGCCAGAATTCTGTGGGACATTCGTATGCCCAGAATGCTGGCTGCTCTGATTCTCGGAGGAGCGCTTGGTCTGGCAGGTTATCTATTACAGACCTTTTTTCATAACCCGATCGCCGGGCCGTTTGTTCTTGGTATTTCCTCTGGTGCAAAGATGACCGTATCGGTTGTCATGGTATTTTTGATGGGACAGGCCATTAGCGTAAGTTCTGGAATGATGATTGTGGCAGCGTTTGTCGGAGCAATGATTTCAATGGGATTTGTGCTAATGGTATCGCGAAAGGTCGACAGTATGTCTATGCTTGTTGTCGCTGGCGTAATGATTGGCTATATCTGCTCAGCCATAACGGAGCTTGTCGTGACATTTGCGGATGATGCGCAAATCGTTAATCTTCATAACTGGTCAAGAGGAAGTTTTTCAGGCACAACCTGGGACAATGTGACTGTGATGGCAGTCACTGTGGCAGTGACATCGGTAGCCGTTTTTTTATTGTCAAAGCCGCTTAGCGCATATCAGCTGGGTGAATCGTATGCTAAAAATCTCGGTGTCAATGTCAAAGGACTTCGCACGGCAATGGTGCTTCTCTCTAGCATTTTGTCAGCATGTATCGTCGCCTTTGCTGGACCGATTTCTTTTGTAGGAATTGCAGTGCCGCATTTGGCAAAGCAGTTTCTTTCTAGTACAAAGCCGATCTTAATGATTCCGGCATGTTTCTTAGGAGGAAGTGTATTCTGCTTATTTTGTGACCTGTTAGCAAGAACGGTGATGGCACCGACAGAGCTTAGTATCAGCACAGTTACCGCAATTTTCGGTGCACCGATTGTACTTTGGATTATGATTCGAAGAAACAAAGAGAAGGCATTAGAGTGAGCAGATGATTGGAAAAAATAAGAAAAAACAGTCAGAACAGACAGGGATGGACAAACCATATTTTCAGGCTGAGCAGATGAGTGTCGGATATCAGAGACATCTAGTGGTGCAAGATATCGAAATTACTTTGAATCAGGGTGAAATTTTGACACTGATCGGTCCAAACGGAGCTGGAAAATCAACCGTATTAAAGAGCATTGCAAGACAGATTGAGATGCTTGGCGGAAGCATTTATCTAGATCAAAATGAGTTAAATCGAATGTCAAGTCAAGAGCTTTCAAAAAAGATGGCGGTAGTCATGACAAGCAAGCTTCGCTCAGAGAAAATGACCTGTGAAGATGTGGTGTCAACCGGGCGCTATCCGTATACCGGGCGATTTGGCATTCTTTCAAGCGATGATAAAAAAGTTGTGAAAGAGGCAATGGATTTGGTTCAGGTGACAC
The DNA here is from genome assembly GCA_003478935.1 of Firmicutes bacterium AF25-13AC. Taxonomy (GTDB): domain Bacteria; phylum Bacillota; class Clostridia; order Lachnospirales; family Lachnospiraceae; genus Anthropogastromicrobium; species Anthropogastromicrobium aceti. Next base: position 16,262 of record QUFP01000005.1, read on the forward strand.
CAATCAAAGATTTAGATTTTACGCGAATCAGCGATGGACAGCGTCAGCGCGTCATGCTTGCGCGTGCAATTTGTCAGGAGCCGCAGATTTTGATCTTAGATGAACCGACCTCCTATCTGGATGTGAAATATAAGCTTGAATTTTTATCAATTCTACAGGAAATGAAGCACCAGAAAAAGTTGACAGTAATCATGTCGCTTCACGAACTTGATCTGGCAGAGCGAATTTCCGACAAGATTTTATGTGTTAATGGCATCACACCAGAGCGTTTCGGAACACCACAGGAAATTTTTACAAAAGGATATATTTCGAAGCTGTTTGGCATCTCGTCAGGAAGCTTCGATGAGAAAACCATGAATGCAGAGCTGCCAAAGCCTTGTGGAAAGCCATCTGTTTTTGTCATCGCCGGTGACGGGACCGGGCGAAACATTTACAGAAAGCTGCAGCGAAAAAACATTCCATTTGCCACAGGCATTCTCTTTGAAAACGACCTCGATTATCCAGTCGCAAAGGCACTCGCAACCGAAGTCATCTCCACCGAAAGCTTCGAGCCAATCAAAGGCAAGACGCTAGAAGTCGCGAAAGTCACTCTAAGTGAGTGCGACCACATAATCTGCTGCCGACCGCATTTCGGCACCTTCGAGAAAGCCAATGAAGAACTTCTTTCCTATGCAAAGCAGTTGGGGAAAATTATAAAATAGTGGTGAGACTACAGTTCACGGCTAATTTAATACTTAAATCTAAACCCTAAGGTGAATGGATTTCACGAGCCGGACACTTGAAGCAGGTCTTTCAAAGTAATGTATGATAAGAAAAAACATAAAAGGAGCCTGCTGAGTTTGGTTCGGAGACGAAATCATTGCACCGAAGGGTTTTCGTAACATATATCCGTGAACTGTAATGCTTTCACAAAACTATAAGGTGCCCACAATGATAAACCTATTGACATGGTAGTTTATCAATGCTAAGATACCAAAGGCAGAGATAGAGAAACATGCAAAAGGAAAAGGCAGGAAAGAAATGTTAAATCAGTTTTCAAGAACACAGCTTTTATTGGGAAAAGAGGGAATGGATGCGCTTGCAGGAGCCAAGGTAGCCATTTTTGGCATTGGCGGCGTTGGCGGCTATGTGGTAGAAGCACTTGCAAGAAGCGGCGTTGGTTCCTTTGTAATTGTAGATGATGATAAAGTATGCTTAACTAACATCAACCGTCAGATTATAGCAACGAGAAAGACAATCGGAAAATATAAGGTAGAGGTTATGAGAGATCGTATTTTGGAGATCAATCCAGATGCGCAGGTAGAGATGCGTCAGTGCTTTTATCTGCCTGAGAATGCGCATGAATTTGATTTCTCTGAATATTCCTATGTGGTTGATGCGGTTGATACTGTTACAGCAAAGATCGAAATCATCATGCGTGCACAGGCGGCAGGTGTTCCTGTGATTAGCTGCATGGGTGCAGGAAACAAGCTTGATCCTACACAATTTCATGTTGCCGATATTTATAAGACAACGATGTGTCCTCTTGCAAAGGTTATGCGCCATGAGTTAAAAAAGCGCGGTGTCAAGAAGTTAAAGGTTGTCTATTCAACTGAAAAGCCAGTGCGCCCATTGGAAGATATGAGCGTAAGCTGTCGTTCTCACTGTGTATGCCCTCCAGGAACAGAACATAAGTGTACCGAGAGAAGGGACATTCCAGGAAGTGTTGCATTTGTGCCGCCAGTGGCAGGACTGATTTTAGCAGGAGAGGTCATCAAGGATCTGACCAAAGATACAATTGTTCGATAACTAGAAAATCCCGTCAGCTTTTTTGCTGGTGGGATTATTTTTTATCTCAAAGTCGCAAGCTCAAAAGTCGATCCTACTTATACGATAAGGATTTTTAAAGAAAAAGGAGTAAGTTATGAAGACAAACTATGTGCTTCCAAGTGAAATTGAAAAACACAGCTTTGAAATCATTAGAGCAGAATTAAAGGAACGGGGTCTTTCACTTGATCCGAATTTGGCACCAGTTATATGCCGCGCCATCCATACGACAGCCGATTTTGATTATGCGCATACACTTGTATTTTCAGAAGGTGCGCTTGATAAGCTAAAGGAACTTATAAAAAGCGGAGCATCTATTGTGACAGATACAAACATGGCATTGTCTGGAATCAATAAAAAAACATTAGCCGCCTTTGGATGTGAAGCAAAATGCCTTATGGCAGATGAGACAGTAGCAAAACTGGCAAAGGAGCAGAAAACAACGCGTGCAGCTGTCAGCATGGAGATTGCTGCTTCCTACCACAAACCTACTATCTTTGTGGTAGGAAATGCACCGACTGCGCTGATGAAACTTTATGAAATGTACCAGGCAGGATTATATAAGCCAGCCTTTATAATAGGTGTTCCAGTAGGATTTGTGAACGTAGTGGAAGCAAAAGAAGAAATCATGGAGACTGACATTCCTTATATTATAAATAAAGGAAGAAAAGGTGGAAGCAATGTGGCAGCAGCCATCTGCAATGCAGTTCTCTATGAACTTTCTGGACGAAAATGCGTATGAGGTACGGATTTACGACAGGAAGCTGTGCGGCAGCAGCCTCTAAGGCAGCTGCTACATGCTTTTGACAGGAAAGAAAAAAGAAACAATCTCTATTGTAACACCAAAAGGCATCGTGTTTGAGACAAAGCTGTTAGAGATTACCAGAAAAGAGAAAAGCGTTAGCTGTGCGGTTGAAAAGGATGGAGGAGATGATCCTGATATTACGACTGGTGCGCTTGTCTATGCAGAGGTATCTTACAAAGAACGTTTAAAAACGTCCCAGAAAGAAACTTCTCTACAAGAAGAAAAGCAAACAGAAACGACAGCACTCCATGCAACCGTCGAGATTGACGGCGGAATTGGCGTTGGCCGTGTCACAAGACCGGGCATGGATCAGCCAGTTGGAAATGCTGCAATCAATCATGTGCCGCGCCAGATGATTGAGGCCGAGGTGTTAGAGGTTTGCCGCATGGCAGATTATAAGGGAGCTTTAAAGGTTATTATTTCTATTCCAAAGGGAGTCGAGCTGGCAGAAAAAACATTTAACCCACGCCTTGGAATTGTTGGCGGCATTTCTGTGCTTGGCACAAGTGGTGTAGTCGAGCCAATGAGTAGTCAAGCGCTTCTTGACACTATTCGTCTTGAGTTAAATATGAGACATGCGCAGAATAGCCAGATAGCGGCGGTCTCTCCGGGCAACTATGGACTCGATTTTATGAAAGAAACCTACGGCTACGATCTTGATGCTAGTGTTAAGTGCAGCAATTTTATTGGAGAGACAATAGATATGGCAGTTGAATGCGGATTTGAAAAAATGCTTCTTACAGGACATATCGGAAAGCTTGTCAAGGTTTCCGGAGGCATTATGAATACACATTCACGTGAGGCAGACTGCAGAGTGGAGCTTCTTGTGGCAGCAGGACTTCGCGCAGGTGTCAGCCGTGACAATCTGATGAAAATCTTGGATAGTGCGACAACGACAGAGGCAATTGCCTATTTGGAAGAAGAAAAAAAGACAAAGCCTGTCATGGACTATCTGATGGAAAGAATCATCTATTATACGAATAAACGTGCCGGTGGCAAGATGAAAATTGAATGCATACTCTACGACAACCAATATGGTGAATTGGCAAAAAGCGAAGGTGCAGAGGAATTTTTACATGAGCTGCAGCACGAAAATGTTACTGCTAACGGGACAACCATTTAGAAAACATAGCAGCTGCAAATGAGGCTGCGGATTGAGAGGAAAATATGGTATCATTTGTAGGGGCAGGAAGCGGTGCTGCCGATTTGATTACAGTGCGCGGAATGCGGCTTTTGCAGGAGGCAGATCTTGTCATTTATGCCGGATCACTAGTAAATCCTGAGCTACTTTCTTATACAAAGAAGGGATGTGAATGCTTAAATAGCGCCTATATGACGCTTGACGAAGTCATCGATGCATTGCAAAAGGGTGAAGAAGAAGGAAAGAAGATGGTGCGCCTTCATACAGGTGATCCGAGCATTTATGGTGCAATTCGTGAGCAGATGGATCGTCTTGAAGAGCTTGGAATAGGTTATGAGACTTGTCCTGGTGTAACGGCATGTTTTGGTGCGGCGGCAGCACTTAACTTAGAACTGACAATACCAGAAGTGTCACAAAGCCTTATTATTACACGTATGGCAGGACGCACGGCAGTGCCAGAAAAGGAGAGCATCGAAAGTTTTGCCGCGCATCATGCGACTATGGCAGTTTATTTGAGTGCAGGTCATTTAAAAGAATTATCCGAGAGATTGATGGCAGGCGGCTACAGAAAAGATACACCGGCAGCTATTGTTTATAAGGCAACATGGCCAGAACAGCTTTGCTTAAAATGTACAGTGTCTACACTTGATGAAGAAGCTAAGAAGCATGGAATCAAAAAGACAGCAGTTGTTCTTGTGGGAGATGCGATTTCACCGTCCGAATATGCGCTGTCGTGTCTCTACGCGCCTGACTTTGAGACAGAGTACAGAAAGAAAAAGACAGAAGAGGCATTAGCATTAGATGGAAGAGACAAGTAATTACATCAATATTATTAGCTTTACAAAAAAGGGAGAGGCTCTGGCAAAGCGGTTAAATAATTATATTTTACAGTCACAGAAAAAGGATCAAGTTGGTTGCGAATGTGATAGAGATTTAGTTAAGTGCATCAATAAGTGCCGTGCATCAAAATCTTATTCTTCGATACGCTTGTCAGAATGTGCGAAAGAAAGCTTTGAAAAAAAGCAGGGAATGATTTTTATTGGTGCTGCTGGTATTGCAGTGCGCACGATTGCACCATTTTTAAAGGATAAGCTGCATGATCCATTTGTCATTGTGATTGATGAAAATGGGGATTATGTTATTCCTATTTTGTCAGGTCATGTTGGACGTGCCAATGAGTATGCTCGTAAAATTGCCGCCTTTTTAAATGCACAGGCAGTAATTACTACGGCAACTGATGTCAGTAATTGCTTTGCTGCTGATTTATTTGCACAGAAGAACAACTATGTGATTCAAAATAAAGAAGGCATTGCTCGTGTCTCTGCAAAAACGCTTGCACACCAAAATGTGACTGTGCGCTGTGAAAACATGTTAGTGACGCTTTCTTTTGAGGGAACAGTAATAAAAGAAGAGAGCATTGAGCAATCCGAAAAAAAAATTGATGAAAAGCAGATATCAGATCAATCAGTGCAAGAAAAAGAGGCGGATATCATAATCTCTCCTTTTATAAAGGATGGAAAAAAGGGTTCACTTTGGCTTGTGCCGCGCTGCATTGTGGTTGGTGTGGGCTGCCGCAGGAAAAAAGAGGCAGCTTTAATTAAACAGACAATTTGTGAGCGTTTAGCTCAAAGTGGTATTGCGAAAGAGGCAGTTTGTCAGATTACTTCAATTGACCGCAAAAAGGATGAGCCTGGGTTAATTGAGACAGCCGCCGATTTTAATGTTGAATTTGTTACTTTTACTGAAAATGAATTAAGACAAGTGCCAGGAAATTTTAGCAGTTCTGCATTTGTTGAAAAAACTGTCGGCGTAGACAATGTATGTGAGCGCTCTGCAATGGCAGAAGAACCGAATGGAAAGCTTCTTTCGAGAAAGTATGCAAAAGATGGTGTGACCGTGGCTATTGCAATGCGTGGGTATCAGTTTGGGGGCAAAATACCTTTTGACCCCAACATCAAAGATTTTTTATAACGCTTTCGCTAACGGTAAAAAAACAATAGTAGTGAGATGGTTAAATATGAAAGGCAGGTTGTTGGTTTGAAACAAAAAATATATGTAGTAGGAATTGGACCGGGTGCACCTAAGATGATGACGCCCGAGGCAAGACAGGCACTTGAAGAAAGTGATGTGATTGCAGGATACCAAGTATATTTAAAGCTTCTTGGTGATCTGGTTCAGAATAAGAAAACAATTGCAACACCGATGACAAAGGAGGAGGAACGCTGCCGTCTTTGTTTTGAGGAGGCCAAAAAAGGATGTATCGCCTCTATTGTGTGCAGTGGTGATTCTGGCGTATATGGTATGGCATCTTTAATGTATGATCTTCTCCCAGAGTATCCAGACTGTGAGCTTGAAATTATTCCGGGTATTACAGCGGCAGTAAGCGGTGCAGCTGTTCTTGGGGCGCCTATTGGCCATGATTTTTGCGTGATAAGTTTAAGTGACAGACTGACACCATGGGAGGTAATAGAAAAGCGGCTGTCAGCGGCGGCAGACGGAGATTTTTGTATTGCCATTTACAATCCGTCAAGCAAGGGAAGACCAGATTATTTAAAGCGCGCATGTGAAATTTTGCTTCGCAAGGTTCAGCAAGATCGTATGTGTGGCTATGTACGAAATATTGGAAGAGAGGGTACTGAATATAAAATTTGTACGCTTGAACAGCTTAAGGATGAACAGGTCGATATGTTTACAACTGTTTTTATCGGTAATTCTCAGAGCCATGTGGTGAAAGGAAAGCTTGTGACAGGACGTAATTATCATATAAATACTCATATGCAAAAGGAAAAATGAAAAAACAAAAGATTCATAAAAAGTAGGTGATTTTGATGAAAAAAGTGCTAATATTTGCCGGAACAACAGAAGGGCGCGAGCTTGCCGAATTGCTCGCTGATTCGAATATCAAATGCAGTGTATGCGTTGCAACTGATTATGCGCTTGAGCTTATGAATGATAAACGTCTTGATGTGCATTGCGGCCGCCTTACAGAAGAAGAGATGGAAGTGCTTATGAGAGATGGAAGCTTTGATGTGGTAGTTGATGCGACACATCCGTATGCACAGATCGTATCGCAAAATGTCCGTCAGGCAGCAGATAAGGAGTCTATTTCGCTTATTCGTCTGCGTCGCAGCACAGAGAGTGCAGAGGAAGGTTTTGTATCATTTAAGACACATGAAGAATGCAGCGCGTGGCTGTCGTTTCAGACAGGAAATATTTTACTTACGACAGGAAGTAAGGATTTGGGCAGCTATGCAAAAAATGAAACAATTAAGAATCGCCTTTTTGTGCGTGTGCTTCCTGGAGAAGAAAGCATTCGTCTATGTACGGCAAATGGCATTACTGGGCGTCAGATCATGCAATGCAGGGACCGTTTTCTGCGCAGATGAATGAATGTATTTTAAGGGAATATTCAATTGACTGGATGGTGACAAAGATAAGTGGTCATGCAGGTGGATTTGAGGAAAAGGTTGAGGCGGCTAAAAAGGCTGGTGTCGGAATTTGTGCTATTTTGCCGCCTTCAGAAAATGTGTGTCAGACAGAAATATCGGGCGATGAAAGAAAGTCATCTATGTACATATGTGAAAATGTATATGATACGGCAAAAAAGTTAGAGTCACTTTTAAAGGAAGATATTTTATCACAACGCAGGCGAAAAATAATTCTTTCTGGAATAGGAATGGGAAGTACAGATGGAATGACAAGAGAAGCTTATTATGCCTTTGAGGATGCAGAGGTTATATTTGGTGCAGAAAGAATGCTTGAAAATTTGCCGGGCAAAGGTGTAAAAGTACCTTATTATCGCGCGGATGATATTATTTCATATTTAATTGAACATCCACAGTATACGAAGATAGCAGCTGCCTTTTCCGGTGACAGTGGCTTTTACAGTGGTGCACAGTCAATGAAAAAGGCACTCGATGAAGCAAATGAAAAAGGTATCTTAAAATCAGAGACAACAATTTTGCCAGGGATTTCATCTGTGAGCGCACTTGCAGCACATTTTGGTGTTTCATGGAATGATGCAGTTCTTGCAAGTATTCATGGAAGGCGTACAAATGTTGTAAATCTTGTGCGAAAGAATACTAAGGTATTTTTATTGTTGTCTGGGAAAAATGATTTTGAAATGCTTGTAAATAAATTTCGAGAAGCGGGGATAAATAATGTAAAAATAAGTGCAGGTTATCGTCTTTCCTATCCAGATGAAAGGCTCTTTACGTTTTATCTTGATGAATTTGAGACAAAGCTTTTTGATTTGCCAGAAGGAGTATATACATGTTTAATTGAAAATGAAGACTGCGAGAAGCAAATATTGACACCAGGAATGGATGATGAGATTTTTTCACGCACTAAGGTACCTATGACAAAAAATGAAGTCCGCGTGCTTAGTATAAGTCGTCTTGAACTGACAAAAAAGGCTGTCGTTTATGATGTGGGAAGCGGAACTGGCTCTGTAAGTGCAGAGTGTGCAAGATTGTCTCCTGATATTGTTGTATTTGCAATTGAACAAAAAGAAGAGGCTGCGAATTTAACAAAAGAAAATGCTGTTCGTCTTGGTCTTTCAGATCAGATCATGGTAATTAATAAAAAGGCACCTGAAGGATTTGAAGAGCTTCCGACACCGACTCATGTATTTATAGGCGGAAGCAGCGGCGCGCTAAGTGATATTTTGTCTGCTATTCAAAAAAAGTTAATAGTAAAAGAAAATACAAAAGGAGTGCGTGTCGTAATCAATGCTGTGTCGCTTGAAACAATTGCGCAGATTACAAAGTTGATTCAGACGTATCCGGTTAAGCATGTGCAGCTGACTCAGATTCAGGCAAGCAGAGCGCATAAGCTCGGATCATACAATTTGATGCAGGCACAAAATCCGGTATTGATTGCATCATTTAATCTGCTGCCAGATGATAAGATGGAAGCAGATGAATAAAATTGTGAGGAAACAGTTACATGGAAAATACAAAAATAGATGTGCAACATGAAAAAATAGCAAAAAAGGGGGCGCGTATTATGATTGCAGCGCCCCAAAGCGGGAGCGGAAAGACATTAATCACATGTGCATTGCTGCAGGCACTTAAGGAGAAAAATTATTATTTGGAGTCTTTTAAGTGTGGACCAGATTATATTGATCCAATGTTTCATAAGACAGTTCTTGGAATTTCCTCAAGAAACCTAGATCCGTTTTTTACAGAAGACAGCATAACTAGAATGCTTCTTGCTAAAGGACAGGACAGCCGTGATCTGGCAGTAATAGAAGGTGTTATGGGACTTTACGATGGTCTTGGCGGGATTCGTGAGGAAGCTTCATCATATGCACTTGCAAAAGCAACGAATACACCGATTATACTGACTGTAAATGCAAGGGGGATGGGACGCTCACTCTTGGCGCTTCTAAGCGGTTTTCTCCAATATGATACAGCTCATCTTATAAAGGGAGTAATTCTTAATCAGACGCCATCATCCTTTGCATCAGTGTTGTCAAAGGAAATTGAGGAAACTTTCCATATTCCGGTTGTTGCATCTTTTCCTGTTAGAGATGATGTGCGAATTGAAAGTCGTCATCTTGGTCTTGTTATGCCGTATGAGCTAGAAGATATTCAAAGCAGATTAAAAATTGCTTCACAAGTTCTTTGCGAAAATGCCAATATTGAACAGATTCTTGAGATTGCAAAGAGTGCCCCCAAATTAGAGTATGATGTAAAGCGTGACATTAAACAGAAATTAACAGAAAAAACAATTCGAATTGGTGTGGCAAGAGATGAAGCATTTTGTTTTTATTATGAAGATAATCTGGATCTGCTAAAATCACTTGGAGCAAAGCTTATATTCTTTTCTCCTCTTCATGATGATACGCTTCCGAAAGATTTAGATGGAATACTGTTTGGAGGAGGTTATCCAGAGCTGTATTTAAAAGAACTGGAAGAAAATGAAAGCATGAGAAATTCCGTAAAATCAGCTATTGAAAATAAAATGCCGTCACTGGCTGAATGCGGAGGGTTTATGTATCTTCATGATACAATTTTTGATTCAGAGAAAAAACCATATAAAATGGCAGGAGTGATTCATGCATGCTGTATGAAAAAAGAGCGGCTTGTGCGCTTCGGATATCTGACATTAAACTCAAAGACAGACAGCTTTTGCAAAAAGGAGAAACGATACGCGGTCATGAGTTTCATTATTATGACAGCGAGGATAATGGTGAATGTGCGATTGCAAAAAAGCCTGTTGGAACAAGAAGTTGGGAGTGTGTTCATGCAGGAAGTGATCACTGGTGGGGCTTTGCGCATCTGTCATATTATTCAAATCCAAAGTTTGCCGAAAAATTTGCAGAGGCGTGCCGTAGCTATAAAACAAATAAGATAGCCAAAAAGAAATGAGATAAAAGATACCAAAAATAAGTATTAAAACAAAAACGCACAGCCATGAAGATTAAAATCATGACTGTGCCCAACTGATACCCAAGCTCAAAGCCTTTAGTGCAAGCACGAAAGCTTTTGGAACTTTTGACCCTGGGTATCATAATGTTTTATACTCTCTTGTTACACCGCTCTTTTTTGCAGCCTCTGCGACAGCAACAGCTACAGTCTGTGCAACAACCGGGTTAAATGCTTCTGGGATGATATAATCTGCGCGAATCTGATCATCTGGGATGATAGATGCAATAGCCGTTGCAGCAGCAAACTTCATCTCATCGTTAATTTCCTTTGCGTGAACATCAAATGTACCGCGGAAGATTCCTGGAAATGCCAGTACATTATTGATCTGGTTTGGGTAATCACTTCTTCCAGTAGCAACAACAGCAGCGCCGCCAGCCTTAGCATCCTTTGGATCAATTTCTGGAGTTGGATTAGCACACGCAAATACAATAGCCTGTGGTGCCATAGTCTGAACCATTTCCTTTGTCAGAACACCAGGAGCGCTCACACCAACAAATACATCTGCACCGCGAACAGCATCTGCTAAGCTGCCTTGTAAGTGCTTTTTATTAGTGATCTTTGCCATTTCCTCTTTAACTGGATTCATGCCTTTTTCGCGTCCCTCATAGATGATTCCGGTACGGTCACACAGTGTAATATCAGCAAAGCCGTAGGAGATTAAAAGCTTGGAGATGGCAATTGCAGCAGCACCAGCACCGTTTACAACGATATGGGTTTCCTCAGGCTTTCTGCCTGTGAGCTTGCATGCGTTAATCAGACCTGCAAGAGTGACAACAGCAGTTCCGTGCTGGTCATCGTGGAAAATCGGGATATCACAGCGCTCCTTTAACTTCTTTTCAATTTCAAAGCAGCGCGGAGCGGAAATATCCTCCAGATTAACACCGCCGAAACTTCCAGAAATAAGTGCAACAGTATTTACGATTTCATCAACATCCTTGCTCTTAATACATAATGGGAACGCGTCTACATTACCGAATGCCTTGAACAGTACGCATTTTCCTTCCATAACCGGCATACCAGCCTCAGGACCAATATCACCAAGTCCTAAAACAGCAGTACCATCTGTGACAACAAGACAGGTATTCCAGCGGCGTGTCAGACAGAAGGAAAGTTCAGGATCTTTCTGAATAGCAAGACAAGGTGTAGCAACACCAGGTGTATATGCAAGGGAAAGGTCCTCGCTTGTTTTAACCGGAACGGTAGGAATGATTTCAATTTTACCACGTTTTTCATAGTGCATTTGGAGACTTCTCTCTCCATAATCATGTGTGTTAGCCATGAAAAAAACCTCCTTAGAATGATGTGCAATAATAAATTGCTTTGCAGTATTAACATAACATTGAATAAGAGATAAGTCAATTAGAAACAGTTGGAAGTAAATGAGAAGATATATCGTTACAATTCACAAAGTTAGTATACGAAAACCCTTCAATGTAATGGTTTCGTCAGCAGTAATGCATCTCATCCATACAATTTGCTTGCATAAACAAAGGTTTGCTAGTATAATTGGAAAAGATAAAATTAACAAGGCAAAAGCAAAGAAATCTGTAAGCATGGGAGGTGGAGCTGGTGGCGATAACGCGAGAAAACATTGCTCATTTTTATGAAAAATATAAGGAAAATTTAAAGACAGAGGAAAGCGTCATCGAGCAGTTTACAAAGGCAGATACAAAAGAAAACTGGGTTGCTAATTTAAAGAAGAAATATCGCTCTATGAGACAGCTGTATATTGAAAATGAAGCACTGTTAAACTTGTATATACGCCCATTTACAGAAGGAAGAATGGAGCTGAATGATGAGCTAGCAGATGAATTTCTAAAGCAGATTCGTGATGCATCAGCGCAAGGGTATGAAGACAGTCTTTCTATGCTGGAGCTTGCAGAGGTTTTGGAGCAATATTTTCTTAAGCATGGAAAACGTGACAATTATATCTGGACGATTAATTTGTTGGGAGGCATTTATAATACCATGCCAGATAGACAGGATGGAGAAAAGGCAGCCTGGTATTTTCAAAAGATTCGTTCTTTTAAGGACTGTTATTTCGAGATTGAAAATGACGATGTCAGAAAGCGGATTATATATTCGTTTTATAATTATGCCATTGTAAAGATTAATTTTTCCATAATAGATCCTTTAAATCCAAATGAGATTGCTCAGGTAGTAGATGATGCGCTTGATTTTTATAATGATGAGCGTGTGCGAAGCTTAGAGGGTGATCGTTTTGATTTTGATGAGCTTATTACAGAACTTAATTATGATGTGTTTGGAAATTATGTGCTAAGCAATGAGCGCGAGACAGTTGATCCAGATATGTTAAAACGCGCAAATAAGGTACTTGGAGACTGCTATAAAGAGGCACTTAAGAAAAATCCAAATCCGTTTGAGATGCTTGATGAGATTTACTGTAATTATAGAAGATGTCAGTTCTTTTTGGGAGAAATCAACTGTACAGAGTTTCTTGAGGGCTACAAAGCATTTTGTGATTATGCAATTGCACATGATACAATGGAGCATGAAGATGGATTTACGGAGAGCCGTTTGTTCCAGGTTGCTATCAATCACCTTCCAAGTATTATAGATATTTTAAACCACTATGAGGCTGAATACCATGGCGATCCAGGTCTTAGAAAGAGCTGTGTGGACGAATATTTAAAAATGATTCGTCAGATTCCGCGAACAGGAAATTCTAATTTTGTAAATGATGTAGTAAGTCGTTCTGTTTGCCAGTTTCTTGAAGTACTGACGGCAAATGATGTGGATTCAACGACACTGATGAATGTTATGGTCAGCCGTGATGAGATTACATTGATTCACTCACAGATGGTGGGTCAAATTGCAGGACGCATTTTGACAAGTATATTTGAAAATAAGCCAGAGCTTTTAATAGGTTCATTTGACTGTGAATCGCTTGTAGAAGTCTTGGAAAAACGAGATCAGATTGTAGATTTTATGTCTCAGGCATGTAAAATTTTTGATGTTGGAAAGCTGCAAAAGGCAAATATTGTAAACAAACAATCAAGAAGTCTCACAAAACGTGAGCTGCAAAGTATTTATGAGCATCCAAAATCTGGTGCCAAAATGCTTGAGCGTATTCCGTCTCTGAATCGCTTTCATGACATTGTGCTTGGTCATCACAAGTCATGGGATGGAAAGATGGGCTATCCATCAGATTTTGATAATACAGTTTCGAAGGATCGGCTTTTTATAGAGCTTGTACATATGGCAGACTGCATGGATGCTGCTACTGATTTTATAGGACGAAGCTATAAGGGACAGAAAACATTCGACAAATGTCTTGAAGAATTTATGCAGGGCAGAGGCAGTGTTTATGCCCCGGAAATAGTGAATTTGATTGAGCAGGATAAAAAGCTCCAGTCTGATTTAAGGCATTTGCTGACTGAGGGACGTATTCAGACTTATTATGAGATTTATGGAATGGTACTTGACCAAGACGATGCCGCAGAGGAAGAGGAATGGTATGAGAACCTGAACAACGAGCTTAATACAACAGTGGACGAAAAAGAGCAGCTGATCAATATGCTTCATGAAAGCAATAAAGAAAGTCTCGAATTTGTCACGGCAATGGTTCGAAAATCACTTCTTACCCTCTATATCGATATGCGAAATGGAAAATGTAAGGTGTTTTCAAACAGTGGTGCAAAGCTGTTTGAGCATATGCCAGACGGATTATATGAGACATTTTTAAAGAAATATTTAGAGCCGGCTGTTTTGCCCGAAGATTGGGAGAAACAGCGCTATAAGCTTAGACTTTCTGAATTGATACACATGTTTGTAAAAAATGATGGCAATTATGAGTGTGAGCTTAGAGTGAAGATGGAAGGTATGTACCGTTGGGTTCGTGTTGAATGTATGCAGATCAATGAAAGCAATGCCATTCCGCGCACAATGGCAATGATTCTGACAGATATTCATGAGACGCACAGCCGCAGTGATCAGGTAGCAGATGCATTAAAGGATGCATATCACTCAGCAGTAGAGGCAAATAAGGCAAAAAGTCTGTTTTTAAGCAGTATGTCGCATGACATCAGAACACCAATGAATGGTATTATCGGAATGACGCAGATTGCACTGCAGCATCTTGATGATTCAGGTAGGGTTGAGGATTGTCTTCGAAAGATTGATGAGTCATCAAAGCATCTGCTTGAATTAATTAACGAGGTTCTTGATATGTCCAAAATTGAGAGTGGAAATACTAGTCTGAACAATGAACCAACATACCTGTATGATATGGCGAAGATGTCTGCGGATCTATGTGCAACGCAGATCGAAAAGAAGCATCATCATTTCACGCTTGATTTATCTGGATTGACACAGGATTATGTGCTTGCAGATCCAGTGCGTCTGCGCCAAATCTTTGTCAATTTGCTTTCAAATGCAATTAAATATACACCGCAGGGAGGCAATATTTTATTTAAGGCACAGACACTTCCAATGGGGCAGCAAGAAGAGGGCTGCTATCGCTTTATTGTTAAGGATAATGGAATTGGAATGTCGGAATCATTTTTACAGCAGCTTTATGAGCCGTTTGCGCGAGAAGATAATTCAATGACTAATGTAGAGCAGGGAACAGGTCTTGGTCTTTCAATTACGCAGTCTATAATTGCAATGATGGGCGGGACAATTGAGGCAAAAAGCCGACCGGGTGAGGGAACATGCTTTATCGTTACACTGCGTTTTACACGCCTTAAAGAAGATAACATGCAAAAGCAGGAAACTGCGCAGTCAGAAGATAATGTTTCTTTTGAAGGCTTTCGTGTACTTTTAACGGAGGATAATGAATTAAATAGAGAGATTGCCTCGGAGCTATTGTCTGATATAGGTCTTGAAATAGAGATTGCTAAAAATGGAAAAGAGGCTGTAGAAAAGGTGATGATGAAACCAGATCATTATTATGATTTGATTTTTATGGATATTCAGATGCCTGTTATGAATGGCTATGAGGCAACAAGAGCCATTAGAAGTCTTGATAAGGAGTATGCAAAAAATATTCCGATTATCGCCATGACAGCAAATGTATTTCAGGATGACATCATGAAGGCAATAGAGAGTGGCATGAATGAGCATGTCACAAAGCCAGTCGATATGAAACTTGTGTGTCGCATACTGCAGAAGTGGTTGAAAAAATAGTCTTGTGATTACTGTTTGAATATGATATGATATTGATATACAGGTTCTGTGCAGACAAAAGTCAAACAAAACACAGACAAGAAGGGAGAACCAATGGGATTTTTAACAGGTAAGACAGCCATCATTACAGGAGCAGGACGCGCTGTTTTAAGTGATGGAAGATGCGGTTCCATCGGATACGGAATTGCAACTGCTTATGCAAAAGAGGGAGCAAATCTTGTAATTACAGGACGTAATGTAAAGAAGCTTGAGGACGCAAAGGAAGAATTAGAGCGTCTTTATGGAATCAAGGTTTTGATCATGCAGGCTGATGTCAATGCAGGTGCTGACAATGAGGCAGTTGTAAACAAGGTTGTAGAGGAGACTGTAAAAGAGTTTGGCGGTATTGATGTGTTGATCAACAATGCACAGGCATCTGCATCAGGTGTTACAATTGCAGATCACACAACTGAGCAGTTCAATCTTGCTATGTACTCTGGTTTGTATGCAGCATTCTACTACATGAAGGCTTGCTATCCGTATCTGAAGGAATCCAAGGGTGCTGTTATCAATTTTGCATCTGGTGCAGGTCTGTTTGGAAATTATGGACAGTGCGCATACGCAGCAGCAAAAGAAGGTATCCGTGGATTATCTCGTGTAGCAGCTACAGAGTGGGCAAAGGACGGAATCAATGTAAATGTAATCTGCCCGCTTGCATGGACTGCACAGTTAGAGCAGTTTGAGAAGGCATATCCAGACGCATTTAAGGCAAATGTAAAGATGCCGCCGGCAGGTCATTTTGGTGATGCAGAGCTTGAGATCGGACGTGTTTGTGTACAGTTAGCATCCCCAGATTTCAAGTATATGAATGGTGAGACTCTTACACTTGAGGGTGGTATGGGTCAGAGACCATAATAAGCGAAAAAATTAGTAATTAAAAGTGCAGCGGCCTAAAAGGTGCTGCACTTTTTTGTAGCCAAAATAAATATTTTATGGTAGAATCAAGTTAATAGTGCAATAAATAAAAATACGTACCAGAAATGATACACAGCGGAGGAAACAGGTATGGAAGCAGAATATCAGCTGACAGCAGAAGAAGCAGAAAAAGAGATGGAACATTTAAGAAAAGTATTTACAATTGTTCGTCTTGTAGATGCAAATGGGATTCAGTGTTTGGCATCAGGAAAGCCTTCATCAAAAAATGAATGTTCCTGTTATTGTTTCTGGGGAAAAAACAAGCCTTGCGAGAATTGTATTTCAGCGATTGCCTTTCGTGATAAGGCAGAAAAGACAAAGCTTGAGTTTTTAGACTCTGTGCTTTATCAGGTGTTTTCAAAATATGTGGAAATTGATGGTGTTCCATATGTAATGGAAATGCTTAAAAAGTTAGATTTAGAGACACTGATTGACAAAAATGAGAGTGATAAGCTTGTAAATCAGATATTTGGTCTTGATGACAGGATATATCGTGATGTTTTAACAGGTGCATATAATAGACGTTATTACGAGGAAAACTTAAAGACATCAGTTAATATACAGGGCGTTGCAATGATCGACCTTGATGATTTTAAGATTTATAATGATACTTTTGGTCATTCGGCAGGCGATGCTGCTCTTAAAACAGTTGTAAAACAGATTAGAAGTTGTGTTAGAAGTACAGACAGCATAGTGCGTTATGGAGGCGATGAGTTTTTACTTCTGATTCCAGGAATTGATGAGGATACATTTGTCAAGAAGCTTCGAGAAATTAGAGAGCGCGTATTTGCAGCAGATGTTCCAGGCTATTCAACTATACATCTGTCTGTTAGTGTTGGAGGTTTGTTCTGCAGCAATGAGATGCTTGAAAAGGTAGTGGAAAAGGCAGATCGTCTGATGTATCAGGCAAAAAATCAAAAAAATACAGTAGTAATGGAAAAAGGAATTGTAGACGCCAATGGAAATACAGATCTGGTAAAAAAAGAAAAAGTGCGTCAGCAGATTCTAATCGTAGACGATTCAGAAATGAACAGAGAGATTCTTTCTGATATGCTCGATAATGATTTTAGAATTTTAGAGGCTGAAAACGGTGAGGAATGTCTGCAGCTGATAGATCAGTATGGAACGGGTATTTCTGCTATTCTTTTGGATATTGTTATGCCAAAGATGGATGGCTTTGAAGTGCTTAATGTTATGGAACGTAAGCATTTAATCGAGGATATTCCTGTCATTATGATTTCAAGTGAGGACTCCGATGTGTATGTGCGTCGTGCATATGAGCTTGGCGTATCAGATTATATCAGTCGTCCATTTGATGCAAAGGTTGTCTATCAGCGTGTATTTAATACGATTAAACTCTATGCAAAGCAGCGCAGATTATCTGCACTTATCGGTGATCAAATTTATGAGAAAGAAAAGAACAACCGCATGATGATTACGGTTCTTAGTCATATTGTGGAGTTTAGAAATGGCGAGAGCGGTATGCATGTGCTTCATATAAATCGACTGACAGAAAAGATTCTTGAATGTCTCGTTCAAAAGACAGATCGCTATCACTTAAGCTATTCTGATCGATATTTAATTACAACAGCGTCAGCTTTGCATGATATTGGAAAAATCGGTATTGATGATAAGATTTTAAATAAACCAGGAAAGCTTACAAAAGACGAATTTGAGATCATAAAAACGCATACATTGATCGGTGCGCGAATGCTTGAGGAGATGGAGGTCTATAAAGACGAACCGCTTATAAAGATGGCCTATCAGATTTGCCGCTGGCATCATGAGCGCTATGACGGAAAGGGATACCCAGATGGTTTAAAGGGTGACGATATTCCTATAAGTGCGCAGGTGGTTGCAATTGCTGATGTTTATGATGCACTTGTGAGTGATCGTGTTTATAAAAAAGCATATTCCCATGAGAAAGCTATGGAAATGATTCTTGCAGGTGAGTGTGGAACCTTCAATCCGCTATTACTCGAATGCTTAACCGACATTCAAGATACATTGCAGGATGAACTGAGCGGGGGGGTATAACGCAATCTTCTGAGCAAGAAAACTAATTAGATTAGAGAAGCAGCAAAGGAGGCAACTGGCTTGAGAATTGCAATATGCGAGGATGATCTGCTGCATGCACAGCTTCTAGTTAAGATGATTGCACATTGGCAAAAGACAGAGGAAGGTCAAAAGGAAACCGTCAAGACAGAAATCTTTTTGTCGGCTGAACAGCTTTTGTGTAGCAAAGAAGAATCATTTTCATTTGATTTGGCATTTTTGGACATTGGCTTAAAGCAGATGGATGGACTAGAGTTAGCAAGGCATCTTCGAGCAGAAAACGAGCAGATCATACTTGTCTTCACAACAGCAGATGCATTGTCTGCGGCAAAAGGGTATGAGGTCGATGCATTTCGATATTTGGTCAAGCCGCTTCATCTAGAGCAGGTAGAGGAGGTTCTTTCGCAAGTTTGTCAAAAGCTTCAAAAGAGCAAAAAAGATGCATTGGTTGTCATGTATGATGGGAAAATGCATCGAATTTGGAAACAGGATATCCTCTTTTTGGAGGCAAATGGTCATTATGTGGAAATTCATACGCAGGAAAAAGTAGTGCGTGTGCGGGTAAAACTGGATGAGTTTGAAAATCAATTTTCAGGATTAGGATTTTGTCGTTGCCACAGAGCATTTCTTTGCAATTTGTATTATGCAGAGCAAATAGACAGAGATACGATTTGGATGACAAATGGTGTTCAAATTCCAATCAGCAGAAGTAGGCAACGAGAGGTGAACGAGTGCATGATTTCATATTACTTAGGTTGATACAGATCATATTTGGTTGTTTTTTTTCGGCAAGATTTGGTTGGAGCAGCCACAGGGACTATAAAAAGAATTTTGCAAAGAGCGGCATCTGGATGATCTTGTATCTGTGTCTGTTCTCTCTTTCAACGAGATTGTTTTACGATACCAATTTGCAGCTTATCTTTTTAATTGTAAGCAATGAAACCTTGTTGTTTGCAAGTAACTGTATTCAAACATTTCGAAAAAGAGAGAAAGGAAAAGGATGGGAGCAAGAAAAACAGCAAAAATTAGTTGAGCGAGTTGTATTTTCCATTCTAGCGATTATTGCAGTGGCAGTTGCGATTGTCATCTGGATCGGAAGGAATATGGCAGATACGCCGGTTACCTTTTTTAATACGTTGGTCGCAGTCATACTGCTATTGATCAATGTAGGTGTATGGAAGCTTGTTTCTGTATTTGAAAAGTCAAAGAAAGCACAGGAAGAGCTTACCATCCAAAACCAGCTTGCAACAGTTCAAATTGAGAGCCAGCAGGAAATTCGGGCAATGTATGAGCAGATGCGCGCATTAAAACATGATATGAAATCTCATCTGTATACGGTATCTGGTTTATTAGAGCTTGGCGAGTATGAAAAGGCGAAAGAATATATAGGTCAGATGGAAAGAAGTGCAAAAGAGGGGGATTTTGTGCAAACAAAAAATCCAGTCATTGATGCACTTTTGATGAGCAAACGTGCAATCGCCAGTAAGGAAATGATACAAGTAGAAATGACTGCAAATTTGACTGCAGAACTTTTGATTCGAGATTATGATCTGACGATTATGCTTGGAAATTTGTATGACAATGCAGTTGACGCATGCAGAAGAATAGAAAAAGACAGCAGATGGATTCGGATTCAGCTTGTGAGCACACTGTCTGATTTTATGATTGTGTTTAAAAATCCGGTGGCGAAAAATCAATCGGAAAATCGTGATTGGAAAAGCACCAAGTCAGATGGAAATTTGCATGGGTATGGAATCAAAAATATTGATAAGACTGTGGCTCTGTATGATGGATATTGTAGTCGAACCATAGAGAACGGCGTTTTCAGTTGCCAGATACGAATGCAAAATCGAAAATTAAGTTAATGGAAGTTGAGAATGTCTTAGAATTCATTGTTCATTGCAATTTGTGCCAGATTCGTATCCATTCATGCCTAAACCAAAAAGAAAATAAATAAAATACTATAATAGCGGTAAGAACATCGAAATGTAAATTGGAAGGAGGAAAAAACATGAGATGGACGAGCCGCTTTTTTTTACGCGATAAAGCGATCAGTATGGTATTTGGCTTGATTTCGATCATTCCACTGGGGGCCACAGTATTTTTTTCAGCTTGTAAAATGAGTGGTTTTGAACTTTTGTACAACCTGGTTCGGATTCAGTATCTAATTAATTTGGGCTGGATGGGAATGACAATCGTTTTTATGAGAAAGGCAGAGGCAAATGACCTGCGTGACTGCATTGATACTTGCACAGAAAGTCATTTCTTTTTTGAACGATCCGCTCTGATATGGATTCTTTTTCTGTGGATCATATGGAATGTGACAGCAGTGCTACTGTTTTTGATAGGTTCCTATCAAAACGATGCGATCATTTGCATTTTTGAGAACTGGTTCTGGAGAGGATATCTGATTAATATTTTACTGCCGCAGCTCATTTGCATTTTGGTAGCAGTCGCTTTTGTGCTAAGTGAACATCGAATCGCTGCAGGGGTTATGCTTATTTTTTATCTTTTTTTGGTCAGCTCATTTCGAGAACAGATCGTGTGGCAAAAGACGAATGTGCCTGTGTTTATCTATGCTTGGAATGTATTTCAAAAGTTATTTCATATTTTTTATCAAAATGCTGAGTGGAGCCCAGATGTTCAGTACGGACTTCAGACAGAAACGAGTCGCTTAGAATTAGAGATAGGGTGGATTTTACTAGTAGCTTCCATTGGAGCATTTCGAATGAAAAAACGATGTTCTATTTTTAAAAGAAATCGTTTTCGAGTCGTGATTGGCTTCATTGGAACTTTATTTTTTGCATTGTCACTTCGTCCGGCATCCGTATATCGACTAACACAAAATTTTGACGGTGCATTTGCCGATCGCTTGTATTACAAAGAGTCTTTGGCAAATGAAAAGAGAGAACTTCAGGACGGTGAAGATGAGATCGCAAAAAAAATAAATCAACAGATAGAAACAAGTTTAGACGAACAAAAAAGTCGTACTTGGCAGGTAAAAGCCTATGAACTGACGGTCAATCTGGGACGTATGCTTGATGTGGAGGCAGTGTTGACGTTAGATGCAGAGGCTGATACAAAATTTTGTTTTACTTTGTATCATGGATATCAGGTTAAAAGCGTAACATCTCTGACAAAAGACGTATCGGTATCATTTACTCAGGGGAAAGATTTGCTTGTTGTGCAAACAGATCGACCGACAAATCAGCTGAAAATTTTGATTTCGTATTCTGGCTATGCAAACCGATTTTATGCAAATTCGCAGGCTGCTATGCTACCTGGTTGGTTTGCATGGTATCCGATGGCTGGCGATCAGGCTATTTTTGAGACTTATCAAGACTGGGGAAATGGTGGAGGAGCTGGTTACAATCCATATGCAAGGACGGATCACTCTTATATTTGCCTTCAAACCAATCAAGAAGTTGCGACGAATTTGAAAAAAGTGTCATCGACAGGAAAGCGGACAAGATATGAAGGAATGGCAAATGCGATCACAATCGTATCTGGAAATCTTTATCTTACAGACAAAGAGATATTAGAAGAAAAGAGTACAAGAGTGGTAGATTTGTTGTCTGCAAAATTAGAAAAAGATACAACTTTGGCACAGTATACATCCGATATAACAGCACAGATGGAGAAAGCAATCACAATTGCAGAGCAATATACAGGAGAGGATTACTCAGACTGGCGAGACAAAAAAATTTTGCTTGCATCTGAGGATTTGTGCAGAAATGATTTTAATAATGAGATTGCCGTTTTTGACGATTCGATTCTCATTGCAGAAAATCGAGCAGAGGCATATTCGCTTCTCACATATTTCATTCTTGAAGACCGCAGTCTTTCTTGGCAGAGAAAAAATTCAAGTATTATCTCAAATTGTTTATTAGACCAATATTTCGAAGCAGATCCATCCGATACGCTTCAAGAACTCATAGAAAGTCTGGAAAGAAGAATCGAGTTTGAAACGGGTGATGTGGATTGTAACAGTGAAGTAACAAAGAAAGAAAACGAAGATTTGGTTTTACAGGATTTTTTGGAGGTTGCCAAAAGGTGTCTTAGTGAGAAAAAGGCAGAAACTTTTTTACAGAGGCTTGTCGCCTACGAGAGAAATCCAAAGTTATATGAAAGTGACGAAGCATTTTTGAGAACAATTTCTGAAATGTAGAAAGAAGGTGCGCTATGATCAAAATACAAAATTTAACAGCTGGTTACGGGAAAAAGATTGTTTTATCAGATATCAATTTGGAATTAGAAAATCAAACCTACGGAATCATTGGTCCAAACGGATCCGGAAAAACAACGCTTTTTCGCGTACTAACAAGCTTTCGAATGTTAACAAGCAAAAATATATTAACGGCAAACCTGAAAATCTGCTCTGGTGACATTCTGGTTTCTGATTCTTGCAATAATAAGAAAATGATTGGAAAGAAAAATTGTCAGATCGGATATCTTTCGCAAAAATTTGGCTGTATGCCACAACTGACAGTGAAGGAACAGCTGCAATATTTTTGCTATTTGAAAAAGATTCCTGCATCGGAAGAAGAATACGAAATTTCTCGTGTGCTTGATGCTGTTCATATGAGCGAATTTGCCAATCAGAAGTGCAAAAAGTTATCGGGAGGCATGGTAAGAAGAGTTGGCATTGCTCAGGCAATTCTGGGGAAACCGCAATTCATTTTGTTGGATGAGCCGACAACTGGTCTTGATATCGAGGAACGCTGCCATTTCTATCAAATTTTTCATCAATTAGAGGGTGTTTGTCCGGTGCTTGTTTCATCTCATATCACAGAGGATATCGTGGAAGGTTGTACCAATACGATTATCTTAAAAACTGGAACGATTCTACTGCAAGAAAAAACAGAAAAAATAAAGCCTAGTTTAGAGGAGGTGTATCTGAAATGTATGCGTGGCATCTAAAGAAAGTCCAAATCAAGCATATGCCAATTCTTTATTCCGCTTTTCTTATCATTGTGTTCGTACTTTGGAACTATCTGAAGCAAATACCAGATACGGCATCAGAAGAACAATTAAAAAGTGCATTTTTGCTTGCACAGGCCACAGGGATTTTTCTTTTGATCGGGTGTCAGATATTGGATTTAATTGTATTTTTTGAGCGAGGGGCGAGGGCAATTACGGCAAGCTACCAGAAGCGTATTTTCTTGTGGGATGTTTTTTCTTTTGTATTCTTTTTGCTTGTAGTTTCGCTAGTTGTCATCCGTTTTTGTATAATAAACGAGCAATGTGCAAATGGATGGTGTGTGATGATTCTTCAGTTGGTTTTCATGCGCATGCTGATTTTTACATTGTCTTGTACAAGACTTTCCATATTGGGGGCTGTAGCAGTTGGTCTTGCACTTACTGTGGTTAGCTGGTATCAGAGTACATTTTTAGGAGATGAAAAAGGGCTTCTTGTCTGCAGTAGCTTGCCAAAGAATGTAAGTCTGGTGTGGTATCAAATTTGGGGCGTTTTGTGTTTGGTACTACTGGTTGGAAATCTGATAAAGCTTTACAAGTAAAAATAGATTCAAAATCACATTGACGAACGCCTAAACGTACGTTATAATAAAGAAAAAAAGAGGTGATATTATGACAGCAATTACAGCGACAAAGGCGAGAGAAAATATCTATCAATTGATACAGGATGTAAATGTAAATAGTACTCCAGTGACGATTACCAATACCAGAGGAAAAAATGCAGTTTTGATAGGTGAAGAGGATTGGAAGGCAATAGAAGAAACATTGTATCTGATGTCTATTCCAGGAATGACAGAGTCTATCATTGAAGGAGGAAATACGGATATTTCGGATTGTCTTGATGAAACAGAGGTGGATTGGTAATGTACAGAATTATTTACACTAAGCAAGCAGTAAAAGATATAAAAAATCTGAAAGCGTGCGGATTGGACAAGAAAGCCAAAGAATTGATCGAGATTATGAAAAAAAATCCGTTTCAAAATCCACCGTCATATGAAAAATTGGTGGGAAATCTGCAAGGATATTGTTCAAGAAGAATTAATATTCAGTATCGGATCGTATTTCAAGTGATAGAGGAACCAAATATACATGAAGATATTGAGTATGAAGGATATGTAAAGATTATCCGTATGTGGACTCATTATGAAAAATGACAATAAAAAGTTGTGAGTATAAAAATATGAGCAGGATAATCATTCGCAGCAAGATTGAAAAGCTAACTATGTGATAACACAAAAAGAGGATGACTTTAGATAAGGAGGAATCACTACCATGAATCTTCGAAAAAGAGCACTGATAGGCTCACCGTCTACCGAGGCAACAGACAGAGAAATTGAGAATCGAAAGCTTGTCAGAGAGGCAGCAGCAGAAAGCTTTGTTCTGCTAAAAAATGAAAACAATTTGCTCCCACTTGAAAAAGGCACGAAGCTAGGCTTGTACGGGGCAGGTGCAGTTAAGACAGTTAAGGGTGGAACTGGCTCCGGTGATGTGAATGAGCGTGACAGCGTGAGTATTTATCAGGGACTGTCGAATGCAGGCTTTGAGATTACCAGTAAAGATTGGCTTTCTGTCTATCAGAAAACGTATGAAAAGAGCCGAGAGGACTGGAAGCAGAGCATCATTGACAAATCCGTAAAAGAAAATATGAATGTTGTGATGGCTTATTTTGCTACACCATATCATCTTCCGGCTGGAGATCCGATTCCAGATTGTGCAAAAGAGGATGGAGCTGACACAGCGATCTTTGTTTTAAGCCGTATTGCAGGAGAAGGCACAGACAGAAGAGATGAGGAGTTAGATTATTATCTATCAAAAGATGAGCGTGCAATGCTTGACCAGTTGTCTGCATGCTACAAACACATTATTCTTTTGCTCAATGCAGGTGGAATTGTGGATCTAGCATTCTTAGATGAATATCCAAAGATTGAGTCTGTGGTAAATATTTTGCAGCCAGGCCAAGAGGGTGGAAATGCAGTGGCTGATGTGCTGTGTGGCAAAAAGACACCGTCTGGAAAGTTAGTAGATTCGTGGGCGATGGATTACAATGATTATCCGAGTGCGGCAACCTTTAGCTTTAAAAGTGGAGATGTCTTCCATGAGGAGTATAAAGAGGGCATCTATGTCGGCTACCGCTATTTTGATACATTCGGTGTTCTGGTAAGATATGGTTTTGGCTTTGGCTTGTCATACACTACATTTTTTATTAAGACGCAAAAAGTAACGGTTTCAAATTTAGATTCTGAAAATCCAGTACTGACAACAGAGGTAGAAGTAACCAACACAGGAGTTATCTACAGTGGAAAAGAAGTCGTTCAAATTTTTGTCTCCTGTCCTCAGGGCAGTCGTGTGAAAGAGTATCGCCGTTTGGCAGGTTTTGCGAAGACAAAAGAGCTTGCACCGGGTGAAAAACAAAGTCTGTCGATCACTTTCCCATTGTATCAGCTCACTTCCTATGAGGAAGAGACTGCGTCATGGGTGCTTGACGGTGGAAACTATGGAATCTGGGTTGGAAATTCGCTTTCAGATGCAAAGCTTTGCGCAGTACTATCATTGGATCAAAGTGCAGTGATAGTTTCTGGAAGCAATATTTGTAAGAAGCAAAGAGAGCTTGAAGAGATCACACCAGATCAGGCAAAGCTTCTTGAAAAGCAGAAGGCTTGGGAGGCAATTGCAAAAGAAGAAAACCTTCCGAATTTACAGATTAAATCAGATCAGATTCAGACAAAGACGATTTCCTATAATGCCGATCAGGAAGCCTTTATTGGCAGAACAAAGGAAATTGTAGAAAATATGACAACTGATCAATTGCTTCTTCTTGCGACAGGCGATATCAGTATGGGACAGGGAAGTGCAATTGGAAATGCTGGACAGAGTGTGCCTGGTGCAGCAGCAGAGACCACTTCTGCATTTGCAAAGCCGCCGTTTGATCTGGCAAGTATTGTATTGGCAGATGGTCCGGCAGGACTTCGCCTAAATAAGAGTTATCAGGTAAAGAACGGCAAGTCAAAGAAAATGGATTTTCTGGAATCATTTGAGGGCGGCTTGTTGTTAGAGAAAAAGCCAGAGCATGATCCGGATGAAGAGACCTATTGGCAGTTTTGTACAGCAATGCCAGTTGGTGCTTTGCTAGCACAGAGCTGGGACACAGATTTGGTAAAGAAGCTTGGAGAGATGATCGGAAATGAGATGAAGTTATTTGAAGTGACACTTTGGCTGGCACCGGGAATGAATATTCACAGAAATCCATTGTGTGGTCGAAACTTTGAATACTATTCAGAAGATCCACTTCTTTCTGGTATGATGGCCTCTGCGATGACACTTGGTGTACAAAAGGTTCCAGGTTGTGGTACAACAATCAAGCATTTTGCCTGCAACAATCAGGAAGACAATCGTATGGGTTCCGACTCAATCGTGTCAGAGCGCGCACTCAGAGAAATCTATCTGAAAGGCTTTGAGATCGCAGTCAAGAATGCGCAGCCGATGTCGATCATGACTTCCTACAATATGATTAACGGTGTGCATGCAGCTAACTGCTATGATATCTGTACAAAGGCAGCCAGAGACGAGTGGGGCTTTAACGGAACCATCATGACAGACTGGACGACAACGACTGGTTCCACAGCAGGAGAGTGCAGTGCAAGTGGCTGCATGAAGGCTGGAAATGATATTGTCATGCCGGGAGATCCTGCCGATCATGAAAATTTGAGGTCAGCACTTTTGGACGGATCTTTGTCATTAGATGAATTAAAGCGCTGTGTTTACCATACTGTGAACATTATTTTGCAGTCCAATCAGTATGAGGATGCGGCAAGCTATGAGGCGCAATTTGACTGGTTAGATACCTATCTGACAGTCAAATAATAACCAGCACCGCCACAAACCATCAGTATCCTTGAAAAACCATTGGACATTTTGTGAAAAAAGAGGTATAATGGCTAGCATACTTCACGACATCAAAGGAGGAGAAAAATGAGAAAAATACAGAAAATGTGTGCAGCATTACTGGCAGGCGTTATGACTGTTGGAACATTTGCACCATCCGTATTTGCAGATGAAGCGCCTGCAGAGTTAACCGACGAGCAGGTAATCAACGTAAGAACAACTGCTTTTGGAAACAACTACGATGTTCAGGACATGGGCTGGAGATGGATGATGGCAGCTTGCTACGAAGGATTATACCGTGACGTAGCAGATGAGAATGGAGATGAGTTCATCTTAGCAGGAGCAGAGAGTGTTGACATTTCTGATGATGGAACAGTTTACACCTATCATTTAAGAGAAGATGCAAAGTGGTCTGATGGTGTTGCCGTTACTGCTCATGATTATGAGTATGCTTGGAAGCGTCTTTTAAACCCAGATTACGCATATGACTATGCATCCTTCATCTACAATGTAGTAGGAGCAGAAGAGTACAACTCTGGCGAAGGTTCTGCTGATGATGTTATGGCAGTAGCAGTTGATGATTATACCTTTGAAGTTACATTAAAGGTAGCAGACCCGACATTCGAGTCTAAGTTAGTAGCAACTCCTCTGTACCCGACACGTGAGGATCTGGCTGAGGCAGCTGGTGACAACTGGGGTAAGGATTGGACACTTTGTGTATATAATGGACCGTTCTGCATGACCGATATGGTTGTAGATAACAAGATGGTATGGACAAAGAATGCTGAGTACTGGGATGCAGAGAATGTACATCTTGATACAATCAACTGGTACATTGTAGCACAGGAGTCTACTGCAGCTACTATGTTTGAGAATGGTGAGTTAGATCAGTATCAGCCAACTGGCGACTATGCAATCAAGTTTGCAAAGGAAGCAGAAGAAGGCAAGTATCAGTACATGGTAACAGATTATCCGGGAACAATTGGACTTCGTTTCAACTTTATTAACGGTGGTACATCCGGATTGATGAGCAATGTAAAGATTCGCAAGGCAATCTCCTACAGTATTGACCGTGAAGAGATGATCGATGCTGTTTATGGAAGATACAATCCGGCATACAGCTATGTAGCACCGGCTATCACATTCAATGGTTCTTCTTATCGTGATCAGGTAGGTGAGATCATGGAGGATGAGTATAACGAGTATGTTGGTGATCCAGATAAGATCGTTGCTTTGTTCCAGGAAGGTCTTGATGAGTTAGGCGTAGAGACTCCAATCGAAGATATCACACTTACTTATCTGACAAGTGGTTCCACAACTGAGGTACAGGCAGAGAGAGAGTACATTCAGCAGTCTCTGGAAGAGACACTTGGACTTACTGTTGAGTTAAGTGTAGCTGGTGATACATCCCTGTTCATCGCAGACAGAAATGAAGGAAATTATGACTTCTTCCTTGGCGGCTGGTATTCAGATTACAATGATCCGCTTGACTTCTTATATACTAACTATACTGATGCTTACGGTATGTCCTTTGGTGGATACAGCAACACTGATTATGATGCATTAGCAGATCAGCTTGTTGGTGAGACTGATATGGATAAGCGTCTTGATATCTATAAGCAGATGGAGCAGATTCTTTTATTAGATGATTGTGCATTTGCACCAATCTACTATGCTACAAAGCAGGTTCTGCTTCAGAACTGGGTTAAGGATTATCGTACTTCCTCTTTTGGTGCAAGTGCTGAGTTTATCTGGACTTACATCGATGGAAAAAATCAGTAATAGAGCGCAATTAGTAGAAGGTAATGCTTAAAATTACGGTTTTACAAAAGTAAACCCAAAAGTTTGGAGGGGCTCGTTGTTCGGGCCCCTTCCTTTTCGCAATGATAATAAAAAAAGAACAGGAGATAAGGCTATGGGTAGATATTTAATCAGGCGTTTTGCTGAGCTGATTTTGACAGTCTTTTTGATTGCAACAGCTACCTTTTTCCTGCTGGAGGCGGTTCCAGGAGATCCGTTAACCCAGAGGGCAGACCATTTGCCGGAACAGACGAGAACTGCTTTGTACCAGCGCTACGGACTGGATAAGCCGGTAATGGAACGTTATTTAATAACAATGAAGAAAATGTGTAAGGGTGATTTTGGTGAATCATTCGTATATGCCGGACAGACAGTAACAGGCTTGTTAAAGACAAAGCTTCCAGTATCTGCAAGACTTGGTATTCAGCAGATGTTACTTGGTGTAACACTTGGTTTATTGCTTGGAATTGTGGCGGCGATGAAGCGAGGAACCTTCATCGATTACTTGATTGTAGGCTTGTCGGTATTGCTTATTTCAGTGCCGCATTTGATATTTGGACTGCTTTTGCAGAAGGTTTTTGCAGGTAATCTTCGATGGTTTCCGACAATCGGATGGCCAGAGGGAAAGGATTTGTGGTTTGGAGGATGGAAGTATACTGTTCTTCCAACTCTGACAGGATGTTTCTCCTATATTGCAACTTACACGAGACTCTTAAAGACCTCTATGCTGGATGTTGTAAATCAGGATTACGTACTGACAGCAGAGTCAAAGGGTTTAAGCAAAGCTGCAATCATTCGTAAGCATATCCTGCGCAACTCCTTTATTCCAGTTATGACGCAGCTGCCAATGTCTGTTGCTATGTGTATTACAGGTTCCTTCTTTATTGAGAGTATTTTCTCAATTCCAGGAATCGGACAGTATTATGTAACTGCCGTAAATAATCAGGATTTGTCAATTGTACTTGGTGAAACAGTGCTGCTGTCAATTCTGTATATCGCTGTCATCTTTATTACGGATATCTTATATGTATTTGTCGATCCGAGAATCCAGATGCCAGGCAAAAGAAGTAAATAAGGGAGGAAACATATGCTTACAGCTGATAAATTTAAAAGGGTTGGCTATACAAAAGAAGAAGCAGAGCGTATTGACCGCCCAACTATTTCTTACTGGCAGGATGCATGGAGACGATTGAAGAAAAATCCAGTTGCAATGGCATCACTTGTCGTGCTTGGACTGATTTTAATTATGGTTATTGTTGGACCATATATTAGAGGCTACGATTTTGTTTCAAAGAATGTAAAAGAGAAGAATCAGGGAATGAGCGCAAAGTACTGGTTTGGAACTGATTATCTGGGACGTGACTTGTTCTCACGTGTTTGGATGGGTGCAAGAGCATCTATCATTATTGCGCTTGTGGCAACAGCATTAAAGCTGATTGTAGGAACACTTTATGGTGCAGCAATGGCACATTTTGGCGGTTGGATCGATGACGTAATGATGCGTATAATTGAGGTAATCAACTCTCTGCCAAGTCTTTTGATCACAATTTTGATCATGATGGTTCTTGGCAACAATTTGTTTGCTCTTCTCGTTGCACTTAGTATTACTGCATGGTGCAGTACTGCCAGACAGGTTCGTGGTATGATTAAGCAGTTAAAGGAATCAGAGTATGTATATGCGGCAGAGGTACTTGGTGCAAAGCCATCACGTATTATCTTAAAGCATTATGTGCCGAACATGCTTGGAATTTTGATCTTAAATATGTCTACCTCCATTCCGGCATTCATCTTCACTGAGGCAGGACTTAGTTTCCTTGGAATTGGTCTGACTGCACCAGAGATCAGTCTTGGCGTTTTGATTTCACAGGGACAGCAGACACTTGATTTCTACCCAACACAGCTGATTTGGCCGTGTGTGATTTTATGTGTAATCGTTATGGCATTTAACCTGCTCGGCGATGGACTGCGTGATGCACTTGACCCGAGACTTCGCCAGTAAGACAAAGGAGAAACTATGAGTGACCAGAAAAATGATAAGATATTAGAAGTGAAAAATTTAAAAGTGTCCTACCATACCTATGCGGGCGAAGTAAAATCCGTGCGTGGTGTTTCCTTTGATTTGAAAGAAGGAGAGGCAATTGCCATTGTAGGTGAGTCTGGCTGTGGAAAATCTGTTACAGCAAAGTCCATTATGGGTCTTATTAAAGGACCACAGGGCGAGATCAAGCAGGGCAGCGAGATTTTATATCACGGTGATAATATACTTAATTATAATAAGAAGCAGTGGCAGGCATATAAGGGCGGTGAGGTTGCAATTATCTTCCAGGATGCACTTGCTTCATTAAATCCAACCATGCGTGTTGGAAAGCAGATCATGGAAAATCTGATGGCACATAAGCATATGACAAAGGATGAGGCAAAGAAGGAAGCAGTAAGAATGCTTCAAAAAGTTGGTATTCCTGAGCCGGAAAAGCGTGTGCGTCAGTATCCGCATGAGTTCTCAGGCGGTATGAGACAGCGTGTTATGATTGCAATTGCGTTTGCCTGTGACCCGAAGATCCTGATTTGTGATGAGCCGACAACGGCGCTTGACGTAACAATCCAGGGACAGATTCTTGATATCATTAAGGAACTGCAAAGAGAGCATAACACATCAGTCATCATGATTACACATGATCTTGGTGTTGTAGCAAATATTGCGCAGAAGATTGCCGTTATGTACTCCGGTATGATTGTAGAGCGCGGAAACTGCGAGGATATTTTCTATCGTCCGAGACATCCGTACACATGGGCATTGATTCGTTCTGTGCCGAGACTTGACCTTGAGAATAAGCAGGTACTTGCATCAATTCCAGGAACACCGCCAGATTTGTTAAATCCGCCAGTTGGATGTCCATTCTGTACAAGATGTGAGTACTGTATGGAAATCTGTAAAGAGCAGATGCCTGAGGTTACAGAGTTTGGTGATGGACATGAGGCGAGCTGTTGGCTGCATCACCCATTAGCACCAAAGGTGGAGATGCCGGGAGAAGCTTGACGTTTCTAAGCTCAAGCATGTCGAAAGGAATATTGAATATGAACAACGAAAAAGAAGTGCTCTTTTCAGTGAGCCACTTAAAGAAATATTTTCAGGTAGGCAAAAATGCTACCTTAAAGGCCGTTGACGATGTTTCCTTTGAGATCTACAAGGGAGAAACGCTCGGCATGGTAGGAGAGTCTGGATGTGGAAAGACCACATGTGGACGAACCTGTATCGGATTGTACAGCAGAACTGATGGAGAAGTTTTGTTTAAAGGAAAGGATCCGCAGAAATTGACTGGAAAGGAAAAACAGAACTACAAAAAGTCTGTTCAGATGGTTTTCCAGGATCCGTATGGCTCTCTTGATCCGCGTATGACAGTTGCTGAGATCATTGGAGAAGGAATTGATATTCATCATTTGGCTAAAAACAAAAAGGAAAGAAATGAGCGCATCTACCATTATTTGGAGCTTGTCGGCTTAAACAGAGAGCATGCGAATCGTTTCGTTCATGAGTTTTCAGGCGGTCAGAGACAGCGTATCGGTATTGCACGTGCACTTGCAGTAGAGCCAGAGTTTCTTGTTCTCGATGAGCCAATTTCAGCGCTTGACGTTTCCATTCAGGCACAGATCGTCAACTTATTGATTGATCTGCAAAAGCGCATGGGATTAACATATTTATTTGTTGCCCATGATCTGTCCATGGTAAAGCATATCTCAGACCGTGTTGCAGTATTGTATTTAGGTACCTTAGTTGAGCTGACCACTTCTGAGGAGCTGTACGCAAATCCGCAGCACCCGTATACACGAGCATTGCTGTCAGCAATTCCGATTCCAGATCCAAAGATCGAGCAGGAAAGAGATGCTAAAAAGATTCGTCTTGAAGGTGAAGTGCCAAGTCCTATCAATTCCCCGGCAGGATGTAAGTTCCAGGAAGATGTAAATGCGCAATGCCAATCTGCAGACAGGAGATGCCAAAGCTTCGTGATATTGGTGGAGGTCATTTCGTTGCCTGTCATATTTGCGATCCATCAAATGGATGTGAGACAGGAAAATGCGTATGACACTGAGTAGAAAAGAGATGGTAAAGAAGGCCGCATTAGATGTATTAAAGGCATTTATAATCGGAGTTGCAGCCGCAGCAGCCACAGCTGTCATTTTATTTGCATGTGGATTTCTCTTTGGCAGTTTTCAGATAGTAAACGGCTTTGAAGTTGTAAAGGACGGTCTTTTGCTGATTGGTGCAATTGGTCTTTTTCTGGTGGCAGGAATGCTTCTTGCAAAAGGAAAAAAAGAAAATGCAGATGAGAAAAAAGAAGCAAAGAATGGATGGAGACAGCAATTTAGCGTAGTTGGTCTAAAGACAGTTGTTCTGATGATAAGTGCTGCATTTTTGCTGCTTGCGTCTGTGGCAGACTTGATTTTACTTAATCTTTGATGTGTATTTATTGTAGTAAGTCGCTATAGAATATTCCTATAGCGACTTATTACTTTTTTCTTATAGACAACAACCTAGAAAAAAGGTATGATTTAAAGGAATTGTACGAGTAAAATAGTACTAAAAGGTTTAAACTTTTGATATAGAAGGAGATTACGAAAATGGATTATAAATTTGAGACACGATGTATTCACAGAGAGAATGAGCATGAGGAAGGTCATCCATATGGTTCTGTATGCACACCAATCTACCAGACAGCAACTTTTTATCATCCGGGTATTGGACAGACAACGGGCTTTAATTATACAAGAGAGAGCAACCCAACCAGAACAGAGTTAGAGGATATAGTGACTTCTCTTGAGGAAGCAAAAGATACCGTAGCTTGTGCAAATGGTATGGCAGCAATTGTGCTGTGCATGGAACTGTTTGAGTCTGGAGACCATATCGTGTGCTCAGAGGATTTGTATGGTGGATCTGTGCGTATGTTCCAGACAACAGGTGAGAAGCGTGGCTTGACATTTACTTATGTTAATACAGCAGATGTGGCTGCAACAGAAGCAGCAATAAAGAGCAACACAAAAGCACTTTATATTGAGACACCAAGCAATCCAACTATGCAGATCACTGATCTTGCAAAGATGAAGAGTCTTGCAGACAAGTACAATCTTCTTGTAATCGTAGACAATACCTTCTTATCTCCTTATTTTCAGAAGCCAATCCGTTTTGGTGCGGACCTTGTTATCCACAGCGGAACAAAGTTTTTAGGAGGACATAACGATACATTGGCTGGATTTTTATCTACCTCAAGAGAGGATCTTGCAGCAAAAATCCGTTACTTATACAAAACTGTTGGAAGTTGTCTGGCTCCATTTGACAGCTATCTGTTAATTCGTGGTATCAAGACACTGCCAATTCGTATGGAGCGTCAGCAGGAGAATGCACTTGCAATAGCAAAGTGGCTGCAGACACAGAAAAAGATTAAGCAGGTTTACTACATTGGTCTGGAGGATCATCCAGGCTATGAAATCAATAAGAAGCAGACGACTGGATTTGGAAGCATGATTTCTATTCGTACCGACAGTGAGGCGACAGCACGCCGCGTGCTTGAGCGTATTCGTCTTATCACATATGCAGAGAGTCTTGGCGGAGTTGAGTCATTAATGACATATCCTATGCTTCAAACACACGGCGATGTTCCAGTTGAGACAAGAGAGCGTCTGGGAATCACCGAAGATTTCCTGCGTTTTTCAGTCGGAATCGAAAATGTGGATGATTTGATCGCTGATCTTGATCAGGCATTAAATGGAGAAGACTGATATAAAGTGATGATTTGACAAGATGTGGAGGTTTCAATTTGAAATACGATTTTGATAAAATTACAGACCGCAAAGGTACAGACTGTTTAAAATATGATTTTGCAAAAGAGCGTGGCAGACACGAAGGTATTTTACCTCTTTGGGTAGCTGATATGGATTTTCCAACACTGCCACAGGTCAGTGAGCGTCTTAGAAAAATCACTGAGCATGGAATTTATGGCTACAGTGATGCTAAGGAGCCGTATTTTCAGGCACTTTTAGGCTGGTATGAAAAGCATTTTTCATGGAAAATTCAGAAGGAATGGCTGATCAAGACACCAGGTGTTGTCTTTGCACTTGCAGCGGCAGTGCGCGCTTACACAAAGCCAGGTGAGGCAGTTTTATTACAGCAGCCTGTTTACTACCCATTTAGTGAGGTAATTGCAGATAATGAGCGTGTTATAGTAAATAGCCCGCTAAAGCTGATTGACGGCCATTATGAAATTGATTTTGACGATTTTGAACAGAAGATTCGAGATAATCATGTAAAGCTGTTTTTACTGTGCAGTCCGCATAACCCAGTTGGACGCGTATGGAAAAAATGGGAGTTAGAAAAGATTGGAGAAATCTGTATCCGCTATGGAGTAATTGTAGTAAGCGATGAAATTCACAGCGACTTTACATGGGGAGAGAATAAGCATCTGATGTTTGCATCTTTATCTGACGATTTTGCAAACATAAGCATTACATGCACGGCACCTAGTAAGACCTTTAATTTAGCTGGTCTTCAAGTCTCAAACATCTTTATTCCAAACGAGACACTTAGGTTTAAGTTTAAAAAGGCAGTAGATGCAGCAGGCTACAGTCAGGTTAATGTGATGGGCTTAGAGGCGTGTCAGGCAGCTTATGAGTATGGCGAGGATTGGCTGACCCAGTTGAAGGCATATTTGACAGAAAATATTGCATTTGTCCGTAACTTCATTGCAGAGAGATTGCCACAGCTATCCCTCATCGAGCCAGAAGGAACCTATCTGTTATGGGTTGATTTTAGGGCGCTTGGTCTGACAGAGGCACAAAGGCAGGATCTGATCGAAAATAAGGCAAATCTTTGGCTAGACAGCGGTGCAATGTTTGGACCTGACGGAGAGGGCTTTGAACGCTTTAATGTTGCATGTCCGCACTCTGTATTAAAGCAGGCATTCGAGCAGCTAGAGGCAGCTGTAAATAGCTTATAAGGGAAAATTGAGATTTATTATGTAGAAAAGGAATGACAAAAAGTATGGGAAAATTACTCGAACCAAGCCAGAATATTGAACGCAGCATCATGAAGAAATATAGAAAAGAGCTGTGGAATCCATTTATTAAGGCAGTAAAGAATTACGAACTGGTTCAGGAAAATGATAAGATTGCAGTTTGTATATCAGGCGGAAAGGATTCTATGCTGATGGCAAAGCTGATGCAGCTGCTTCAGCGCTATGGCGATGTTCCATTTGAATTAACCTTTCTGGTTATGGATCCGGGATATAATGAAAAAAATCGTAAAAAGATTGAGGAAAATGCAAAGATACTTAATGTTCCAATTACGGTTTTTGAAACGAATATTTTTGATGTTGCAAATAGTGTGGATAAGTCACCATGTTATTTATGCGCAAGAATGCGCCGTGGCTATTTATACAGCAGGGCTAAGGAACTTGGATGCAATAAAATTGCGTTAGGTCATCATTTTGATGATGTAATAGAGACAACATTGATAGGCATGTTTTATGCATCGCAGTTAAAGGCAATGATTCCCAAGCTGCACAGCACAAATTTTGAGGGCATGGAGTTGATACGTCCGATGTATTGCATTCATGAGGAAGATATTATTTCATGGATGAATTACAATGGATTAGAATTTATTCAGTGTGCCTGTCGCTTTACAGAAAATTATACTTTAAATAATAATGAAGGCGGAATCTCAAAGCGTCAGGAGATAAAGATGCTGATTCGCCAGTTAAAGAAGGATAATCCACTGATTGACAAAAGTATTTTCAACAGTATCCATTCAGTAAGCCTTGACACGATGCCGGGCTACAAAACACATGGAAAGACATATTCCTTCTTAGATAACTATTATAATAATGAAAGAAGTGAAGAGCAGCTGTAAAAATGAAAGGAAAAAATGGAATACGAACATATTGTGCATTCATTTGAGCCGATTTTTGACAGTGCATCACAGATCTTAATTCTTGGTACGCTGCCATCAGTTAAATCCAGAGAAACTAATTTTTATTATGGACATAAGCAAAATCGCTTTTGGAAGGTTTTGGCAGCATTGTTTCAGGAACCGATACCAGAAACAATAGATGAGAAGAAGCATTTGCTTCTTAGGCATCATATTGCCATATGGGACGTAATTCAAAGCTGCGATATTAAGGGCTCAAGTGACAGCAGTATTAAAAATGTTAAGCCGACAGAGTTAAGAAAGATACTTGATGCATCAAATATAAAACAAATCTATGCAAACGGCAGCAAGGCAGGGCAATTATATAAAAAATATCAGCTTCCACTTACAGGGATGGAAGCTGTTGTTTTGCCATCAACAAGTCCGGCAAATGCAGCATGGTCACTTGAACGGCTGTGTGAAGCATGGAGAAAAATAAAGTGTTAGGAATTTTATTATTATGGATGTTTTTGAATATGGAAATCCGAATGCATCGCTTATTCTTTTGCAGATGATTGGTGATCATGATATTGAAATGATTTATCACGAATTTGATCTGATTCAGAAAGCAGTTTCGGATGAATTATGCCTTATTGCATGTAAAGTGGATGACTGGAATCGGGATTTGTCACCTTGGAAAGCACCAGCTGTTTTCAAAAGCGAATCTTTTGGAGAAAATGCAGCCAAAACGCTGAGCGAGGTTCTTACATATATAGGAGAAAAGAAACAGCCCTGCATCATTGGCGGATATTCGCTTGCAGGGTTGTTTGCTCTGTGGGCAGCAACAAAGACTGACCGCTTCAGCAAAGTGGCAGCAGCGTCTCCATCCGTCTGGTTTCCGGGGTTTACCGAGTATATAAAAGAAAATAATATAAAAGCAAAAGCAGTTTATCTCAGTCTTGGAGATCGTGAAGAAAAAACAAGAAATCCTGTTATGGCAACAGTAGGCCATGCGATACGCAGTGTATATGAAACTATTTCTGATAGTGGAATCAATACAATTCTTGAGTGGAATCAGGGAAATCACTTTAAAGATGTGGACATAAGGATGGCGAAAGCGCTCACGTGGAGCATTAGAGCTAAAGTTCACGGATAAGCCAATATTTTACTTGCATAAACAGAAAAAATACGATATATTGAATATAGAGTAACGACCGTGGTTTTGTAGAAAGGAGAAAAAATATGAAGAGACGATCAAAGCT
Source organism: Firmicutes bacterium AF25-13AC (assembly GCA_003478935.1). Classification (GTDB taxonomy): domain Bacteria; phylum Bacillota; class Clostridia; order Lachnospirales; family Lachnospiraceae; genus Anthropogastromicrobium; species Anthropogastromicrobium aceti. The sequence continues at coordinate 54,420 of QUFP01000005.1, forward strand.
TTCTATTCAGGTATATCGAGCGATAACAGTGATAGCGATTGGACTTATGATTGGAGCAGCACCCATGCGCGTGATGACGGTGCAGGCACAGGAAACACAGAAAAATCAAAAACAGCAGTCAGATTATCAGAAATTGGACTATAAGGTATTTGAGGACAGTTCAGAGAGACTTCTTGAGTGGTCTGATATTTATATGTTGTCAAATGAGGATATTAGAATTGCAAAAAATGAGATCTATGCGCGTCATGGACGGCGCTTTGCAAGTACAGATCTGCAGTCTTATTTTGATCAGATGGCATGGTACAATGGGACAGTTCAGCCTCAAAATTTTGATTCTGGATGCCTGAATGCAGTTGAAGTTGCAAATATTAGTTTTTTGGACAGTGAGCAGCTGGCAGGGACTGGATCAGAGAACAAGTCTGTTGTAGAAAAAGAGATAAGTCTGCAAAAACAAGAGAAAGAAATGGACACAGCAAAGATCAATGACAGAATTGGTCTGAGCAGCTTTGCAGATACTGCTGTTGTAAAATACAATGTATCAGACGAACTGACATCTTATGATGTGGAGACGTCAGCCGTGAAGATGGACGCTTTTTATGAGAAAAATGGCGAAATTTTTGGAAACATCGGATTTGACAAGAGTATTAGCTATGCAAATGAAGGAAGCATATGTGCATGGTATCAAAATCATGAATACAGACTTGTATGTGAAAACAGTGTGGCAAGTGAAGATTATAGTCAATATGAGGATACGTATGTCATGTATGAAGATGACAGAAGGCTGTTTGAATACAAAAAGATGGATGAGCATATAAGCGGCGGTGCCAGTCCTGGGTATTGGCTTCTAACGCAGGATGCGATTTATGTAGGCAATTATGATGGCTTTTTGGTATTGGACTGGAATGGAGCTGTATTGACACAATCTGATCAGTACATATATGCGTTTGATGTGTATGAGAATCAAGTATATATGAGAACAAAAGATGATCATTTAGCCTGTGCAGATGTACAGACGCTTGCTAATGCGCATGAGATACGCTATGCATTTGATGAGGAAAGCGAGCGTTCCTATGAAGCCGCTGGGAACTTTATCTATCAGTCGTATGGTGCACTGTGGCGCTACGATATCGGTGAATCAGATGCAAGTGATAATATGAAGATGCTGGATGTAGATTGTGATTGGGGACAGTTGTGTACATCAGATAGCTATGCCTATGGAATCAGCACCACACCAGTTAGAGATGGAGTGGCAATAGAGCGGATTTCTTATTTGACAGGAGAAAAAGAGACAGCTTGTGTGATTAAAAATGTGGGTTTTGCATTCTTAGATCACGCACAAGGCAGCAAACTTTATTTGCAGTTAGGACCAGATAAAAGTGATTGGACTGGACAGGAAAGAAACTTTAATATGGTGACAATTGCAATTGACTTTTGGACAGGAACTGTGGAAGTACTTGCCGCAGGATGGTATTCGTGATAGTTTAACATAAAAAAAGCCAAGGAAGAGTCTGGATATATTAGCAGACTTTTCCCTGGCTTAAATTTTAAGCTTTCTTTGTTTCCTTGCTTACAAGACGCTTTCCAGAATGGAGTACGATTGTAAGACCAAGGATGATCAGAAGAACTGCGATAATTAACTGAAGTCCTTCAACCATGAATACGGCTGTTCCAGCCTGATATGCTTTTACAAGAGCAATGAAACGCTCAACAAGTGCGGTGAAGGTAACACAAAGCATGATGATTAACGGAGGGAACAGAGTCCTGTTTGTGCGGCCTGTAACTTTTAAGAATACGCAAAGAGTAATAAGTACAAGTGCACTTAACAGCTGGTTGGCACTTCCAAACAGTGGCCAAATATTTGTATAGCCAACCTTTGTCAGGATATAGCCAAATACAAGGGTGATAACAGTTGCAAAATATTTATTGCAGAATAACTTACGCCATCCCTCTGCATGCTCCATATCATCAACAGAGAACAGTTCCTGGAAGGACATACGGCCGATACGGGCAACAGAATCAAGTGTACTTAGTGCAAGTGCAGATACACACATCGTCATGATACACTGAGCAATGTGAACAGGAATACCAAACATCTCAAGAAATCCGGCAACACCTGCGGAGAAGATCTGGAACGGAGTTCCGGTAGCGGCAGTGCCGTCAGCGGAAGCAGCAGCACCAGCAACGCACAGTGCCAAAACAGCAAGCAAACTCTCAAGAATCATAGCATCATAACCAACTTTTAACATATCCTTCTCATTGGAGATGGTCTTAGAAGATGTACCAGAAGAAACAAGGCTGTGGAAACCGGAAACAGCACCGCAGGCAACAGTTACAAACAAGATTGGGAACATATCGCCAAGTTTTTCGTTGTGGAAACCAGTGTAAACTGGAAGCATGTTAAAACGAAGCGCTGTTGTCAATTACTCCCGACCCTAAAGGGATCGGGGCTTGCTAAGGGCTCCGTTACCCGATAGGTATGATATGACGCGGGGTCACATCAGAAGTTTGTATCTCGCCCATCTGGTCCTTGCGTCATCCAATGGATGCTCCCAGACTGCGCTTTTGCTCGCGTTCTCAGGTACATGAGATTGCGGATACATCACCGGGCGATTGACAACGCCCGCTTTTTTCTTCTGCCAGAATGTATCCGGCAGAAACATGTTTAGTTCACTTTTCTTACTCCAAATCGCGGATTGCCGTCACCAGACACATACATCGTTCCGAGTATCTGGATATTCATTGCTCCTACACGATCATCATTTGAACGATATCCACAGCAGTCACAGATATACTCATGAATGTCATGATGACGATTTTCTTTCTGAATTCGCCCACATTTCGGACATCTCTGAGAAGTATAATCCGGTTTTACTTTTAAAACCTGTGATCCTATTGCCTGTGCCTTGTACGTTAAATCCTGTTCAAACTGGTAGAATGTCCATGTTCGCAGTTCCTGTCTGTCTTTTGCACTGCGTTTTCCGAGAAGGTCATCGCTGAAGCTGACTCCTTTCAGATCTTCCAGTACAAACAGCGTTCCGGCTTTGTATTTCGTAACGAGTGTCTTTGATATCTGATGATTTACATCCGACATCCAGCGGTTCTCTCGTCCTGAGATACGCTTTAATGCACGTTTTGCTGATTTTGTGCCCTTTGACTGCAGCTCTGAACGTACCTGCTGAAAGTGTTCTCGCTTTTTTTGAATCTCTTTTCCGCTTACAAAGGTTACTTTTCCTTTTTCATCATAAGAAGTAACCCAAAAACGAATTCCTCTGTCAATTCCTACTACATGTTTTACATGATCCATAGAAAATTCTTCAGATACATTCTTTGTAATCGGGATATGAAAATACCAATTTCCATTCATAGACACAATCTTACCACTTCCAAACGACCAGGTGCCATCAAAGTATTCTTTAAATTTCTTTGGCAGATCAAACGTAACTTTAATCCGCTTTTTCAGTGTATTCAAAGATAGCAGCTTTTGACCATCATCTGCTGTCACAAAACTGTAATCCCGGCCTCTTACAAGATCAGCCTGAGGGCGGCGAAACACAATTGGCTTTTGAAGCCATTCCAGTGTCCGACTGATGAAATGGGTTTCCTCTTTTTCATTTTCATAGCGATACGGGTTCTGAAACAGCTGTTCCTGTACCGTTTTATAACGGGCGGTGACTGTCTTAAATGCAGAAATTGTAAACTGTGATTTTAGTCCAAATTCGGTTCTAATTGTCTGATACAATGTTTCCTGCAATTTCATAAAATTTAAGATAAAGCCATGATCAAATACATACTTTGAAATAAATGTACATGCCTGTGCATAACAGGCAGTCAGTTCTTCCAGGCTTTTTGCTTCTGTTTCATTGACATGAATGTGCAGTTTCATTGTTTTGACAACTTCGGACATTGCATCTTTCTCCTTTCTATGGTATATTTGTGTTGATATGTATATTATAATATATATAATAATATATTTCAAGCCCTAAAAGGAGATTTTATGGATATTTATCAGCATAGACGACACAATAAGAATCTATTAATGGTTCATTTGATTTTCGTAACAAAGTACAGAAAGAAAATAGTACTGGGTGATTTTCGAGATGCAGTTAAACAATATTTATTTAATACATGTGTTAAGAATCACTGGTATGTAAAACGCATGGAAACCGATCAGGATCCTGTTCACATTCTACTTCAGTACAACCCTACTGATTCCATTACTCGTATTGTGTCTATATTAAAACAACACAGTACTTACTTATCTTGGCAACAACATTCTGCCCTGTTAGAACAACATTACTGGAAAAAGCATGTTCTATGGTCAGACAGCTATTTTGCAGCGTCTATTGGCACCGTATCACAAGCAGTTATCGAACGATATATTGAAAACCAAGGATAATATTTCTTAAACGACCAGCTTTTCATTCAGAACATTTCCGTTTTTCGGAATACGAAAAACGGAAAGATCAAAATAATCTCAAGCTACATTACAAAATCGCCCCTAAAGGGGCGGGGCTTCCTTATCAAATCTGTGAAAAAGAAACTAGAAATGGCGCAAATACTAGGATAGAACAACACTTAAAAGGTATCATGTTAGCCCAGATTTGTTCGAAAAACAGGCACAAAAGAACAGTTGAAGAAAAAAATGAAAAAATTTAAAAAAAACTGTTGACAAATCGCTTGTGATGTTATATACTAATACATGTCTTGAGGAACACGAAAGACAACAACAAAACATCGGGGTGTGGCTCAGCTTGGCTAGAGCGCTGGTTTGGGACCAGGAGGCCGCAGGTTCGAATCCTGTCACCCCGATCCTTTTTATGGAAAATTGTTTTATACTATGGTGGGTATAGCGCAGTTGGTTAGCGCGCCAGATTGTGGCTCTGGAGGCCTAGGGTTCGAATCCCTATATCCACCCTTGCAGGTTAAGTCCCTGCGACGTTGGGCTATCGCCAAGCGGTAAGGCACAGGACTTTGACTCCTGCATTACGTTGGTTCGAATCCAACTAGCCCAGGATGGGATACTAGCTCAGTCGGTAGAGCACTTGACTTTTAATCAAGGTGTCGCGGGTTCGAATCCCGCGTGTCTCACGATTTATACCTGAGAAGCAGATGATGCTTCTCAGGTTTTTTTATTGCAGTTTAAGGATAAGCTTACAGCAAAGTCCGTAGCTGAATGGCTTTCATAACATGACGCGTAAGAAGTAATAAATGAATGATATCTATTCAAATAAAAAATCTTGTACAATCGGTAAAAATACATTATACTGATCACAGCGCAGTCTTTATATTTTTTTTATTGGAATGGAGGTATGATATAAAGTGAGAAGAAAAATTCAGGTAAAAGAAAGACAGCCGCAGTTTTGTGTAGTAACAGGAATCACATTCACACAAGTGGATGCCTGGTTTGGAAACACGATGAGAGATTTAAAGATGGATCTCATCTATCCAAAGGATGCTGGTAAAAAGTATCCATGTGTTGTGTGGATCTGCGGAGGAGCATGGATTCAGATGGATCGTTCTGCGCATTTGGCTTATTTGTCTAACCTTGCACAGCAGGGATTTGTTGTTGCATCGGTAGAATATCGCACAAGCAACGAGGCAAAGTATCCGGCACCGTTGCAGGATGTAAAGGCAGGAATTAGATATTTGCGCGCACATGCAGAACGTTTTTGCATTGATCCAGATCGCATAGGTGTTATGGGAGAGTCGGCAGGCGGCTATTTGACATGTATGGCAGCCCTGGCAGATGACCCGATTTATGATGTTGGAGAAAATTTGGAATATTCAAGTGCCGTACAGGCTGCATGCCCATGGTATCCGCCTACAGATTTTCGCGGATTTTTGTACAGCGATCCAGAGCAGTGTGCAGCAGCACCAGAATCACTTCTTTTAGGAAAAAATGTGATGAGACATCCAGAAGAAGCCTTAGCGTGCTGCCCAGTCAGCTTTGTAACAAAAGATGCGCCGCCATTTTTAATTATTCATGGAGATAATGATCGTACTGTGCCGTTTGGACAGGGAGAAGAACTTCATGATGAGCTTGAAAAGGCAGGATGTGATGTGACGTTGCTTTCCATTGAAAATGCAGATCATGCAGATATACATTTCTTCCAAAAGCAGATATGGGATGAGATTTGTGCTTTCTTTAAGGCAAAGCTGTAAACAAAGAAAAAGAGGACTGCTTTTCTTTCGAAAAGCAATCCTCTCGCCCCTGCCAAGGAGTGCAGTTGAGGGGACTTGAACCCCTACCCAAGTACATGGACATGAACCTGAATCATGCGCGTATGCCAATTCCGCCACAACTGCAAATACACTTGTCTGCATTGGTTATCATGAAAACAGTGCGGGCGACAGGACTTGAACCTGCACGTCATTGACACTAGAACCTAAATCTAGCGCGTCTGCCAATTCCGCCACGCCCGCTTGCTATTATTCACAATCTGACATCGTGACGTTTGCCCCAATGCATGGAGTATAATATCATAACAATATTGTTTTGTCAACAAGAATTTTCAAAACTTTCAAAAAGTTGATAAAAATAGCAATAAGACTTGCAGTTTTACGCATTTCCTGTTACAATAAACTACAGTTATGCCGATGAAAACAAAATTGGACACAATATATAGTGGTACTGTATATTGTGCTTCGTACAAAACAACAGCAGGCAGAATGAGAGGTAGCACAGCCATGATAGAAAAAGAACGTCAAAGTGAATTAATTAGAAAGTTCGTCGTATCACAGGAAATGCCAGATGACGAGATTGCAGATCTGAGCCTGGACGAGCTTACTTATATTTACTTCAACACAGAGATTGCAAAAAAAGATGAGAAATACAAGGCAATTCATTTCCCGATTAAGCAGCAGATTATATATTGGGGCGTTGTCGATGCGATTAAGAAAGCAGAGACATTGTATGTTGCATTTACAGAAAGACCGAAGTATCCGTATCTTGATCCGGGCAGGAATGTATGGCTGTTTTCAACAGAGGATAACCTGACTAGAGCACTTAAGAAACTTGAGGAAGATCGTGGAATGCATCTGATTTATCAGAAGCTGCCAAATCAGGTAATTGTTCCGTTTTTTGCTCAGCTGTATTATTGGGGCATTGAGCAGGTGATTGTTGACAACATGAATCATCCGATGATCGTAAAGCGTTCTGATGTGATGCCAGAGATGGATCAGAAGAAGGATGAGAAGAAGCAGGATCTTTGTAATGGAAAGCTGCAGGCGGCATTAATTCAGCATGCACAGTTTATGGCACAGAATCCTGATGCATCTGTATTTAAGGATGATAAAGAAAAGTTAAAGGTTTATACGATTTTAGCTAACAATGTATTCTTTGAAGTATGTGACGCTAAATTTATGGCACCGACAGTTATGGAGAAGGATGGAAAGACCTTCCGTGCGGGAGAGGAGATTCCAGAGGGTGCACGCCCTGCAATTGTGTTTATGGGAAAGAAGGATTCTGATCAGAAGGCACTTCCGCTATTCACTGATATTACAGAGTTCATGAGAGTATATAAGCCGCATGAGATGGGTATTTCAGTTCTGACTTACGAGGCAGCTGAGAAGATGGCAAAGGCAAACAATGCCGAGATTGTAATCAACAGAAATGGAACTGGACTTACTGTAAACGAGCATGTAATGGGTCTGATTGATAAGATCCGTGCAAAGAAGGAAGAAGTAAAGGCGAAAGCTGCTGAGGCAGCAGAAAATGGTGAGGAGTCCGCAAGTGAGCCAACACCTGCACCAGTTTCAAATGTACCAAAGACAGTAATGCCGACTGAGACAAAGACAGAGAGCGCATCTAATGAAGCGCAGGGTGAAGTCACATATGGAGATCTTGTTGATGAACCAGATATGCTGATTGGCGCCTTAAAGAGAACTGCAAAGGCAACAAGACAGGTAAAGCGTATGTGGTTAGCACAGCGTGTACAGGGAAGCAAGGAAGGTTATCTGTTGGTAGCAGAGACTACAAGCAGCTCTGATACCGTTCTTGAGCAGTTAAAGCTTGCTGCAAAGGATTACTTAAACGGAAAAGAAATTGAATGCCGCAGAGCAGATCCGGCAGCGTTAGCAATCGTAGATAATATTAAACCATTTTATAAAAAAGGTATTTTTGGCTAATGCTAAGAATAACGGGCCATTCTGAATCAGGCAGAGTGGCCTTTCCTTTTGATTAATAGGAGGAGCAATGAATATTCTTGATATTATCGGACCAGTTATGGTCGGCCCGTCAAGCTCCCATACAGCGGGAGCTGTTCGAATTGGCCTGGTAGCAGGAAAGCTTTTGGCAGAACCGATCAAAGAGGCACAGATTCATCTGCATGGTTCCTTCTGGGCGACTGGAAGCGGCCATGGAACAGATCGGGCAATTGTCGCCGGACTTTTGGGACTTGCAGTAGATGATGCAAGGATTCCACACAGCTTTGAGCTGGCAGATGAGGCTGGAATGAAATTTTCATTTGACCATGTGGAGCTAGTCGATGCACATCCCAATACTGTCAAGCTAAATCTTACAGGTGTAAATGGAAGTGTGCTTGAGGTAGTAGCAGCTTCCATAGGCGGCGGACGCATTCGCGTCTGTGAAATTGATGGCCTTCCAGCTAATTTTGAGGGTGATTATCCGACATTGATCGTGAGAAATATTGACCAGCCAGGACATGTGATGGAGGTTACGGCAATGCTTGGCCACAAGGGTGTCAATATCGCTACGCTTCAGCTGTTTCGTCAGAGCAGAGGAGGACAGGCTGCGATGGTCATTGAGTGTGATCAGGAGGTTCCGGTAGAGTCAATCAAGTGGCTGTCCAGACAGGAAGGAATTGTCAAAGTCACATATTTGAGTCAGGCACAAAGGGAAGATTAAAATGATGCAGTGCGAAAGGATTGAGATATGTATAAATCATTAGAAGAAATTGCGCAGGTGTCAAAACAAAAAAATATACCGTTTTGGCAGGTGATCCTTGAGGATGACTGTAAGGAGCGCATGGTGAGTCCCGAGCAGTCAAAAAAAGAATTGATGGCAATGTATCAGGCGATGAAAGAGGCAGATGCAGCCTATGATGCCAAACAAAAGTCAAGAAGCGGTATGGTAGGCGGAAATGGACAATTGTTTCATGATGCAGTCGTATCTGGAAAAACAATCTGCGGTCCAGTAATTGCATCGGCAATTGAAAAAGCACTGAAGATGGGTGAGTCAAACGCCTGTATGAAACGTATTGTGGCAGCACCTACGGCTGGTGCCTGTGGCGTGGTTCCAGCCGTATATCTAACGCTTCAGGAACAGCGCCAGATTGATGATGAGCGTATGCTTGAGGCAATGTATATTGCATCAGGTGTGGGCGGTGTCATTGCAAACCGTGCATTTCTTGCGGGTGCGGCAGGAGGCTGTCAGGCAGAGATTGGTTCTGCAAGTTCCATGGCAGCAGCAGGAGCTGTTTACCTTGCAGGAGGAGACACCGAGGCAATCATCCATGCAGCAGCTATGGCAATGAAAAATCTGCTTGGCCTTGCATGTGATCCTGTAGCCGGTCTTGTGGAGGTGCCTTGTGTGAAGCGAAATGTTGTAGGTGCAGTTAATGCGCTCTCAGCAGCTGATATGGCACTGGCTGGTGTTCGAAGCATCATTCCGCCAGACGAAGTGTTTGATGCTATGAGAAGTGTTGGAATCAGTCTTCCTGAAGCTATTCGTGAGACAGGAAAGGGAGGACTGGCTGCAACAACAACAGGACAAAAGATTGCGCAGGGGCTTCAGCATGAGTAATCAAGTCCATTGCAGACGACCTGTCAGAAACTTAACTTTGACAGGTTGTTTTGCCGCAGTATTAGGCGGGCTCATTTTATTTTTGTGTCTCGTCTGTGTAAGTGTAACTGTTACGCTGAATTTTCGCCCACTCTACTATTTAGATATGAAGCTGCTTCATATCTCAGACATCAGCGGTTACAGTAATGACGTGATCAGAAAAAACTTTGATGCGTTGATTCGTTACAATAATATCTGGCATACGGGGATACTTAATTTCCCAGATTTTCCAATGTCAGAATCTGGGCGTATTCACTTTGAGGAAGTGAAAAAAGTATTTAGTGTTTTTGAGTATGGAGCATTGATTTTAATTCCACTGTCAGCTGTTGAAATTATAGCGGCAAAGAAAAAGCGTTTTGGAAGTCTTTTTGCAGCAGCGGGAATTATTAGTGTTGGTATACCGGCATCACTTGGTCTTTTGATTGCAGCAAACTGGGAATGGGTATTTATTACATTTCATAAGCTTGTGTTTCAAAATGATTATTGGCTATTTGATCCATATACGGATCCAGTTATTACGATTTTGCCAGATGAATTTTTTATGCACTGTGCAGCACTTATTATGATTCTTGTGCTGGCAGGAAGTCTTGCTTTTTTTGCAGCATGGAAAAAACTGGCAAAGAAAAAAGTAAAATAAGTATGTGCCATAGGGCATCAAAGCAAAGGAGAAAAATGGAAACAATTAAGGAAGCAACAGGTGCGGCAATTCGCCCTCACGATCTTTCATATGAAACAATTCTTTACGCATCCGATTTTGGAGCAGCGCCTAAAAAAAGTGCTGTAGAAAATACTCAGGCGATCAACCAAGCAATTCTGGCAGCATCAAAGCAGGGCGGTGCAACTGTTGTAATTGCAAAAGGAGAGTATCGCACCTATACAATTGAGTTAGCAAGTCATGTGCATCTTCATTTCGAGGAAGGCGCAGTGATTCGTGCAGCGAGAACTGATATTAAGCATTCTTATGTCAATCAGGATGGCGAGGGTGGCAATTACCTTGAGCCGGAAATCAATCGTTTTGCAGGCCTGCAGGATCATGGTCACAGCTATTTTGCAAACAGTCTGTTTTATGGTGCAGATCTGTGTGATATCATGATTTCTGGTGATGGACTGATTGATGGAAGCAGCTGGAATGAAGAAGAAAAGTGCCGTGAATATGTGCTTTTAGGCGGTGATCCGTCTGAGCCGGCCTTTAGAAATGAAAGAGGTCATAACGGTGAGTGGTTTGGAAATAAGGCAATTGCACTTGTGCGCTGTAAAAATGTTGTACTGACAGATTTCTCACTCGTAATCGGCGGCCATTTTGCCATTATTGCAGAAGGTGTTGAAAACATGTATGTTGACGGCATTTTGATTGATACAAATAGAGATGCATTTGATGTAGACTGCTGCAAGGATGTGACAGTTAGAAATAGTGTATTCAATTCACTTACAGATGATGGTCTTGTTATGAAAAGCTCCTATGGTGCTGGTATTTTTATGCCGCTTGAAAATGTGCTTATCGAGGATTGCAAGGTATCTGGCTACGATGCAGGAAGCGTCTATGCAAAGACCTACACAAACGAAAAGCTTGTGGCTGAGGATCGCTGTGGCCCGACAGGCCGTGTAAAGCTTGGAACCGAGTCTTCATGTGGCTATCATCAGGTAACAGTGCGCCGTGTTGATTTTGAGCATTCAAGAGGTTTTGCATTAGAAGCAGTAGACGGAAGTGATCTGACAGATATTATTTTTGAAGACAGCCATATGAAGTATATTAGCAGCTCTCCAATTTTTATCCGCGTTGGTGATCGCTGCCGATTCCCTGTGACAGGTATGCAGATGAGTGAGGAGATTCAGGCTAAGGCACCTAATATTCGTCTGGACAACAGGGGCTTTGTTATTCCTGATAATGAGCATTATCCAGTAATTCCGGCAGTGCGTTATACGCCGTCCTACAATAAAACAAAGCTTGTAAGTGTGGACGGACGTTCCTTCTTCACAGTTGTGGATGAAGAAAATCCAGTTACGCTGAATCAGGCAAATTTAGTCAAAGAAGATGGTGTAACTTATGGCAAGAAATATGTGGCAGGAGAAGGCTATGTGGCAGACCGCACGAAACCTCTTGACGCACCAGAGGCAGCATCAAGGGCAAATGGATGTTCAAGACCGCTTGCAAGGGTAAAAAATATTAGAATTGCACGTGTCAGCGCAGAGAGTGTTGATCCAAGATACCCGATTCTTCTTGCCGGTCTTGATGGCAGCAGCATTGAAAATGTACAGCTGGAAGATATTAAGGTGACTTATCGCGGCGGATTAACGATGGAGCATGCAACAGAGCAGCGTCAGTTAAATACGAACTGGGAGTATACGCAGTATCAGACAAAGCCGTCCATTCAGAGCCTTCCTTGGCTTGTGAATACATTTTTCCTGAAAAACGAGGGCTTGCTTCCAAGAGTCGATTGGGACGAAAAGACAAAGAGCTGGAAGGATGATCCTTATAATGTGCCAGAGCTTCCAACTTCTTACCCAGAGCCAAGTATTTTTGGTATCTTGCCGGCATACGGATTTTATGCCCGTCATGTAAAAGGATTAGAGGTAAAGGGTCTGTCAATTGGTTTTGAGAAAGAAGATACGCGTCATGCAATTGTTCTTGATGATGTGGAAGATGCAAGCTTTGAAGATCTTTCTCTTCAGACAGCAAAAGAAACGCAGGAAGTAGCGTTTGTAACAAGTATGTATAAGCGTCCGGCAAATCTAGAATATGTACCAGATCAGCCATATCATATGACAACGATTACAAATGTAACACTGCCAGAAAATATTTCTGTTAAGCTGGCAACAGTTGAGGCACCAGCGCCGGGAACACCAAGAGATTCCTTCTATAGCTGCCCAACACTGCCAATTCCGGAAAATGGATACCGCTATCAGAAAGAGACAGATGTATATCCATTACCGCTTACTGTTTTTCCACCGTTTGAAAATCGTACAACTGGAAAGACAAGAAATCCGGCAGAGGAGACGAGCCGTAAAGAGGTGCCGGGCATGATTTATAATGAAGGCCTTGCACAGCGTGAGTACACTGTTTATCGTGATCATGGCAAGCATGTATCTGTTACTATGAAGAAAATGACAAAAGAGCAGGTTGGAGAGATTGCAGCAGTTGAACGTGCATGCTTCCTTCCGGCAGAGGCTGCATCCGAGAAAGATTTTGAGGAGCGTTTTTCAAGTCCGGCGTTTGTTTGCTATGGTGCATACAATGAAGAAGGAGAGCTGATTGGCTTTATTGATGGTGCTTCCTATGATAAACCAGAGCTTCCTGATGAGCTTTATCATGATACTACAAAGCTTGTAGAAAATGGTCCATGGCAGACTGTATTTGGTGTTAATGTGATTGCACGTTACCGCAGAATGGGTGTTGCAGGCCAGATGGTACGTCACTATGTTGAGGAGAGCCGTAAGCGCGGACAAGACGGTGTTGTGCTAACATGTAAGGATCATCTGCGTCCTCTTTATGAAAAAGCCGGATTTATCTGGCAGGGTGTATCAGCTTCCACACACGGCGGTGTGAAGTGGAATGATATGCTACTTCGCTTCCGAAAAGGAGAATAAAAGAAATGAAGAAACTGTTGATTTATTTAAAGACATACCGTAAGGAGGCATGTCTGGCACCAATTTTTAAGATGCTTGAGGCTGTCTTTGAACTGTTTGTGCCGCTTGTTATTAAAGGAATTATCGACTACGGTATTGCAGCAGAAGACCGCGCATATTGTCTTCGCATGGGACTGCTGCTTTTACTGCTTGCCGTAATCGGTCTTGCAATGGCAACTACAGCGCAGTGGTTTTCTGCAAGAGCGGCAGCAGGCTTTGCAGCGAAAATTAAGCAGGTATTAATGGAGCATATACAAAAGCTTTCTTATACAGAGCTTGATACTATTGGTACATCAACGCTGATCACACGTATGACAAGTGATGTCAATCAAGTTCAGACAGGAACGAATCTGGTGCTTCGTCTGTTCATGCGTTCTCCATTCATTGTATTTGGCTCTATGATTATGGCATTTACTATTGATTTTAAGGCTGCCATGATCTTTGTGATTACAATTCCGCTTTTGTCTGTTGTTGTATTTGGCATTATGCTTTCAAGCATTCCGCTTTATAAAAAGGTACAGTCACAGCTTGACCGCGTACTTGGTATTACAAGAGAAAATCTGACAGGTGTGCGTGTAATTCGTGCATTTAATAAGGAAGGAGAAGAAATCAGCCACTTTAAGACAGAGAATGAGCAGTTTACAAGACTACAGACTTTTGTTGGAAAGATTTCAGCATTGATGAATCCATTAACATTTGTTATTGTTAATTCTGCAATTCTTGTTCTTGTCTGGACTGGTGCTTGGAGAGTAGAGGGAGGCATTTTGACACAGGGTGCAGTTGTAGCTCTTGTCAACTATATGTCTCAGATCTTAGTCGAGCTGATTAAATTAGCAGATTTGATTATTAATATTACAAAGGCAGTTGCATGTGGAAACCGTATCCAGAAGGTGCTTGATGTAAAGCCGTCCATGGAAAATGAAAGCGATAAGGAAATTGCAGAGAAAGCGACTGTACCTGCAGTTGATTTTGATCATGTATCCTTAACATATGCTGGTGCCGGTGCACCGTCTCTTACTGATATTGATCTTCATGTAAAGACAGGTCAGACAGTCGGAATCATCGGAGGAACTGGTTCTGGTAAGACTTCTGTTGTCAATCTGATTCCACGTTTCTACGATGCGACAGAGGGAACTGTTCGCGTATTTGGAAAGTCAGTGAAGGATCAAGATATCGAGTCACTTAGAAGCCAGATTGCGGTTGTTCCACAGAAGGCAGTCTTGTTTGCAGGAACGATCCGCGAGAATATGAAGTGGGGCAAAGAGGATGCAACAGATGAGGAGATCATGGAAGCACTTACAATTGCTCAGGCAGCTGAGGTAGTACAGAAAAAGGAAGGCGGTCTTGATGCTTTTGTTGAGCAGGGCGGAAAGAATCTTTCTGGCGGTCAGAGACAGCGTCTGACTATTGCGCGTGCACTAGTAAGAAAACCACGCATTTTAATCCTTGATGACAGTGCCTCGGCACTTGACTTTGCGACTGATGCAGCTCTTAGAAAGGCAATTCGAGAGATGAAAAATGCACCAACTGTATTTATTGTATCGCAGAGAACTTCTTCTATCAGATTTGCTGATCAGATTTTAGTGCTTGATGATGGAAAGAGCGTTGGTGTTGGCACGCATGATGAGCTTCTTACAACGTGCAGTGTATATAAAGAAATTTATGATTCTCAGTATAAAAAGACTGACAGCAAAAAGTCAGGAAAGGAGGCGTAATCATGGCAGCGAAGAAAAAATATGATCGTACCAAGCAGAAGGAAACACTTGTAAAGGTATTAGAATATATTAAACATTACCGTGCCGTTCTGGTGTTTTCACTAATTTTAGCGGCAGTGACAGTTGCATGTACGCTTTATCTTCCTATTCTGACAGGAGATGCTATCAATTTGATTTTATCACAGGGACAGGTGGATTTTAATGGAATTAAGCCTATTCTTTATAAAGGTGCAGCTGTTATTATTATTGGTGCAGCCGCACAGTGGGTTATGAATATCTGCAATAACCGCATTACCTATGCAGTTGTGCGTGATATTCGCCAAGAGGCTTTTGAAAAGATTGAAAGACTTCCATTAAAATATATCGACAGTCATCCATACGGTGATATAGTAAGCCGTATTATTGCCGATGCTGATCAGTTTTCTGATGGTCTGTTAATGGGATTTACTCAGCTTTTTAGCGGTGTTCTTACAATTGCAGGTACACTGATTTTCATGCTTACAATTAATATTCCAATGACAGCAGCAGTTGTTGTTCTGACACCAATTTCATTTTTTGTGGCAGGCTTCATTGCTAAGAAGACATTTCATTTGTTCAAGAAGCAGTCCGAGACTAGAGGTGAGCAGACTACGCTTATTGATGAGATGATCAATAATCAGAAGGTTGTTAAGGCATTTGGTCAGGAAGAAAAGGTAATGGAGCGCTTCAATGAGGTCAATGAACGCCTTCGTGACTGCTCTGTAAAGGCTACATTCTTTTCATCTATCACAAACCCGGCAACACGTTTTGTAAACTCTCTTGTATATGCAGCAGTTGCTGTATTTGGAAGCTTTTTCTCTATTGGCGGCGGAATAAATGTCGGTCAGCTGTATAGCTTTTTAAATTATGCAAACCAGTATACAAAGCCGTTTAATTCTATTTCAAGCGTTGTTACGGAGCTTCAGAACGCACTGGCATGTGCAGGAAGACTTCTTGATCTGATTTATGAAGAGACAGAAGTACCAGATGCAGATAATGCAGAGGTTTTGCAGAATGTTGACGGAGCTGTAAAACTGTCTCACGTAAACTTCTCTTATGACCCTAAACAGAAGCTGATTGAAGATTTAAATCTGTCTGTAAAGCCAGGACAGAGAGTAGCTATTGTTGGTCCGACTGGATGTGGAAAAACTACATTGATAAATCTGCTTATGCGTTTTTATGATACAAATGCTGGTACAATTGAAGTTGACGGTCATAATATTCGTAATGTGACAAGAAAGAGCTTAAGAGAAAATTATGGTATGGTACTTCAGGAGACATGGCTTAAAAGTGGTACTATCCGTGAAAATCTGATGATGGGACGCCCAGACGCAACAGAGGAAGAAATGATTCAGGCAGCAAAGGCAGCTCATGCACACAGCTTTATTAAGAGAATGCCAAAGGGCTATGACACCGAAATCGGTCAGGATGGCGGTTCGTTATCACAGGGACAAAAACAGCTTCTTTGTATTACACGAGTTATGCTTTGTTTACCTCCGATGCTTATTCTTGATGAAGCAACCTCATCAATCGATACCCGTACCGAGATCAAGATTCAGGAAGCATTTAACCGCATGATGCAGGGACGAACAAGCTTTATCGTGGCACATCGTCTTTCAACTATTCAGGAAGCAGATGTGATTCTTGTCATGAAGGATGGTCACATAATCGAGCAGGGCAACCATGAATCATTGCTTGCAAAGAATGGGTTCTATGCAAAGCTGTATAATAGTCAGTTTGCTTTATAATTGCAAAAAAAGTGTTACAACTGCAAAATAATCTGTCAGTTAGTTCATTCAAACGGTATTGACAAATTTTATCATCAATGGTATACTTTCGAAAGTTCCAAGAGGGAGTAGTCGGCGTACAAGATGTACGCAGTATTATCGACAAAATGGTGTAAGCACCCGGTATTACTTGAAATGATGAGACTCAGGGACAGCTTCGGCTGTCTCTGGGTCTTTTTTTACGGCAAAACCAAAACTATAAAAAATGAAGAGAGGGAAAAACGAATGAGTTTAGTGGAGTTATTTATTCTGGCGGTGGGTCTGTCTATGGATGCGTTTGCTGTATCAATCTGTAAGGGCTTGTCTTTGGGGAAAATTACAAAAAAGCACATGGCAATCGCAGGTGCGTGGTTTGGCGGCTTTCAGGCACTGATGCCGCTTATCGGATATTTTCTTGGAAGTTTTTTTGCCGATATGATCACGAAGTATTCGCACTGGATTGCGTTTGTGCTGCTTATTATTATCGGTGGAAACATGATTAAGGAAGCGATGGGAGAAGAAGAAAAGGTTGATGCCTGTATGGATGCCAAGGAGATGTTTCTTTTGGCGATTGCCACTAGCATTGATGCACTTGCCGTTGGTGTAACCTTTGCATTCTTAAAGGTACAGATAGTTCCAGCTGTAAGCTTTATTGGCTGTGTAACCTTTGTCTGTTCTGCAATTGGCGTTAAGATTGGAAGTATATTTGGATCTAAATATCGCTCAAAAGCAGAGTTTTGCGGAGGTGTGATTCTTATTTTAATTGGACTGAAGATTTTACTTAATGGATTAGGAATTATGTAAAAAAGAGAGCAATCACCCAGAAGCTATATGCTGTGAAAGGGGGATAAGAAATCGCCCATAGAAAGGAGAGTTTTTCAATGAAAGCAAAGAAAACGGACAACGGCAAGATAACCGCACTATACGAGCGTCTTTCCCGCGACGACGACCTCACAGGCGACAGTAACAGTATAATCAATCAAAAGAAGCTGCTTGAAGATTATGCAAAGGAGCATGGATTTACGAATTGTGTCCACTTTACTGATGACGGCTGGTCTGGCGCAAACTTTGACCGCCCTAATTGGAAACGCATGATTGCAGCCATAGAAGCCGGAGAGGTTTCCCATGTGCTGGTAAAGGATTTAAGTCGTGTCGGCAGAGATTATCTGCAAGTGGGATTTTACACAGAAGTCATGTTCAAGGAGCGGGGCGTCCGTTTTATTGCCATAGCAAACGGAGTTGACAGCGACAAGCGCGAAAGCAGCGAGTTTGCCCCGTTTTTGAATATTATGAACGAATGGTATGTGCGTGATAGCAGCCGAAAAATAACAAGCGTTCTCCACGCAAGAGGAATGTCCGGCAAGCATACAAACAGCCATTGTATTTATGGCTATAAGAAAGACCCTAATGACAAAGACCACTGGATTATCGACGAGGAAGCCGCCGAGGTAGTACGCCGGATTTACCGCATGGCGTTGGAGAGCAAAGGCCCGTATGAAATTGCCCGTATCCTTGCTTTGGAAAAGGTTGAAAGACCGTCCTATTATCTTGCACAGCGCGGCGTGGGGAAACATCAGTCTAATTTTAACCCCGCTGAACGGTACACATGGCGTGGCGGCACAGTTGCCGATATTCTATCCAAGCCGGAGTATATGGGGCATACAGTAAACTTCCGCACCTATAAAGAAAGCTACAAAGACAAACGCTCCAGAATGACACCCAAAGAGGATTTAGTCATTTTTGAAAATACGCAGGAAGCTATTATTGACAAGGAAACATGGGAGCGCGTCCAGAGCTTGCGGAAAACGATACGCCGGACGGACACCATAGGCGCGGCAAATCCTTTAACGGGCTTGATGTTTTGCGCGGATTGCGGGGCTAAGATGTATAACCACAGGGGCGGGGCTGGACTGGCGCGGGACTGGGCGGGGCGACCCAACGGCAGGAAGCGTCCAGAACGCGACGAGTACAACTGTTCCCGTTATGATTTAGGCAACCAGCACTATAATAGATACTGCACGACGCACCTTATCCGCACAGCCGTTGTAAATGAGCTTCTGCTTGAAGCTATCAAGGAAGTATGCGACTACGCGCTGAACAATGAAGCGGCATTTATGGAGCAGGTCTGCTCTGCTTCCAGCGAGCGGCAGGTGAAAGCGGCAAAGGCAATCCGGCAGAGAAAACAGCGCAGCGAGAAACGAGCCGACGAATTGAGCCGCTTAATCCGCAAGCTCTATGAGGACAATGTAAACGGCAGACTTTCTGATAAGCTCTTTGAACAAATGCTGCATGATTTTGAAGCGGAGTTAGAGAGTTTAACCGAGAGCGTTACCCAAGACGAGCAGGAGCTTGACCGTATAAGCCGGGAAACCGTCAACGCTGAAAAATTCCTTGCCCTTGTCAAAAAATATACGGATTTTTCCGAGCTTACCCCCGCCATGATAAATGAATTTGTTGAAAAAATCCTTGTCCACCAAGCCGAGGGAAAAGGGGCGAGCCGCACACAGGAGGTTGAGATTTTCTTTAACTTTGTCGGCAAGGTAGAAATCCCCCATGAGGAAATCGTACTGACAGAGGAAGAAAAAGCGGCATTGGCAGAGCAGGAACGGCGCAGAGCAAAAAAAGCCGAATACAACCGCCGCTATATGGAGAAAAAACGCAGAGAATGGAGAGAACAGCGGGAACGGGAGCAGGAGCAAAAGCCCCATAAACTTCCCCCTGTCGCAGACGAGAAAGGAGAAAAGAGCGCATGAGAAGATTGATTGACAACGGTACTACTTCACCCGCCAGACCGCCCTATATCGGGCATTATGGACACTTGCGGAAAGCCTATCTTGAGGGCTACCGCCCCGATCTCTACAACGCCCTTGTCGCAAGCGAAACCCTCTATGAGCATTGCGCCGAGATTGAAGCCGCCGTCCGTCGCCGCCTTGACCTCATTATCCCGCAGCTTGCCGAGGGTGCGGGGGCAACCGAGGAACTGAAAGCCGCAGACCCCATGCAATGGGTGGGGCTGATGAACACCTGCAAGGCGCAAGCGGAGGAAATCGTCAAGTTTGAGCTTATCTATGTATGAGCGTCAAGAGCCGGAAAAATCCCATATTTCACGATAGAAACGCTCTGGACGAGGAATGTATCGCCGGAGCGTTTTCTATTTGAAAATCCTCATTTTCCCCAAGTCAAGAGCCGGGAAAAACACCCGAAAAATGCCCCTATTGCGTAACAGGGGCGCAGAAAGGAGAGTTTATGAGAACAGGGCTTACGAAGCAGGAAAAGACCACCGATATATGGTTTGACGAGAAAGACCCGCTGATCTATATCCGCACCCACAACACCGACTTAAAGAAGCGGCTTGCCGCCTACGCCGGACAGCACCCCGACCAGTGCCGCCAGACTGACGCAGACCCGGACACGGGCTGCATGGAGTTTGAAATCCGCAAGGGGCGGTTCTCTTTCCGTCTGACCGCCCCATACAACGAGGAACGCCGCAGGGCGGCAAGCGAAGCGGCAAAGAAACATTCCGGCAACTTGACACACCCTATTCAAAAAGATGTGCTATAATTTTTTTGAAAAAGTTTCGGATTAGATGTAGTATTTGCAGCTGAAACCGTAGTACATAGGTGAAGCCCGAAAGGAGGCGGTGAGATGATAGACGACGAAAAAATCATAGAAATGTTTTTTGGACGTTCAGAACAAGGCATACGAGAGCTGGATATAAAATACGGAAAGGTCTGCCACAATCTTTCCTACCATATCGTAGGCAGCAGACAAGACGCGGAGGAATGTGTAAACGACGCTTATTTAGGCGCATGGAACGCCATTCCCCCGGCACGACCTAACCCGCTGCTATCTTATCTTGTTAAAATCGTTCGGAACATTTCACTCAAAATCTATTGGAGAAAGGAAGCAGCCAAACGGAGCAGCCATTACACGATTGCTTTGGAAGAAATTGAAGCCTGTATAGCAGCCCCGAATACAGTAGAAGCAGAAATCGAAGCCAAAGAGTTAGCCCGTATCATTGAAGCATTTTTAGACACGCTGACTACCGAAAACCGCGTTATTTTCATGCGCCGCTATTGGTTTTCCGACAGCTATAAGGACATAGCCGAGTTTATGGGGCTTTCAGAAAAAAACATTTCTGTCCGGCTGACCCGTATCCGCGAGAAGATGAAGCAATATTTGATTGAAAGAGAGGTATTCGTATGAACGCAAAAAAGTTTTCCGACGCTATGAGTGAACTTGATACGAAATATGTTGATGAAGCCCTTAACTACAAAAAGAAAGCAAAGAAACCCGGTTGGGTTAAGTGGGGAGCTATGGCGGCTTGCTTTGCAGTAATTGCTGTTTTAGGCGTAGGCGTATTTCAAAGTGGATTGTTCGGGAACAAAACTGACATTGCCACTTTGGACAACGGAAATGAAATCATCTTTGTAAAATCGGAAACTGCTGGCTCAAGCATTGACATTGACGGGACTATAACAACAAGGCAACTTACGGAAACGGAAGCTGCATCTCTTTTTCCAAACTTGACCGTTACAGCTCATGCAGTTTTTCGTGTTGATGATACTGTTTCCGACAGCAACAAAGAATTGATTGGTTTTGAGGGAAAAATCGAAAATGCCAAAGTGGTAATATCTACAACGGATATAGCACTACTTGATACGAAGATTGTAGGAAGTGAAGAAAGTAGCGAAGTAAATGGCACAAGCGTGACGGCAGGATATTTTGTAACAGACCGGAACAGCGTGGGAGAACAGAATGTAATTTACTATGCGACCTTTAAGTTGGGAGATAGCACCGTATATGTTGAAAATGCGGGTGCAAAAACTGAAAGCGAAAGTGTGAAAAACGATTTGGCTACCATTATCCAAGAGCTGATAAATAATGGTGCGCTTGACCTAAGTTCTTTCAACGGATAACCCCATGAAAATTTAATACTACCATCAGGACAGCCGAGCAAATCGACTGTCCTTTTTCTATGTCTACGGACAGAAAGGAGCGACCACCCATGACGAAACCGAGAGAGAAAACCCGCGAGGAATTGCGAGCCGAGATTGAGGACGGAAAGAAGAAAATCCAGCAGTTTGAGAACCGGGAAAAAATGTTGCGTCAGAAGCTATCCAAAGAGGAACGCAGAACGCGCAGCCACCGCCTTATCGTCCGGGGCGCAGTCTTTGAAAGCATTGTGCCGGAAGCAAAGAACATGACCGACGAGGAAGCCGCAGCACTTCTTAGGCTTGCCTTGACGAGTGAACCAGCGCGGGAATATCTGAAAAAACGAGCCGAGGGAGCGACAAGCTGAAAATCCCTTAGGCACTAAGGGCGCACTTATACACCCTTACGGGCGTGTGCGCTCTGCCGAGGGCTTATCTCCGCACAGGGAGATTTCCCCGCACTCCGATATGGCGGCTTTGCCGCAACAAGGGGCTGCACCCCTTGCGCCGCTTTGCGGCTATCCCTGCACACCCACAAAAACAGTACACCCGCCGTTGGCGTCTGTGCCATTTTTGCGGGTTTTATTATCCTATCCGGGAGGTGATACCAATAGCCATTTACCATTGGAACGTCGGCATTGTGAGCCGAGGAAAAGGCAAATCAGCCGTTGCCGCAGCCGCCTACCGAAGCGGTGAAAAGCTGACAAACGAATGGGACGGAATGACCCATGACTACACCCACAAAGGCGGCGTTGTCCATACAGAAATCATGCTGCCGCCCCACGCACCGCCCTCATTCGCTGACCGTTCAACCTTGTGGAACAGCGTGGAGCTTTACGAGAAAGCCGGGAACGCCCAGCTTGCGCGTGAGATTGACGCAGCGCTCCCCATAGAATTATCCAGAGAGGAACAGATCCGGCTTGTCCGGGAATACTGTTCCTCTCAATTTGTTTCCAGAGGAATGTGCGTTGATTATGCCATTCACGACACCAACAGCGGCAATCCCCATTGTCATATCATGCTGACTATGCGCCCCCTTGACGAGCGCGGCGCATGGGCGGCGAAATCCAAAAAGGAATATGACCTTGACGAAAACGGCGAGCGTATCCGCTTGCCAAGTGGCAGATACAAAACTCACAAAGTTGACCTTACAGGCTGGAACAACAAGGACAACACCCTCTTGTGGCGCAAGGCATGGGCTGACTTTACCAACGACTTTTTGGAGAGGAACGGAAGCCCGGAGCGTATCGACCACCGCAGCAACGCCGAGCGCGGCATTGACGAGATACCCACAGTCCACATGGGCGTGGCGGCTTGCCAGATGGAGAAGAAAGGTATCGCCACCGAGAAAGGCGAACTGAACCGAAATATCCAAAAGGCAAACCGCCTTATCCGGGAAATCCGGGCGCAGATTGGGAAGCTCAAAGAATGGATTGCCGACCTGTTCAAATCGTGGGAAACCGCCCCGAAGCAGCCGCCGCAATCTCCCAACCTTGCAAATCTGTTGATGAAGTATTTGAGCGTTCAGAGAGAAAAGAGCCGGAAGTATTCGCAGCGTTGGCAACAACAGCACACAGCCGATGAACTGAAAACCATAGCGGCAGCGGTCAACTATCTCTCCGAGCATGGTATCTCTAATCTTGATGAGCTGGACGCTTCTCTTTCCTCTGTCAGTGATAAAGCCTATTCAATCCGGGAGGGAATGAAAACCGCCGAGCAGCGCATGAAAGAACTGCAAAAACTCATGGAGTACGGCAGAAATTATCAGACCTACAAGCCCATACAGGACGAGTATCGGCAAATCCGCTGGAAAGGAAAACAGGAGAAGTTTGCGGAAGCCCGCCGCGCCGAGCTTACCCTATGGGACGCGGCAAACCGCTATCTCCATGCCCATTTGCCGGAGGGCGTGAAAACCCTGCCGATCTCCGCGTGGGAGAAAGAATATACCGCCCTCAAAGCACAGCGGAAAGCGGAATATGACACGCTGAAAGCCACCCGCGCCGAGGTTGCCGAGCTTCAAAAAATCCGCAAATGCGTGGATATTGCACTCCGCGCCGACCAACCGGAGCAGGCACAGACCCGCACCAAGCGGCACGAACAGGAGCGATAAAGGAAAGGACGGGCAAGCTGCTTTGCCTGTCCGCCCTAAATGCTTTCTGATAAACTGGAAGTTATCTTTTTCTTAATGGCAATGCTATTAAATTTCCCAATAATGCAATAACAGCATATCCAACTACATAAACCCATGCACTTGAGTTATAAAATATAAATATAGATGGCGCAAACATTATTGCTACAATCAAAATATACCAGAAGTTAAAACCATTCCTAATCCCATAAAAAACAGAGGTTATTAAACATATTAGAGGAATAATTACTAACATAACAATCATTGCACTTCCTGTGTCTTTTATAAACCAAGGAACGATATAAAAATCTATCAGCAACAGTAGGTAGAAAACCATGTTCTTTTTTAATTTATCCATCATATCATCATCCTTTCAAATTCCAATTTGTCGATTTCATTATACTCAAAACCTATGAACAATTCAACCACAGAAAGCGAGGTATCAACCATGTATTACACCCAAGAACAGATAGACCGCGCCAACCAAGCCGACCTTGTTTCTTTCCTGCAATCACAGGGCGAGCAGCTTATCCGCGCCGGGAATGAATACCGCTGGAAGCGGCACGACAGCCTGACCGTCCGGGGAAACAAATGGTACAGGCACAGCCAGAGCAAGGGCGGCGCACCCATTGATTTTGTCATGGAGTTTTTCGGCAAGAGCTTCACCGAAGCCGTTGAACTTCTCGCAGGAGAAAAGGGAGCTACACCGCCGCCGGACAGACCAAGCCCCGCGTCCTTTTCTGACTTCCGACTGCCGCCCCGCAGCACCGACAACCGAACAGCGAGGAACTACCTCACAGCTGCCCGCCGCATTGATGAAGATGTGACGGGCTTTTTCTTTGCCAGCGGCGATATTTACGAGGACGCAACCCACCACAACGCCGTATTCGTCGGCAGAGATGAAAGCGGCATACCACGCTACGCCCACCAGCGCGGAACAGCCGGGAGTTTCCGGCTTGATGTGAAAGGCAGCGACAAAGCCTTTAACTTCTGCTACCGGGGCGAGGGCGAAAGATTGTTTGTCTTTGAAGCCCCGATAGACCTCTTATCTTTCCTCTGCCTGTTCAAAAAGGATTGGCAAAAGCAAAGCTATCTGGCGTTGGGCGGCGTGGGCGAAAAAGCCCTTTTGCGTTTCCTTTCTGACCGTCCGAACATCAAGACCGTGTACCTCTGCCTTGACAGCGACAACGCCGGAAACGATGCTTGCAGCCGCCTTGCGGAGCTTGTGCCGGAGGGCTTGACCGTCCACCGCCTTCTCCCGCTTTACAAGGACTGGAATGAGGTATTGCAGCACCGGGCAGAAATCGCGGACGGGAAGTATATCCGGGAAGCGATTTACGGCTTGAAAGAGCCGCCGCAGGAAGAAACCGTTGAGATTATCCGCATGAGCGAGGTTGACACCCAGACCGTTGAATGGCTATGGGAGCCGTATATTCCCTTTGGGAAAGTAACCATTGTGCAGGGCAACCCCGGCGAGGGCAAGACCACCTTTGCGCTGCGCCTTGCCGCCGCCTGCACCACCGGGGGAACGCTGCCGGGAATGAAGCCCTTGCCGCCATTCCAAGTGATTTACCAGACCGCCGAAGACGGTTTGGGCGATACCGTCAAACCCCGCTTGATGGAAGCAGAAGCCGACCTTGACCGCGTACTTGTGATTGATGAAGCCAAACGGGAGCTTACCCTCTCCGACGAGCGCATAGAAAAGGCAATCACGCAGAACGGGGCGCGGCTGATTATCCTTGATCCCATACAGGCGTACATGGGCGAAAAAACCGACATGAACCGGGCAAACGAAGTGCGCCCCATGTTCCGCCGCCTTGCCGATGTTGCCGAGCGTACCGGGTGCGCCGTTATCCTTATCGGACATCTCAACAAAGCTGCCGGAGGGCAGAGCGCATACCGGGGTTTAGGTTCTATTGACTTCCGCGCAGCCGCCCGGAGCGTGCTTCTTATTGGGCGCGTAAAGCGTGAGCCGAATGTGCGCGTTATCATTCACGACAAATCTTCCCTTGCGCCGGAGGGAAAGCCCGTAGCCTTTTGCCTTGACCCGGAAACAGGCTTTGAGTGGATAGCGAATATGATATAACCGCCGACGAGTTGCTGTCCGGCGCGGGCGGCAACAACGCCACCAAAACCGAACAGGCTGAAAAGCTGATACTTGACCTACTGGCAGACGGAAAAGAGCTTGCCAGCGAGGATATAGAGAAAGCCGCAGCCGACGCGGGGATTTCTGCCCGTACTGTCCGGGCGGCAAAGAAAAACCTTGACAGGCGCATTACTTCAAAGCGTATCGGCGCAGCATGGTATCACGCCCTAAAAAAGTGAACTGGCAAAATCCAAGTGGCAAAACCCAGATACCTTGCCACTTTGCCACTTCGCCACTTCAACCTCAAAACCACCGCCCCATGTATGACCGCATGGGGCTTTTCTCATGGAAAGGAGAGCCTATGAACAACGACACCAGCAACCGCTTCCCCTCTGACCGTAAAGGAAGCCGCGCCACCTGTAATGATAAAGAAAATCGGAAAGACCACCTACCGCGTCAAAATCCATTTCAGTGAAACGAGCAAAGAAACCATGAGCGACAAAATCAAGCGTCTGATTTTGAATGACAGCGAAAAAAGTTCTTAAACACCCTTGACAAAACGTATCAGATGTTAAATGTCTGGATGATTGCTCATTTTTATTCTTAAGTTTCGTCTTGATTGTCAAGCAGCGCAAACCCTGCAACCTGCGTAGTAGGAAGTGAGAATACAATCGTTCCGGCTTTGCTGTCAGGACCTGCTTTTTTTAGGATAGACTGCATTATAGCTGTCTTTTGGGAAGCTGCTGCAACGATCAGGATCATCTCTTTTTCCTGCGCAATTGTGATGTTATAAAATTTTGGTGCGCCATTTGCACCAGTTCCTTTTCCGTGAAGGACGGTGCCGCCTCGTGCGCCAGCTGCACGTGCCGCATTCATAACCATATCGGTGCAGCCTTGGCTGCAGACGGCAACGATGAGCTCATGCGCATAATTAAGCGAAGGCGTGTAAGCTGCGTTATCTGTTTCTCCATTTAAAAAGGCCACTGTTTTTCCTCCTCCAACACTTTTAATAGGGACAGCAATCACGATTCCATGACCAGGAACCCCAATGTGCATATGGCGTTTTTGCGCCTGAATCAGTTTTTTTGTTTTTTCTTCACTGGCCACGGTAAACACAATACGTCGTTCATTAGATTCTATGCCAAGAAGATCAAGCATACTTTGCACTGCTGTGCCGCGGCCTGCCATTGTAATACTAAGCGGCAGATCAAGCTGATTGCAAAGATCCATCAGAATGGAAAGTGAGTCCGGGTTTATGATTGAGATTATGTAATTCATTTAGCATGTTCTCCTTCCCACAATTCAACAATATCGTAGTCGCCATAGACAACAGTAGTTTCTTTGGTACGTTTTTGCTTGCGTTCATAGAAAAGACCGACAAGCTGAATGGAGACGAGAGGCATCATAGCGACGAGTGCAACAACGCCAAACGCATCTTGGAGTACATTACCGCCAAGTGCGATGCTCGCGCCCATGAAAAACTGAAGCATAAATGTTGCTGTCATCGGACCAGATGCAACACCGCCAGAGTCAAATGCAATAGCTGTGTAGATATCTGGAACGAAGAAGGTCAAAATTAATGCAGTTGTATATCCTGGAATTAAAAACCAGAAAAGAGAAATTCCAGTGAGAACGCGAATCATGGAAAGTCCCATTGCAAGTGCAATCGCAATGGAGAGACTGCGCTTGATTACCCGGCCAGGTATAGCACCGGCACTTACTGTTTCAATTTGTTTTTCAAGAACTGCAACAGCTGGCTCAGCTGATATGATAAACCAGCCAATTGCCATGGCAAGAGGAACGAGCCACCAGACACTTTTTCCAGAGGAAAGTGCTGCACCAAGTTCTGCGCCTAGGGCAGAAAATCCGATGTTAACGCCGGTCAAAAAGAGTACAAGACCAATATACGTATAAAGTAAGCCAATCATAATCTTTCCGAGATTTCTGCTGTCAAGATGAAGCAGTGTAAACTGAAACAGAAAGAAAATCACGATAATTGGCAGCATAGCAATGGCAGTTTCCTTTAGATAATGTGGAATAGCATGAAGAAAGGCATATCCAATATCTGTGGTCGTGCCATAAGAAGCAGTGCTAAGATCTGCAACGGCGGCATTGTCCTTGTAGAAAAATCCAAGAATCAAAACTGCAAGAACAGGACCAATCGAGCAAAGCGCAACAAGACCAAAGCTGTCGGCTTCAGCATTTTTATCGCTTCGTACATTAGACACACCAAGTCCAAGTGCAAGGATAAAAGGAACAGTCATTGGTCCAGTTGTAACGCCACCAGAATCAAAAGCAATGCCAAGAAAATTTTTGTCAGCAAAAAAAGCAAGCAAAAAGATTATGGCATAAAAGAAGATCAGCAGCAGGCGAAGGCGCATTCCTGTTAGAATACGCAGCATACATACGCTCATAAAAAAACCTACTCCAGCACCAACTGTGATAAGCAGTACCGTGTTGCTGATATGAGGGACGGTCTGGGCAAGGACCTGGAGATCCGGTTCAGCGATTGTGATCGCAAAGCCCAGAAGAAAACTGACAGCAAGGATCAGCGGGAGATTTTTTGTACGTGTGAGCGCAGTTCCAATTTGGTTTCCAATTGGTGTCATGGATTGCTCAGCTCCCAGCGAGAAAAGGCCCATACCGATAATCAGCATCAGGGCTCCGACAAGAAAGGTCAGGAGAAGATCCGGCTGCATAGGGGAAATGTACAGGCACAGAAGAAAGACGATAATAACGATTGGTAAAACAGAAAATAATGATTCTACCACCTTTTCTGTGACTGCGGTGCGTGTTTCTCTCAGATGAATCTGTCTGATAATGATACCTCCTTTAAGATGTTTTCTTTTAGTATACCAGATGGCATTTAATCGCGCAACCTGCAAAAACAATTGACAGAAAGTTAACAGGTGAGTATAGTTGGGAGTGGACAAAAATGAAAAAATATATGAAAACAGAGGAGATAAATTTCATGAAAAATAAAATTTTGACAACAAATTTTCATACACATACAACTCGCTGTAACCATGCAGCTGGTGAGGACCGCCAGTATGTAGAGGAGGCAATAAAGGGTGGGCTCAAGGTTCTTGGCTTTTCAGACCATTCACCATATTTCTTTTCAGGAGATTATTACTCTACATTCCGTATGAAAAGAGAGCAGGTGCCAGGATATGTAGATTCTATTTTGGCGCTGAAGAAGGAATATAAGGATGATATCAAGATCAAGCTTGGATTCGAGACAGAGTATTATCCGAAGTATTTCGACAAGCTGTTGGAATTTTACAGCCAGTATCCTATTGATTACATCATTATGGGGCAGCATTTTGTATTAAATGAGGAAGAACATATTTATAGTGGTGAGCTGCATTATGAGGAAGATATGATGATGCGCTATGTAGATCAGGTTATTGAAGGTCTTGAGACAGGCTGCTTTACTTATCTGGCTCATCCTGATCTGCTTAATTTTGGCGGTTCTAAGGAAAACTATGAAAAGGCAGCAGATAAGTTGTGTGCTTATGCAGCAAAGAATAAGGTGCCGCTTGAAATTAATATGCTAGGTATGAGAGAGCATCGTCATTATCCTAATTTTGAATTTTTTAAGATTGCAGCCAGACATAACTGCGATATTATTTTAGGATGTGATGCGCATGAACCAAAGGATGTGTGTGATCTTGAATCAGCAAAGACTGCGCTTGAGTGGTGCCGCGAGCTTGGACTAAATAGGATTGAATATCCTGAGCTAAAGAAGCCATGCAGAAAGTAGGATGATAAAAACAAAAAGAGCCTGTCAGTGAATTGCGCAAAATAGTACGTAATCCACTGATCAGGCTTTTATTTGTTGCCAAATGAAAGATTAAAGTGCAAGTGATCCCATTGGATCCCACGGCTCAAGCATGATTGGCTCAGAATCATACTCTGCAATGTAAGAATCAGGCAGATATTTTTTATTGACAACGATCTGGTACATATATTCGTCAAACCATTCGTCGCTCATGACATAATAGCCCTTTTTGCCAGGTGCATCGCCCCAGCTATTTTCTACGCGCCAGCGGTTTGGCTTGCCTTCTTCATCAAGGTTTACACCCTGAAATACCATTGCATGCGTCATTAAACTTTCACCATAATCAAGACGCTCAGCCTTATTCATGCCAAATGTAACACCAAGAAGTTTGTCAGTCTGATATGTATTAGTATCAAGAAGTCCCTCATCACGAGAGGAATCCTTGCCGACATCACAGCCAAACCATACAGGAGAACCATCCTTCATCTGTGCGATTGCAGCTTTTTTAAGTTCCTCAATCGGAAGATTTAAGTAGCGAACAGGGCAGCCTTCCTTTACATTTCCGAGGAATTTCACGCTGTAGCTTCTGTGATAAGGCTTATCAGCAGTAGGAGCGTTGATTAAGCTGACATAATCATCAAGATTTAAGCCAACATATTTTTCAAAGAACGCAGTTCCGGTAAGATTAGTGTCGCGTATAAATTTATCATCTTTATCAGTAACCTCAAGATCAAAAGTCTTTGGAGGTTCGCCAAGGCAGATGCAAAGAATTCGATAAATTTCTTCCATCATAGCTTCCTTCTTTTTGCGAAGCTCGTCTAAAGTGGAACCGTCAGCATAGGCCTTGCGCAGACGGCATGCATCCTCACGAAGCTTTCTTGTCAGGGCAGCTGTCATTTCGCGCGTAGCAGAGGAGGCAACCGTCTCAGGCATAGCTTCCTTTGGAACAACACCATATTTGCGAACAAGATTGCATAACATATCCCACTGTCCACCATCACCAAGCGGAGCAGATAAAAGGAATGAGATAAGACGTCCCTGTGTTGGCTCATCGAGTGTTTCAAGAATGCTTTCAAGGAAATAGTTGGATTTTTCCAGCTTGTCGTAGAAAAGCGTATAGTTTTGAGATAGCTCAAAAGTCTTTAAATTTAAATTTTTCATTACCTCAAAGCGAAACGTGTTAAGTGCTGCAAACATCCAACAGCGGCCGCTTTGCTTCTGGTTTGTAATTTCACCCTGCTCAAGAGAAATGGAGTAGGAGTGACGGCTTTCGCGCTGTGCCATTGGATTTTTAGATGCTGCTAGTAGTCCGGCAGAGGTAACGGCATTCATAGCAATGTGATTAACTGGATTCGACGAAAATGCAGTGGAAAATTCAGTAAGAACTTCGTTTGTAATATCATGATTCATAATAAAACCCTTCTTTCTGCGTATTGTATACTGCTGTGTTTTGATTGTAGCACCGTACATGATTTTTGTAAAGTATGACAAAAAAGAGTAATTTTTTCAACAACGCGATTGCATTTTTTTATGATGCACTTTATAATGAAGAGCAAGAAACAATAATAAATATGAATATGCAAGTTTTTGATTAGGAGGAGAGAAATGATGAGGAAAACAAAAAGAAATTGGACAGCAGCAGTGTGTGTGCTTACAGCAGCACTTTCTACAACACCTGTGTTTGCAGCGAAGGAAAAAGAGGGGAGTACTTCAAAAGCAAACACAGAGAGCATTTCGACAGATGCATCAGCGAAAGACAATGGCGAGCGTACAATCATTGATCATGCAGGCAATGAGGTTACACTTCCAGAGGAAATAAACAGAATTGTTGTGACTGATACGCTTCCGCTGCCATCTGTATTGTCACTATATTTAGACAGTGCAGAAAAGCTTGTTGGAATCAGTCCAGTCAGCATGAGCGCAGCAAAAGCTGGACTTCTTGGTGAGCTGTATCCAGAGATTTTGGATGCGGATACGTCCTTCTTTGAAAACAGTGAGTTAAATATTGAAAGCTTACTGGCATTAGAGCCGGATCTAGTATTCTACAATGCGCAAAATACTGAACTTGGAGAGTCTTTGACATCTGCCGGTCTGACAGCAGTAGCGGTATCCGTTACGAAGTGGGATTACAATGCAGCAGATACGTTTGATGCGTGGATGGATTTGTTGGCAGATATCTTCCCAGAGGAAGAAGAAAAGGCAGAGGCAGCAAAGGAGTACTGCGAAAAGGTAGAAGATCAGATTGAAGAAAAGACGAAAGATATAACTGATGACGAGAAAAAGAATGTTTTCTTCCTATTTAATTACAGTGACACAGCACTTGTTACCTCAGGAAAAAATTTCTGGGGGCAGTATTGGTGTGATGCAATAAATGCAGTAAATGTAGGTGAGGAAATTGAGGCAGAGCGTTCAAATGCATCTGTCAATATGGAACAGGTTTACAGCTGGGATCCAGACATCATCTTTATCAGTAACTTCACAAAGGCAATGCCAGAGGATCTTTACAACAATACCATCGGTGACAATGACTGGAGCAGCGTTAGTGCTGTAAAAAATGAGCAGGTTTACAAGATGCCGCTTGGCGCCTACAGAAGCTTCACACCGGGAGCAGATACTCCGATGACGCTTATGTGGCTTGCAAAGACAGTTTATCCTGATCTGTTTGATGACGTTGATATGACTGAGGAAGTCGAGAATTATTATAAGGAAGTGTATAACATTGAGTTGACTGATGATCAGGTCGCACAAATGTATACACCGTCAGCAGATGCGGCAAATGGATATGGAAGCAGCAAATAAAAAAAGAAAATGGAATACAAGGCGCAGTATTGCGGCAGGGGTGATAACCCTTGTCGCATGTGCTGTTTCTTTGGGAATGGGGCGTTATGCAATTGCACCATATGATGTGCTTCGTGCCATTTGTGATTTGTTTACTGGTTCTGATACAGTGAGCGATACTATGCGTCATGTGGTTTGCTTTGTGCGTGTACCACGTATATTTGGTGCTCTTTTGTGCGGAGCAGGTCTTGCGGCAGCAGGAGCAGGGTTTCAGGCAGTATTTGCCAATCCACTTGCTACACCTGATACGCTTGGCGTTGGAAATGCAGCATCATTTGGTGCGGTGGCAGCCATTTTAATGGGAGCTGGGAGGACAGGAATACAAAGCAGTGCACTTTTTTGCGGACTATTTTCTGTATGTCTTGTTTATTTATTTGCAGGAACTGGCGGTGAGAACAGAACACTTCGTCTTGTGCTTTCTGGTATGATTATTGGCTCATTTTTCTCATCAATGGTGTCATTTGCAAAGTATGTGGCAGATCCACAGGATGAGCTTCCGTCAATTACATATTGGCTTTTGGGTAGCTTGAAAAATATGAGCTGGCCATTACTTTTATCTGGTGCAGGCTGGATTTTAGCAGGAATTGTGATTCTTCTGCTTTTCAGGTGGAAGCTGGATGCATTGATGCTAAGCGAGGAAGAGGTGAAAAGCTTTGGAATATCAGTGCACGGTTTTCGCTTTATGACGGTGGCAGCTTCATCAGCAATCACAGCAGCAGTCGTCTCTATGTGCGGACAGATTGGCTGGATTGGTCTTTTGATTCCACATTTTTGCCGAATGATTTATGGCGGAAGCAACAAAGACGTAATTCCGTCTTCAATAGTATATGGTGCATTGTTTTTACTTATTACGGACACGGCATCGCGCTGTATTACAGCATCAGAAATTCCAGCAGCGATCCTTACAAGTTTGATTGGAGCGCCACTTTTTTTAATTCTGCTTGCTAAAAATGGAGGGCTTCGCGGATGAAGTTAGAGGTAAAAGACGCTTCAATTGGCTACAAAAAACAAGTGTTGTCATCAAATATAAATATGGCGAGTGAGCCGGGAATGGTTACAGCGATTCTCGGACAAAATGGCTGCGGTAAAACAACATTTGTAAAGAGTCTGATGAAGCTTATACCATGGTGCGGCGGAGGCGCATTTTTAGATGGTGTTGATATGAGAAATATTAAAGACAGACAGCTGTGGAGAAAAATGGCATATGTGCCTCAAAAATCGACAAGTGTGCCATATTCTGTGTTAGATATGGTGCTTATTGGCCGCAATCCATACAAATCACTTTTTGCGCAGCCAGATAGTAATGATAGAAAAATGGCAGAGGCAGCATTAGAGCGTGTTGGAATGCTTGAATTTTCTGAATACTCGTATGATAAACTTAGTGCAGGACAGCAGCAGCTTGTAAAGCTTGCACGAGCACTTGTCGCATCGCCATCACTTTTAATTATGGATGAGCCTGAGAGTGGACTTGATTTACGTCACACAGCACAGCTGATAAAGCTGATAAAGGAATTATGCAAGACAGACAATAAACAGGTTTTATTTATCACGCACAGACCAGAGCATGCGCTTATGATAGCAGATAAGACACTTTTATTTTTGCCAGATAATGAGCTTTTACATACTTCTTTTGTTTTGTGGGGAGATACGAAAAATATTTTGTGTCAGGAAAATTTAGAACAAGCTTATGGGATATCGTTTGCTATTGGAGAATACGGTAGAAAGGAGAACATATGCCAAGAAAAAAGACAGCCGTATTTGTGACTGTGATCACAGCACTTCTTGTTGTAATGGTGCTGTCAGTTGCAATGAGCGTGCATCACTATGAGAAAACTGTTTTAATTACGCTGGATGCTGCAGGTGAACAGGCAGCAGAAAATGAGACTGGATTAGCAGAAATTCGCCGACAGCTAGAGGCTGATAAGGCAGATGCTTCAACGGGAACCATGTTTTGGAATGGTTCTGTTTGTGTTACAAAGTATCGCGCCTGGGGCGGCAGGACAACAACATATTATGTATGCCCTTATTTAAGTGCAGTATCGACAGAAACAATAGGTGATACACCAAAGGAGTGGACAGTTTCGCTTTCATTTGCCATGTGTGCAACACAGGGAGAGGAACTTGTTAATTTTAATAAAAAATTTGCTGTGCGAGATATCGAATTAAATTGCCGTGCAGGAAAGGATGCAGCAATCTTGTCAGCGGCATATAATGATATGGATATGACAGATATTAATGGAGATCTTCTTTCGTATACATTCCGTGATAAGGAAGAACTGACAACTGATACAAGTGTTTATGCGAAGCTGATGATGGTATCAAAAAAATCGCTGAATCAAATTGAGGCGGAAGCTAAGGAAGGAACAGATGAGAAAGATAGTGTTATGGTAAACTGGGCATTTCGTCTTGAGGAAGATGGCCGCCTAGTCAATAATTTTGATGGCGTTCAGGTGGAAATTCCGTATACAATGGAGGAAACAAATGATTGATCATGGAACATTACTGTCCATTCCGTTTTTGAAGAAAAGTCGATTTACTGGGTCAGACAGAGGAATGCGATACAGCATCTATAAAGTAGAAGAAACGCGTGTAATACCAAACGAGGATGCTTCAAACGATGCATCTGAGGAAGCGCCAAAGGAAGAAAAAGTAACGCTTCTCGAGGCAGCCGCCTGCCCAGGACCATTTTCCGTAGATTTTACAAAGCCAGAGCTGTTTACAAAAAAGCGTTTTTCATTTGATGATGAAGGACGTGCAGCCGCAGTTGACTGGCTCAATGAGCTCTACGAAGAAAAGCGCGAGTTCTTTGAGGATGTTTATAATCATCCAGATAAATATTATAAAGAGCATCATAAAACGGATGAATAAAAAGGTTTGTATGGCAAGACACTTGCATATTTATCAAAATGTGGTATGATAGCAAAGGCAAACATTGCAGCTTTTGTTGTTAAGAATTGCAAAGAAAGGGAAAAATTATGAGCAAGCAGAATCTGGCGGTTATTTTGGAGGACAGTCCTCTGAGCATGAGATTTCATGTATGTCCGCATCTAATATTATTCAGTGCATTGATGCACAGCGTTACAATATCATTTTAGTAGGAATTACAAAGGAAGGTCATTGGGTAGAGGCCGCTGATCTTAATGCAGTTTCGGATGGATCCTGGAGACAGTCAAAGACAAGTATTGTATTGTCACCAGATGCAACTAGAAAAGGTCTTTATCGTATGAGCGAGGACGAAAAGGCACAGTTTGTTCATCTTGATGTGATTTTCCCGGTACTGCATGGTTTATACGGAGAGGACGGAACTGTTCAGGGCTTATTTAAGCTTGCAGGTATTCCGTTTGTTGGATGTGGTCTCTTTGCATCAGCTGCTGGTATGGATAAGCTTTACACAAAGATTATAGTCGATACCCTTGGCATACGTCAGGCAAAGTATGTTCCTGTTTACAAGGAAGAGCTGCCTAAAATGGATGAGGTAGTTGCAAGAGTAGAGAGTGCACTGGAATACCCAGTATTTGTAAAGCCATCAAGAGCAGGATCTTCTAAGGGTGTAAATAAGGCAGCAAACAGAGAGCAGCTTAAGAGTGCATTGGTTGAAGCAGCAGATAACGACAGAAAAATTCTGGTAGAAGAGACTATTATCGGCCGTGAGGTTGAGTGTGCAGTTCTCGGAAATCTTGATGTAAAGGCATCTGGTGTTGGTGAGATTCTTTCAGCAGATGAGTTCTACGATTTTGATGCAAAGTATTACAATTCCGAGTCTAAAACACTTGTTGATCCGCCGATGCCAGAAAATATGCGTGAGCAGATTCGTGAGGATGCTGTAAAAATCTTTATGGCACTTGATGGAAGAGGACTTTCAAGAGTTGATTTCTTCTTAACTGAGAGCGGTGTTGTGTTTAACGAAATCAATACCCTTCCTGGATTTACAGCAATTAGTATGTATCCGATGCTTTGGGAAGCACAGGGCATCCCGAAGAAAGAGCTTGTTCAGAAGCTGATTGATCTTGCATTCGAGCGCTGATTATAGTTGTGCAGGCAGGGTCTATATATAGAAAGGCAAGTGAAAAACATGACAAAGGACGTACTTGTAACGGTGCGCGGACTTCAGATGACACCGGACGGAGACGACACTATCGAAGTGACAACGACTGGAAAGTATTATGAAAAGGATGGAAAACGCTATCTTTTCTATGATGAGATTGGCGATGATACCAACCTAATTGTAAAAAATTCGATCCAGATTACAGAAGAACATGTATCTGTCAGCAAAAAAGGGCTGATCAATGCGCAGATGAATTTCGAGAAGGAAAACAAGCTTGTCAGTGTATATGAGACGCCTTATGGACAGATGGAGATGGGTGTGTATACGACTGGCCTCTGTCTTGATGAACGCGATGATTTTTTAGAACTGAAGCTTGAATACTTGTTGGAGATAAACAATCAGCATGTCAGCGATAGTGAAATTTTGCTTCAGATTCGCCCACAGCAAAACTGATCAGAAGATAGTAAAATAAAAAGCCATGTATCAATGCGATACACGGCTTTTTGTTTGTTGCTTTATTTGTTTTTCTTTCCCTTAGACTCTGTTTTCTCAGCAGTTGTATTCTTTACGCTCTTATCTTTTTTGAAGCGTGCGAAGAAACCTTTCTTCTTCGGCGGTGCCGGGATTGCTCCGCCGCGTACACTCTTAATTTCAGTGATGTAAATACCGCTGACAACAGCCTTGACTTCTTTTTTTACCGGGATGATTTCATACACCTTCGGGTCAGCAATAAGAGTCATGATTCTAGGACCAACCTTTGCTTTTACAAAAGGCATCTTCATGCGGCGCATGTACTTTGGAGTCTGTTGCAAAACCATATCCGGAAGATTTGCATCCTTAAGTTTCATTTTCTTTTTGTCGATAATTAACATGGATAGCGTTTGTTTCATCGCATCCATCTGCTCTTGAGAAACGGCCTGTTTTCTCTGCATTTTGGAGCCTACAAAATAAAGCACTACCAAAAGCACAAGAATTACGGCAAGAATAATGAGCAAAATTTGCCACCAAGTCATTTGGCTTCCTCCTATCTGTCGTTCTGCCTTCTGCAGAACATTATCAGAAATATTATAACATCTTAACAAATAGGTTGCAACACAAATTTATCTTGAATTTGTCTTGAAATAAGTCATATTGAAAGAAAACGCAGAATAAAATAGATGGGGAAATAGATTTGCTTAGGAAAGGCGGTGCTATAATGAAGGGAAAGATCGTGACATTAGTATTATTATTTTTGGCATCGCTTTTGTTTCCATATACTATGACGATTCTTTGTTTTGATACTGGTCTTATGTCTTATCAGCCAGAAGATTTGTATAGCGTGGTTCTTGAAAATGAAAAAACAGTTTCAGCAGAACAGTATCTTGTTGGCATTTTAGCGCAGGAGATAGATCCTTCAATGGAGCAGGAAACATTGAAGGCACAGGCTATTTTAGCAAGAACGTGGCTGTATCGTGCTATGGGAACAAAAACTTCTGTCTCAGAGAGTGAGCTTGCCATTCATGCGATGACGCTTTCGCAGATGAAAGCAGTGTGGGGCGATGATGAATATCTATATTATGAAAAATTATATGCAGCAGTGATTGAAACTGCCGGGCAGTGCCTTTATTATGGTGATGGGCTTGCAGCACCGCTTTTTCATAAGATCAGCGCCGGGATGACGCGCTATGACCAGACAGGAGATTGTCCGTATCTTGTTGGTGTCGATTGTGTGTATGATGCTGAATCACCGGGATATCAGACGGTAAAACAATTTACAAAAGAAGAATTTGCAGGTAAGCTTAACCAGATTGATGATACGAGACAGCTTTCGGCACCGGTGAATGCAGCGGATGTGGCGCTGACACTTGATGCACAGGGTTATGTTATGAATTTACAGGTGTCAGAGATTAGTTTTTCAGCAGAGGAAGCAGCGTTGGCACTAGGTATTCCGTCACTTTGGTTTCGACTTGAAGATTACGCAGATACGATTAGAGTAATCGCAAAGGGTATTGGACATGGATATGGAATGAGTCAGTATGGAGCAGACAGGTATGCAGGGGAGGGACGAGATTATAAATGGATTTTACAGCATTATTTTCAGGGATGTGAGGTAAAGGACAGTTCAAGCAGATAAAAGCTTTAAATATTTCTTTGTTTCTTCGTATAACCGCACAAATATTGGCAAGAATAGGACTAAAGGGAGCAGGAGAAAGTTCCTGATCGCCTAATATACATTGTGCAGTTGTAATCGCACAGAAATGGAGATCATTATGAGAAAGTGGTATGCGTTTTTATCGGGGAAGAAGATGCTTGGCATTGGACTTGGCGCAGTCGTAGCACTTACTGCACTTTTGGCAGTGAATTTTTATCGTGAGCAAAATGAAAGGTATGTGACAACAAATGGGAGTGAAGCGCTGACACAAGCAGAACAGGCTAATAAAACACAATCAGATGGGATGCCGTCTGAGGCAAATCAGGTGGCAGAGGAGATGAACCATGAGCTTCCAGTTGGAAGTGAAGTTGGCGAGCAGCAGCTCGCAGAGCAGTCAGGGGAAAGTGAGGAGCTTGCCGCAAATGATGCGTCTGGACAGAATGCAAATCAGGACAGTATCCAGAATACAGAACAGGCAGCATCAGATGAAGTGGCAGAGGTTGCAGGTCAGACAAGCCTTGTATCCATGAATTTAAATTTTGACTCATCAAAGAAGCTTCAGTGGCCAGTTGCAGGAAGAGAGCTTATCAAGTCTTTCTCAATGGACGGACTTGTATATTATCCAACATTAGAGGAATATAAGGTGTGCCCAGCAATTATGGTACAGGCAAAACCAGGTGATGCCGTTTTAGCGCCGGCAGACGGCGTTATCTCAAAAATCGCAGCAAATGAGGAGATTGGAACATATCTTTGCGTAACGCTTGGCGATGAATATCAGGCGATTATCGGAAATATGGACAATGTTTCAGTGGCAGAAGGTGATTATGTATTAAAGGGAACTGTGCTTGGCGGACTGGCAGAGCCGACTAAATATTATGTCACAGAAGGACCTAATTTATATTTTGAACTGCAAAAAAATGGAGAGCCGGTTGATCCGCTTGATTATCTTGAGTGACAGAGCTTTGATACCAGATTGCAGGCAAGCTTGTACCGATTTTGGCTTTATGCTCTTTTAACCCAGGTATCTTCAAAAATAAATCATGAAAAAACGCGCAGGACCTAAATTCTGCGCGTTAAAATTATGGCAGCAATATAAAGCCGCATCTCGATGTTAGATTGTTTCATGTAATTACGGCCGAATGCCCTTTGACATGTTGCTGTTGTGGTAGCGCGGATCAAGAGTTACATCCTCGCCAAACCATTTTGGAGGAATAAAGCTTCTGGCAGCAGATTCATCAGGAAACTCAACCTCAACGAGCAGTACACCGTTTAAAGCACCGTCAAAAATATCTAGCTCGGCAGTCAGATCGTTACCAATCGGGATGCGGTAGCGTGTCTTTGAAATTACAGTGCCGTCAGCTTTTACAATAAGATGCTCATAGGCTTCTTTTGTAAGCGGCAGGTTATATTCCTCACGAACCATCATGCCAGCGCCTTTGTATGTCATATAATAAGAATCACCGTCTCTTCGCACGCGCACGACAGGGGCAGTACACAGATATCCCTGTTCGATGCGTGTGTGGGGATATGATTCTAAATTGTCAGGAAGCTTGACTGGGACAAATTTACGTTCAATTTCCATAATAAATACCAGACCTTTCTATTGGTTATTGAAGTTCACGAGAAAAGTTTGCGAACCGTGAACGCCTATAATGATTTTCAGAAATCAGTATATCCCATGTTGACATATTCATCAAGATTTTTTATACTGAGGTCAAAAAAAGAAAGGCAGGAAAAAAATATGGTTTACGCATTTATGGCAGATGGCTGTGAAGAGGTTGAGGCATTAGCAGTGATTGATCTTCTTAGAAGAGCAGGAGAAGAGGTAGAGCTTGTTTCTATACATAATAAAGATATGACACAGGGCTCTCATGGAATTGGAATTAAAAATGATGTCATGCTAAAAGATATTTTTGTTGATGCAGCAGATACTTTATTTTTGCCGGGCGGAGGTGTTGGAACTAAGAACTTAAAAGCGTGCGAAGAGCTTTCTAAGCTGCTTGTTTCACACAATGCAAAGGGCGGACGTATTGCAGCAATCTGTGCAGCGCCGAGTGCACTTGGCATTTTAGGCATTTTGGAAGGAAAGAATGCAACATGTTATCCAGGCTTTGAAGACCAGTTAAAGGGAGCTAAGTTTAAGGCCGTTCCAGTTGTTACCGATGGAAATATTACAACAAGCCGCGGCATGGGTACATCTATATTGCTCGGACTTGAGTTAGTAAAGCTGCTAAAAGATGAGGAAACATCAAAGAAGCTCACAGAAGCAATTATGATGCCGTAATTATCGCTTGCAATTTTGAGGCTTGTGTTGTATAATCGTATATTGCAGACATATGACTAAAATAGATAGTAGTTAGATGTGGCAAGCGTCATATGATAAGGACGAAAGTTTTTTTAGGAGGAACCAGTAATGAGTGTACAGGTAGAAAATCTGGAAAAGAGCATGGCAAAGCTGACAATTGAAGTCAGCGCTGAGCAGTTTGAGGCAGCCATGCAGAAAGCATATATCAAGAACAAGGGCAGAATTCAGCTGCCTGGTTTCCGCAAGGGCAAGGCACCTCGTGCTATGATCGAAAAGATGTACGGCGCAGGTATCTTCTATGAGGACGCGGCAAATGAGATTATTCCGGAAGCTTACGAAGAGGCAGCAAAGGAGAGTGGTTTAGTAATCACTTCTCAGCCAGAGATCGACGTAACACAGATCGAGAAGGGCAAGTCCTTCATCTTTACTGCAACTGTAGCAGTTAAGCCGGAAGTAACTCTTGGCGAGTATAAGGGTCTTGAGTATGAGGCACAGCCGGTAGAAGTTACCGACGAAGAGGTTGAGGAAGAACTGAAGAAGGTTCAGAATCAGCAGGCAAGAACTGTAACTGTAGAGGATCGTCCGGTAGCTGACGGTGACATCGTTACCATCGACTATGAGGGATTTGTTGACGGAACTGCATTTGCAGGCGGCAAGGGTACAGATTATGATCTGACCATCGGTTCTCACAGCTTCATCGATACTTTCGAGGAGCAGTTAGTTGGCAAGAATGCTGGCGAGGAGACTGAGGTTAACGTTACCTTCCCAGAGCAGTATCATGAGGCTAGCCTGGCAGGAAAGCCGGCTACATTTAAGGTAACTGTTAAGGCAATCAAGCTAAGGAACTGCCAGAGCTTGATGATGAGTTCGCAAGCGAGGTTTCCGATTTCGAGACTCTTGATGAGTACAAGGCTGATTTAAAGGCTAAGGCTTTAGAGCGCAAGGAGAAGGAGCTAAGACTGCAAAGCAGAACGCTTTAGTAGACAAGGCTGTTGAGAATGCATCCATGGAGATCGCAGACGCTATGATCACTTCTCAGGCACGCAACATGGCAAATGATTTCGCACAGAGACTGCAGATGCAGGGCATGACTGTTGATCAGTATCTTCAGTACACTGGTCTGACAAGAGAGGCTCTTGTTGATCAGATGAAGCCGCAGGCTGAGACTCGTATTAAGAATCGTCTTGTTCTTGAGGCAATTGCTAAGGCTGAGAACATCGAAGTTTCTGACGAAGAGGTTGAAGCTGAGATGCAGAAGATGGCAGACGCATACAAGATGGAACTTGACAAGGTTAAGGAGTATCTTGGTGAGGCTGGCAAGGATAGCTTAAAGGATGATCTGGCTGTACAGAAGGCAGTTGATCTGATCGTAGACAGCGCAAAATAATTATAACTATAAACAGAGGCAGCGGCAGAAAGCCGCTGTCTTTTGGAAAGGATATGGTGACATATATGGCATTAGTACCTTATGTGGTGGAGCAGACAAACCGCGGAGAGCGTTCTTATGACATTTATTCCCGTCTTCTCAAAGAGAGAATTATTTTCTTGGGCGAGGAAGTGAATAATGTAACAGCAAACCTAATCGTGGCACAGCTGCTGTTTTTGGAGTCTGAAGATCCAAACAAGGATATCAGCTTTTACATCAACAGCCCGGGTGGTTCCATCAGCGATGGTATGGCAATTTACGATACGATGAAGTACATCAAGTGTGATGTATCTACAATCTGCATCGGTATGGCAGCCAGCATGGGCGCATTCCTTTTATCAGGAGGAACCAAAGGCAAGCGTTATGCGCTTCCAAATGCGGAGATCATGATTCATCAGCCGTCTGGTGGTTCCCAGGGTCAGGCAACTGATATGAAGATCGTGCTGAACATATTCTGAAAACAAAGGCACGCATGAACAGACTTATGGCAGAGCATACAGGCCAGCCAGTTGAGAAGGTTGAGGCAGATACCGAGAGAGATAACTGGATGACAGCTGAAGAAGCAAAAGCATATGGCTTGATTGATGAGATTATCACGAATCATTGATGATTAAAGGGGATTGACTATGGCAACAAGATCAGAGGATTTACGCTGCTCTTTCTGTGGAAAGTCGCAGAGACAGGTGCGCAAGCTGATTGCGGGATTAAACGGAAGTTACATCTGCGATGAGTGTACTGAGATTTGCTACGAAATTCTTCAGGAAGAAGAAAATGGCGAGGAAGAAGCAGGCGGATATAATCCAGGAGACATTAACCTGTTAAAACCAAAGCAGATCATGGAGCATCTCAACCAATACGTAATTGGACAGGATGAGGCAAAAAAAGCACTGGCAGTAGCTGTGTACAACCATTATAAGCGCATTACCCACATTGAAGAGAGCAGTGACGTTGAGATTCAAAAGAGTAATATTCTCATGCTTGGTCCGACTGGTTCAGGAAAGACTTACATGGCACAGTCGTTGGCGAAGTTACTCAATGTTCCGTTTGCAATTGCAGATGCAACTTCTCTGACAGAGGCCGGTTATGTGGGTGAAGATGTTGAAAACATCCTGTTAAAGCTGATTCAGGCAGCCGATTATAACATCGAGCGTGCAGAATACGGTATCATTTATATTGACGAGATTGATAAGATCACGAAGAAGTCTGAGAATGTATCTATTACCAGAGACGTTTCCGGTGAAGGTGTTCAGCAGGCATTATTAAAGATTTTAGAGGGAACCGTAGCAAGCGTTCCGCCGCAGGGGGGAAGAAAGCATCCGCATCAGGAGCTTTTACAGATTGATACCACCAACATTTTATTTATCTGCGGAGGTGCATTCGACGGTCTTGAAAAGATCGTAGAGAGCCGTCTTGGAAGTGGATCAATTGGATTTGGCGCTGAGATTATTGGAAAGGATGAGCGCAGCATCAGTGAATTGTTTGCGCAGGTGCTTCCAGAAGATTTGGTAAAGTTTGGACTTATACCAGAGTTTATCGGACGTCTTCCTGTTATGGTATCGCTTGAGCAGCTTGACGAGGCAGCTCTTGTAAAGATTCTTACAGAGCCGAAGAATGCGATTACAAAGCAGTACACGAAGCTGTTTGATATTGACGGTGTAAAGCTCACCTTTACAGAAGATGCAGTCAAAGCAGTTGCGAAGAAGGCACAGGAAAGAAAGACCGGTGCAAGAGGCTTACGAGCAATTCTAGAGTCCGTCATGATGGATACCATGTACGAGCTGCCTTCTGATGATACAGTAGGAGAATGTATCATTACTGAGCAGACAGTAGAGGGAACAGAAAAGCCGCAGATCGTGCGCCGCGATATTGAGGTTGTAAAGCGGGAAGAAAGAGCCCGCAGATTCCTGAATAAATCCGGGGAGACTGCTTGACAGTCTCCCCCCTTTCTATTTTTATAAGGGAGAAAAAAAGTGCAAAATACATTAATTACAATCGCTCTGCGTGGAATCACCGTATTGCCGCGTATGAGGATTTATCTGGATATGAACAGGCCGATGTCGATTGCAGCGGCGACCAATGCACAGAAGACAAATCAGAATGTATTTCTGGT
This sequence comes from Firmicutes bacterium AF25-13AC, assembly GCA_003478935.1. Taxonomy (GTDB): domain Bacteria; phylum Bacillota; class Clostridia; order Lachnospirales; family Lachnospiraceae; genus Anthropogastromicrobium; species Anthropogastromicrobium aceti. The sequence continues at coordinate 99,129 of QUFP01000005.1, forward strand.
TGCACAGAAGGATCCGAGTGTGGAAAATCCGGGGCAGGAGCAGCTAGAGCAATTTGGTGTTATTGCGCAGGTAAAACAAATTATTAAGGGGCCCGAAGACAGCTTCCGTGTGCTGGTCACAGGTCTGCAGTCGGCAAAGCTAGAATCAATTGAGGAATATGTGCCAAATTTGATTGCAAGGGTGACTGTTTTTGAGTCAGAAAAAAGCGATGAACAAGAACTACTGGCAGATGATTTAGACAAAGAGGATCAGGAAAAAGAAATTGAGGAAGAGGCTAAAATTCGTGTACTCAAGGATCTGATTGAACAATACTGCCGTGTTCAGCCAAAGGCCAGCAGGGAACTGGCCAATTTGCTGCTGCAGCACATGGATATCGGAGGTTTTTGTGCACTTATCGCATGCAATTTGCCTATGAAGCAGCAGGAACGTCAGAAATATTTGGCCGCATATCCGGATGAGGAAAAACGCTACGAATTTATTTTGGAGTGGCTAAGCAACGAAACGCTTGTAGAGCGATTTCGCGCAGAATACCAGAGCAAGGTGAAAAATGCGCTTGATAAGCAGCAGCGTGACTATATTTTGCGTGAACAAATGCGCCTTATTCGAAAGGAACTTGGTGAGGGAGCAGAATCTGCGGCAGACCGCTACGAAAAACAGTTAAAAGAGCTTAAAGCACCAGAAGAAGTAAAAAAACAGCTTGAAAAAGAAATTAAGCGTCTGCGCAGCAATCCGATGGATGGTCCAGAAAGCAAGGTTAGTCAGAATTATATTGAGACATTGCTTGAGATGCCATGGGAGGAGCGCACCAAAGAGCATATCTCGATATGTGCAGCAAGAGAGGAACTTGATAAGGATCATTATGGTCTTGAAAAGGTAAAGGAGCAGGTGTTAGAATTTCTTGCTGTCAGACAGCTGCAAATGAATGCGCAGGAAGCTGATAAAGAGCAGGAAAAAACACAGCCGCGAAAAGGCGGTCGTATTCTTTGCCTTGTAGGACCGCCTGGAACTGGAAAAACATCAATTGCCCGTTCCATTGCTTCTGCATTAAATCGTAAGTATGTGCGAATCAGCCTTGGCGGTGTGCATGATGAGGCTGAGATTCGCGGTCATAGACGAACATACGTCGCAGCGATGCCGGGGCGTATTGCGCAGGCCATCAAAAAGGCAGGTGTTATAAATCCTTTAATGCTTCTTGATGAGCTTGATAAAATGGGAAGCGACAGTTTGCATGGAGATGTATCATCTGCTATGTTAGAGGTACTTGACCCAGAACAGAACGCAACATTTACAGATCACTATCTTGAGGTACCGCTTGATCTTTCCGATGTATTATTTGTCGCAACAGCAAATAATTTACAGACAGTTCCGCAGCCATTACTTGATCGTATGGAGATCATAGAGGTCAGCAGCTATACTGAAAAAGAAAAATATCAGATTGCCAGTCGTTTTCTGCTTCCAAAGCAGATTGAAGAGGCAGCGCTACCAGAAGGTCTATTAAGAGTGGATCAGAGTGCACTTGAAAAGGTGATAAGCGGATACACAAAAGAGGCGGGTGTTCGTGGACTTGAAAGACAGCTTGCTATTATTTGCCGCAAGGCTGCTCTAAAATATCTTGAGGAAAACTGCGAACAAATTGAAGTCACACCAGACAATTTATCAGATTATTTAGGCAGAGAGCGCTTCCGCAAAGAAGAAATAGCAGCAAAGGGAGAGCCGGGAATTGTCAGAGGTTTGGCATGGACAAGTGTAGGTGGTGTAACTCTTGAAGTTGAAGTAAATGTAACACCAGGTAAGGGTCAGATGAAGCTGACAGGAAAGCTTGGTGATGTCATGAAGGAGTCAGCGCAGGCAGCACTTAGCTGTGTACAGAGTGTAGCAGGTGAGTATGGTATTGAAAGTGACTGGTTTGAAACACATGACATACATATTCATATTCCAGAGGGTGCAGTGCCAAAGGATGGTCCGAGCGCCGGAATTACGATGGCAACGGCAATTCTTTCTGCAGTAACAAACCGTGCAGTGCGGCCAGATGTAGCAATGACTGGTGAGATTACGCTTCGCGGTCGTGTACTTGCGATTGGTGGCTTAAAGGAAAAACTTCTCGCAGCGAAGGCAGCAGGTGCAACGCTTGTATTTGTGCCAGCTGATAACCGTGCTGATTATGAGGAGTTGACAGATGAAGTAACAACAGGGCTGTGTGTGCGTTTTGTAACGCATATGCGTGAAGTTGTAAAGGAGGTTTTTGAGGCATGATTATCAAATCAGTCAATCTGGAGACAGTCTGCGGTATAACGAGCAAGCTTCCAGAAAATGAATTTTCAGAATTTGCATTTGCAGGAAAATCAAATGTAGGAAAGTCTTCTTTGATTAACGGTCTGATCAGCCGTAAGGCATATGCGCGTACATCAGCAGAGCCAGGAAAGACACAGACGATTAACTATTATAAGGTCGAATATCGCGAGAAGTCTCAAAAGGAGATAGAAGCACAAGGCCTTGACGCTTCCTATGCGCAGGAAAAAAGTGTTTATTTTGTTGACCTGCCAGGCTACGGCTTTGCAAAGGTTTCAATGGAAACAAAGGAAAAGTGGGGAAAAATGATAGAGAGCTATCTGCACACCTCAAAGCCGTTAAAGGGAGTATTTTTGCTCGTAGATATTCGCCATAAGCCATCCGCAAATGACTGTCAGATGTTTGACTGGATGGTCAATTCAGGCTTCTCCCCAGTTGTCATTGCAACAAAGCTCGATAAGATTAAGAGAAGTCAGCTTTCAGCAAGAGTAAAAGAGATAAGAAGTACACTTGGCATGAAATCAAGTGAGGTATTAATCCCATTTTCTGCTGAGACCAAGCAGGGACGTGAGGAGATCTGGGCATATATTGATAGTAAGAATAAGGAAGAAGAATAGTTTTTACTTGCAGTTTCTCCACATTTATGTTATACTTCACTGTGAATTATCAGATATTCGAGATAGGAGGATGAAGATATGAAGGAAACTAAGACCTTAACAAGCAAGACTTTGCAGAACACCATGGCAAAGGGTGGCTGTGGCGAGTGCCAGACTTCTTGCCAGTCCGCATGTAAGACTTCCTGTACAGTAGGAAATCAGAGCTGCGAAAACAACAAGTAATTTTTCTGGACTTGGTTGATGGAAAGCCGGGGAGGAAACTCCTCGGTTTTCCATTGTATGCATTTTTATGAAGAAGGATAAAGATAAGAAAGGTTGAATAGTAGTGATACATCAATATAAGAGCCATGGCTACAACATTGTTATGGACGTAAACTCCAGCGCTGTACATGTAGTAGATGACGTGGTATATGATATGATTCCTGTATATGAGAAGCAGGAAGATAAGGAAGCCATTTTTGCTTCTCTTGACAGTTACCCAAGAGAAGAGCTTGAGGCGGCCTACGAAGAGATCACCCGTTTAAAGAATGAGGGAATGCTGTATACAGAAGATATTTATCAGAAGTATATGACAGACTTCAAAAAGAGAAAAACGGTAGTGAAGGCACTTTGCCTGCATATTGCCCATGATTGTAATCTTGCCTGCAAGTATTGTTTTGCTGAGGAAGGTGAGTATCACGGACGTCGTGCACTTATGAGCCTTGAGGTCGGCAAGAAGGCACTCGACTTTTTAGTTGCAAACTCTGGAAACCGCAGAAATCTTGAGGTCGATTTCTTTGGTGGTGAGCCTCTTATGAACTGGGATGTTGTAAAAGAGCTTGTAAAATATGGAAGATCTCTTGAAAAAGAGCATAATAAGCTGTTTCGTTTTACACTGACCACAAACGGTGTGCTTTTAAACGATGAAGTAATGGAATTTTGTAATAAAGAGATGAGCAATGTGGTGCTTAGTCTTGATGGAAGAAAAGAAGTAAATGATAAAATGCGTCCTTTTAGAAACGGAAAGGGAAGCTATGATTTAATCGTTCCAAAATTCCAGAAGTTTGCAGAAAGCCGCAATCAGACAAATTATTATGTCAGAGGAACATTTACAAGAAATAATCTTGATTTTTCGAAGGATGTGCTTCATTATGCTGATCTTGGTTTTAAGCAGATGTCTATGGAGCCGGTTGTTGCATCACCAGAGGATGATTATGCAATCCGTGAAGAAGATCTGCCGCGTATCCTTGAAGAATATGATAAGCTTGCTGATGCTTATTTGGAATATCGAAAAGCTGGAAAAGGATTTAATTTCTTCCACTTTAATATTGATTTGACACAGAGTCCATGCGTGGCAAAGCGTTTGTCAGGCTGTGGCTCTGGAACAGAATATCTGGCTGTCACCCCGTGGGGTGATTTCTATCCGTGCCATCAGTTTGTTGGACAGGAAGAGTTTTTACTTGGAAATGTTTATGATGGTATTGTAAAGCAGGATATATGCGATGAATTTAAACAGTGCAATGTATATGCAAAGCCAGCCTGTCAGAATTGCTTCGCGAAGTATTATTGCAGCGGCGGCTGTAATGCAAATGCATACAACTTCACAGGTTCTATCACAGGTTCCTACGATGTTGGATGTAAGATGCAGCAGAAGCGTATCGAGTGTGCCATTATGATTAAGGCAGCACTTGCTGACATGGAAGAAGAGACAGGGGCATCTGCTGATGTTGCCGGTGAAATCTCCCACGTGTGTTAACATGAATTAGTACGGATCTTAGATCTGTATGAAAAAGGAGACTATCTTAGATAGCCTCCGAATAGAGAAGGAGATAGAAAGATGAGCAAGAAAAAAGGGATTATCCGTCTGGTTGTGCTTTTGGCAGTCATCGCATTTGTCGTATACACAGCCGTCAGCGGCCTTGGAAGTGATCGTTCAGGAAGTTTAAACGACATCAGCCTTGGTCTTGACCTTAGAGGCGGTGTCAGCATCACCTATGAGGCAGTAGGCGATGTAAACAGCCAGGATATGTCCGACACGAAGGCAAAGCTTGAAAAACGTGTGCAGGATTATTCAACTGAAGCACAGGTTTATTTTGAGGGATCTGACCGTATTACGGTAGACATTCCAGGTGCAACAGATGCAAATGCAGTTTTGCAGGAGCTTGGAAAACCAGGTACCTTGATTTTCTGCACGGATTCAAGTGATCCAGAGGGAACCAAGGTCATGGACGGAAATCAGATCAAGGACGCACAGGCCGGTGCAAGAAGCAATGCAACAACAAATGCAAGAGAGTATGTTGTAAATCTGACGCTGACATCTGATGGTGTCGAGGCATTCTCAAAGGCAACAGAGGAGTTAGCACCTAAAAAGGGCAGAATTTACATTATGTATAACGGCGAGGTGTTAAGTGCCCCGACTGTAAATGAGCATATAGCATCTGATACATGTTCAATCACTGGTATGGGTGATCTTGAGGCAGCACAGACACTTGCTTCCAATATTCGTATCGGAGCACTGCCTGTTCAGTTGCAGGAGATGCGTTCACAGGTAGTTGGTGCAAAATTAGGACAGGATGCAGTTCGTACAAGCCTTATGGCTGGTGTGATCGGTCTAATCTTAGTATTTGCTTTCATGATTATCTACTATCGTATTCCAGGTTTGGCAGCATCTATCGCGCTTGTTATGTATACTGCACTTGTAATTGTTTTGTTAAGTGCGTTTAACGAGGAAATTACACTGACACTTCCAGGTATTGCCGGTATTATTCTTGGTATTGGTATGGCTGTAGATGCAAACTGTATTATTTTCGCACGTATCCGTGAGGAGATCGGAGCTGGAAAGAGTGTTCGTACAGCCATTGATGCAGGATTTGCTAAGGCATTTTCTGCAATTATCGATGGAAATGTTACTACTTTGATCGCAGCAGGTGTTTTGTATTTTATCGGTTCTGGTACAGTAAAGGGCTTTGCTCAGACATTGGCTCTTGGTATCGTTGTATCCATGTTTACAGCACTTGTAATTACAAAGAATATCTTGAAGAGCTTCTATGCAGTTGGTCTGCAGGATGAAAAGCTGTATGGAAAGACTGTTTACACAAAAACAGTTAACTTTATTGGAAAAAGAAAGCTGTTCTACAGCGCATCAGGTATTGTTATTGCAATTGGTATTATTGCGATGGTAATCAGCGGTGTAAAGGGTCATATCTTCAACTACAGCCTTGACTTTATCGGCGGTGCTTCCACTAGTGTAACCTTTAATGAGAATTACAGTGTTGAGAAGCTCGAAAGTGATGTACAGCCAGTTGTAAGCGAGGTAACAGGTGACAATGATATCCAGATGACACCTGTAACAGGAAGCAACGAGGTTATTATTAAGACAAGAACACTTACTGTAGATGAAAGAGATGCACTTTACAGTAAGCTGTCAGAGACCTTTGGAGTAGATGAGAGTACCATTCAGACTGAAAATATCAGTGCTGCAGTCAGCGGTGAGATGAAGCGTTCTGCAATTTTGTCTGTCATTATTGCAGCAATCTTTATGTTAATTTACGTATGGATTCGTTTCAAGGAGTTTAGCTTTGGTGCAAGCTCTGTTCTTCCGCTTCTTCACGATGTCTTTGTTTTACTGGCATTTTATGCAGTGCTTCGCTGGACTGTAGGAAATACGTTTATTGCTTGTATGCTGACTCTCGTTGGATATTCTATCAATGCGACAATCGTTGTATTTGACCGTATCCGTGAGAATTTGCACACTAACAAGAATTTGGCAGAAGTTGTCAATGTTTCTGTTACACAGACATTGTCACGAAGCATCAATACCTCTTTGACAACTCTTATCATGGTAGTAGTTCTTTATATTCTTGGTGTAACATCCATCAAGGAGTTTGCACTGCCACTTATCGTAGGTGTTATCTGCGGATGCTATTCTTCTGTATGCATCGCAGGCTGCCTGTGGTATGATTTAAAGAACGCTCTTGACAAGCGTAAGGCAAAGAAGGCTTCTAAATAAGGTAAGTAATAATGGAATATGAAATTTTAAAAACAGAGGGACGGGCAAAAAGAGCCCGTGTCTCTACCGTTCATGGAGAAATTCAGACACCTGTATTTATGAATGTTGGCACAGTTGCCGCAATTAAAGGTGCTGTATCAACAATGGATTTAAAGGAAATCCATACACAGGTAGAGCTGTCCAATACGTATCATCTTCATGTAAGAACGGGAGATAAGCTGATCAAGCAGTTTGGCGGTCTGCATAAATTTATGAATTGGGACCGCCCGATTCTGACAGATTCCGGCGGTTTTCAGGTATTTTCTCTTGCCGGAATGAGAAAGATTAAGGAAGAAGGAGTTTACTTCCAGTCTCATATCGATGGCCATCGTATTTTTATGGGGCCAGAGGAGAGTATGCAGATTCAGTCTAATCTTGGTTCTACTATTGCAATGGCATTTGATGAGTGTCCGTCTTCTGTGGCAGACCGCAGCTATATCCAAAACAGCGTAGAGCGTACCACAAGATGGCTTGCACGCTGTAAGACAGAGATGGCACGTTTAAATTCACTTGAGGATACAGTAAATCCTAATCAGCTGTTGTTTGGAATTAACCAAGGCGGTGTTTATGAGGATATCCGTATTGAGCACGCAAAACGCATAAGCGAGATGGAGCTTGATGGTTATGCAGTCGGCGGACTTGCAGTTGGAGAAAGCCATGAGGAAATGTATCGCATTTTAGATGCAGTGGTACCATATTTGCCAAAGAATAAGCCAACTTATTTAATGGGTGTTGGAACTCCGGCAAATATCCTTGAGGGTGTTGACCGCGGAATTGATTTCTTCGACTGTGTATATCCAAGCAGAAATGGCCGTCATGGTCATGTTTATACAAAGCATGGCAAGCTTAATCTGTTTAATGCCCGCTATGAGCTTGATTCAAGACCAATCGAGGAAGGCTGTCAGTGTCCGGCATGCCGTGCTTATAGCAGAGCGTATATTCGTCATCTGTTAAAAGCAAAGGAAATGCTTGGCATGCGTCTGTGCGTTCTTCACAATTTGTATTTTTATAATAATTTAATGACTGAAATCCGTGAAAGCATTGACAACGGATGCTTTGCGGAGTATAAAAAGAATATGCTCGAATCTATGGCTGCCGGTCCACAGGACTAAGTCACATTCACCTCGGGGCATTGCCTTAGAATTTTAGATTCGAATACGAAATTACAAGCTGCATATGCAGCGGAAATGAGAGGAAACTATGAAGAAGAAGTTAGCAGCTGCAGCGGCAGTTATGACCGCACTGTTTTCTATGACAGGATGTGCGACAACAGCAGACGGTGCCGCAACTGGCGCAAATGGAGCAACCAGCCTGATTATGATCGTTGGCTATATGGTAATCATCATCGGTGTTATGTATTTTGTTGCAATTCGTCCTCAGAAGAAGGAGCAGAAGAAGCAGTCTCAGATGTTATCTGCACTTGAAGTTGGTGATATCGTTTTGACAACTTCCGGTTTTTACGGAACTGTTATCGACATTACAGATGATACAGTAATCGTAGAGTTTGGAAACAATAAAAACTGCCGTATCCCGATGCAGAAGAGTGCAATCGTAGAGGCTGAAAAGCCAGACGCTGAATAATCAAGATATAATAAAAGAGCTACTGACATACTAGAATGTATGCCGGTAGCTCTTTTTTATTTGCGCTTTCGTTCTTCACGTTTTTCTTTTTCAGCAGCTTTTGCTCGTTCATCAGAGGCATCTTGACGTCTTTTTAATTCATCAATGACACCTGTTACAACCTGTTTTTTCATGTATATATCATAAATCGTCATGCACAGAAACGTAAATAGCTGCAGGTAAGAATCTTGCTCATCATCATCGCAGGAAAAAGTTTCCTTTGAAGCCTCAAATTTATGGCGAAGATCGTCTGCAAGCGGTTTGATGCCATTATCTGCGTATGAAAAAATCTTACTGTAAACTTCAGCGAAATTAGGAGAACTGTTTTCGTCCCAGAAATGCTGTGTCAATGGCTTTAGCATAGTTTCAATATCGCTGATTGACAGAAAACTTTTCATATAGTAAATAAGAATCAACTGTAGGATATGATTTTCTGTGTATTTTTTTCTGACCGGAGAAGGAAGCAGGTTGTTTTTTGCATAATTATTGATCATAGTTTTTGTTAAAACCTTATCCTCATCATAGCGCCTTGTAGCACCAAGGTGTGTATCCATAAAGGTTGTCACCTGATCCATGTAAAGGTCAATGTTTGGAATCTGATCAGCATGTATATAGTCAAAAGAGCTGATTTTATCAAGCAGCTGTGAAAAAAGCTCATCGTTAGTCATTTAAAGCCTCCTAAATATTGTGTAGCAATGTTGACGTTCACGGGACGCGTGAACTGTAATAACTACATTATATCGTTTTCAAAACCAGATAGCAAGAGAAATTTTCAAAATCCTAGTGACAAACACATAAAGATACGATATAATAAAGTTAACAGGTTAACAAACATAGTTTTTTAAAGGAGGAAACGACTATGGGAGTAATTCAGAGATTTAAAGATATTATGTCAGCTAACATCAATGCTATGCTTGATAAGGCTGAGAATCCAGAAAAAATGATTGATCAGTACATGAGAAACCTTGAGGACGATTTAGGCAAGGTAAAGGCAGAAACAGCGTCAGTAATGGCTGAAGAAGCACGTGCAAAGAGAGCTTATGACGAGGCACTTGCAGAAGTTGAAAAGTATCAGAAATATGCAGAAAAGGCTGTTGCAGCAGGAAACGACAATGATGCAAGAGTATTTTTACAGTCAAAGAAGACAGCACAGTCTAAGCTTGAGGGTTTAAAGCTCACATATGACACGGCAGCGGCAAACGCACAGAAGATGCGTCAGATGCATGATAAGCTTGTAAATGATATTTCAGATTTAAGAGCACGTAAGGAAACCATCAAGGCGAAGGTAGCTGTTGCGAAGGCTCAAGAGCGTGTAAATCAGGTTGGATCATCATTAAGGGGTGTATCAAACAATATGTCAGCATTTGATCGTATGGAGGAAAAGGCAAATAAGATGCTTGATACTGCAAATGCGATGGCACAGTTAAATGAGTCTGCAGATACAAATGTAGATGATCTGGCTCGTAAGTATGATCTGGATGATATGGCAGGTACATCTGATATTGATGATGAATTAGCGGCACTGAAGGCAAAACTTAACTAACTACAAAAATAAGGAAGGTTGACGAGTATGGGATTATTTGGTGGACAATTTTCCAGTGTTGTAGAGTGGAAAGAATACTCGGATGATATTATTTTCTGGAAGTTTCCAAGCAGCGAGATCAAGAAGGGCAGCCGTCTGATTATTCGCCCAGGACAGGACGCGATCTTTATGTATAATGGAAGAATCGAGGGTATTTTCCGTGAAGAGGGAAACTTTGATGTTTCTTCCGATATTATTCCATTTTTATCTACTCTGAAAAGTTTTACATTTGGATTTAACACACCGCTGCGTGCAGAGGTGCTGTTTATCAATACAAAGGAATTTACAGTAAAATGGGGCACAAAAAATGCGATTAATCTGCCGGTTCAGGCTTGCCTGGCGGTATGCCAATCCGTGCATTTGGTACATTTAGCTTCAAGGTTTCTGATGAGCAGGTTTTAATCGACAAAATTGCCGGCATTAAGTCAGAGTTTAACGTAGAGGATATCAAGGAACGTGTAATGTCTATGCTTGATATGCTGATGATGAAGTGGATTTCAAAAGAAGGAAAGGATATGTTTAATCTTCAGGCAAATGCATACGACATCGGCAAGGGTATTGCATCAGATCTTGATATGGAGATGGTAAAGATCGGAATTGCTATTACAAGCTTTACGATTCAGAGCGTTTCCTATCCGGAGGAGGTTGCTAAGATGCAGCAGAAGGCAGCAGCTCAGTCCATGATCGGAAATGTAAATACATATACACAGATGCAGATGGCAGATGCGCTTACACAGCCAAACACAGCAGCCGGCAGCATGGCAGGCAATATGGCTGGTATGCAGATGGGTATGGCAATGGGTCAGATGATGGGCCAGATGATGAACGGCAATATGCAGAATAATGCACAGCAAAATCAGGCAGCTCCATCTTCAAATGGTACTGTGCCGAAGTTCTGTCCGAACTGTGGAACACCGACAAATGGTGCAAGATTCTGCTCAAACTGCGGTACAAAGCTTGCATAATTACAAAAATATAAAAAAGATAATGGAGGGAGACTGTGCGTACAGTCTTTCTTCCATTTTTATGGAGGAAAAACGTGTCCGATATTTTACAGTCATTAAATCCAGTTCAAAAAGAGGCGGCCAGCTGCACTGAGGGGCCGCTTTTGATACTTGCAGGAGCAGGCTCAGGAAAAACGCGTGTGCTGACGCACCGTATTGCATATTTGATTGAGGAAAAGGGAGTAAATCCATGGAATATCATGGCAATTACCTTTACAAATAAGGCAGCGCAGGAGATGCGGGATCGTGTCGACCGCCTGGTTGAGTTCGGAGCAGAGAGCATATGGGTAGCGACATTCCACAGCTCTTGTGTGCGTATTCTGCGAAGATATATAGACCGCCTTGGCTATGATAATCATTTTACGATTTACGATACAGATGATCAAAAGAGTGTAATCCGGAAGGCAGTTAAAGAGCTTGACCTTGATCCTAAGCAATATAGGGAAGGACCGCTGCTTGGTGTAATTTCAGCGGCCAAAAATGAAATGATTGAGCCACAGGATTTTGAAACACAGGCTGGCGGAGATTTTCGAATGTGCCAGGAGGCAAAAATCTATAAAGCATACCAGAAAACATTAATTGATAATAACGCAGTTGATTTTGATGATTTGCTTCTTTTGACAGTTCGTCTGCTGCGCGAAAATAGAGATATTTTAGAAGCTTATCAGGAGCGTCTGCGCTACATTATGGTTGACGAGTATCAGGACACTAATTCAGTTCAGTTCGAGCTGATTCGCCTGCTTTCTGGAAAATATCATAATTTGTGTGTAGTTGGAGATGACGATCAGTCTATCTATAAATTTAGAGGTGCAGACATTACAAATATTTTAAGCTTTGAGGAGACTTTTCCAGGTGCAAAGGTTGTCAAGCTTGAGCAAAATTATCGTTCCACAAATAATATTCTCGAAGCTGCAAATGCAGTAATTGCAAATAATGCACATCGAAAAGAAAAACATCTTTGGAGTGAAAATGGAGAAGGAAAAGAGGTTTCCTTTATCCACTACGAAACTGCTTATGGTGAGGCAGAAGATGTAATTGACAAGATACAGACATCAGTTCATATGGGAAAGCATCAGTATCAGGACTGTGCAATTCTTTACCGTACAAATGCACAGTCACGCGCATTTGAAGAGAAATGTATTAAAAAGAGTGTACCGTATCGTCTTGTTGGTGGTGTGAATTTCTACCAGAGACAGGAAATCAAGGATATTTTAGCCTATTTAAAGACAATTGACAGCGGACGTGATGATCTGTCTGTTACAAGAATTGTCAATGTGCCAAAGCGTGGAATTGGGCAAGTGACGTTAAATAAGCTGGCTGTCTATGCTTCTGAGCATGGAATGCGTTTGTTTCAGGCAATGGAGCAGGTAGAACAGATTTCTGGAATTGGAAAGGCAGCTGATAAGATAAAAGGCTTTGTCAATCAGATCATGGTATTTCGTGCGCTTGCAAAGGAGCTAGATGCAGCAGAGCTGATTGAAAGCATCTTAGAGCAGACTGGCTACTTAGAAGAGTTAGAAAAGCTTGAGGAAGATAAGGCACAGGCAAAGCAGGAAAATCTTGAAGAATTTCAGAATAAAGCAGCTGACTATTATGCAAATCATGATGAAGCAGCGCTTACTGACTTTTTGGAGGAGGTAGCGCTTGTAGCAGATATTGACAACATGGACAGTGAGGCAGACAGTTTAACATTAATGACACTGCATAGTGCAAAGGGACTCGAGTTTCCGGTTGTCTATATGACAGGCATGGAGGAAGGACTTTTTCCAAGCTACATGTCAATGAACAGCGGTGATCCGGGAGATATCGAGGAAGAGCGAAGACTTTGCTATGTGGGTATTACAAGAGCAATGCAGCAGCTGACGCTGACAGCAGCAAAACAGCGTATGGTTCATGGAAATATTCAATACAGCGCAATTTCTCGTTTTGTTAAAGAACTGCCGCAGGAAAAGCTTGACTGGAAGGAAGAGACATTCGGAGGTCTTTTTAAGAAAGGACCATCTATGACTGCAAACTCACTGTCAGGCAGTTTGTTTGGCGGTTCATCTTCTATGTCATCAGGCAGCTCATTTAGTGCATCACAGGGAAGTCAAACGGCAAAAAAGACAAACTATGATAATGTTTTTGATTTAAAGTATGCAAAAGCATTCTCAAGTCCAAAGCCAGATAGTCTTGACTACAAAGAAGGCGATAGAGTTTCCCATATCAAATTTGGAAAGGGAACAGTGCTTGCAGTCGAAGGTATGAAAAAAGATTATCAGGTAACAGTTGAGTTTGATACAGCAGGGGTAAAAAAATTGTTTGCAGGATTTGCAAAACTTAAAAAGATTTAATAAAATTTATCTAAAACGACAAAGATAAAGCTAGTAATTTTACAGATCATATGGTATACTATTCTAAGATTGATCTTTAGAAAAAAGAAAGGATGGGTTTTATGGCAAAGTTTGATGATCTGCTGCAGGCAGTAAAGGTTCATGAGGTTCTCAAGTCTAAGGAAGAGAATGAGAAAAAGTGCAAATTTTGTTATGTGATTGCAGCAATCGCTGTAATTGCAGCAATTGCAGGTGCAGCATATGCACTGTACCGTTATCTGAAGCCGGATTATTTAGATGATCTGGATGATGATTTTGATGATGACTTTGACGACGATTTCTTCGATGATGATGACGAAGAAGAGGAGAAAGAAGACGAGGCTAAAGAAGAGGAATCTGATGAGGCTGAGGAAAAATCTGAGGATGAAGAGTCTGATGATGAGGATGAAGACTGATCTGACATCAATAGGTAAGTAAATAAAAATGATATCCCCGCCGCAAAACGGCGGGGATTTTAGTTCAAGAAAAGGAGATGTGTATGAAAAAAGGCGAGATTTATGAGGGCCGCGTGCAGGAGGTCCTTTTTCCAGACAAAGCGATTGTCGTGACAGATGAAGGGGAAACTGCACAGGTAAAATATGGCATCCCAGGTCAAAAATTACGTTTTCGTGTAAAGAAAAAGAGAAAAGAAAAAATAGAAGGCATTGTGCTTGAGGTATTAGAAAAGTCAGCTGATGAGACTGCCTGTCTTTGTGAGTGGGCAGGAAAATGCGGTGGATGTCTGTATCAGACGCTTCCATACGAAAAGCAGCTGGCAATTAAAGAAGCACAGATTAAGAAAATGCTTGATAATGGCGGCACCGATTATACATTTGAAGGAATAGTGTCTAGTCCTGTTGTAAGCGGATACCGCAATAAGGTAGAGCTGACATTTGGTGATTCTTATATGGGCGGTCCTCTTGCACTTGGTATGCATCAAAGAGGCAGCTTTTATGATATTGCGGGTATTGAAACATGTCAGATTATGACACCTGATATGCGTATGGCTGCAATGGCAGTGCTTGACCATTTTTCAAAACTGAATATTCCGTTTTATCATAGAATGCGCCATGAAGGTGTTCTTCGTCATTTGCTGCTTCGTTCTAGTGCTGCAACGGGAGACTTTTAGTCGCCGTAGTTGCTTCTTCACAGGAAGATGCGTCTACTATGCAGCTTGCAGAATTGACAGAAAAATTAAAGGCGCTGCCATTAGAAGGCAGCCTTGCAGGTGTTTTACATATTACTAATGATTCACTTGCAGATGTAGTGCAAAGCGATCATACAGAAGTTTTATACGGCAAAGATTGGATTACTGAAAAGTTACTGGGACTTTCATTTTGTGTTACATTGTTTTCGTTTTTCCAGACAAATTCAAGAGGTGCCGAGCTTTTATATCAGACAGTAAGAGATTATATTGGAGAAACAAATCAGAAGGTAATCTTTGATCTCTACAGCGGAACTGGCACAATTGCCCAGATTTTAGCACCTGTGGCAAAGCATGTGACTGGCGTGGAGATTGTTGAGGAAGCAGTAGAGGCAGCGCGTGTCAATGCCAAATTAAATGGACTTGATAACTGCAGCTTTATAGCAGGTGATGTGTTAAAGGTTGTTGATGATTTGACTGAGAAGCCAGATCTGATAGTGCTTGATCCGCCAAGAGATGGTATTCATCCAAAGGCGCTTCCTAAGATTATCGCATTTGATGTACCAACAATTGTTTATGTTTCTTGCAAGCCCACAAGTCTTGTGCGTGACAGAGAAGTATTAGAAGCAGCGGGCTATCGTATGGTAAAAGCAAGAGCCGTTGATATGTTCCCGGCTACTGGAGGAATTGAGACAGTCGCATTATTTCTTAAAAAGTAATAAGGAATCGTGCTTGTTTTCAGATGCTTGAGATGATATACTATCAACAAGATCAAAAATATAAGAATAAATATAAGGAGAAAGGAGAAAAGTATGGTAAATTATTCAGAAAAACCAGAATTGCAGTATCATATTCAGCTAGGTAAAGGTGATGTAGGCCGTTATGTGCTTCTTCCAGGAGATCCGAAGCGCTGTGAAAAGATTGCAGCTCATTTTGACAATCCAGTGAAGATGGCGGATAGCCGTGAATATGTGACATACACAGGATATCTTGAAGGAGAGAAAGTTAGTGTAACGTCAACTGGTATCGGCGGTGCTTCTGCATCAATTGCAATGGAGGAGCTTGTAAAGATTGGTGCCGATACATTTATTCGTGTCGGAACATGTGGAGGTATGCAGATTCCTGTAAAAAGCGGT
Source organism: Firmicutes bacterium AF25-13AC (assembly GCA_003478935.1). Classification (GTDB taxonomy): domain Bacteria; phylum Bacillota; class Clostridia; order Lachnospirales; family Lachnospiraceae; genus Anthropogastromicrobium; species Anthropogastromicrobium aceti. The sequence goes on from QUFP01000005.1 coordinate 114,900, forward strand.
GATTTAGTGATTGCAACAGGTGCAATTCGTATGGAAGGGACAAGCCGTGAATATGCACCAATTGAATATCCGGCAGTTGCTGACTTTCATATGGTTCAGGCGCTTGTGCAGGCAGCAGAAAAGGGAAAATATCCGTATCATGTTGGTGTTGTTCAGTGTAAGGATGCATTTTATGGACAGCATGAGCCAGAGACAAAGCCTGTCAGCTATGAGCTTTTAAATAAGTGGGAAGCATGGAAACGCTTAGGATGCCTTGCATCAGAGATGGAGTCAGCGGCATTATTTGTTGTTGGAAATTATCTTCGTGTGCGCGTTGGATCTATCTTTTTGGTTGTGGCAAATCAGGAGCGCGCAAAACTGAACATGGAAAATCCAGTTGTTCACGACACGGAGCTTGCAATTACAACAGCAGTGGAGGCACTAAGAGACATAATAAGAAAGGATAAAGCAAATGAGTAATAACAATATCCTGGTAATCGGAATTGCGGGAGGAACAGGCAGCGGAAAGTCGACACTTACAAAACAGCTTGTAAATCACTTTGGCGATCAGATTACTGTGCTTAAGCATGATGATTATTATAAGGCGCACGATGAAATGACGTATGAGGAAAGAACACATTTAAATTATGATCATCCGAATGCATTTGACACCGATCTTATGCTGCAGCATCTGCGTCAGTTAAAAAAAGGTGAGCCAATCAACTGTCCGATTTATGATTACACAGTTCACAACAGAAGCCGTAATTTTCAGGTGATTTACCCGACAAATGTGATTATTGTTGAGGGAATCCTGATTTTTGAAAACAAAGAGCTGTGCAAGGAAATGGATATTAAGATTTTCGTTGATACAGATGCTGATATTCGTATTATCAGAAGAATCCAGCGTGATGTAATTGAGCGTGCGCGTTCATTAGAGTCTGTGATTTCACAGTATATGAATACGGTAAAGCCAATGCACGAGGAATTTGTAGAGCCGAGTAAGAAGAATGCAGATATTATTGTGCTAGAGGGTGGTATGAATCTGGTAGCAATGGATATGATTAAGAATCGCATTCGCCAGCATCTGTCTACACAAACACAAGTTTAATATTTTTGCTTTCAAATGTAAAATAAAAGAAGAAATTTTGAGAAAAACACGTAAGGTGACTGTTGACGACACAAAAGCAACGTGTTACAATGAACAAGAATCGGAGCGTTATCAAAAAACGCAGCATCTAATAAGGAGGAGTCGACGATGAGAAGGAAACAACTTTTTGCCGTTTTGATGGCAGGTTCTATGGCAGCATCTCTTGCTGCTTGTGGCAAGACTGACACAAAGAAAACTACAGCAGCAACTGAGAAGAAGACAGAGGCAGCTACTGAGAAGAAGACAGAGGCAGCAACTGAGAAAAAAACAGAGGTAGCTACTACTGAGGCTAAGACTGAGAAGGCTACTGAGAAGGAAACCGAAGCAGTAACTGAGAAAGAAACAGAGGCAGCAACTGAGGCAAAGACTGAGGAAGCATCTAGCGAGGAAGCAACCGAGGCAAAGACCGAGGAAGCATCCAGCGAAGAGGCATCTTCTGAAGAGGCAAGCAGTGAGGACGTTTCCGCACAGGCAGAGACAGAGGAAGAGTCCAGCGAAGTAGCAACTGAGGCAAAGACCGAGGAAGCATCTAACGAGGAAGTATCTATTGAAGAGGTATCTTCAGAGGAAGCATCTAGTGAAGAGGCATCTAGCGAGGAAGCATCCAGTGAGGAAGCATCTAGTGAAGAGGCATCTTCAGAGGAAGCATCTAGTGAAGAAGCATCTAGCGAAGAGGCAACCGAGGAAGCATCTAGCGAAGAAGCATCCAGCGAGGAAGCAACTGAGGCAGAGTCTGAGGAAGCATCTTCAGAGGAAGAGACCGAGGCAGAGACTGAGGAAGATATCGATGGAACTGGATTTAAGATCGGTATGGTTACTGATGTCGGTGGTGTAAATGATGGTTCCTTCAACCAGTCCGCATGGGAAGGCTTACAGAGAGCAGGCGAGGCATTCGGCTGTGAAGTTAAGTATATTGAGTCTAAGGGTGATGCAGATTATGTTCCGAATATTGAGAGCTTCTTAGATGAGGATTATGATCTTATTGTATGTGTTGGATACATGATGGCTGATGCTGTTCGTGATGCAGCAGAGCTTTACCCGGATCAGAAGTTTGCTATCATTGATGATGCTTCTAATGCAGATCTGGATAATGTAACATGTATGATGTTTGAGCAGGAGCAGGCTTCCTACTTAGTAGGTCTGGCAGCAGGCTATACAACCGAGAGCAATATCGTAGGCTTCGTTACTGGAGCAGCAAATGAGACAATGAACTCCTTCGGTTATGGTTACTGTGCAGGTGTTCTTGATGCAAATCCAGATGCAACTATCCTTCAGTACAATGCAAACAACTTCGGTGATGCAAGTGGTGGAAAGACTGCAGTAAATACCATGGTAACAAAGGGCGCAGATGTAGTATTCCATGCAGCAGGTGGTACTGGTATCGGTGTTATCGATGGATGCAAGGAAAATAAGATTTGGGCAATCGGTGTTGACTCTGACCAGAGTCCACTGGCACCTGAGACTATCCTGACTTCTGCTTTAAAGAGAGTTGATAACGCTTGCTACGATGCAACAAAGAAGACTATTCTTGGAACACTTGAGGGTGGTGTTGAGACATACGACCTGGCAGCAGGCGGTGTTGATATCGCTCCGACCACAGACAACCTGTCTAAGGATGTTCTTGAGAAGATCGAGGATGCAAAGAAGGATATCATTGCTGGTGATCTGGTAGTTCCAAAGAATCAGGAAGAGTTCGAGGAGAAGTACGGCGACGTATACGAGCTGGACTAATCGGCAGATAATGCCATAACGAGGTGGCAGTGACATGGTCACTGCCATCTTTTTTGCACAGTAACTTATAAGTTACTGTGTGCAATTACGGCTGGGTGGTATCGTGATTAACTAAACAGCCAAAAAGAGGAGAATAGATTATGAGAAAAATATTTGCATCAATGACAGCAGTTTCAATGGCAGCAGCAGTAATGCTTGCGGGATGTGGCTCAAACAGCAGTGATAAGAAAACTACTACAGCAGCTTCAACAAAGGCAACAGAGGCAGCAACCGAGAAGAAGACTGAGGCAGCAACCGAGAAGAAGACCGAGGCTGTGACTGAAAAAGAGACAGAAAAGGTATCTTCAAAAGAGGCTTCTTCTGAGGAAGTTTCTTCTGAAAAGGCTTCTGAGGAAGCATCTAGCGAGGCAGCTTCTAAGGAAACAGAAGCAAAGGCAGATGAAAATGCAAAAGTCCGCGTTATTGATATTGACCTGACAAGTGAGCAGTATGCATTTGGCGTAGATAAAGAGCAGCCAGAGCTGTTAGAGAAGACAAATGAGTTCATCGCAAAGATCATGGAGGACGGAACATTTGATGAGATCTGTAATCATTACTTTGGCGATGGAGAGCCGGTTATGGTAAAGTCTGCAGAATATGATGAGTCTAAGGATCAGTTAGTCGTAGCAACTAATGCAGGTTTTGAGCCATTTGAGTATATGAAGGGCGAAGATTACTGTGGTATCGATATGGAGATGGCAGCACTTCTTGCTGATTATTTAGGCAAAGAGCTTGTAATTCAGAACATGGATTTTGATGCTGTATGTCTGGCTGTTGGACAGCAAAAGTGTGATATCGCAATGGCAGGACTTACTATTACTGATAGCAGAAAAGATCAGGTAACATTTACTGATTCTTACTATAATGCATCACAGAAGCTGATCGTTGCAGCAGATGATACGACGTTTGACGCATGCAAGACAAAGGAAGATGTAGAAGCTATCTTTAAGACCTTTGACAGCAAGACAAAGGTTGGTGCACAGAATGGAACAACAGCTCAGTTTTATGTTGAGGGAAGTGCAGATCTTGACTTTGCGGGATTTGATATGACACTTGTAGGATATAAGAATGCTTCCTTAGCTGTACAGGATCTTCTGAATGGAAACTTAGATTATGTCATGGTTGACGCAGCACCAGCAGCTAGCATTACGGCAGCAATTAATTCACTGTAAAGAATTAGTATAAGAATTAAATTTAGTAAAACAGGAGTAACAGGATGGGAGATTTTGGTCGTAAAATAGACCGTTTTATTGAGATTTTCGTGGAGCAGCGTGGATATGTCCGTGTGCTTGAGGGCCTTCAGAATACCGTTATGATCGCGGTAGTAGGTCTTTTGGTTGGTGCGCTGATTGGAACATTGATCGCTTCAGTAAGAGTAATGCCAAAGTATAAGCGTCTTCCGCGCGTACTAAATGGCATATGCAGTTTTTATGTTGGCTTGTTCCGTGGAACACCAATAGTTGTGCAGCTTCTTGTCTGCTATTATGTATTGCTTCCACTTATGGGAGTTCATATGACAGGTGTGCAGGTATCTATGCTTGTCTTTGGCTTGAACAGCGGAGCTTATATTTCAGAGATGATGCGTGCTGGTATTGAATCCGTTGATCCGGGACAGATGGAGGCAGGACGAGCTGTTGGTCTTAGCTTTTCGGTTACTATGATCAAAATCGTCATCCCACAGGCTGTAAAAAATATTCTGCCAACGCTGGGCAATGAATTCATTGCACTTGTTAAGGAGACATCTGTTGTCAGCTTTGTAGGTGCTGCCGATCTGTATGTTGCATTTAACTATATTGGAACAAACAGCTATGAGTTTATGGTACCATACCTTGTAATGGCGCTGATTTATATTGTGATTGTACTTTTGATCAGCCTTGGTATTAAATTAATGGAAAGGAGCCTGAAGAAGAGTGATAGACGTAATTGATTTGAGAAAAAACTTTCATGATCTTGAGGTTCTCAAGGGAATTAACTTTAAGGTAGAGAAGGGTGATATTGTTGCAGTTATTGGCCCTTCTGGTTCCGGAAAAAGTACATTCTTACGATGCCTGAATTGTATGGAAGACCCAACATCAGGAAAAATTATTTTTAATGGTGTTGATATTGCAGACATGAAGGTTGATATTAATATTCATCGCCGCCACATGGGAATGGTATTTCAGCATTTTAATCTGTTTAACAATAAGACTGTACTGGAAAATATTATGCTGGCGCCAGAGTATGTGCGCTGTAAGGAAGCAAAAAAGCTAAAAACAGGAAAGAGCAAAAAGCAGATCCACGAGGAAGTAAAAAATGAGGCAATGGAGCTTTTAAAGCGCATTGGTCTTGAATCCAAGGCAGATGTGTATCCATCAACACTTTCTGGTGGTCAAAAACAGCGTGTCGCAATTGTGCGTGCACTTGCCATGAATCCGGATGTAATTTTATTTGACGAGCCAACAAGTGCGCTTGATCCAGAGATGGTAGGAGAGGTACTTGATCTTATGAAGAGCGTTGCTGCAGAAGGTATGACCATGATCGTTGTCACTCATGAGATGGGCTTTGCAAGAGAAGTTGCAAATCGTGTTATCTTTATGGATGATGGCCGTATTTTAGAGAGTGGTGATCCTAAGGAGTTTTTTGCAAACCCGAAAACACAGCGTGCACGCGAGTTCCTTTCGAAGGTGCTGTAATGGGAGGTAATGTTACCTAAGCGAAAGCCCCGAGGTGAATGTGCTTTTCGTAGAATGAGAATAGAGAAGAATCGTCACGGTCTCGCCGCGGCGGTTCTTTTTTTCTTGAAAAACTCTTTACTAAAAGCAAAAAACAGTATAGAATATAAATGAGAAAGTAGCGTTTAATACTAAACTCTGAAATATAACAACACTTTAATGCGGCAACAAAAGCAGGCTGTATTAAAGTGTTGTACCAATTTAAGTAAGCTTAAGAAAGGATGGTGCCATTTTGAGACCAATATCAATGGAACGTGTGGAAAACACGAGACAGGAAATATTAAATATTATTACAAGCCGTAAACTGACACATGAGCAGAAGCTGACTAACCTTGCAGGACAGGCAGACTCTTTGCTTGAGGTACTGGATCTTCCAGACGGACTCGAAGAGCTTCTTGAGCCGGTTGAGGGAAAGCAGTGTATCTGTGATCTGTTTGAGGGTCATGCACCGGTAAGACCGAGATACATTGTCCCGGACTATGCAAAGTTTATGAGAGAAGGAAGCAAGTTCTTACAGCTTGACCCGCCGAAGGATATCTACGAGGCAATCAACTCTCTTCTGATTTTCTATAAGAATGTTCCAAGTGTCACCAATTACCCGGTTTATTTAGGAAACATTGATGAGCTGCTTGAGCCATTTATGGATGATGTGGACGAGGCACAGGCAAAGAAGCTGTTTAAGCTATTCTTTACCCATATCGACCGCACTGTTCTCGATTCCTTCTCCCATGCGGACATCGGACCAAAGGCTACCAGAGCAGGACGTTTGATCTTAGAGGTAGAGCGTGAGCTTTTAGATGCAGTTCCAAATATTACGATGAAATATGATACTGATATCACACCAGATGATTTTGGTATCGAGTGTGTGAAAACAGCACTTAAGACGGCTAAGCCGAGCTTTGCAAATCATAAGATGTTCAAAAAAGAACTCGGTGAAAATTATGTCATCGCCAGCTGCTACAATGGTCTTTTATTAGGCGGTGGTTCCTATACGCTGTGCCGTCTGATTCTTGGCAATATCGCAAAGCGTGCAAAAGATAAGAAGGACTTCTTCGAAAATCAGCTTCCATATGTAATGGAGCGCATGGCACTTTATATGGATGAGCGCATTCGCTTTGAGGTGGAGGAGAGCGGCTTTTTCGAGAGCAACTTCCTTGCAAAAGAAGGCTTCATCCACAGAGATCGTTTTACCGCAATGTTTGGTATGGTCGGCATGGCAGAGTGTGTCAATATTCTGATGGAGCTTGAGGGCAAAAAGGGCCGTTTTGGTCATGACAAGGAGGCAGATGACCTCGGTGTTGAGATTATGGAGGCAATAAGTGCATTTAATAACGCACATGTAAATCCATACTGTGAGGCAACAGGCGGTCATTTTCTCTTACATGCACAGGTCGGCATCGCACAGGATAAGAACATCACTCCTGGAACGAGAATTCCGATTGGTGAGGAGCCGAAGGAGCTGATTGATCAGCTGCGCCATTGCAGCCGCTTCCACAAGTACTTCCCATCTGGTACCGGCGATATTTTCCCAGTAGATGTGACAGTACACAAGAATCCACAGTTTGTTCTTGACATCGTAAAGGGGGCATTCCAGGCTGATCTTCGTTACCTGTCCTTCTATGAGAGCGACGGCGATGTAATTCGCGTCACCGGATACTTAGCAAAGCGTTCCGAGATTGAAAAGTATCAAAAGGGTGAGAGTGTGCTGCAAAATACAACGCAGCTTGCAACAGGTGCAACTGAAAATGGTCATGTTCAGGAAAGAAGGATTCGGTAATGATCACTGCACCGGTCAATAAAATTATTCCATTTAGCAGCGTAGATGGTCCGGGAAATCGCACGGCCGTATTTTTTCAGGGTTGTAACTGGGACTGCTGTTATTGCCATAACCCAGAGACAAGAAATATGTGCACAGGCTGTATGGCCTGTGTGCAGGTCTGTCCTGTGGGGGCACTTCAAAATGAAAACGGCAAGGTGCATTTCTTCCCAGAGCGCTGTGTAGGATGCGACACCTGCATCAAAACATGTCGTTTTGGAAGCAGTCCCCGTATCTGTAATTTGACACCAGAAGAGACCTTTGAACAGATCAAAAAGCAGATTCCATTTATCAGCGGCGTCACTGTTTCTGGAGGCGAGTGCAGTCTATATTGTGAGTTTGTCGAATCATTATTTAAGCTTTGCAAAGAAGCTGGTTTAAATACGATGATGGACAGTAATGGAAGCACACCGTTTGCTGGAAAAGACGATCTGTTAGCGGTTACAGACGGTGTTATGCTTGACATTAAGGCATTTGGCGAAGAGGATCATTTAAAAGTTACTGCGATGCCAAACAAGAACACACTTGAGAATGCAGTATTTTTAGCAAAGATGGGAAAACTTTTTGAAATTCGTACCGTCATTGTACCAGTCTGTTTGACATTGAAAATACAATTATTAAAGCTGGAGAATTGTTAAGGCCATATCAGAGTATTCATCCAGTGCGCTACAAACTCATCTCATACCGTCCTTTTGGCGTCAGGGAAGAGTACAGGACTTATCAGAGTCCGTCAAAGGAGTATATGGAACAGCTAGAAGAGCTTGCTTATAAGAGTGGCTTTGATGATGTTGTTACCACATAAAGAAAAAACATAGTCGAAATAGACAATTGTTTTGAATGCTTATAACAGACGAAGGAGGAGGAAGAGATGGAGAGAATCAGTCATATGGACATGACGAAGCCAGCCATCGAAATGCGTGAAATTGTCAAGAAATTTGGCGATTTTACAGCGAATGACCATGTTAATCTGCTCGTTCACAAGGGTGAGGTTCATGCAATCCTTGGTGAGAATGGAGCTGGAAAGAGTACACTTATGAATGTGCTTTATGGCCTGTATCAGCCAACATCCGGACAGATTTTTGTTGGCGGAAAAGAGGAAGTGATTCACAGTCCAAGCCGTGCTATTGAACTTGGAATTGGTATGGTTCACCAGCATTTTATGCTTGTACAACCATTTTCTGTCACAGAAAACATTATCCTTGGAATGGAGCCGATGAAAGGTCTTACGGTAGATCTAAAGACAGCGCGCAAGAGGGTAGAGGAGATTTCAAAGCGCTACAATATGCAGGTAGATCCGGATGCCAAGATTGAAGATATTTCTGTTGGTATGCAGCAGCGTGTGGAGATTTTAAAGGTTCTCTATCGTGGTGCAGACATCCTGATTTTGGATGAGCCGACTGCATCGCTGACGCCGCAGGAGATTACAGAGCTTATGGAGATTATTTCCAATCTGACAGCCGATGGAAAATCCGTTATTTTGATTACTCATAAGCTAAAAGAGATTACAAGCTGTGCTGATTATTGTACGATTATCCGTCAGGGAAAATATATTGATACAGTCAAAGTCAGTGATGTTAATGAAAATGATCTTGCAGCCATGATGGTAGGCCGTAAGGTTGAGTTTAAGGTAGAAAAGAAGGATATCAAGCCGGGAGAGGTTGTTCTTGAAGTGAAGGATATTCATGGAAAGGACTACCGCGGTGTTGAGATTTTAAAGGGACTTAATCTGTCAGTTAGAAGAGGTGAGATTGTAGGTCTTGCCGGTGTCGATGGAAATGGACAGACAGAGCTTGTTGAAATTTTGACAGGATTGAAAAAGGGCGATTCAGGTGAAGTCCTCATTAACGGCAAGAATGTTTTCAACAAAAAACCAAAGGAAATCTTTGAGAGCGGCATCACAAGTATTCCAGCTGACCGCCAAAAGCATGGTCTGGTGCTGGAGTTTTCTGTTGCTGAAAATCTGATTTTGCAAAATTACATGAAGGAGCCGTACTCAAAGAAAGGTGTCTTGAAAAAGGATGCCATTATGGCTCATGCAAAGGATCTTGTAGAGAGGTTTGATATTCGTCCGGCAGGAAGTGAGTCTCGTCCGGCAGGAACGCTTTCAGGCGGAAATCAGCAAAAAGTTATTATTGCAAGAGAGATCACAAATGATAAGGATCTGTTGATTGCTGTTAACCCGACTCGTGGTCTTGACGTTGGTGCTATTGAGTTTGTACATCGCTACTTAGTCGAGCAGCGAAATAAAAATAAGGCTGTGCTTCTCGTTTCTTTTGAGCTGGATGAGATTATGAGTGTATCTGATCGTATCGAGGTTATCTTTGACGGACAGATTACAGGAAGTATGCCGGCGGCAGGTGCAGATGAGAAGACCCTTGGAATTATGATGGCAGGAGGAAAGCAGCATGAAGCATAAGAAAAGTATATTAGAAGGAAATATTATCTATACGCTGTTTGCAATCCTGATCGGATTTTTAACAGGTGCAATTATTCTGGCGATTGCAGGAATGAATCCAGGTGTTATTTACGCAAAGCTGTTTACTGGTATTTTTGCAAAACCGAAGTTTTTAGCGTGGTCAGTTGTCTATGCAACACCTTTAATTTTTACAGGTCTTAGTGTGGCTTTCTCTTTCCGCACAGGTGTATTTAACATTGGTGCAGAGGGCCAGTTTGTAGTGGGAAGTCTTGCAGCGACTGTAATCGGAATGTTTTGTCCGCTTCCGGCAATAATTACAGTTCCGCTTTGTCTAATTGCAGCTGCAGCAGCAGGTGCTGTGTGGTCTGCATTTTGTGGTCTGTTAAAGGTAAAAAAGGGAATCAATGAGGTACTTTCCTTTATTATGATGAACTGGATTGCTTACTATCTCTCTAACTATATTGTAAATCTTCCTGGAATTAAGGCGCCGTCAAAGGAAGCAACCATTGATATTTTGGACAATGCCAAGATGTTGCTGCCACTGTCAGTGCGTCAGATGACAGGCTGTACAACAATAAATTATGGAATTATTATTGCAATTGTTGTTGCCGTGATTATATGGTATATCATCAATAAGACAACGCTTGGATATGAACTTAGAAGCGTTGGATTTAACAGTCACGCTGCTGAGTACGGCGGTATTAATTCTAGTGCATCCGTTATGAAGGCACTTGCTATCTCTGGTGCACTAGCAGGTCTTGGCGGTGCGGTACAGATTCTTGGAAATGCAATGCATATCGCACAGTTTGCCGGACAGGAAGGCTTTGGTTTCCAGGGAATTACAGTTGCGTTAATCGCAAGTTCTAACCCAATTGGCTGTATCTTTGCTGGACTTTTCTACGGTGCAATGAAGTACGGTGGTTCTAAGTTAAACCTTGTTGGTGCACCAAAGGAGGTTCTTGATATTATCATGGGTGCGATCGTTTTAATTATTGCGATCACACATGTATTCAAGGCATTTGCTCAGAAGAAGATGCAGAAGGGAGGAAAGTAAGTAAGATGAACGAATTTATAAAAGATCTCGGACTTTTAATTAACGCGATGCTGATCGCAACGCCTCCGCTTCTGTATGCGGCGCTTGGTTCTTGTATTTCAGAGCGAAGCGGTGTTGTAAATATTGGTATTGAGGGAATGATGACAGTAGGTGCATTTACAGGTGCAGCACTTTGCTATTTTGTTCCAGGAGCACCATGGCTAGCTTTTGTACTTGCTGGAGTAGCCGGTGCGCTTGTTGCAGTGATTCATGCATTTGCCTGCATCACCTGCAACGCAGATCAGACAATTTCTGGTACTGCTATTAACTTTTTGGCACCTGGTATTGCAATTTTTATCTGTCGTGTATTATTCGCAGACAGTACTGATACACCGGCAATTACTGATGACGCAAGCCGTCTTCCGAAGCTTCTTGACGGTGTATTTCCGTCAGGTTCCTTCTGGAATAATGTATTAAATATCCATGTGGCAGGCTACATTTGTTTTATCTGTGTGGCGATTGTCTGGTTCTTGTTCTACAAGACAAAGTTTGGTCTTCGCCTTCGCGCAGTAGGTGAGCATCCACAGGCTTGTGATACCCTTGGAATCAACGTAACAAAGACACGCTATATTGCCGTTATCTTATCAGGCTTTTTCTCAGGTCTTGGCGGTGCCTATATAACTATGGCAACTACAAACCAGTTTAAGCCGGCAGTTATCGTAGGTCAGGGCTTTATGGCAATTTCTGCTGTTATTTTTGGTAAATTTACACCTCACGGCGCCATGCTTGCATGTATGCTGTTTGGTCTTTGCAGCGGTGTAAAGGTTCTGGCAGGAACAAGCAATATTATTTCCCCAAACTTAATTTCCATGATTCCGTATATTGTAACAATTCTGGCACTTGTATTGTTTGTCGGAAAGGCAAGAGTTCCGGCTGCAAACGGAAAGCCATATATCAAATCTAAGTAATAGGAATATGTATATGAATATTGATGCAGAAGTTTTAATTAAGGAAGCAATTGAGGCTAGAAAAATGGCCTACACGCCGTATTCTCATTTTAAGGTAGGCGCTGCGCTTCTTACAGCTGATGGAAAAATTTATCGTGGCTGCAATATTGAAAATGCAGGCTATACGCCGAGCAACTGTGCGGAGCGTACTGCATTCTTTAAAGCTGTCAGTGAGGGAGAACGCTCTTTTGCGGCAATAGCAATTGTAGCAGGTCCAGAAAATGGCGATCTTGTGCTGACTGCACCATGTGGTGTATGCCGTCAGGTTATGATGGAATTTTGTGATTATGAGACCTTCCCAATAATTCTGGGAAGTTCACCGAAAGATTATAAAATCATGACCTTAAAAGAAATTCTTCCGCTTGGTTTTGGACCGAAGAATTTAAACATTGAGCTTTAACAAATGAAGAAATCAAAAAATGCTGACCTAGGGGAAAGACTTTAGGTTGGCATTTTTTATTGATTTTTATAACTTATTCAATGAAATTGGTAAAATTGAATTGAATTGTTTGAAATTTTGTGCTATGATAGGTGCAGAAATCACATAGAAAAAGCTGCACGGCAGCGAAAGAGAGGTAACAAATGGCAGAGGAAAAGATGCAGGCAGCAAAGGTTCTGCTTAAAAATCCATACAGACAGGTAATACTTCAGGATTATAATAAGACATTAGAGAGTCATAAATTCCGTAAAAAGGCAGAAGAAATTGAAAATGAGCTTTCATGGTTTACAGGAAAAAGCAGCCAGTACAGAGTAGAGGATCGTCAGGGCTTCTTTAAACATTTTCAGGAGCATTATGCAGGCAAAAAGCATGCACCATTAGCACCTATGTATCGCCCGCTTAGCTCCTACAAGTTTGGCGAGGAACCGCAGATTGTTTATTTCATGATGCTTTTTGTAAAGAAGGATGAGGATTTAAAGCAGTTCCAGAATGATCATCCGAATCGTCAGGAGGTGCTTTCTAGTGATGTGCTTCGTATTCGCTATCTGAAGCTTCGCAATGAATATCGTCTGCTTGGAGCTTTGCTTGACAGCTTAGATAAGGGTGTTGGTGCAATTGAGGTAACTATTGCAGAGCATTTTGTAACTGATTATACTCAGAATATGGATAAGTTAAGCATATCCCAGTTAAACAGTCGTTTCTTCCGCTCATTACGTGCACAAAAGACTGATCAGAGTTTTGCACTGTTAGAGCTTTTAAAGGAGAAGGATGCACCGGATACAGATTATATGGAGCTGCTTGCAACATATAATGCAAGAGACTTTGAAAAGTTAGTTGAGCTCGCAGATAAGTTCCCGAAGGAAAACAGAAACTATCAGCCAGTTATGGTACTTCGCACAGAGGCACAGGCTCGTCTTGGAAATATTCAGGGATTTATTGACAGCTTTAAGGTAGTTGATGATGAGGTAGTTGATACAGTTCATTTCCTGTTCTTATTGCAGGAACTGATCACTCATGCAGATTATAAGGAACTGGATAATGATGAATTTGATCTTTCTATTCAGGAGCTGTTAAAGAGCAAATTTAAGCAAGTAGAATCCTCCACATTTGCAGGTCCGGTTAGCAGAAACTTTGTAAACTTCCTGCTTGAAGGTCTTCCGATTGCAGAGGAGCTTGCAGCAATTAAGAAGGAAAAGGGTGAGGATGCAATTCCGCAGGATCGCTTAGATCGTCTGTATCAGCTGCAGATGGCGCTCGATCTTTATCCAAATGAGGATGTGAGCAGCTTAATTGATATTGAAACTATTGAGGAAAATGGATCTGCAAAGAGCAGAGAGAAGATTGGCCGTCTGGCACTGAGTCTGCTTCTTGAGAAGAGCCAGGATAAGAGCTTTGATAATATTTATCTTGCATTCCAGGCACTGGCACGCATGGGACTTCAGAAGGCATTTGTAAGCAATGTTGAGAACAATTTGCCAGCACTTGTTCAGTTTGGAAGAAGCGGACAAAGAAGAGCATTTGATCTTATTAAGGCCGCTTATATCGCAAAGAAAGGCGCAGGTCTTGATACAGCAGAGCTTGAGAAGATTCTGACAGAAAATAATATTAGTCTTGAGACAGAAGAGAAATAAATCCGCAGCTATGCTGCCGGAATGCAAAAAGGGGCAGCTGCTTTTTGAGCAGCCGCTCTTTTTGTTACCATGATCTATGGATAAACGCCTTTTGATTCGTTCCCGGGTACGGCAAAAGACGATATGAAGACAGTATGTACAGAATATCTTGTTTTATTCTGTTTGACACGAGATTTTTCACCGGCATTTGTGCCTGAAATAAAAGGCACAGGAAGATATGAGGATTTAAGAATGGAAGAACGATATTTGCAGCTTTTGGCAAGAGAATACCCAAACCGTCAGGCAGCTTTGTGCGAAATCGCAAATTTGACAGCAATGAGCAGCCTGCCAAAAGGAACAGAATATTTTTTTAGTGATCTACATGGGGAGCATAAGGGCTTTTCAGAGTTGATGAACGGTGCATCAGGAGTAATTCGTGAGAAGATTCGTATTCAATTTCAGGATGTACTGACTAATCCACAGCAAAATCAGCTTGCCAATTTGATTTATGATCCGGTTAAGGTACTTAGTTTGATGCATGAGTATGGCAGAGATACAAATGAATGGATGAAGAATACTATTTTTTATCTGACGCAGCTGTGCCGCAGTGTCAGTGCTAAATATTCACGTGTGCATGTGAGAAGCAAAATTCCGCATGAGTATGATTACCTTATGGAAGAACTTTTATATCCAGGTCAGGACGAGGGCCGTTTAGAATATGGAAGCAGCATTATTGAGGCAGTTGTGTCAAGTGGGCTTGCAGATACGTTTATTCCCCAGTTTTGCAAGTTGATCCGCAGTCTGACAATGGATTGGATTCATGTAATTGGTGATATTTTTGACAGAGGACCACGCCCAGACAGGATCATGGAGGAATTAATTGAATATGGCGATGTTGATATTCAGTGGGGAAATCATGATATTTCATGGATGGGTGCTGCATGCGGAAACCGTGTATTAATTGCAAATGTTGTGCGCATGGGAATTAGCTATAACAATTTTGACTGCCTTGAAGATGGTTATGGAATCAATTTGCGTCCTTTATCAGATTTTGCATCAGAGGTTTACCGCGATGATTTATGCGAGCGCTTTTTGCCAAAGGTATTAGATGAAAATGTTTATGATAAGGTGGCAAAGAGTCTGTCTGCTAAGATGCATAAAGCGATGGCTATTATCCAGCTAAAACTTATTGGCCAGATGGTGCACCGTCATCCAGAATATCATATGGAAGATAGAAATTTGCTTGAACATATTGATTACGAGAAAGGACTGTATAAGTATAATGGAATTACGTGCCCGTTAACTGATACGAATTTTCCAACGGTTGATCCTAAAAATCCGCTTGAGCTTACACAAAAGGAATCGCAGCTTATGGATGTGTTAGCTGCATCATTTGCACACAGCGAAGCTTTGCAGCGTCATGTGCGTTTTCTTTACAGCAGCGGAAGCATGTATTTATGTATGAATGGCAATTTGTTGTTTCATGGCTGTATTCCGATGAATGAAGATGGAAGCTTTGAAAAAGTAGAGGTCGATGGCGTCAGATATGCTGGCAGAGCATTGTTAGATCGCCTTGAGCGCTCAGCGAGAGAAGCCTATTTTCTTCCTAAGGATCACCCGGATAAGCAAAAGAATGTTGACAAGATGTGGCTTTTGTGGTGCAGTGCACAGTCACCTTTATTTGGTAAGAGCCGAATGTCTGCATTTGAACGATATTTTACAAAAGAGAAAGCACTGCATGAGGAGGTATATAATAGCTATTATCGTCTGAGTGCAGATTCACATGTGTGCGAGCAGATTTTAAAGGAATTTGGCGTAGATCCTGTACATGGTCATATAATAAATGGTCATGTTCCTGTTCGTCAAAAAGATGGTGAAAATCCGGTTAAGGCAGATGGAAAGTTATATGTAATTGATGGAGGATTGTCAAAAGCTTATCAGGCCAAAACTGGTATTGCAGGCTACACTCTGATTTTTAATTCACATTATCTTGCACTGGCACAGCATCATGATTATATTTCACATCCATTGTCTAAGCCAGAATCAGATGATATGCCAACTCTTCAGATTACACAGAAAATGGACAAAAGAATACTTGTATCAGACACGGATGCAGGCAAGAAGCTTTCTCAAAGAATTGAAGAACTGCGCCTTCTTGTAAAGGCATATGAAAATGGCAGTTTTGTAGAGCGGGCTATCGCTGCATATCCAAAAACGATTCCGAGTCTTCATATGGAAACTATGGAAATTGTACGATAACGTTAAAACAAACACGAATATTCATAGAGATATTGACGAAAAACATAAAAAGGTGTATGATATATCTGTCTATTCGTAATTTCAGAAAAGGTTTTGTAGGAACCGGAAAGGTAAGGAAAGTTATGAAGTACAAGATTATGGAATACGATGATGTGCTGAAGCTTTATGAGGCTGACCTAGATCTGCGCGTCAATGATTATCATAAAAAAAGGGAGGAACTTATTGGCGCAAATGGATCAATTGTGGATTTTGCCAATGGACATGAATATTTTGGTATACACAGAACATCGGAAGGGTGGGTTTACCGTGAGTGGGCACCGGGCGCTTCTAAGATGTATCTGGCAGGTGAGTTCAATGGCTGGAATCACAGAAAACATCCAATGGAGCGTTTAGAAAACGGCGTTTTCGAGATAAAGCTTTCTAAGGATACGCTGTGGAATGGGTGTAAGGTCTTAGCAATTGTAGAGCATGATGGTCAGGAGCTTGAGAGAATCCCGCTGTATGCACGCAGAGTTGTTCAGGATCCTACAACCTATCTTTGGAGTGCAGAGGTTTATGATCCAGAGACGCCATTTGCATGGACGGATCAGGATTTCCACAGTGAACTTCCGCCGTATATTTATGAGTGTCATGTTGGTATGGCTCAGGAGGAGAGAAAAGTTGGTTCTTATCTTGAATTTGCAGATAAGATACTTCCGCGCATACAAAATCTTGGATATAATACTATTCAGATTATGGCTATTATGGAGCATCCTTACTACGGTTCCTTTGGTTATCAGATCGGCAGCTTTTTCGCACCAGCTTCTCGAAGCGGTATGCCGGAAGATCTGAAATATCTTGTAAATAAAGCACACAGCATGGGTATTCGTGTGCTGCTTGATGTTGTACATTCTCATGCTGCAAAGAATACACGTGAGGGAATCAACGAATTCGATGGAACAGATTACCAGTTCTTCCACAGTGGCGCAAGAGGCTATCATCAGGCTTGGGATACCAGATTGTTTAATTATGGAAAGAATGAAGTTATTCATTTCCTGCTTTCAAATTTAAAGTACTGGATGAAGGAATTCCATTTTGATGGTTTCCGTTTTGATGGTGTTACAAGTATGCTATATCTTGATCATGGTCTTGGAACAAGCTTTGACAATTATGACAAGTATTTTTCCATGAACACAGATATTGAAGCAATTACTTATCTTACATTGGCAAATGAGCTTATTCATGAGGTAAATCCGAATGCAATGAGTATCGCAGAGGATATGTCTGGTATGCCAGGCATGTGTATTCCGATTGAAGAGGGTGGTATTGGCTTTGATTATCGTCTTGCAATGGGTATTCCAGATATGTGGATCAAGTTCTTAAAGGAATATAAGGATGAAGATTGGGATATGTGGAAGCTTTGGCATGAGCTTACCAGCCACAGACCACATGAGAAGGTAATTGCTTATGCAGAGTCTCATGACCAGGCACTTGTTGGTGATAAGACAATTATGTTCCGTTTATGTGATAAGGAAATGTATTGGTCTATGGAGAAGAATACCCAGAACTACATCATTGACAGAGGTGTAGCACTGCACAAGATGATTCGCTTTATTACGATGACACTTGGCGGCGAGGGCTATTTAAACTTCATGGGCAATGAATTTGGTCATCCAGAGTGGATTGATTTCCCGAGAGAGGGCAATGGCTGGAGTTATCATTATTGTAGACGTCAGTGGAGCTTAGTTGACAATCCAAACTTAAAGTACTGCTGGCTGAATGATTTTGATAAGGCAATGATTTCATTCACAAAAGAGCACCATATCTTAGAAGATGAGAACCCATACAATATGTGGGTACATCAGCAGGATGATATGATGATTTATGAGAAGGGAAATGTTGTATTTGCATTTAACTTCCATCCAAATCGTTCTTTTGAGGGCTATTTTGTTCCAGTATCTAAGGCTGGAAAGTATCATGCTGTATTGACATCAGATGAGAGCAGATTTGGTGGACAGGATCGTATTGCGAAGGACGTCGTCTATAATACGGTTGAACTTCCAGATGGAAGAACAGGCTTCTTTGCTTATCTGCCAAGCCGTACAGCAGCAGCATTTTGCAGAATCGAGGATGCAGTATCAAAAAAAGAGACTGCCGCAGCTAAGGATGCGGTAGAAAAACCAAAGAGAGGCCGTCCGAGAAAAGCAAAGACAGAAGAACTCACAGAGGCAGCAAAGACAGAAAAGCCAACTAGATCAAGAAGAGTAAAAAAGGAAGCTGCAGAAGAAGTACCAGCAGAGAAGCCAAAGAGAGGCCGCCCAAGAAAGGTTAAGGAACAAGAACCAGAAGTGACGCCAAAGAAAGAGGCAGCAGAGGTACCAGCAGAAAAACCAAAGAGAGGCCGTCCGAGAAAAAAGCCAGTTGAGGCAGCGGCACCTGAAAAATAATTATTATATAATGATATGAAAAAGAGGAACTGTTTTGCAGTTCCTCTTTTTGATGACAGAATTATCGTTCTGCTTCCATCCAACCATTAAATTTCATGATCTTAGATTTTTGCAATCGTTCATCCTGACTGTCACAGCAGCGATATTCTCGTGGTGACATGCCGATCATACGGCTGAAATAACGGTTAAAGCTGGAAATTGAGTGAAAACCAACATCCTCCGATATATTTAATATAGAATTTTCAGTTGAGCGAAGCAGATAGCACGCTTTATTGATACGTACAGTGTTTAAATATTCGAGTGGGCTGCGGCCCATCGCAAGATTGAAAATACGCCTAAAATGCGTTGGGCTTAATCCGCATAGCTCTGCTAAATAATCCATTGAAAAGGTTGTCATATAATTTTGCTTGATATACTCAAGTGCCGGGACGATTGAGAGCGTAGAGGCACTGTCTAACGTTTCTGGTGCAGCGTCCTGTTTAGGAAGAAAATTAACAGCGTCAATCAACAGTGAAAGAAAATCAGAACGAACCTTTAAGTGGTGATTCGACGGTTTTTCCTGCATTGAATAGCATATCTGATTAAAATAAAAGGAAACAGAAGGGCTTTGACCTGCAGGAATTAAAAAGGCAGAATTTATTTTTCGAAGCAATTCTGATGTTTGCTTAGCATATCCGCCAGTCAATGGGTCAAGAAGCTCCTGCGGATCGACAAACAGGTATGTCCATAGACTTTGTGTACCAGGTGCACTATATGTTGTGTGAGGAATGTTTCGTGCAATTATAGTAATATCTCCAGCCGAAAAATGGCGGCTTTCTTTTTGGATAATTAGTGTACCTTCTCCTTCGTGACAAAGACCAATTTCAAGACAGTTATGAAAGTGAAGATTGGCACTTGGAACATCAGAAATCCACCACTGGTTTCCTGTCAGCAACAGAATAGGAAATTCAACACGAAGCGGGTAATTACGAAATTCAGTAATAATATTTTTTTGTTTAGCCATAGTATACTCCATTAATGATATTGATTTTGTATAAAATCATGTGTTAGTGTTACTTCCATTCTAAACTGACTTAACCCAGCGGCAAGCCACTGGGGTTCCATTGACGGAGTTCTAGTGCCTGCGTACATCGCAAGGACTTTGGCAGACACATCTGTTCCGGAGCAACAAAACTCGCGAACAAGCAGTCCTACGACCACATTTGTGTCGATTCGATGGTGCTGAATCTTCACGTTCGCGTTCTCTGGGCCACAAGATCTCCCAGATGGATACTAAGTCAAATACCCGGG
>QUFP01000050.1 GCA_003478935.1 Firmicutes bacterium AF25-13AC
TTTGGCTGCGTCGGCTGCGGCTTTGGCTGTGTCGGCTGCGGCTTTGGCTGTGTTGGCTGTGGCTTTGGCTGCGTCGGTGCCGGTGACGTAGATGGCTGTGTTTGTACTGCTGTTGTAGTTGTCGTTGTCTCCTCTGCAGTAGTTGCCTTTGTTTTTTCTTCAGTCGTTTTTTCTTCTGTTGTTTCTGCCTCAGTACTTGTTTCTGCCTCAGAAGAAGTTTCCTTTTCTGTACTTGTCTCTTCCTCTGTAGAAGTCTCTTGCTCTGTTGTCTCCTGCGCAATGCTTGTCTGCTCCTCAGTTGTCTGAACAATTGTCTGTGGAAGCTTCTTTTTATCCTGCTTTGTTGCAGTAAGCATCTTTGCTGTCGCAATGCCCACAACCACAATACCAACAAGACAAATTAAAATCATTCCTCCAAGGATTTTATTTGCAATCGACTTTTTCTTTACCGGCTTCTCATCTGATTGGTCTGAAAAATAGGCTTCATTATTTTCATTATCATATGGACCACTTTCCGCCTCATATCCATCATCATACTGTTCTTCCTCGTAAGAACCATCATCGTACTCATCATCCTGATAAGTATCATCATACTGTTCCTCCTCGTAAGAACCATCATCCTGATAATCACTATCATCGTACTCATCTGATGACAGCTCATCATACTCCTGTAAATCTCTGCGCTTAAAAACAGTGCCTACGCTAGTAGCCACCAGACTCTTGCCACAAATCGGGCATACTCTGGTTCCTTCCTCAAGCTTCGCACCACATTTTGGACATATCATCCTCTGATTCCTTTCTGATTATCCTTATTTTGTAATTTCTGCAAATTCATCAGCTTTTCACTGTTCCAGCTGATTTAATGCATTCTCCACGCGTGCATAGCATGCCTGCACATCTGGCCACATAACCTTTGCCTGCTCCATATCACCTGCTCTTAAAGCCTCTGTGATCTCATAGCTTACTTCAAACAACGACTTAAAACCCAGGTTTGCACAAATTCCTTTAAGTGTATGTGCCGCACGAAATGCAGTCTCAACGTCACCTGCATCCATCGCCTGTGTTAACTGACTCATGCTTGGATCCTTCTTAAACATTAATGCAAATTTTTGTATTCTTGCTTCGTTCATGAGGCGCTTGAGAACGTCTTCATAATCTCCACCCATTGCCTCATAGCACTCTTTTATTGTCATGCTCTCTCCAATCTATTAATGTAACTATAGTTTCCATTTTCATTTTGTATTCTACTCTATCATTTATAAAATTTCAACCTGTTTTCGTTGCTTCCTACAAATAAAATGGCTATCTCAAAGTTTCAACAATTTTACTTGGATTATCTCTCATAATACGACTTGTGTAAAGTCGCCCCATATGCTTCTTCAAATATTCACAGCACTCCCCCATATGAGAGGCACGTCCCCTCAAATTGTGGGCATCGCTTGCAACATAATGAAGCATATCCTCCTGCATTAGCTTTTTACAAAAACGCTGTGCACCAAGTCCATTTCTTCCAATCACAGCATCTGCATTGACCTGCATCTCGCACCCCATTTCGATAAGATCTGCGATAAAATCAAAATCTTTTCTCAGCGCACGATAACGCTCAATATGGGCAATAATCGGATAATAGCCTGCTGTCAAAAGAGCATCAGCTCTCTCTTTTATAAAAGCTCTTGTACTGCTGCTTGAAAACTCAGTAAGTACATAGCGTGAATCTGCAAGTGTTGGACGAAGATCTCTATCTAATGTCTCCACCATCTCCATATTGGCATGAAATTCACAGCCCAAATACAGACGGATATTCCTATTTCTTGTTTCATCAACAAGCGTATCATACGCGCTCCAAATATCCTCCATATCAGGTTCAAACATTTCTTTTCGAAAATGTGGTGTCAAAATAATTGTCTCAACACCAGCGTCTATTTCCTTTTCAATCATCGAAAGGGCCATGTCCATATCCTTCGCTCCATCGTCCACCCCTGGCAGAATATGGCAGTGAATATCGTACAAATCTCTCATAAATCTCTTTCCTTATCTATTACTTTCCCTTACATTTCAACGTTATTCTAGCATTTGTTAAGTGCCCTTGTCAACCGCTGAAAATTAGAAGAAATCATTCTTATAAAAGGGTCGGAATAAGGTGATAAATGTGCCAAAAGTGATTGTTTTTTACACATGACTTTTGTATAATAATGCTGTAATTTGAGACTGGCAAAAATCGGCAGGCCAAATAATAAAAACAAATGAATGGAGGTTTCATTATGTTAGTAAACACAAAAGCGAGAGTCGGTGTATTTTCTATCGCATTAGGCGCATACCTTCCGCAGTTCCCATCATTAGTACCGGAGTTCGAGTCACAGTATGCAGCATTCAAAAAAACTCTTCCAGATACCGTAGAGGTTATTGACGGCGGAATGGTTACCACAAAGGAGCAGGCTATGGAAGCCGGAGATAAGTTCCGTGCAGCAGATGTTGATCTGGTATTTCTCCAGATGCTGACCTACGCTACCTCCTACAACATGCTTCCAGCAATCCGTGATCTTGATGTTCCGGTTGTTTTAGTAAATGTTCAGAAGTTAAAGGCATTAGATTATGAGCATACCGATATCGCATCCTGGCTCGGTGAAGGCTATGCATGCGGCGCTGTAGGTGAGGCAGTTGCAGACCTTGAAAGAGCTGGAAAACGACATGCTGTTATCACTGGTGTTGTTGAGGGCGGTGATCCTGGTGTTCAGGCAGAAATCGAAGACTGGTGTAAAGCAGCTCAGGTAAGAAGAAGATTCCGTGACACAAATATTGCACAGATTGGAAGACCATATCCTGGTATGATGGATCTTTACATTGATGAGACAAATCTGTATAACAGAATGTTCTTATACACAAAGCAGTTTGACTGGGAAAAAATGTGGGCTATCGCAGATGATATTACTGATGAGGATGCGATCCGCGCAAAGGCTCAGGATATTCTGGATACCTCGAGATTGAGGGCGGCGGCACCATTGAGAAGGTTTGGGATATGGCAAAATATGTTGTTGCTTTCGAGAAGTGGGTTAAGGATGAGCACCTTGGACTGATTGCATCTCACTATGACGGATTTGCACAGGGAAAGGCCGGTGTTCTTGACAGTATGCTTATTCCAGCATTCTCTATGTTAATCAAGCAGGGAACTGCATGTGCCGTAGAGGGTGACATGAAGGTTGCCATGGCAATGAGTATCTTAAAAACAATTTCTGGAACAGGACAGCTTTCTGAAATGTACTCCATCGACTTTAACGATGACATCTGTATCATTGGTCACTCTGGAAGCGGCGATGCTGATATCTCTGCAAAGAAGCCAACCATGAAGATCGTTAAGGTATTCCACGGAAAGACAGGTGGCGGCTATCTGACACAGTTCTATCCATATACTGGTCCTGTTACCTACCTGGCAATCACACAAGATGCTGATGGTCACTTCAAGTTTGTTGTAGCAGAAGGTGTTAACGAGGACGGACCGATCCTTTCCTTTGGTGATACAAACATGAGAACACGCTTCACCTGCGGTGCAAGAGAATTTGTAAATCGTTGGAGCGAGGCTGGCCCAACTCATCATATGGCAGCAGCAACTGGAAGACATATTGATACCATCTTGAAGGTAGCAAAGATCTTAAATGTTCCTGTTGAAATTGTAACTAGATAATTACAATTCAAAGATACCAGGGTCAAAAGCTCCAAAAGCCGTTCGTGCTTGCACGATTAGGTTTTTGAGCTTGGGACCCGCAAAAACATGAGGATGCAGCGATTTTCAAGGAAAATCAGCGAATCCGAATGTTTTTAGAATTGCGAAAGTTGCAGGGGGCGGAGCAATTCGTGGATATCAGTTGGGGGCAAAATACTTTTTGACCCCAACATCATTTAAAAATTTACACTTGCATTTTTTGCAATACAAGAATATAATGAAACCCGTAACGGGGAGCTTGCCGTTTTGCAGGCTGAGAGTAGACGAAATGCGTCTTGACCCATAACCTGATTTGGATAATGCCAACGTAGGGATATAATATACGTGTTTTTCTTGTACAAAAAAACATGCGGATATGTCTTTTACAGGCATATCCGCATTTTTGGTATAGTGGAATTTTTTCTGCTATTCCTTATAAAAAGGAGCGAGAATATGCTGAAAGAATGTTTCGACAACGTAAGAAAATTGGTACCGCTTGTACACAACATCACAAACTATGTGACTGTCAATGATGTAGCCAATATCATTTTGGCATGCGGTGCAAGCCCAATCATGTCCGATGAACCAGATGATGTTACGGACATTACCTCCATATGCAGCAGCTTAAACATCAACATTGGTACGCTGCATAAATCCAGCATTGAAGCAATGTATCTGGCTGGAAAAAGAGCAAACGAACTTGGTCATCCTATCCTTTTAGATCCAGTAGGTGCCGGTGCTTCTGCACTTCGCACAAATACTGCCGTTGGTCTTATGGAACAATTGCAGCTGACTGTAATCCGCGGAAACATCTCCGAAATCAAGACACTTGCCAATGGAAATGGCACAACAAAGGGTGTTGACGCTGATGTTACTGATAAAGTCACAGATGATACCTTGGATGAGGCTATTCTATTTGTTAAAAAATTCGCTGCGCAAAGCAAAGCAATTATCGCTGTTACCGGTGCTATTGATCTTGTCAGCGATGGTACACGCTGCTACGTGATTAGAAATGGCCGTCCAGAGATGGGACAGATTACCGGAACTGGCTGTCAGCTTTCTGGTCTTATGACCGCCTTTGTCGCTGCTAATCCATCTAATCAGCTTGACGCCGCTGCTGCTGCTGTCTGTGCAATGGGTCTTGCAGGTGAGATCGGCTACAGCCACATGAAAGACGGCGATGGCAACTCAACTTACCGAAACCGCATTATTGATGCTATTTACAACATGGACGGTGATTCATTAGAGAAGGGAGCTAAATATGAAGTGCGCTGATAAAGACCTTCTTTTATATGCTGTCACTGATCGCTACTGGCTTGGCGAGCGAACTCTTCACGATGTCGTTAAGGAAAGTCTTGACGGCGGCGTTACATTTGTACAGCTTCGCGAAAAGCATTTAGACCAGGCTCATTTTCTTGAGGAAGCAAAAGATTTAAAGATGCTTTGCAAAGCATACAATGTTCCTTTTGTGATTAATGACAACGTTGATATAGCACTTGAAATGGATGCTGACGGCGTGCATGTCGGACAAAGCGATATGGAAGCTGGCGATGTGCGTGCCAAGCTTGGCCCTGACAAAATTATCGGCGTGTCAGCGCAGACAGTTGAGCAGGCAGTTTTGGCAGAAAAACGCGGAGCTGATTATCTTGGTGTTGGCGCTGTTTTTCCTACCAGTTCCAAGGATGATGCAACAGAGGTCTCCTATGAGACATTAAAAGCTATCTGCCAAGCAGTCTCCATTCCCGTCATTGCAATCGGCGGCATTACAAAAGACAATGTGGCAGAATTATCTGGCAGCGGCATCTGCGGAATTGCCGTTATCAGTGCCATTTATGGTCAAAAAAATATAAAGGTTGCAGCTGCGAACCTTAAAATGGCAGTTAAAAAAATAATCGATTAACACCATTATGCGGTCTGTTGGGGGCACCACCTCAGATCGCACTACAAAACGTTAATAAAAAGGAGAATTTTATTATGAAAACAGCATTAACGATCGCAGGAAGTGACTCCTGCGGAGGCGCCGGCATTCAGGCAGATATCAAAACAATGATGGCAAATGGCGTATACGCTATGAGCGCCATCACTGCTTTGACTGCACAAAATACAACCGGCGTGACTTCTATTTTAAATGCAGATTCTAAATTTTTAGGAGAAGAGCTTGACGCAGTTTTTACTGACATTTATCCAGATGCTGTAAAAATTGGCATGGTTTCAGAAAGTGATCTGATCCGCATAATTGCATCAAAGCTTCGCCAATACAATGCCAAAAACATTGTTGTAGATCCTGTTATGGTGGCTACAAGCGGCGCAAAGCTTATCAGCGACGATGCCATTGATACGCTAAAGCAGGAATTATTTTCACTTGCTAATGTGCTTACGCCAAATATTCCAGAGGCCGAGGTTCTGACTGGACGAACTATCTCTAATGCCGAGGAAATGATTGATGCAGCAAAGATGATTTCAGAAACATACAACTGCGCAGTATTATGCAAGGGTGGGCACACCATAAATGATGCCAACGATCTCTTATATGTAAACAATACTTATCGCTGGTTTTACGGAAAGCGTATTCAAAATCCTAATACACATGGCACTGGATGCACATTGTCCTCCGCAATCGCATCAAATCTTGCAAAGGGATTTGATCTCGAGACATCTGTATGCCGCGCAAAGGACTATATCTCTGGCGCATTATCTGCAATGCTTGACCTTGGAAAAGGAAGCGGTCCTATGGATCACGGCTTTGCAATCGATAATATTTACACAAAGGAGGCTGACATCTAATTATGGAAAAGAAAACTTCTCTGTTTGAAAATGGGTTAATCTGGTTTGGTGCCGGTGTTTCGATTGCAGAAATTCTGACAGGTACCTACTTCGCTCCTCTTGGCATGGCAAAGGGTCTCGCTGCAATTTTAATTGGTCATGTAATTGGATGTGTTTTATTATTTTTATCAGGTGTTATTGGCGGAAGACTCCAAAAAAGTGCAATGGAAACAGTAAAAGACAGTTTCGGCATTCATGGTGGTCAGCTATTTGCAATTTTAAATGTACTTCAGCTTGCCGGATGGACTGCAATTATGATTTATGACGGTGCACTGGCTGCACAGGGAATTTTCCAGGCTGGTCAGTGGATCTGGTGTCTTTTGATTGGCGTTTTAATTATTGTCTGGATCCTGATTGGAATCACCAATCTTGGAAAATTTAATACAGTCGCAATGGCTGCCCTCTTTATTCTGACACTTATTTTAGCAAAAGTAATTTTCTTTAACGGGACTGCCTCCGTAGTTCAAGATGAAGCAATGTCATTTGGCGCTGCTGTAGAACTTGCTGTCGCAATGCCTCTTTCTTGGCTTCCGCTTATCAGTGACTACACACGCGAAGCAAAACAGCCTGTTAAAGCAACTGCTGTCAGCGCGATTGTATATGGTATCGTAAGCTGCTTTATGTATCTGATCGGTATGGGCGCTTCTATTTTTACTGGTGAGAGCGACATTGCTCAGATTATGGTAAAAGCCGGACTTGGCGCTGCTGGTCTTCTGATTGTTGTATTTTCTACTGTAACAACAACATTTCTTGATGCCTACTCAGCAGGTATTTCAAGTGAATCTATTGTATCCGGAATAAAGGGAAATTATGTAGCTATTGCCATAACTATTATCGGAACTATCGCGGCTATTGTATACCCGATGGATGATATCACTAATTTCCTCTATCTGATCGGATCTGTTTTTGCTCCGATGATTGCTATTCAGATTGCAGACTTCTACATTTTAAAGAGAAAATCTACTGATAAACCGTTTCAGTGGCGTAATTTGTTTATATGGCTGATTGGTTTTATCATGTACCGTATTCTTATGCGTATAGATATCGTGTGCGGAAATACACTGCCTGATATGCTGCTTACAATCGCACTTTGCCTGATTGCTGCAAAAATAGTAAAAGAAAAAAATTAAAATTTTAGGGAGGCAATTATGAATCGAAATTATAATGCACTCATTTTAAAATCAGTTAAAATCACTGCTGGCGCAATTTTAGCCATTCTTTTTGCCTCCTGTCTAAACTTAAAGTACAGCGCTACAGCTGGCATTATCACAATTTTAAGCATTCAAAATACAAAAAAGGAAACCATACAGACTGCACTTGCAAGAGGCGAAGCCTTTTGCTGTGCACTGTTAGTTTCCTTTTTATGTTATAATTTTTTCGGCTATACAACAGCAGCTTTTGGCATCTATCTGTTAGTATTCACAACACTTTGCCTCACAATGAAGTGGTCATCAGCAATCGCCATGGACTCTGTTCTCATTACACATTTTTTAGCTGAAAAAACAATGAATATTCCAATGATTGCAAATGAGATAAGTCTGTTTTTAATCGGTGCTGGCATTGGAGTCCTTCTTAATCTTAGTCTTCGTCCAAAGGAAAATGAATGGAAAGATAAAATGGCAGAAGCAGATGAGTCCATTCGTTCCATTATTAAAAGAATGGCAGAACGTATCAGAACACTAGATCGTACAAACTACGATGGTTCCTGCTTTCTTTTGCTTGACAAACAGCTTACTGCTGCAAAAAGCCTTGCACTCACAAACATGGATAACACACTTGGCACACCGTCCTGCGCCGAACTTGACTATGTACAAATGCGCGATTTTCAAAGTCAAGTGCTTCGTCAAATATATAACAGCATTCAAATGATTGCATATCTTCCAGACCAGGCTCCAATCATAGCTGATTTTTTTGAAAGAATCAGCCAGGAATATGCAAAAACAAATGATGTGAAATCACTTCTTGATACACTTCATGAATTGATTCTTTCCATGAAAAATGAAAAACTCCCCACAAAACGCGAGGAGTTTGAAAGCCGAGCTGTTCTTTTCTATATTTTAAAGCAGCTTGAAGAATTTCTTATTTTAAAACGAAATTTTGTCGAGCGCTGGCACTAATTTTTATCATCCGGAATCAGCCATAACCGTTTTGCTGCCGTCTTTGCTTCGCTTCTTCGGCTTACATCAAGCTTTGTCAAAATATGGCTCACATGTGTTTTAACAGTTGGAAGCTTTATATCCATAATTTGCCCAATCTGTGCATTGCTTTTGTCTGCACAGATAAGACGAAGAATCTGAAGCTCTGTTGCTGTAAGTTCATTTTCCATTGACAGATGCGGCTGCAAAAAATCAGGATAAAATGATGCCTCTACTCTTACATCTTTTATCAGCCGCGCAAACCATTCATCATCATTTTTATACTCTGTCTGTTCAAGCAGTGAAAGCACTGCGGCTCCATATACACTTATAGTTCGTATAAAACCAAACTCCTGCGCCGCATCAAGCGCTGAATTTAATTTTTCCTTCCAAAGTGAATCCTTTTTTCTGTACAATGCAATCGCCTCTAGCACATTAATATGAATCCCATCTATATACCTTGAACAGTCCTTACAATATGACTCCAATGGTGCGAGTGTCAAAAGTGCTGCATCTGGCATTCCGAGTGCAAGCTCTGCCATCGCCTGTGTAAGATATTGATAACGCTTTAAAACATTTAAATGAAGCGGATCTTTTGGTGCCTTCTCCCGATACCACACCTGTACACGCTCGAGATCATCCATATGAAGCCAAATACGGCAGAGTACTGCATCTATATTATGGAAGAAACGCGTATGACCATTTTCCTCAAAACGCTCTCGAGCCATCTGTACTGTTCGAAGCGCATCCTCTGCACGTCCTAATGCAATCTGGCTGCGCGCCAATAAACCAACCATTGCAAACTCAATATCCGGAGTTTCCTTTTTTTGCACCTCTCCAAGCTGAGAAACAAGCAAAAGAATACGCCCAGAAATATCCTCGCCCTTTTCAAATTTACTCTCTGCAATTGCACAGTCTGCCAGACCTACTCCGTCCTTTCCCAAAACAGCCTCTACTGGAATGCGCATTGTCTGATAAAGAAGATCATCTATTTTGCTCCACGGTGAAAAATCCTTACCTCCATTCATAATACTTGGAAGCGTGCTTGTCACTGAAAATGGCGGATGTTTCACTTCTCTATTAGTAATCAATCTAAATACAGATGGAATAATCTGAATCATTTTGTCAGTTTTTCTCTGAGGAAGTGAAATATCCAGCCATGCAATTCGACTTTTGATCTGACGAAGCACAGCATCCTGCTTTTTACACTTTGCTGCAAATTGTTCCAGCTCATGATACCAGCGCTCCGAATTCTCATAATCTGTATTCAGCGCGCAAAGCATACTCATTCCCTGCATCAGTGACGGTGATTCTAAGATTTCTGACTCTGGCAAACTGCGGTAATATTTTTCCATCTCACTATAATGTCCCATTCCAGGATGACTCTCTCCGTTTCGGATCAAAATTTCCGACACCTTTGAGTGATCTTTTCCTCTGCTGTAACAATCAAGCGCCTTTTCATAATCTCCATTTAACTCATAATACATGCCGCCTCTCACAAGCACTGCATTTTTCTTTTGCGAACTATATTTGCGCTCAAGCTCCCATAAAAGGAAATCACGAAATTGCGGCCAGAAACGAAATTGACGAATCCCATCATAAAGAAGCATTGTTGTATTTTTCTGAATCCAGTCTAACAGTTCGCTGGTACTAGGATCACCGCTGACCATTCTCGCTAGCTCATAATCAAAATTATCAAATGACGCCAATTCAAGCAGAAGACGGCGTATTGGCAAATCAAAGCGATGGTAAATTGCCGCTTCAAAGTAAAGAAACACCTCATGATATGCTTCCTTTACAATATCTGAATTAAATACACGCTGACTATCCGCATGATTGATACATTGAAGTGTAACAACAACACCTAAAGGATATCCTATTGACTCTTTAAGCATTTCATTAATTTCACTGTCTGTCAGCTTAATATTATATTCAAAAAGCATCTTCCGAATATCATCTCTGTCAAATAAAAGATCTCTCGCACCAATAACCATCATATCACCAGTATACTGAAATGCCCTAAACACACCTGGCACACCACCGCGCGACAGCAGCACAAATTTTTTTTGCGGATTATCACGAATTAATTCATTTAATTTTTGTAAATCTTCATCCTCCTGAAATTGCTGAAGATCATCAATCACCACAATGTCGCGATTTAATTTGATCTCTGGCAGTATTCCATCTGTCTCCAAGCCACTTATCAGTTCAAATTTTTTTCCACGCAGAAGTTCAAAAGCCACCGTGCTTTTTCCAAATCCACATGGTGCACCAAAGTACAAAATGCGTCCATGATCCATAAACTCATCAAATTTAGTTTTTATTGTCTTTTTTATAATCACATATCTATCCACAGAATCCTCCTCTCTTTTTAGTTAATAGTTACGGTTTTTATAAATAAAATACGACTTTTTAGCCAACTTTAATTTAAATTATACCGCTTTTATAAAAAAAGTAAATCATCCTAAAGTATTAAAAATGATAAAAAGGCTGATCCACTTTCGCGAATCAGCCTTCTGGGTGTGTGTCGAATATGGAAAACCAGCTTAATTACTCTGCAATCTCAGTGGAAACTTCCTCGGAAGGCTCCTCATAAGATGCAATGCTGGTGTAGTACAGCGAAGCAACATTTTTCACAACATCGCGAAGTGATACAAAGCTTTCAGGTGATGTAAACTCAGCAAATTCTCCATCAGTAATGGAAGCAATACCAAGCTGAACACCAATTGCATCCTCACCTTCTGCCGTTGCTGAAAGATCAAGCAGTACTGCAGATACGCCATCTGCGGAATCAATAGAAAGTGTACCCTCAAAAGCAGCATACTCTAATGCTGATGAAAGAAGCTCAACAAATGAAATATCAGAAGACTCATCTGATCCCATAGAGAACTCTTCCTCAACACCAGCAAATAACGCATCTACCAGTCAGAAACAAGTGCAACACTATCTTCCTCTGAAAGCTCAGGATCAGCTTCTCTAAACCCCTCTGCTGCTGCCAGTATGTAATCAGAAACAAATTCAAGTCCTTCTATGTCTTCTTCTGCAGATTCACCATCTGTTCCTTCTACAGATGCCATTGCCTCATCAATACTCTGAGCAATTGTAAGAAGAGTATCATTGTTTATTGCGATCTGAACACCAGTATCAGTTTCAACAGTCTCTAAATCTGCCAGATTATCAGTAATTGCTGTCAAAATTGTATCAAGCTGACCATCATCTGATGCTGTCGGAGCAGGTATTTCAAGCCAAGACTCTGTAATTCCTACCATAGAAAGCATCTCAGTCATACTGTCATCTGCTGTAAGCTCACTATATATGTTTACAATCTCTTCTACATTTAAATAAACATCCTCACCACATACACGAAGCACATCATCAAAACCATAAACAACAGGTTCTTCTGTGCCCATCATTGATGCTGGGAGAGTCACTGATACAGAAAAAGAGCTGTCTCCGCTTTCATTATAAACAGCTGTGATGTCAGCGCTTAATGTTTCTCCACCCTGTGTAAGTGAAAGTGAAATCATATCGCCATAAGTTACAGGTGTCTCTACAGCCTCGTCAGCAAAGATCACACCTGCCGGGCTCATTGCAATAATACCACTCATCATCGTTGCTAACGTTCTTCTCATCTTCATAAAGAAATCCTCCAATCAATTTAACTAGTACTAGTTATTTATTTTTTTACTGCACTTTTCATTATAGAAGATTTCCCAAAAATGTAAATCATACCAAAGTATGATATCACATTTTTTCCAAAAACGCATATTGACTCATATACAATTCCTTATAATAGCCATCCTTTGCCATCAGCTCATCATGCGTACCCTTCTCCAAGATATTTCCCTGGTCAATATACATGATACAGCTTGAGCTTTTAATAGTTGACAGACGATGGGCAATGATAAAGGAAGTTCTTCCCTTTAATAATTCCTGAAGACCCTGCTGTAAAAGTAACTCTGTCTCTGTATCTATGCTTGATGTTGCCTCATCGAGAATCAAAATTTTAGGATCGGCAAGCAGCGCTCTCGCGAAGGAAATAAGTTGTCTTTGGCCTGCCGACAGACGGCTTCCGCGCTCATTTACCTGAGTCTGGTAGCCATTTTCCATACTCATAATAAAGTCATGCGCACAAACTGTCTTCGCTGCTCTTATTACATCTTCATCGCTTGCTTCCCTGTTTCCATATCGGATGTTATCCATTATTGTTCCTGAGAAAATAAAGCTGTCCTGCATCATAACGCCCATCTGTTTTCTCAGTGATTTGATCGTAACACTGTTAATATCAATTCCATCAATTAAAATCTTTCCAGAATCAATATTGTAGAAGCGGCTGATAAGATTTACAATTGTTGATTTTCCTGCTCCTGTCGGACCTACGATTGCAAAACTATCTCCTATGTTTGCCTTAAAATTTACATCATTTAAGATACGCACACCTGGCTCATAAGAAAATACAACATGAGAGAACTCTACCTCACCCTTAATCGGAGGCATTTCCACGGCGCCAGGAGCATCCTTTACGTTAACTGGCTCATCAATAGTCTCAAAAATACGCTCCAGATATGAGATTGCCGTCAAGAGTGAGTTATAAAAGGAAGCCAGCGTATTGATCGGATTCCAGAACTGGCTGATATAAATTGTAAGTGCCGTCAGAGCACCGACACTAATTATATCATTTCCGCCCATAATCCAGTGAATACCAACCCAATATACAGCTGCCGTCGCAAGGATTGATATAAACTGAACAGTCGGTCCAATCATAAAGTTATACTTGATAACGCTCATCCATGCCTTTCGATAGCTTCCGCTTAAATTATTGAATATGCCAAGATTCTTATCTTCTCTTACAAATGCCTGTGTAACACGCACACCATTTATGCTCTCTGCAATATAGGCATTCAAATTTGACTGCTTATTGCTTGCAAGCTGCCATCCGCGGCGCTGCTTTTTCTTTACAAAAAGCACAATTGCAATAAGAATAGGAAGACCGCACATACAAATTAAAGTAAGCGGCACACTATAATAAAACATAAAGCCTACAATAAAAAATAATGAACAGCAGTCTGTGATGGTATTTACGATACCGTTTGACAGAAGATCACTTATGTTGTTTACATAGTTGACAATACGCACCTGAATCTTTCCATGCGGACGGCTGTCATAATAAGAAAATGGCAGCTCCTCCAGATGAATAAACAATTCTCTTCTTAGCTCATGAATGATGCCCTGACCAATCTGAGATGTCCATTTAATCTTGATACGAAGTATGTAAGCTGTTGCCAGAATTATCAAAGCCGCAAGCGCCGCCATCAAAAGGATTCCCTTTTTGTCGTGATTCGGAATGTAAATATCCATTACGCGCTGCATCAGCACATGAATAACCATGCCAAGTGCAGAGGAAAACAGCATCAGCATTATTGTCATAATCAACTTTTTTCGATAACGGCCTACATAACTAAATAATCGCTTAATCTGCTTCATGTCAAATTTAGTTTCGAGTGTCTCATCCACGTCATATTTATTTCGTGCCATTATGCCTCACCCCTTCCCTTTTCTGCGCGAACCTTCTTAAAGCGGTCAAACTCACCATATTGATGATGAAATACAGTTGAATAATAGCCCTTTTTAGCAAGCAACTGTTCATGTGTTCCTCTCTCGACAAGGCGGCCATTATCAAGTACAAGAATCTGATCTGCATGTATAATAGAAGATATACGATGAGCAATGATAAATACAGTGCGCTCATCCGAGATTTTCTTTAATTCATTCTGAATCATGCTCTCCGTTTCCATATCAATTGCAGAGGTTGTATCATCAAGAATAATTATTGACGGATCCTTTAAAATTGCGCGTGCAAGCGAAATTCGCTGTTTCTGTCCGCCTGACAGACCAACGCCGCGCTCACCAATAATTGTATCATATCCTTCTGGCATCTCCCTGATAAATTCGTCAGCATTTGCAATCTTTGCAGCTGCCTGCACCTGCTCAAACGTACAGTCTGGATTTCCATAAGCGATATTTCCCTCAATTGTATCTGAGAACAAAAAGACATCCTGCATCGCAATTCCGATATTTCCGCGAAGCGTCTGGAGATTCAAATTTCTAACATCAATATCATCGACAAGCACGCGTCCCTGATTCACATCATAAAAACGGCAAATCAAATTGACAAGTGATGACTTTCCAGAACCAGTCGCACCAATGATACCAACTGTCTGACCTGGCTCTACGTGAAAACTGATATCCTTTAACACAGTATCATCATTTGTATAATAATTTACATGATCAAAGGTAACACTGCCCTTTAGCTTTCTCTTTTCTACAACATGCTCTGGCTGCTTGATATCTGGCTCAGTTGTATAAACCTTATAGATTTTTTCAATTGCAGTAAGAAAACGCTGCAAATCATTAATTATCCATCCTGCCTGACGAAGCGGACTGTTAAGCATCCATAAATAACCGTTAACAGTTACCATGTTTCCTATAGTCATCTCGCCGTCAATTACCATAAAACCACCCATGATCATAAGGATAATAGTCAGACACTGGGAAAGGACCTCAAACATCGGAATATATTTCATCCAGATCGATGCGGCATTTAACTGTGCATCACGATATCCATCATTCTCGCGGTCGAACTTTTCAAGCTCATAATCTTCCTTTGCAAATGCCTTTACAACACGGTTTCCTGCGATTGTCTCCTGTGCAAATGCATTCAAACTAGAGAAACAGTCACGCACCCTGTCAAAGGCCGGCTTAATATGACGTCTCTGGCTCAGTGTCACTGCCAATGTAAACGGAAGTACAATCAGCATACAAAGTGCCATTTTAACATTAACAGAAAAGATCATCACAAGTGCCATCAAAAATACAAGGATATTCTCAAAGCTAAAATAAATAACATGAGAAACCATGTGACGCACTGCATCCATATCTCCTGTCTGTCTGGACATAAGGTCTCCTGTGCGGTTTTTGTTGAAGAAGTTAAAATCTTCCTTCATCAGCTTACGATATGCTTCTTCCCTCATGTCGTAGACAAGTCCCTGACTGGATGACTCAAAACACATTAAAAATGTGAAGCGCAGCAGCGATCGAACAAGCGTCACTCCAATCATAATAAGCAGCAAAATACCAAGCTTTTCATAATGCTGTCCCTCAATAACTTCATCCACAATCATACCAGAAATCTGTGGGTTGATCAAAACAAGCAGTGATGTGATAAACACTAAGATCAAGCCTACGATCATTCTTACGCGGTATTTTTTTAAAAAAGATAAAAACCAGCGTATGTATCCCATATTTCTCTCCTCCTTTTTGTAGTTTGTGCCTTCATGTTACTCTAATATTTTTAAAATAAAATGTACTTTTCTTGAAAATTGATGTATAATAATCAAATCAAGCTTTATCGTTTTTAGGCATTTTTATTTTTAAGGAGGTTTACTTTACTGTGTGTGATACGTACGACATTACTTACTCTGACTTAAATCCAACTTTATATTTCGCCGGTAAGCGCACGGTGACAGAATCGAATTTTTCTCATACGCATGATGCACCCGAACTCTTTATAGTGTTATCTGGTGATCTGGCAATCTGGATGGATGGAACTACCACTCCACTTACAGCCGGTGATATTGTCTGTGTACCGTCGCACATGCCGCACCGTACACTGCCGACAGTGCATGATAACCCTGCAATTTTATTCTTTACTTCATTTTCAAACTTTCACTTTAAGGGAATGGAACCAAACCGTCTTGATTTTCCTGGCGGCTCATCTGTGCTTCACACGGACGGTCTTGTCCGTCAGGATATCACAAATCTGTGTCTTCGTATGATATCTGAGCGCTACAGCAATCAGGTCGGTCAGTACTTTATGCAAAAGGCATATTTGACACAGCTTCTTATGACAATCATCCGTCAGATCACTGTTCCGCCAAAACAAAGCTGTTCTCCTGTCACTTTTGAGACACACCATAAAACATATGTGGTGAGCGAGATCCGCCAATATCTGAGCAGTCATTATGCTGAAAAGATTTCACTTGATCTGATTGCCCGGAATATGTATCTAAGCTCTGCTTACATATCAAAAATTTTCAAAGAAGAGACTGGTGAAGCTCCAATCAACTATCTGATTAAAATGCGCTTAGAGCGCGCCCGCATTCAGCTTGAATCTGATAACGGACAAAGCATAAAAGCCATCTCAAACAGCGTTGGCTACGATGATGTTTACTATTTTAGTAAGCTTTTCAAGAAATATTATGGCATGTCTCCAGTTCACTACAGGAGTAAATACAAAAAAGTAGTGTAAATAAAGACCAGGGGGTTGCCCCCTGGTCTTGTTTTTTATAATCCAATCCAGCTTCTTAATACTCTAAAGTTTGCCGGTCCCTGATTAAAGAGAAGGTCTAACAGATTAGCTTCACTATAGTTTTCACCCTGATTGGTAGCCATTGTTGACTCAAGCTCTGTGATCTGCAAATAGTCAATCGCTGCAGCTGCATATTTTCCAGGATTCTTTAAAACCATCTGATACACACTAGAACCATAGCTGCTTCCGCCTGCTTCTCCAAAATAAGTTGTGCAAAGATCTGTTACCTCTGCTTCACCCCAGCCGCCTGCATGTACTGAAATATCAGCAACACCATACAATGCATACGTCATTCTCGTCGATGCAATCAGGTAATTTCTTAAATTATCGTCTAATCGATCATCGTTTAAATAAGCTCGAATAATACCGAACTCAGTCCAGCCATTTACAAAGCCATTGCATACAAGATTTTTCTTAAGCGCGCTTGAAGATGCGCTGACTGTATCATATGCGTATGCATCATCTGGTGCCTGCTTTGTAAAGCTTGCTGCACCCACCTGAAGTGTGGAATCACCACCCATTAAGTCATTCATAACCTGATAATTACCGTTTGCTTCATTCGCCAGTATCTCACGGAAATCGCCCCAGGCTCCATCTACACCACTATACTTTTGCAGCAGATAATTGTAGTAATCAACACCACCCTCAACACTGCAAAGTGCAGCATCAGCTGCGGCTGCTGCCACACTGTCATACTGTTCGCCATCCATCTCAACATTCAACGCATCAAGCAATGCATCATATGTCTTTGCCTGTGCCTCTGTCAGATGTGTTCTGTCATACGTCTGCAGCTCCGCAAGTGTTCTTGTAAGATTCTCACTCTCACGCTTTAAATAATTGCTGTTTTGTGCTACAGCCTCATTCAGATTGGTGATAAATTCATCAAAGTCAGACTGCTCTATCGCATGATTGCTGTCATCATCCTCATTGCCAGCCTGAGAATTATCACTTTCTGCTCCAGTCTGTGCCTCTTCTGACTGCTGTTTGTCTGCACCTGCCTGATCAACAGTCTGTGCTTCACCATTTTCATCGCCTGCTTCTTTTGACTCATTAGAAGCTTCCTTTGTTTCTACATTCTTTGTTCCATCTTCCTTTGTGCCCTGCTCTGCCACGCTCTTTGTCTGACCTAGTGACATTGCAATGCCGCCTGCTGTCAATCCGACAACCAAGACAACTACCAGTACAACCGGCAGCCACAAACGCATCATCATGATTCTGTGCTTCTGCTTTCTAAGCCTTTTTCTATCTTCTGAATTCATACAACAATCCAGCCTTTCTCTTTTTCTAAATTCTTTACTGCGTTGCTTTTACCTGACACAAAGCGACACGGTAACTTATAATCACAGTATAGCATGATTTTTCAATACAGACAATTGCTTTTCTCACGTTTTTCTTGCAATCTTTCGTTCCTGGTGGTATCATAAATTATATCTGTGCTGCATTTCCCAGCCCTTTTTAAATTTGTGCTGCGCAAATAGCATCACTGTGAAAAAACAGACCGCTTCTGCGGCAGAAAGTGAGAAAAACACCATGAAGAAACCGTATTACATCACCACGGCCATTGCTTACACTTCCGGCAAGCCGCACATTGGAAACACCTACGAGATCGTGCTGGCAGATTCCATTGCCAGATTCAAGCGAATGCAGGGCTATGATGTGCGCTTTCAGACAGGTACGGATGAGCATGGTCAGAAGATCGAGTTGAAAGCTGCTGAGGCTGGAAAAACACCAAAGCAGTTTGTTGATGAGGTGGCAGGCGAGATCAAGAAGACCTTTGACCTGATGAACACATCCTATGATAAATTTATCCGTACTACTGACGACTACCATGAAAAGCAGGTTCAGAAAATTTTCAAGAAGCTTTATGACAAGGGTGATATCTACAAGAGTGAGTATGAAGGTATGTACTGTACTCCGTGTGAATCCTTCTTCACCGCTTCTCAGTTAGTTGACGGCAAATGCCCAGACTGCGGACGCCCATGTACACCAGCAAAGGAAGAGGCTTATTTCTTCCGTATGAGCAAGTATGCAGATAAGCTTATTGCTCATATTAATGAGCATCCAGATTTCATCCAGCCAGAATCCAGAAAGAATGAGATGATGAACAATTTCCTTCTTCCGGGACTTCAGGATCTATGCGTTTCCCGTACCTCCTTTAAGTGGGGTATTCCGGTAGACTTCGATCCAAAGCATGTTATCTATGTATGGATTGATGCACTTAGCAACTATATCACTGGACTTGGCTTTGATCTTGATGGAAACAGCGATCCGATGTTTGAAAAGTATTGGCCGGCTGACCTTCATCTGATTGGAAAGGATATTCTTCGTTTCCACACCATCTACTGGCCGATCATGCTGATGGCTCTTGATCTGCCGCTTCCAAAGCAGGTATTTGGTCATCCGTGGCTGCTTCAGGGCGATGGCAAGATGAGTAAGTCAAAGGGAAATGTAATCTATGCAGACGAGCTTGTTCATTTCTTTGGTGTTGATGCTGTTCGTTATTTTGTTCTCCATGAGATGCCATTTGAAAACGATGGTGTAATCTCTTGGGATCTGATGATTGAGCGTATGAACTCTGACCTTGCAAATACACTCGGTAATCTTGTAAATCGTACCATTTCTATGACAAATAAGTATTTTGGCGGTGTTGCCGTAAACTATGGCGTAAGCGATCCTGTTGATGAATCCTTATTTGAGGTTGTTACCTCCACCGCTTCTAAAGTTACAGCCCGCATGGATAAGCTTCGCGTTGCTGATGCAATTACAGATATCTTTACTCTGTTCAAGCGCTGCAACAAGTATATTGATGAGACAGCTCCGTGGGTACTGGCAAAGGATGAATCAAAGAAAGAACGTCTGTCTACCGTTATGTACAACTTGATCGACAGCATCTTAATCGGTGCTTCATTACTTGAGCCATTCATGCCAGAGACTGCAAAGAAGATTGCTGATTCCTTAAATGCACCGCTTCGCACAATGGATCAGGTTTCCACAATGGGCACCTACCCATCTGGAAATAAGGTAACAGATCAGCCGCAGATTCTTTTTGCACGTGTTGATGCAGAAAAGATGATGGAAGAAGTTAATGCACTTATGGAGTCCAAGAAGGCTGCTGTAAAGGACGCTTCCGAAGAAACTGCTGAAGATGAAAAAGAAGATGAGGCTGTTATCGACATCGAGCCAAAGGAAGAAATCACATACGAAGATTTCTCAAAAATGCAGTTCCAGGTAGGTGAGATTATCTCCTGCGAGGCAGTAAAGAAGTCCAAAAAGCTTCTGTGCTCTCAGGTAAAGATAGGATCTCAGGTAAAGCAGATTGTTTCCGGTATCAAAGCTCACTACACACCAGAAGAAATGGTTGGCAAGAAGGTTATGGTTCTTGTAAACTTAAAGCCGGCAAAGCTTGCAGGTGTTTTATCTGAAGGTATGCTGTTATGTGCAGAGGATGCAGATGGAAATCTTGCACTGATGACACCAGAAAAGAAAATGCCAGCTGGCGCTGAAATTTGCTAAATCAGTTCACACGTCACACTAGATTTGACAAATTCCATGCTTGCATGAAAATTTGTCAAATTGGTGGGACGAAGGGAACTGAAAACCAAGCCAGGGGGACCTGTCCCCCGGCTTTTTTTGTATTACAAGCAAGTTTATCGCAAGGGCACCTCGATGAATGACTTTGTCGGCACCCACTACATAACGTGATATCCTGCAAATAATAACTCACAATTACCACATTTTCAAATATTCATACAGTTCATCAACCGTCTCAAATCCCATTTTTCTATACATTTCTTTCGGTGTATCGTCTGCATCTGCATGCAGGAACATTTCTTCCTTAAACTGAGATGCAATGTGTTTCATAAGTGTGGTCGCCACGTAACGCTTGCGAAATGCTTCCCTTACAACAAGAGCATCCATCACCACATAGCCATCTATCGCATATGCATAGCAGGCACCTGCCGGTTTTCCATCCAGATATGCCACATAATAATGAAATCCCGGTATCTCCATCGCCTTTTTTACATAACGCGCATCACGTCTTCTGATAAAATCTTCGCCGTAGTCTGAAGCAAAAGTTTCAATATCAATTTTAAGCAAATCGGCTAATACATCACCGGAAGCACTGTCATATATTATTACGTCAGGGTTGCTCTTCCATCTTGCCATATTTTCTTTCTTATTTCTAAGAAGCATTGTTTCTGTGCAGCATTCTTCCAAAGAAAAACGTTTGATCAGAACCTCATCTAACTTTTCTCTTGTATCGATCTTTAGAAAGCCTCTGCCGAGTTGGCGCTGGTATGCAATTGCCTGCTCTAGTTCTTTGCCTGTTGGATCATCTAATAATGGCACAAACTGGTTGTGATCATACATATCATATAGATCATCATCCTGCCATTTTTCCATATGCTCAGAAAATGCACGTTTTTGTGAAAACAGTTGTTTAAATGACTGCTCTGCCTTTCTAATACATAAGCAAAGCTTTCCCTGCTCTAATCTCATTGAACACCCTCCTTATTCTTCTTAATAAACTCAATAAATGCCTCTGCCGCATGGGACAAGGTACGGTCTTTCTTCCAAATCAACGCATAAAATGCCTTCGCATCTGGGTGATTGATTTGTCTAATACAGACCTCGCGGTCTCGTACAAGTGACGATATCGACTCTGGATAAATCGCAATTCCAACTCCATTTTTGCTGAGTTCATAGGCATTCATCATATGCGCCACTCTGCCGCGAATAATAGGCATACTCTGCGGATCTGAAAACCATCCATGAATCTCACCCTGACGCGACTCGCGTGACGGGATCAAAAGATCATACGGAAGCAGTTCATTCGGATTGATCGGTTCATTTGTCTCTGAATAAAGCGGATGACCTTTCGGAATCATCGCCACCCACGGCTCCTCGTATACCTCTAACACATGAAACTCCTCCGTGTTAAATGGCGCCGTGATCATCGCCACCTCGCATAAGCCCTTCGTGACACGATTATTTACATCATCTGTATTTCCATTCCACAAAATATACTGCACATGCGGATGCATCTTCTGAAACTCTGAAATCCAATGTGCAAAAAGATGAGGACCACATCCCTCAACTGAGGCAATGTAAAGTGTTCCCTGCAAGCCCTCTTTTCGGATTCTCACTTCTTCCTCAGAACGGTTCACCAGATCAAGAATCTGCGATGCATACTGCAAAAACAATTCTCCTTCTTCCGTGAGTTTTACCTTGTGCGGTGAGCGCTCAAATAATTTTGTGCCAAGTTCCTCCTCTAAATCCTGAATCTGACGGCTGAGCGGTGGTTGGGCAATCGCAAGTTTTTCAGCTGCCCTAGTAAAATTCTTCTCCTCTGCCACTGCCTTAAAATACCGAATATGACGAAGCTCCATCGAATCACCTGCCTTTCCAAACAAATTTGCTTTGGTGGGAATTCCTTGATGAAAATTCCTTAATATGATATTTTACATGATAGCATGTATAGCCACCTCGTTACAATACCTATAGAGTATTGTTATACATTTATTATATGTATTTCACATTTTCATTGCCGTGTGCTACTATAAAACCATCAAAAAGAGATCCGGCCGGTCTCCAAAAAAGAACCAACTCATTACTTCACTAGTATAGAGTTAATGAAAGAAAGAGAGGTATTTATTATGAAGAAGATTTTAGATAAGGTCAGCGAATTTTTTAAGGAATATTATGTAAGCTTTGGTGAGAGAATCTGATGCGAACATATTGCGAAAATGATATAGAACATTTATAGGGTGCCGCCTTTGAACACACTGCAAACTGGTTCAAGCGCGACACCCTTTTTGTTAATCATTCGTTATCCGTTTTCTGTTACTTTATTTTCTTATTTTATTACTAAGCCAGGGGGACAATAAAAAAGCCACCGCCCTGTGATATGATATGCCCCCTGTCAAGTAGACAAGTTAAATATCTAAAATGAGGTGCTGATGAACGACCGTACAAAATGTGCGGTCGTTTTTCTATGCACACCATCTTTTTTTGTA
>QUFP01000051.1 GCA_003478935.1 Firmicutes bacterium AF25-13AC
GCTGAAGGCATCTAAGCGTGAAGCCCCCCTCAAGATGAGATATCCCA
This sequence comes from Firmicutes bacterium AF25-13AC, assembly GCA_003478935.1. GTDB lineage: Bacteria > Bacillota > Clostridia > Lachnospirales > Lachnospiraceae > Anthropogastromicrobium > Anthropogastromicrobium aceti. The sequence continues at coordinate 48 of QUFP01000051.1, forward strand.
TCGTAAGAGTAAGACCCCTTGAAGACGACGAGGTTGATAGGGCAGGGGTGGAAGTGCTGTAAGGCATGGAGCTGACTGCTACTAATCGGTCGAGGGCTTGACCAAAAGGTCAGGGTAGGAAATGGTAATAGGTTTGGATGAAAAGTTTGTGTGCAGTTTTGAAGGTACAGTGAAATAGAAAGTATGAGAGAAGGAATCCGAGTGATCGGATTCTTTTTTTACGCAGAAAATAAAATGCACTAGAATCATACTTTGGTATGATTTAAATTTACAATAAAAAGAGTAAAATGATAGTAGCTATATAAGATTACAAAGTTTTCAGGCAAAACCTAGCGGGTAGTCCTAGTGGAAGTCAGAACAAAATTGCTAGATACAACAGTACAAGCAAAAGGAGAACACAATATGGAAAATGAGATGCTTGATCATATGCATAAGAAGCTAGTGTGGAAGATAACTATTCAATTTATTTGGATTTTAGGTATTATTGCAATGATGGTCTGCATTATTTATGAGGGAATAATGCAGGTGCATAGAAATCATGTGTGGGCATTGGGAGGTATGGCTCTTATTTTGCTCATAACATATTTTATATGGAACTTACATACATTGTGGGAACTTTTTGAAAACAAAACGAAGGTGGAAAATGAGCTAGAGCGCAGTTCAACATTGATACATTGCGTTACAGAATTGTCGGCTAATCAAGATGTTGATGAAGCAATTAATCATCTGCTAGAAATAATTGATCAATATTTTAAAAGTGATCGTACATACATTTTTGAAATTGATGAAGAACAGCAGATTGTACATAATAGTTACGAATATGCAGCAAAAGGTGTTTCAAAGGAGATTGAAAATCTTAATGAAGTTCCTATTCAAATTATTGCATCATGGATAAAAAAATTTGAAAGAGAGGGAAGCTTTTATATTTCTAACTTAGATTTAGAGAAGGATAGAGAGGATGAACGGGCATATGAGTGCTTAAAGACACAGAATGTAAATAGCCTACTTGCTGTACCGCTTATAAGAAATCGAGAAATTATCGGATTTATTGGTGTTGATAACCCAAGAAAAAATTATCGGGATTTTCCATTTCTTTCCTCAATTCAGTTTTTCATTATGAACCGCTTGGACACAAAGGCGCAGCAGGAGAAGCTACAGTATCTATCTTATCGAGATGCACTTACAAATCTGTATAATCGCAATCGCTATATGGATGTGCTGGAGAGTTATGGCCAGAATAAGGGACAGTTAATTAGGAATGTTGGGATTATATATATGGATCTCAACGAATTGAAAAAAGTCAATGATGAGCAGGGGCATGAAGCTGGAGACTCTTATATTCGAAGAGCTGCGCAGCAAATTGTTGCAGTCTTTCCAGAGCATACATATCGTATTGGCGGAGATGAGTTTGTAGTTCTTTATCCAGAAATAGAACAGGCAGAATTTGAATATTTTGTTTCGCAGTTGCAGAAAAATGCAAAGGAACATCATGTTAATATTTCTTATGGTGTAGTATGGAAGGAAGTTTGCGAGAACCTAGAAGATTTGCTTACAGAAGCAGATAAGAAAATGTACGAAGATAAGAAACTTTATTATTCCAATACAAAGCATAACCGTAGAGGGCAGATTGAAAGAAATTCACCACTTTGTACAGCAGAGAAAAAAGCAATGTAAGATTGAATTTTATACCCGTTGTGCATAAGAGCACAGCGGGTAGACTGTTTATTTGTAAATAGAATATTCAGAGAGTTAAAAATAAATTAAGATTGTGTATAGGAATAACCTGTGATTTGTACAGTGGATGGAGCGCTAGAAACTTGAACTGTTAATTCGGCCTTTTCAGGAGCAGTGTTCCCCGTTTCCCTTAGTTAAAGATATTGTTGGGTATTTCAAGATGTGTCATTCGATTTTGCCGATAAAGCGGTAGAAGATTTCTACCTCCTGTTCCCGGCTTCCGTCCTCATTTTTGACCGCTTCATGGACAAGGATTTTTTCAATCAGCGTATTCAGAAGTTCAGCCGTCAATTCTGTGGGATTGACATACTGTTTCATCAGACCTATCCACTTTTCAGCGTCAACCGCTGTCTGGGCGGCGGCCTCCATCGCTTCGTGAAGCCGTTCAATTTTTGCGTCCAATTCTCGCTGTTCGCCCTGATACTTTTCGGACAGCATATTGAAATTGTATTCTGTAATGCGTCCGGCAGACCAGTCCTCATACATTTTTGCAAACAGGGTGTCTACTTCTGCTTTGCGCTTTTCCACCTTTTTCAGTTCGGCTGTCTGCCGCTTCCTTGCGGTATTGCGTTCCTTGTCGCTGGCGTTAAGTAGCCGTTTCAGAAGTTTGTCCCCGTCCTGCTGTGCCAGCACAGACCAGTATTGCAGACGGGAAAGAACATAGGCGTAAAGCACATCATAGCGGATATAGTGCATGGAACACTGGTGCAATCCTTGCCCGTACTTGCTACAATGGTAGTGGGCATAGGGATTTTTGTTCTGACTGTTCACACCATAGGCCAGCGACCAGCCGCAGTCCGCACATTTTACCAGCCCGGAAAATATCTGCGTTGTGCCGTTCTTCTGCCGTCTGCGCCTGTTGCAAATCTGCTCCTGTACTTGACGGAACACATCTTCGGAAATAATCGCTTCATGGGTGTTCTCCACACGATACCATTCCTCTTTTGGCTTGCGTACTTTCTTCTTGTTTTTGAATGAAATGTTGGTCTGCTTATTGTGGACGCTGTGTCCGATATAGGTTTCCTCTTTCAGAATACTTTTTACCTGCGCTATCGTCCACGCATAGGCTTTTTCCTCCGGCGCTCCGGCATAGATATTTGCGAAAGTGCCGTATCTCTGGAAATTTAGCCAGCCGGGAGTAGGCACTTTTTCTTCGACCAAAATCCGTGTAATGCTGGCGGCTCCCCGGCCATGAACGGCAAGGTCAAAAATCTTTTCGATAATCCACCTTGTTTCCGGGTCAATCAGAAGATGGCCTTTCTTATCCGGGTCTTTGACATAGCCCAGCGGGGCATAGGCTCCATAGTGTGCGCCATTTGCAAACCGTGTCCGCATGGCCGCTTTTACCTTTTTGCTGGTCTGGCGGGCGTGCATTTCATTCAGAATGTTGAGGAATGGGGCAAGTTCATTCTCTCCGTTGATGGTGTCCACATTGTCATTGACAGCGATATAGCGGACGCCTTTGCTGGGAAAGTAGATTTCCGTGTATTGGCCGGTCAGAATGTAGTTTCTGCCTAAGCGGGATAAATCCTTCGTAACAACGCAGTTGATTTTCCCGTCCTCAATGTCATCAATCATTCTCTGAAAATCCGGCCTGTCAAATAATGAGGTGTGATAGCGATAGCGGCAAAAAGCTAATAAAATCAATGGTTTTGCGGACAGCGGATAGACAGGGAATGTGTTAAAAACTGAATACGCACACAAACGCGTTACCTTAACCCCTTTGGGGGAGAAAGTAACGCCGTTTTTTTATGCCCGCAGGAAAGGAGGTGCAGCCGGAATGTATTTCACAAAGGGCAAGCAGCGGGCGTTTGAATTGCTCATGCAGCAGAAGCCGGGATTTGACCGCTATCAATCCGGTTGTGCCGGAGATGATGAAGATTGCGGCACTTGCCGTTTCTACCGCCCCGGGTGGAAATATGAGTTTTGCGTTTTCAAAGAGTGTCCCTATTGCCCCGGCAAAAGGACGCGGAAAACGCACGCCAGCATGGACAAATAGACGGGCAAAAGCCCTTGTGCCATGCGGCTTTGCAGACGCGAAAACGGCAAAGGGCATATTGCAATACCAAAACAGCCGAAAACGGCTTTCTAATTGTCCACGCATACCAAGAGAGGAAGTGAGGAAATATGGCAGTTTTCAGAGTGGAGCGAAATACGGGATATACCGTTATGAGCAACCACCACTTGCGAAACAAGGAATTGTCCTTAAAGGCAAAGGGCTTGTTGTCGCAAATGCTTTCGCTGCCCGAAGATTGGGATTATACCCTTGCGGGCTTATCCCATATCAACCGGGAGAAGATCGACGCAATCCGCGAAGCGGTCAAAGAACTTGAAAAAGCCGGATATATCGTCCGCAGCCGGGAACGCGACGAGAAAGGACGTTTGCGCGGTGCGGATTATGTCATATACGAGCAGCCGCAGCCCAAAGAGCCGGAAGCAGCTACCAGCAGCGAACAGCCGCCTACATCGGATTTACCTACATTGGAAAATCCAACATTGGATAATCCAACGTTGGAAAAACCTACGTTGGAAAAACCTACGTTGGAAAATCCAACGCAATTAAATAAAGATATATCAAGTAAAGAACAATCAATTACTGATTTATCAAGTACCCATTCCATTCCTTTCCATTCCCTAAATCCCTTGCCTTATGAGCAGGACGAAGCGGCTACGCCGCCGGAAAGGAAAAGAACGGAAGCGAAAACAAACAGCGCAATAGAGATTTATCGGGAAATCATCAAAGACAACATCGACTATGACATTCTCATTCAAGACCCCAAAATGGATAAAGACCGTTTGGACGAGATTGTAGAAATCATGCTGGAAACCGTCTGCACAGCCCGAAAGACAATCCGTATCGCCGGGGACGACTACCCCGCCGAACTTGTCAAATCAAAGTTTATGAAGCTGAATAGCAGCCACGTTGAGTTTGTTTTGGACTGCATGAGGGAGAACACAACCAAAATCCGCAACATCAAGCAGTATCTAAAAGCGGTGCTGTTCAACGCACCGAGTACCATTGACAGCTACTATACCGCCCTTGTCAATCACGACTTTTACGGCAGCAAATGAGCATAGCCGCAGTTTACCGGGAAAGGAGTTGATACCTTGCAGGAGGAAGTAACCCAAAAAACGATTGCCCTATCCGTCAATGTGGGAAAAGGCGCGGCAAGGCTTACCGAACAGGCGTTGCAGAAAGCAATCAAGAAGTTTTTGGAGCAGAAAAGCAAAGCCCCGCATGGGAAACAGACCATGCGGCAGCTTATGAAGCAAAATGCGGGTGTTTCCAACATCGAGATCACCGACAGCAATATCAAAGCCTTTGAGAGTACCGCGAAGAAGTACAACATAGATTTTTCGCTGAAAAAGGTTAAGGGCGAACAGACCCGTTACCTTGTGTTTTTCAAAGGCAGGGACGCGGACGTTATGACCGCAGCGTTTCAAGAGTTTTCCGCAAAGAAGCTGAACAGGGATAAAAAGCCCTCTATCCGCAAAGCCCTTGCCGCAGCAAAGGACAAGGCGAAGCAGCTTAACGCCGCCCGCGACAAGGTAAAGAAAATAGACAGGGGGCGCGAGATATGAAGCAGATGAACTACAAAAAGTTGATAATCCCGAATATCCCCTATGTGTTCTTTGTCTATCTCTTTGATAAGGTGGGACAGGCGGTGCGGCTTGCCCCCGGCGCGGATATTTCCGAAAAGATACTCAATATCACACAGGGATTTTCCGAAGCGTTTTCAAATGCCTTGCCGAGCGTTCACCCGTTGGATTTGCTTATCGGCATTGTCGGCGCGGTGGTTATCCGTCTGATTGTCTATGTCAAAGGGAAAAACGCAAAGAAATACCGCAAGGGCGCAGAATACGGCAGCGCACGTTGGGGCAACGCCGAAGATATAAAGCCCTACATCGACCCGGATTTTCAGAACAACATCATTTTGACGCAGACCGAACGCCTTACCATGAACAGCCGCCCGAAGCAGCCGAAATATGCGAGAAATAAAAACGTCGTGGTGATCGGCGGCAGCGGCAGCGGCAAGACAAGGTTTTTCGTAAAGCCTAATTTAATGCAGCTTCATTCTTCCTACGTCTTGACCGACCCAAAAGGCACCGTCTTAATCGAGTGCGGAAAGCTCTTGCAGCGCGGCGGCTACAAGATAAAAGTGCTGAATACGATAAACTTCAAGAAATCCATGCGATATAACCCCTTTGTGTATATCCGCAGCGAAAAGGACGTGTTAAAGGTTGTCAATACCCTTATTGTCAATACCAAAGGCGAGGGAGAAAAAAGCGCGGAAGATTTTTGGGTGAAAGCCGAGAGATTATTATATTGCGCGTTGATCGGCTACATTTGGTATGAAGCCCCCGCCGAGGAAATGAACTTTACAACGCTGCTTGAACTTATCAATGCAAGCGAAGCACGCGAGGACGACGAGGAATACCAAAGCCCCGTTGATCTGCTCTTTGCCGATTTAGAAGAACGCAGCCCCGACCATTTCGCGGTGAAGCAATATAAAAAATACAAATTGGCGGCGGGTGATATATGCTCTAAGTGACTTCTTAATCATGATTTTGTCGTGGTTAGTGAAGCAATCACTTAGAGCATTTTTGTTTCAGGAGGTACAGCTATGAGAAACGAAAAAATCACCCCACTGTACGAGCGCCTGAGCCGGGACGATGAGTTACAGGGCGAGAGCAATTCCATATCCAACCAAAAACTGATGTTGGAGGATTTTGCTCGCCGGAACGGGCTGCCAAATCCTACGCATTTTACAGATGACGGTATCTCAGGCACCCGGTTTGACCGCCCCGGATTTTTGGCGATGATGGAGGAAGTGGAGGCAGGGCGTGTAGAGGCAATCGTCATCAAGGACATGAGCCGGTTAGGACGCGACTATCTGAGGTCGGTCAGGTTATGGAGGTTTTGCGGCAGCGTGGTGTTCGTCTGATTGCCATCAACGACGGTGTAGACAGTCTGAAAGGTGATGACGATTTTACCCCGTTCCGCAACATCATGAATGAATTTTACGCTCGTGATACCAGCCGGAAAATCCGCTCTGTGTTTAAGTCAAAAGGCATGAGTGGTAAGCACCTGACAGGCACCGTGATTTACGGCTACTTATGGGACGAAAAGCGGGAGCATTGGCTGGTAGATGAAGAAGCCGCCGAAGTGGTACGCCGTATCTTTTCCCTCACGCTGGAGGGATATGGGCCTTATCAGATTGCTTGCAAACTATCCGCAGACCGGATTGAAATTCCTGTCGTACACCTTGCCCGCTTCAACGAAGGTGTGAACCGTTCAAAGCCGGTCAAAGACCCCTATGGATGGGGATCATCTACCATCGTGAACATTTTGAAAAAGCGAGAGTATTTAGGGCACACCATCAATTTCAAGACCCGCAAGCACTTTAAGGACAAGAAAAGCCACTATGTTTCTGAGGACGAATGGACGATCTTTGAGAATACCCATGAAGCCATTATCGACCAGCAGACCTTTGATTTGGTGCAGAAAATCCGCAGCAATGTACGGCGTTATCCAAACGGCTGGGGCGAAGCGGCTCCCCTCACAGGCTTGCTCTATTGTGCAGATTGTGGCGGCAAGATGTATGTCCACCGCACCAACAATGGCAGGCGGATTTCTCAATATACCTGTTCCAATTATACCAAAATTCCGTGTGGGACACTATGCCCCACTCAACACCGTATCAATGAGAGCGCTGTTCTGACATTGGTTTCCGACACGCTCCGGGCTATCGCTGAATATTCCAGAAATGACCGGACGGAATTTATTCACACTGTTCAGGAGACGCAGGTTGCTCAACAGAGTGCCGATATATCGAAAAAGCGCAGGCGTTTGGCTGCTGCCCAAAAGAGAGCCGGAGAACTGGAAAAACTGATTTGCAAAATCTATGAGGACAACGCCCTCGGCAAGCTGCCGGATGCACGATATAAGGCGCTTGATGCACAGTATGCCAAAGAGCAGGATGCACTTGAGATTGAAATTGCAGAGCTGGAAAAGGCTGTTACCGGCTATGAGCAGAGCCAGAAATCAGCGGAGAAATTTATAGCCCTGATTGATAAGTACGAGAATTTTGACACGCTGACAAACACCATGCTCAACGAGTTTGTAGAGAAAATCCTTGTCCACGAACGCGCCCGAAAAGGCAGCCAGGACACCACGCAGGAAATTGAAATCTACTTCAATTTTTTAGGGCGCTATATCCCACCATCCTTACAGCCGGTTCCTTTAACCCCGGAGGAACAGGAAGAACTGCGGAAAAAAGAAGAACGCAAGGACAGGCTTCATCAGAATTATTTGAAGCGGAAAGCCAGCGGCGCACAGAAACAGTATGAGGACAAAATCAAGGCGAAGAAAAAAGCGGAAATGGACGCTAAGAAAGCCCTGATCCGGGCTGAGGATATGAAAAAAGGTGTTTTTTCTACTATCGGTCAGCTACCAAAAGAAGAATCGCGCAAAGGCAGCATAGCAGCCAGCGCAGCAGTCTAATCATCACGAAGCAAAGGAGAATGAAAATGAGTAAGTTGACTTACATTCGTTGTGGAGATTATGATATACCCAACCTAAAACTTTCTGAACAGCCGGAAACTTCTATCGGCAAGTACGGCAGGATGAGAAAATCCTACCTAAAGAAACATCGCCCCATTCTCTACAACCATCTGCTGATGAGCGAGAAGCTGTATCCACACCTGTTAGAGATTGACCGGACAGCGCAGGAGCGCGTGGACACCATGTTGCCTCACATGATGGAGGCTGCGGGTGTCACGGAGGAACTGAAAGCCTGTGATCCTATGCGTTGGGTGGGGCTGATGAACACATTAACGGCACAGATTGAGGAAATTTTAATCAGGGAACTGATTTGCAGCTGAATGGGAGGTGCGGGAAGTGCTGACCTTTGAAAAGGTTTTGAAAGTGTTTCAGGCATATCTGGATGATGATCCTCTGTATGAGGTGGTTCAGACCAGCCACGGTTATACATTGATGGCATGGGAACCCCACCGGAATGACTGGTACAGCGCCGAAATACAGAAAACCCCGGAGGATTTACGGAACGCTTTGTTGGGTACATACGCTAACTTTCTGGAAGATAAGATTACCGGAAATGACCGTGACCTGACTGTGACAGAAACCGCAGAAATCCAGCAGAGGTGCCGGGAACTTTGGGAAAAGTGCCGGGAAACTTGATATAGAAACGCCAGAAGGAGGCCGCGATTATGCGTCCTCCTTCTGCTTCGCAGTCTGTTCCATTTTGAGCGCCCCGTCTATGGCACCTTCGATAATCGGCAGGTATTCTTCAGGGCAAAGCTTCAGCTTGTGGCTGACCCGTTGCCGCTGTTCGCTTTCTTCTCGCATGATCTCCGGGTTAAAATACCGTTCCACGGGAAGCCCGCAGACCTTAATCAACTGGATCATCACAGGCAGGCTCGGAATCGCACCTTGATTCTCAATGTTGGCAAGATACCGCCATTCAATCCCAACCATTTCTGCCAATGTTTTTCGTGCCAGACGCTTTGCCTCTCGTGCGGCTTTGACATCTGCGCCGAAGGTTTCAAAACCGGGACAATCTTCAACTTTCGCCATATAACATCACCCAGTTACATTGTATAATTCATACTTTGCCCGTGGAATGTTGCTATATGCAGGTTGGTTGAAGTTTATAATTCATATTCCGTTTCTTGCATTGTTCGAGAAAGAGAACTATAATGTACTCTGTGGAGGTGCGAAATGGACTATATGACATTAAAAGAGGCCGCCGAGAAGTGGGGCGTGACACCTCGTAGGGTAAATTATTATTGTGCTGGTGGGCGTATCCCCGGCGCTGTGAAAATGGCCGGTGTTTGGCTGCTCCCTAAAACTGCGGAGAAGCCGCTTGATGGCCGGACAAAACAAGGAAAGGAGCAAAAGCATGAGTAATATATTACTTCTTGAAGATGATTTGAGCCTGATTAACGGGCTTTCTTTTGCGTTCAAAAAACAAGGATTTGAATTAGTTGTTGCCAGAACCCTCAAAGAAGCAGATAGTTTGTGGATGGATGGAAAATATGATTTGCTGGTGCTTGATGTATCCCTGCCGGATGGCACCGGATTTGAATTTTGCAAAAAGGTGCGGCAAGTTTCCAAAGTCCCCATCATTTTTTTGACGGCGGCAGATGAAGAAATGAACATTATCATGGGTTTGGACATTGGTGGAGATGATTATATTACAAAACCGTTTAAGCTGGGAGTGTTAGTATCCAGAGTAAATGCACTGCTTCGTCGGGCAAAAGATTTCAGCTCCGCAGATACACAACTGGAATCCAACGGAATGAAAGTGCTTTTGCTGCAAGGGCAGGCGTTTAAGAATGGAAAGCTATTGGATTTGACTGCCGCAGAATATAAGTTGCTGTGTCTATTTATGAGAAACCCGAACATGGTACTTACCAAAGAACAGATTTTAGATAAGCTATGGGACTGCGATGGGAATTATATTGACAGCAGTACCCTTACCGTATATATGAGGCGGCTGCGTATAAAGATCGAGGATAATCCGAGTGAACCGCAAATGCTCCTGACAGTTCGGGGAATGGGATACAAATGGAATGTGATTGGGTGAGGTGGCCTATGAAAATATTTGCAAACAAAGAAATCAAAAAATTGTTTCTTGCAGTATCCGTTATTTGGGTGGCCTCCCTTCTGTTGACACAAGGGTTCTTATGGTTGTGCTATCAGCGGTTTTCTTTGTTCCTATTGCTTGTTTTCGTATTGGCAGGAGGAGCGATATTGGCGGTGGGTTGTTCTTATTTCAAAAAGCAAAATCAAGTCATGGAACAGGCGGTATCACAGCTTCAAGCGTATCTTGACGGCGATCACAATGCCCGTATTGAATGTGATGAGGAAGGCGAGCTATATCGGTTGTTTCATACTGTCAATTCTATGGCCGCTGTCTTAAATGCTCACGCAGATAACGAACTCCGGGAAAAGGAATTTTTGAAAAATACAATCTCTGATATTTCCCACCAACTGAAAACACCGCTGGCTGCTTTGAATATTTATAATGGTCTGCTTCAAGACGGGGATATGGAATTGAGTGCGGTAAAAGAATTTGCTGATTTATCCGAACAGGAACTTGACCGCATTGAAATATTGGTGCAAAACTTGCTCAAGATTACAAAACTGGATGCCGGGGCCATTGTGTTGGAAAAGACCACAGAGAATGTGGCGGATATGATGCGGGATATTGAACTGCATTTTGCATATAGAGCCAGACAGGAAAAGAAGAAAATCATTCTGTCTGGCTCAGATCATCTTTCTCTTTTCTGTGATCGTGATTGGTTGTCTGAGGCAATCGACAATATTGTGAAAAATGCGTTTGACCATACGGAAAATGGTGCTGTCATTGGCATTACATGGAGGCGTTGCCATCAGGTATTCAAATTGTGGTAAAGGACAATGGATGTGGCATCCACCCGGAAGATATACACCATATTTTCAAGCGTTTTTATCGCAGCCGTTTTTCAAAAGATACACAGGGTATTGGTCTCGGCCTTCCGCTTGCGAAAGCAGTCATTGAAGCACATGGAGGAGCAATCGAGGTAGACAGTGAATTAGGCAGAGGGACAAGTTTCACGATAAATTTTCTGATTCCTACAAAATTGTAGGATGATTGTAGGGTTACAGTAATATTTCAGTGCTATTCTTTCAATCGTAGACAGGAAATGAAGCTTACCTGTCTACATCGCGAGAACATAAGAAAGAGGTGTTTGCACTATGAATTTATTAGAGGTCAAGAATATTTGTAAGACCTATGGCAGCGGTGAAACTGCTGTAAAAGCGCTTAGGAATGTTAGCTTTTCTGTTCCTAAGGGAGAATATGTGGCAATCGTCGGAGAATCTGGTTCGGGCAAAAGCACACTGCTGAATATGGTTGGTGCTTTGGATGTGCCAACTTCGGGAAAGGTGCTGATTGATGGTAAGGACATTTTTTCCATGAATGACCGAAAACTGACGGTATTTCGCCGCAGGAATATCGGCTTTATCTTTCAGGCGTTTAACCTTATCCCGGAGTTGACGGTGGAACAAAATATGATTTTTCCGCTGTTGCTGGATTATCAAAAGCCGGATAAGAGATATTTGGAGGAACTGCTGACGGTTTTGAATTTGAAAGATCGTCGTAATCATTTACCCAGTCAGCTTTCCGGCGGTCAACAGCAGAGAGTGGCGATTGGCCGCGCATTGATTACCCGTCCTTCTCTGATTCTGGCAGACGAGCCAACAGGAAATTTGGACTCACAAAACAGCAGTGAGGTCATAGCATTGCTCAAAGAAACATCGAAAAAATACGAGCAGACCATCATTATGATTACCCACAACCGCAGTATTGCGCAAACGGCAGACCGGGTATTACAGGTATCGGATGGCACTTTGACTGATTTTGGGAGGTGCCGTGAATGAAAAGCTATCTTAGTCTCATTCCCATCTCCGCTAAAGTTCACCGCCGACAAAATCGTATGACGCTGCTTTGCATTGTATTTGCTGTGTTTATGGTAACAGCAGTATTCAGTATGGCAGAAATGGGTTTTCGGATGGAACAGGCTCGATTGGTTGGTAAGCATGGAAGTTTCTCTATTGGAGACTTACTCGGCAGTTCAATGGGACAAACCCTTCTTTCTGTCGCGGTTGTTCTGTTCCTGTTGATTTTGGTTGCAGGCGTTTTGATGATTTCCAGCAGTATGAACAGTAGCGTTGCCCAGAGAACCAAATTTTTTGGAATGATGCGTTGCATTGGTATGAGTAAGCAGCAGATTATTCGGTTTGTTCGTCTGGAGGCATTGAACTGGTGCAAAACGGCTGTACCCATCGGTCTTATTTAGGGGTTGTTACAACATGGGGGCTGTGTGCGGTACTGCGCTTTGTAGTCAGAGAAGAATTTTCTGATATTCCCCTCTTTGGTATCAGTATTTTTGGCATTGCCTGCGGTATCTTTGTTGGACTGATTACTGTACTGATCGCCGCAAATGCTCCGGCGAAACATGCCGCGAAGGTATCTCCTATCACAGCGGTGTCTGGAAATGCAGACCACGGAAAAACAATGCGTCATTCCCAGTATACAGGATTCGGAAAGATTGAAGCCCTTCTCGGTATCGGCCATGCGGTCTCCGGGAAGAAAAATTTATTCCTGATGACAGCTTCTTTTGCACTTAGCATCATCTTATTTTTGAGCTTTTCCGTTATGATCGATTTCGTGGATTATTTGATACCTCAGTCAGCTGCCACATCAGATATTGATATTGCAAGTGCTGACGGTAATGCGATTCCTCGGGAACTGCTTACATCCATCCGTGAAATGGATGGAGTGAGAGAGGTTTACGGGCGGCGTAGTGCGTTTGATGTTCCTGCCAGATTAGATGGCGATACCGGATTTTCCGGTACAATCGACCTGATTTCTTATGATGATTTTGATTTGCAATGTCTGAAAAAAGATGGTGCTTTGAAAAGGGGGAGTGATTTGTCCAAAGTTTATGGAGACAGTCTCTTTGTTTTGGCAACATCCGATCAGGACAGTACATGGAAAATCGGCGACACTGTTCAAATTGGGGATGAAACCCTTACCATAGCTGGATTGTTAAAAAATGATCCCTTTAGCGAGGATGGATTGACAAACGGAAAACTCACATTGATTACCTCCGGAGAAACATTTATCCGTTTAACAGGGAATGATGATTATTCTCTTGTGCTGATACAGACAGCGGGGAATGTTACGGATGAAAATGTTCAGGCAATCCAAAATTCCGTAGATAAAACATATAGTTTTCGGGATAAACGCGACGAGCGTACGACGGGAACTTATATGGCTTTTGTTTTCTGTGTTTATGCGTTTTTGGCAATTATTGCACTGGTAACGGTAATGAATATTATCAACAGTATTTCCATGAGTGTGTCTACCAGAATGAAGCAATACGGGGCTATGCGTGCAGTAGGAATGGATGAACGGCAAATGACAAAAATGATTGCTTGTGAAGCATTCACTTATGCTGTTTTGGGGTGCGTTGTTGGCTGTGCTATTGGCTTGCCGCTTAGCAAGTTGCTGTATGATTTCCTTATTGCAGGACATTTTCCATCTGCGGTATGGCAGTTTCCAATTACCTCTTTGGGCATCATTCTTTTGTTTGTCTCGATTGCGGCAATCGCGGCTGTGTATACTCCGGCAAAACGGATTCGTAATATGTCGATAACTGCAACCATCAATGAATTATAGTTTCATATGTTAATCTGCCGCACGACGGCAAAAGAAAAAAAGCCGTCGTAAAGCAGACACATTTTCACGCGCCTATGAAGCGGCGGCTTTGATTTTCAGAGCCGCCGTTTCTTTTCGTCTACCTTAAAATAACGACGACCTAACACCATGTAAATCCACGGCGGCATATAGGAGGATTGCCGCCGTGTCTATTTTTGCCTTTTTTCACAGTCCCCATGACCTGCACCAGCTAAAAAAAGCCTGTTCCCAGCAGCGGAGCAATGCGGTCAGAAGTATGCACTATACCATGTAACTAAACAGCAAAATATACTCTATTACGCTCGTATGGCTTTATGCCGTCCGGGCGCTTTTTTGTCCCTGTGGAGCCGGAACATCGGGCCAGTATGGCCCGAACCCTGGCCCCAGTGCCGTTCTCCGCCGCCCCATTCAGATTTACCAAAAAAATCTGAATGGAGGAAAGGCAGATGGAAGTTACCATCAATTATAACGGACAAGCTGTGGCCGTGGAGGTTACGCTGGAAGTCTATGAATTTCTTGACCGGGCCGATCACAAAACGGAGAACCTGTTCCATGAACAGCGGCGGCATTGGGATGGCCGGGAGTTTGACGAGTACATCATTACCACCGAGGGTGTAGGGGTCTACGGCGAAACGCCGGAGGAATACCTTTGCCGCATGGAAACGCTGCATGAGCTGATGGCTGTTCTGGACACCTGTACCGAGGCCCAGCGCCGCCGGTTCCTGCTCTATGCGCTTGACGGGCTGAGCCTTGCAGAGATCGGTGTGCTGTGCGGCTGCTCCAAAGTGGCTGTTTATCAAAGTGTGGAGGCGGTCAGAAAAAAATTTATAAATTTCTTTGAGAACAGGCTTAACGAATGACCTGTTTTCTGGCTACCAAGTGAAAGGGATCATTTCCCTTATCTCAGCGAGGGGCAGACAGCAGACGAGCTGCCCGCCTCTCCGATTTTCAGGAGGTAAGCCTATGAAAACAATCAATCTGCGGTGGATGTATCCCCACTACCGGCATGACGAGTTTGTGGATGTTACAGACGAGATATGGACAGCGATGTATCAGGCCCAGCGGGAGATGGAGAACTATGAGCGCCGGAAAGTCTACCACCGCGCCTACTACTCTCTGGACGCATACAGCTGGCTGGAAAATTACGCACTGGAACACAGCAGATCGCCGGAAGATATTTTGCTGGAACGAGAAGAAATGACCACCCGCCTGCACCTGATAGCAGCTCTGCCGGTGGCTCTGGCTCATGCCACTCCGACACAGGCCCGCCGTGTTCACGCCTATTACATGGGAGGTATCAAGCAGCCGGAAATCTCCCGGAGAGAGGGCGTCCACAGCAGCAAGGTCAGCGTTTCCATTCGCCGGGGGCTGCGGAATATGCGCCGCTGCTATGATGACCTTTTTCAAACAGAGTGAGGGCGTGCCTATGCAGACCATCAATCTCAAACAATATTATCCATTTTGCAAAGAGGACATTTTTGTGGAGGTGTCCGATGAGATCGTCGAAGCGTTTCTTCTGGATAAGAGAGCCGAGGCCGCCAGAGATCGCAAGATGTTCCGGTATAAGGCGTTTTATTCCCTCGATTGTAACGATGGAATCGAAAATGCCGCCATCGGCTGGGCGCAGCCATCGCCGGAGGACTACCTGATAGAAAAAGAAGAATTAGCCGAATACGAAGAACTGATACGGCGATTGTACGAAGCAATTTCTTCCCTGCCGCCTATGCAGGCCCGCCGTGTCCACGCCCGCTATATGCTGGGTATGAAAGTGAAAGATATTGCCGCAATGGAGGGTATCACGCCATCACAGGCGGGAAAATCCATCCATGCCGCACTGCGGAGGCTGCGCCGGTACTTTGCTCGACAGAAATGGACGGTCAATCTATGAGTATTTCCAAAAAAAGAGGTGCATGACATGGACGAAAAAATTACAGCCCACCCCCAAAAAGAAGAACGGGAGAAAGTCCTGAAGGAGATTCGGCAGCTTGAAAACCGCAAGAAGATTTTGGAGAACAAGCAGCGGAACGAAGAACGCAGGGTTCGCACCCGCCGCTTGATTGAGCGCGGAGCCATTTTGGAGGGTATTTTTCCGCTGGCTTCCAACCTTTCCGGTGCAGAGGTCAAAGCATTTCTGATTGCCCTGTCCCATCTTCCGGGAGCTGCGGAATTGACTGCAAACCTGCCAAAATCCGGGGACACGCCATAAGTCCCTTGTTTACAAGGGCGCACTTATACACCGTTGCCGGTGCTGTGCGCCCTGCCGGGGGCGTTGCGTACTTCGTCCGCGATGGGGCGCTACACTCCCCAAACCCCTTGTGCGCTCCGCGCAGCCAGGACACCCACTTTGCGTTTGTCCGGCTCCACAGAGCCTGTTATCCCCTCACTGAAAGGAGGTGTTCCCCATAGATTTCTGTCATATCCCCATCAGTATCATCAAGCGCAGCGCAGGCCGTTCCGCTGTTGCCGCAGCTGCTTACCGCAGCGGAACCAAGCTGACAAATGAATGGGACGGCATGACCCACGACTACACCCGGAAAGGCGGCATTGTTCATGCGGAGATCATGCTGCCTGCCTACGCCCCGCCGGAATTTGCAGACCGTTCTATCCTCTGGAACAGTGTGGAGCAAATCGAGAAGGCAAGGGACAGCCAGCTTGCCCGCGAGATTGAGGCAGCTCTGCCCCGCGAACTGTCCAGAGAACAGCAGCTTGCCCTTGTCCGGTCCTATGTGAAGGACAACTTTGTGGACAAGGGGATGTGCGCCGATTTTGCTATCCATGACAAGGGAACCGGCAACCCTCATGTCCATATCATGCTGACGCTCCGGCCTCTGAAAGAAAATGGACAGTGGGGCGCAAAGTGCCGCAAGGCATACGATCTGGACGAGAATGGACAGCGTATCCCGGATGGGAAAGGCGGCTGGAAAAATCATCGGGAGGATACCACCGATTGGAACGATAAAGGAAATGTGGAGATTTGGCGGGCAGCGTGGGCAGCCTACACCAACCGGGCGCTGGAATCTGCCGGTAGACCGGAGCGCATTGACCACCGCAGCTACAAGCGGCAGGGCATTGATAAAATCCCCTCTGTCCATCTGGGGCCAGCCGCCAGCCAAATGGAAAAGCGCGGCATCCGCACCGACAAGGGCGAAGTAAACCGGCAGATCGCCGCCGACAACAAGCTGCTGAAAGAAATCAAAGCCCGCATTACCCGTCTTTATCTCTGGTCGAAAGACGAAGCGGAAAAACCACAAACGCAGCAAAGCAGCTTGATCGCCTTGTGGGAAGCCCAGCAGCAGTTGAACGCTCCCCGCACCCGCACCGGCAAAATCCGGGCTTTGCAGGAAAGCGCTGCACTATTCAGCTTTTTGCAGGCAAACGGCATCCAGTCTATGCAGCAGCTTCATGAAAAAATCGCTGATATGAACAGCTGTTACTATGACCTGCGGGGAAAGATCGTCAAGGCTGAGCGCCGGATCGCCATTCTTACCGAACGCGGGGAGATGTGGGAACAGTACAACCAGTGCAAGTCCATCCACAAGCAGCTTGCCAAAGTAAAGCCGGAAAAACGGGAACAGTTTGAACAGCGCCACAGCCGGGAACTGATTCTGTATGACGCAGCGGCCCGGTATCTGAAAGAACTGAAAGACAGCGGCGAGGCAATCACCCCGAAGGCATGGCAGTGGGAGATCGACCAGCTGACCGCCGGAAAGCAGACGGACACGCTTGCCATGAAATCCATGAGGGAGGATTTGAAAGCAGTGGAACGGCTCCGCAAAACCGCCGAGCAGCTGTCCCGACAGGAAAGGGACAAGTCTCACGACCGTGGGCCGGAGCGGTAAAGGCTACCGCGTTTTGGCGTACCCCTGTCAAGTGCGTCGCGTTTCACGACATACCTTTGCATACAGAAAAACCGCCGTACAGGTTTCCCCATACGGCGGCAGACTGTTTATTTGCCGAACAAGTCGCTGTGTGTGCCGGTGCGGGCCAGCGTCAGCACCAGAACATCATCCTCTATGCGATAGACAAGCAGCCAGTCCGGGAGAATATGACATTCCCGATGGCCTGCCCAATCGCCGGACAGGTCATGGTCGCGGTTTTTATCCGGCAGCGGCTCGCCCATTGCCAGCAATGCTACGACCTGCTCCAGCAGCTCAATCTTCAAGCCACGCTTGATGGCTCGTTTGTAGTCCTTTTTGAAACTGGTCGTGTACTTGACGGTATATTTGGTTTCTTTCATCTTTTCAGGTCAGCAAATAACTCGTCAAGGTCATTGTAGCCCTTTACAGACGGGTCTTTTGCAATCCTTTCCGCTTCCAGCATGGCAGCAACCGTTTCTTTGTTCGGCTGTTCCAGCCTTACTTCAAAGGGAATGCCGCCTTCACGAAGCGACTGGCGCACAAAGATGTTAAACGCCGTAGTTAGGTTCATGCCAAGTTCAGTAAACAGTGCGTCCGCTTGCGCTTTCAAATCTGCGTCCATGCGGATACTGATGTTTGTGGTATTTCCAGCCATACGATCAACCCCTTTCTGCTGGCAATTATAGTATATGCCATTTGCACGAAGAAAACAATACTTTGCACGAATATTTAACAATAAATTCATTCAAGGAGGTTACCTGCTTTGTGAAAGAAATCATTTATGAAGAACGACAAGACTGAACCTATCCCCGTCATGGATTACCGCCAGTACCGCAGAGCGCGGAGGCTGGTGCATGAGTGCTGCAACTACATCGACGGAAATTGTATCGCCCTGGACGATGGGGAGGAATGTGTCTGTGTCCAGTCTATTTCCTACTCCCTGTTGTGCAGGTGGTTTCGGGCGGCAGTATTACCGCAGGATAAGGAACTGGAAACGGCGCTGTTCCACCGGCTGAATGCGAAGAAATGCGCCGTATGCGGGGCGCTGTTTACCCCCGGTTCCAACCGGGCTAAATACTGCCCGGAATGTGCCGCACGCATGAAGCGGATCAACGCCGCAAAGCGCAAGCGGAAACAACGGGAGAAATGTCACGCTTTAGGGGCTGAAAAACCTTGTAAATCAAGGGTTTTTTCGAGGGTATCAAAGGCAGGCTGATAGATTTATCCTCCGACCCCTAAAACGGTCTTAAAATGCGTACAGAATCCCAAGAGAAACCCCAAGGAGGAACCCTATGTCAGACAACCGAAAATATTATTACCTGAAACTCAAAGAAAACTATTTTGACGATGATTCCATCGTGCTGCTGGAAAGTACGCAGGATGGTGTGCTATATTCCAACATTCTGCTCAAGCTGTATCTGAAATCGCTGAAACATGGCGGACGGCTTCAACTTGACGAGGACATTCCTTACACGGCGCAGATGATCGCCACCATTACCCGCCAGCAGATCGGCACTGTGGAGAGAGCCTTGCAGATCTTTTTGAAGCTGGGTCTTGTGGAAGTGCTGGACAGCGGCACATTCTACATGAGCAACATCGAACTTTTAATCGGCCAGTCCTCTACCGAGGCCGAGCGAAAGCGGGCTGCAAGGCTTCAAAATAAGGCTCTTTCTGCGCCCCGGACAAACGGCGGACATTTGTCCGACATTCGTCCACCAGAGATAGAGATAGAGTTAGAGAAAGAGATAGAGATAAAGAGAGAGATAGAGAAGGGACGCTCCGCCCGCGCCTATGGCCGTTACCAGAATGTTTTCCTGACGGACGAGGAAATGGCAGATTTGCAGGCCAGTTTTCCCACTGTATGGGGCCAGTACATCGAAAAGCTGTCCGAATACATGGCCTCTACCGGTAAGCGGTATCAGAGCCATGCCGCCACCATCCGGCGCTGGGCCGGTGAGGACGCGAAAAAGGCGGCCCCGCCCACCCGCAACCGGGATTACAGCGTAAAGGAGGATGAAACCGTATGATGGAGATTACCGCAGAAATCAGGGCGCTGATCGACAAGGCAGCCGCCGGTGTGGAACTGGCCGGGGACGAGTACATAGACCCGGCAGACGGCCTCATTCACTGTAAGAAATGCGGCGGCCAGAGGCAGACTGTTGTGCCATGCTTTGGAAAACCAGGCTACTTCATGCCCCGCTGTATCTGCCAGTGCCAGCGGGAGGCCGAGGAACAGCGCAAGACTGCTGAAGAACGGCAGCGCCGCATGGAGCGTATCAAACGCCGAAAGGCACAGGGCTTGCAAGACCGCTATCTCTATGACTACACCTTTGCCAACGACAACGGCAAAAACCCATTGATGGACAAGGCCCGCGCCTATGTGGAGAACTGGAAGGAGGCATATAAAAACAACACCGGCCTGCTGTTATTCGGGGATGTGGGAACCGGTAAGTCTTTTTTCGCCGGTTGTATTGCCAACGCCCTGCTTGACCGGGATGTGCCTGTGCTGATGACGAACTTCCCCACCATTCTGAACCGCCTGACCGGGATGTTTTCCGAGGACAAGGCCGACTTTATCGCCAGCTTTGACGAGTACGACCTGCTTATCATTGACGATCTGGGTGTAGAGCGCAGTACCGAATATGCTATGGAGCAGATGTTTTTCGTCATCGACAGCCGCTATCGCAGCCGCAGACCCATGATTATCACAACAAACTTGAAACTGTCCGAGTTGAAAAACCCGCCTGATCTGGCTCACGCCCGTATCTATGACCGTATTCTGGAACGGTGTGCGCCGATTCTCTTTGACGGGAAGAATTTCCGGGAAGAAAATGCCGGTGCTACCCGACAGGCAGCAAAAGACATTGTAAACAGTAAGCACGATTGATTTTTTACCGGGCGGCACAGACCCGTTCGGAGAAAGGAGCGCCATGAACAAAGAACCCTGTACTATGCAGGTGTCAGACGCCGCTACTGCGTCCAGAGCGCCGGAAAACACGCCGGCGATGGTAAAGAAAATCGGAAAGACAACCTACAAGGTTCATGTCCATTTCAGCAATACCAGCACAGAAACCATGAGCGATAAAATCAAGCGTATGCTCAAAAATGAAATTCAGCAGATGTGAAAGACTGATAAACGAAGCCGCCTTGTGCTAAACTGATGATGGTACGCACCAAAATTTTTGTCAAGGAGGATACGAAAATGCTTTACACAGAAAAAGAAAAACATGAAATTGAACGGGTAAAGGAGGTCTTTGCGGAACATCTGCGGCAAAGCCCTGATTTTGAACTGCTCTGGTCGGACAAGGTAGGCTATGTCTGGCTGGCGATTGGCGTCAATCCGCTTTATGTGGATACTGGCATTAGGATAGAATCAGCTGCTGATCTCTGCGGCAGGTGTTTGGATGATGTTGCTACGGATGTTTTATATATGACAAGCAACGATCATGCACTGGAGAAAGCCGATCCGCTGGAATTGGCGGAAATCAAGCGGCGCTGGGAGCCATATATCAACCAGCTGCCAGACTATGCGTATCTCTGCAAAGACCTGCTGAACGGAAAAATGTAATCTGTCAAACGAGGTGTCAGGAGCCATACGGTGCTTCTGGCACCTTTTTTGTAGATTTTTTTGTGAATTTGATTAAAAAGTCCTTGACAACTCGTTTCGGGCAAAACGGCAAAGTCAATCCTTATTTCTTGCGGTGCGCGTCTTGCCCCTTTTGATATAGAGGAACTCCGGGAACTCATGTCCTATGATGAATTGGAACTTGATACATTGGGCGACAGGAAAACCGCGCTTTTCCTCATAATGAGCGATACCGACGACACCTTTAATTTTGTTATCGCTATTCTGCAATCGCAGCTTTTCAATTTGCTTTGTGATAAAGCGGACGACGAATACAACGGCAAATTGCCTATTCATGTCCGGTTTTTGCTTGATGAATTTGCCAACATCGGGCAGATACCCCGCTTTGATAAGTTAATTGCGACCATTCGCAGCAGGGAAATGTCCGCTTCTATCATTCTGCAATCGCAGAGCCAACTAAAAGCCATTTACAAGGACGCGGCAGAAATCATACTTGATAATGCCGACAGCACCTTGTTTTTGGGAGGACGTGGGAAAAATGCAAAGGATATTTCGGATAACTTGGGACGGGAAACAATCGACAGTTTCAATACTTCCGAAAATCGCGGCACGCAGGTTTCTCATGGACTTACTTATCAAAAATTAGGAAAGGAGCTGATGACACAGGACGAAATAGCAGTTATGGACGGTGGGAAATGTATTTTGCAGCTACGCGGTGTGCGTCCCTTTTTAAGCGACAAATACGACATCACGAAACACCCGAACTACAAATACCTTTCCGACTTCGACAAAAGAAACGCTTTTGACGTGGAACGGTATATGTCTACCCGTCCGGCAATCGTAAAGCCCGATGAAGCCTTTGACATATACGAAATAGATTTGTCCGACGAGGACGCAGCCGCCGAGGAATAACGGCGGCATTTTCATTTTCAACAACTTTTTTTGAGCCGCACAGCGGCAGAAAGCGAGGTTTATATGGAGTTTTTCAACAGCGCAGTTGGTGTATTGCAGACTTTGGTTATCGCGCTTGGCGCAGGTCTTGGCATTTGGGGTGCCATTAACCTCATGGAGGGTTACGGCAACGACAATCCGGGCGCAAATGCTTATGTGTCATAAAGTAGCATATAAAAATTGATATGCAGCCCTACTATTCCAAACAAACATTGTTAAAAATGACGAAATCTTTTGAGGTTTTACATATCATATC
>QUFP01000052.1 GCA_003478935.1 Firmicutes bacterium AF25-13AC
TACATAGATTACTACAACAACCAACGACTTCAAAGGAAACTGCATGTAATGACACCAATGAAATATCATGAGCAATATACAAAAGCAGCATAAAATATCGCCAGCCATAGCATGGCTGACGATACAAAAATTTATTATTTTTTATTGTCCTCTTGACGGGGAGCATACCACAACACTGGGGGTTTTCTATTTTATTTTAGCGTCCCTGTCGCCTTGGTTTTCTTTTTGTTTTTGCTTTCAAATCCTTGAAAATACGTGTTCAATGTGATACCATGATATCATGTCAGAAACATAAGAAAATCAAGAGATATAAAGGCTTTTGATACTTTTTGTGCCTGACTGCGATTGCAAAGAAAGGTCAAAAAGATGGAGTTTAAAAAAGGAAAATGGATCAGGCAAAGTAAAGCGGCAGCGATTTTTCTTTTAGCAGGGGCAATGCTGCTTGCGATATATGGAAGCTTTGCTGCGTATACTAACTTTAACAGTGTTAAACGAGTCGTATCGACAGGAACGCAAAGTGATACCATGTTTGGTTCGAATTATTTGACGCTGATGAATTTAAGCGATACAAGCATTCCGGTCAAGAGAATTTCACTTGCAGGAAATAATGATAATTATACATTTACAGTACAGGTTTGCAATTATGTGTGGGGCGATGAGTCTTTGTACAATCCTAGACAAATCTCTTATACAATGAAAGCAGAGCTAATCTCAATGGATGGAGGTCCTCTTCCGGGAGACTGCACAGGCATAAAGATGGGAGGCACATATTTTAATACTGATGGAATGTGCAATTTGGGCATTCAGATGCTAGCTACAGGAGATGCCAATACAAATGAATATAAAATAGAGATTCCAACATCTTTGAAGGATAAGATAAAGATTAAAATTATTGCAGAGCCGGAAACACCTTCAGAAGAAGCTGTTAATTTTCAGAAGTTAGCGGCAATACTTTCTTTTGCAGATTATGAAGTAAATAAAAACTGGACAGGTCATTTTATTGACTCAAAAACAAGTCGCAAACCAGATGATTATGATGCTTTTAATTACGAGGTATCTGGAAATGGTGCTGGAACAGTGACTGTTACATGGCCAGATAGTCTTTTGCTTAGTAAGTGGGCCACGAATGGTGAACAGACGAGCAATTCTTATACTTTTAATGTTGATGGAACAGCAACTGCGATTCAGTTCCAGTTTTATAAAAATCCAGAAAAATGGAAAGCGCTAGAAGGTTGGGAGGCTCTTGAAAAATTAGTTACTGTTGAATTTAAAGAGCAAAATGAAACAGAAACAAAATAATCAGGGGAATTGGATATATGATAGACTGGCATTATTTTACAAATATAGATAGGATAGACAAATATGAGACAACAGGTATGTAAAAATAAAAGTTGGAAAAAACGTGTGGCGGCAGCTGGAATGGCCATTTGTATGGCGTGTACGATGCCTTTTTCTGTGCAGGCTGAAAATGTCACAGAGGAATATAATGTGCAGGAAGATTTCAGTACCGAGTCTGCAACAGAGAATGTATCAGACGAGAAATCAGAGGTTCAGTCATATGATATTGAAACTGCCCAAACAGTTAATCAGGAAGATAGTGCAGCACAAGAACCATCAAAGGAAGAGGTGCAGTTATCACTTCAATTGGTGGCAGTGGAGAATACAGATACAACAAAGCCTAGTTTAAAGCTTGCTGAGGCAGATGAATTATCTGAAAATATAACAGTAAAAAAAACTGATAGCAATACGATTATTGAAGTAAGATATGGAGAAGGCTTGATTTTACTGTCAAATGTAAAACCAGAAGAGTATGCTAACTGTGAGGTTAAGTTAATCACAACATCAGGTTGGGATCTTACTGAACCAGTAAAGGTGGGTGGAAAAACTGGGACAGATGCAACAACTGAAGTAGCTGGAACATATAGTTTCCTTGGTCTGGGAAGTGACGCTTATCCTTATGCGGGCACATTTGGGTTAGATAGTGGGACAGCTGCAACTCAATATTCAATATCGACAACAAGACCATTGTTTAATGCACTTTCTGTAAAAGCAAAATTTGAAAATACGATTCCATTTAGCATTGATAAAAATGCGTCTATTACAAAAGAACCACTTTTAGCTAAAACATTGAAGGCTAAAAGCGGTGATGGTACAGAGGAAAACTCTGCTTTAAATTGTAATATTGAGCTGAGAAGTTCGAATACAGTAACGGATGCAGCAATTGGCGGTTTGATTGGCACAATGGAAGAAGAAACGCGTGCTGACATCATATTTACAAACCAGTTAACAAACGAGCTAAAGATAAGCGGTACAGATCATGTCGGCTTATTTTGTAATACGATGAAGGCAGGTTCTTCTCTGACGGCAACTTTTAAAAGTGGTCAAGGTGCTGAGAAAATTAGTGTTGCGGCAACTGAATCTGGCAAGGATGCAGGCGGCTTTGTAGGTCATATGGAAACAGATGCTAGCTTAACTATTGCAGGTACATCTGTATCATCAGTTGCATCTTCATCTGGAAATGCAGGAGGTATTGTTGGATCTTCTGTAGATGGAAGTGTTACCGTAAAGGCAAGTGAAAAAGATACCAATATTTTTCAATTTGCTGATCCAATTACGCTATCAGCAGGCAGTGACAAAGCAGCAGGTGGACTTATTGGATCATATTCTATTGCAAAAGCAGAGAAAAACTTTGACCTTTCTTCATATCAATTTACGAAGAGTACGATTACTGGCGGCAAAAATGCCGGTGGTTTATTTGGTGAACTTAAAATTACAAATACAGCAGATACTGCTGGTATTTCTGTCTCTATTTCAGGCAATACAGAAAATTTTGATAACAATACAAAGACAATCACAACAGAGGTGTCTAATGCAAATGTTGTAACTAATTATGGTGGATTGATTGGAAGCTATCAGTCATCAAATATGAAAAATACACTTACAATAGAGAAAACTGCTATTGCTACAACAGGAGGAGAAAAACTTAATAATGAATCTTCCTACGGTGGTGTTATTGGCGAAATTAGTGACAACAGCTATGTGGCAATAGAAAATGTATATGCTTCCACTGGCGATATGAAGGTAAATGGTAAAGCAAGCTTTGGTGGCCTTGTAGGAAAAATGAATGATGGTTTTCTTAATGTAGGAAGTGTGACACTTAAAACAGCTGAGGCTTGATCTTGCAGGCACTAATAAAAATACAGATAATGATGTCGAGGGACGTGGTGGTCTTGTGGGACATCTTGTAAAAGGTGTGCTGCGTCTGCATGGAATAACCAATTTAAGTGAACAGAAAATTACAACTGCCTATAATCACGTTGGTCAGATCGTAGGAAACAATGGTAATGGATTAGTGTATGCTCTTGGTAATGGAAATGCTTTATCTGAGAATGGAGCTGGATGGAGTCTTATCCGTTATAATGGTGCAGATAGAAGCGGTTCTGATATAGGTAACTGGGGAGCAGTTGTGCGTCTTGGCACTAACTTGACGGAAGGTATTGATGATGCATTAACTTTTGATCAGCAGACACATACAGTTACAGTAAATAATGGAAATGATGGAACTATAAAAGATACAAATGCTTTTGTGGCATATGCACTGGCATTTGATCTTTCAGATGCATATACAAATGATGCAAATTCAGCTTTGAGCTTTAAATATACAGTAAATGCAGCTAACTCTCAAACCGTAACTCTTACGGGAGATATTGATCTTACCGGCACTGGTATTTTAGGTATTGGTAAGGACAGTACTGAGAAAAATGAAAAAGCACAGACATTTACAGGAACTTTTAATGGCGGTAGTCACACGATTACATTAGACATAGGATCAATTTATGGTAATGGCATTTCCGAAGAAAATGGTACGCCTAACGCAGCAGGACAGCTTTACGCAAAGAGGAGTGATCAGAGAGATGCACATTATAGTCTGGCGCTGATTCCGTTCGCCGGTGATGTGACAATTCAGGATCTCACAATTGCGGGCACTGTTGCCTGCAGAGTTCCTCAGAATGTAAATGAGGAAGAAAAATCAGATGATATCAGATATCCGGCATTCGCATCAGCGGCAATCGGTCTAGCAAGCGGGACTACAACTTTTAAAAATGTGACTGTTAATACCAAGGTATCTGTTGCAGAAGAAGCTGTTGCAAAAAAGCTCCACGTCTGGCAGGCAGGCTTTTTGGGAAGATGTGAAAGTAAGAAATTGACCTTTCAGAATTGTAACTGGGGAAGTGAGTCCACGCTTATTGACGAACGAAATACGGATAATCAGAGAATCGGTGGTCTGGCAGCGGAAGTGATGGGAAGGTGTGATGTTACAGTGGAGAATTGTACACTAAGTGGCTCCATTACATCCAAAGCTGCATCAAATGCCTGTGTTGGCGGTCTGATCGCAGTCAGCCGGGGAGAGACGCAAAGTGGCAGTGGAAATTCGTATACGTCCGCAGTCAGTGCAATTGATATTTCAAATCTGAAAGTAAATGGAGAAGCTATCACTGCAGACGCTTCTTCCACCAGTGGAGGACTTCTTGGCTATCAGTGGAAGAATACGAATGTGGTTTTTGCTGTATCTGTGGACAATACTACAGCCAGCAAAAACGGAGTCACGATTTCCGGAGCCACATTGAATGCAAAAGCTCAGTTTGGTGGTCTGGTATATCAGGCAACTGGATACTGGAATGCAACCGCTGCGAACAGCATCATATTTGAAAAAGCGAATAGTACAACAACATTTACCGGAAAATCAACGCAGGATACGCCAAGTGGTCTGTTGGTTGGAACCGGTCTGATCAAAGTGGCACAAAGTGAAAATGTAGAGTCGGCACTGTATCTGGAGGCAGGTACATGGGGAGAGGCAGCTGATGCTGCTTATAAGATTAACAGCGGTGCAGTAACACTTAATATTGACGATTCTGCGTATTTTGATGAACTTGTTGGCATCACAAAGTTTAATGATGCTGGAAATAGCAATGCAGTAGTTTCATTGGCAGTACGTGGAAGCGATGGAAAAGCAGCGAAGATTGATATAGGTGAAAAGTTAAATACTTACACTGGCCAGATAAATAAAACAAATTATAAAAATGGCCAGACAAGATATTATTACAATTTGGACAGCTATAGAAAAGATAATCAAGATTTGAATCTCGATAGTGTTTCAACACCGGAAAATCTGGTTTTATGGAGTGTGGCTCAGTATGCAGCACCAAATATCAGAGGGTGCTTCAGACGGGGTGAAAAAACGGATGTTACAATAACGGGTAAAATTGATCTGACAGGCTATTCATATTATCCTGTTACACCGATTGGAGCAGTAAATCTGGGAACTAACCAAGGGAATACTACTACGAGTTTGAACTTTGATTATGATGGAATGAATGAAAAAGAAACTGGAAATAAAACGTTGTATGATTCAGAACATCAGCATTATTTGATGCAGCATGGACTATTTTACAATGCTTATCGAAATATAGCAGTGAAGAACACTTCCTTTTCAGGTACGGTAGGAAAAGAGCCTATAGAAAAAGACGGCAAGACATATAATTCAGGTGCGTTGATTTATGGAAGCGTGGTAGGAGATCCAGTAAACTACATAGTTGAAATTACGCTGAACAAGATGACGCTGGCAGGAATACGTGTGACAGGTGTAGAGAAAGATACTGTGACATATGCACCGCTTCTGATCAATCAAATGGAGAATGCAGTCAAATTAACAGTGGATACACTTTCTACAGACAAAGGCTATACGACAGAAAACAATTCAGATAAAACTGTCTATGCAGCAACGAGTCTTATTGGTTATGTAGGAAATAACATTGCAACAAAGCTGACACTTTCATTCTCAAATATTGCACTGGATGGTCGTGTTGATGCGGGTACAGCTAACGCTACTTCTGTACATAATAATGGTAAGGTTACAGTAGAATATAATACAACACATACCATTTTTACAAATGCAACACTTCTTGAATCTTTTATGTATTCTTCAGAGGGTTCTGGTACATATAACTTTAATAGTACTGACAAAATGGTTACATACGGTGTAGAGCTTACAAATGCAGGAAGCATTGGACGTAACCCAGATAAGCAGTATCAGTATTATGATGGGGAAATTTATATAACAGATGAACAACAACGTAACGAAGTAAATGAAGATTATGTAAAGGAAAGATATAAAGACACCAATTTTATCCGTTATGTACATACACAGCAGAACATTAATGCTAACCAGTACGAACTTGATATAAATCAAAAGACTAGCGGTCTTTTAAAAGGCTGTGGAACATATGGTGATCCTTATATTATTGAAGATGCGCATCAGCTAAGCTCATTGGCAGCCTATATTGAAAAGCCAGAGAGCATTAAGCAATTTCAGGCTGTGTTTAATTCAAAGGTATTGACTGATAAAAAGCAGACAGCTGAGAGTTACCATTTACAAGGTGAAACAACTAGTGATGCGACAGGAAATGATATTATATATACATGGGAAAATAACGTCTGGACAAATAGCACAGAGGGAAGCGAAAAAATTGACAATGATACTGCAACGAAATATCTGTTAAACGCTTATTATAAGATTGATAAGGATATCACACTTTCAGCTGAAAGCTTTTCAGGACTTGGCACGAAAGATAATCCATTTAGCGGAGTAATCGTTGGTACGAATAGTACTGAGGTGAAAATTATTGGCACGAACAGCAATAAGGATAGCTTTGGTGGATTAATTGCATACAGCCGCGGAAGTGTAGTAAAAGATCTGAAAGTTGATTATACATCGGCAACTATTCAGATGCAGGCAGATACTTTGCCAGGAACTATCAAAAATCCATTCTTTGGCGGTGTAGTAGGTTACTGCATGGGCGGGGATACTATTATTGATAATGTATCAGTAAATTATGGAGCAGATTCAGTAACTTTTAGTGGTACGTATGAATATATGATTGCAGCAGGCGGCTATGTAGGTCTGGTCGGCGGTGCAACCCATGTCACAGAAGAAACGGACTACGAAAAGACCGGTGGCGGCGTGGTGTTTAGAAATATGGAGGGAACATCCAATACCTTTACGACTGCGTGCGAAGCTGCGGCAGCGGCCAATAAAACAGTGAATATGGTAAAGGCAGATGGCACAGCCGATGGAAAATCAGCATCAAACGGTGGAAATTATTTTTACCGTAATCCTTATGTGGGACGTGTACTGGATGGCTATGCCTGTGCGGAAGGATGCACTGTAAATAATACGGACAAAAACTATACCATTCCGACCTTGACAGCAGGAACAAGTGACCTTCAGGTAAGCGATGCAAGTGGAAGCCTGAATGTTACGGTAACCTCTGCCCAGGGATTGTGGCTGCTTTCCGCGATTGTAAACAGCGGTGCAGGAGCGATGGACTCTAATGGCAGTTACACCGATGTGGACAATCACGTAGATGCTTATCAATATGGTAAACCACGTACTGTATCCTACGAAGGAATCGGAAGCGCAACAGCTGATGCTGTGAATCTTACGGACGAAGCATATTGGGGTGGAGTGGCAAGTACTGCAGGCGGAAATCGCGTGTCCTATCTGGTAAAGAACTATACCACAGGAACAACAGCGGCCCGTTTGGCAGGAAAAAGCAGTACAGATGTCAACAATTCGGTCAGTCTTACCTTTATGGCAAACAGCATAGATATGAGCAGCTACGGAAATGGTTTCCGGGGAATCGGTTCCAGTTATGGAAATAATAAGCATGTTTGGAGCAATGACTGTAGTATTCCTGAAGTATATCGCCGCAACCTGTTGATTAAGAGCATAAATGTTGATCGGAATGCAGACACGGTGATTACATTAAATATGAATCAGAATGATTATCATACGGAATACAGCAATGGTGCGTGGAGAAATCAGGGTGCCGGACTGTTTGTGGATTTTCACTTTACAGATGGATGTAAGGTAAATTATCTTAAGATATCAGGAGACGTTAAGCTTGGATTATTTGATACAAATAGTAATTTAATGTGTGTGACAAGAAGATCAAATCCGGAAGTTCATATTGGTGTGGGCGGTTTTGCTGCAAGAACGGCCAATTCTGCTGGTACGGTATTCTTTGATGGCCTTCATCTAGAAGGAATAAACGTGTATGGTGGAACTATGACGGGTGGAGCCATTGGTTATATCGATGGATATAGTAGTAAAGCAGGAAGGAATGTATCCTTTACCAACTGGACGATCCAGAACGAAAATGTAACAAATTGGGTTAATAACGATGGAAGTACAGGTGGATTAGTAGGATGGAATATTAGTTATGGTATTTTGTCAATTACCGGAAATGGAAATAGCTCTGTAAAAGATGTAGATCGATTATCTGTTACTACATATGCGGAAAGCTTTTCTACAACTGCTGCAGGTGGTCTTGTGGGCGTGAATGATTATAGTTCCGTAAAAGTAGAGAAAGTAAGAGCACAGAATTTGAGTGTTTCAGGCAAGAATCTGCGAGATCTTGGTGGTTTGTTGGCATCAGGAAGAAGAACTGGTACTGGTACGTTCGAAGTGAATAAATGTTCCCTTACTTCTATGAAGATTACGCTAGAGATTAATTCCAACCAGAAATCTTCAAGTGCCTGCACGGGAGGGATTATCGGATATCACGAAAGACCACTGATGATTTCAGAAGTAGTGATTACGTCGGATTCGGTCATCAATGGTCAGCAATTTACGGGTGGTTTCGTAGGCTACTCAGCTTTCGATGTGACGATTTGTGACAGTAGTGAAGTGAATCTCAATATTAAGACAGATATGAACTGGATCGGTGGATTTATTGGATATGTCAACCCGAGCAAAACAGCCACATTCCGAAATTGTCAGGAAAAAAATGTGAATATTCTTGGACGATATACAGGTGGTCTTGTCGGAGCTATGGATGGCAGTATACAGGCATCGAATATGGAATTTTATAACGTGACTGGAGTAACTTATAATAAGGATAATGGATACGCAGCATTGTTAGTTGGTAATGCGGAAAACGATGCTAATAAAAAGGTCGATAAGAAAGTCAATGGATATAATCTGTTAGCAAAGAATTGTAAATTTGGTTATAATAACAAAGCAAAGATAGACGAGTTATCGAATGCAAGTATCCAAACGATAAATACGTCAGGTTTTTGGATTGGTAAAGTCGGCGTAAATGGCAAAATCAATCTGGTAGCGGTTGCAGTTCAGGGGGATGTCTTTCCGCAGAAGGATATCGGTACAAAAAATGGAACTGCTGCGATCATTTATGCAGATGCATTCGTGGACCAGACGTATCAGCCGATCAATTCCACAGACAAACCATCTTCATCTGCCAGCCCATGGCTGGATGTTAATCCGAAGAGCGAGGTACCTTTTGCTGACGGCACAGTTATGACCGGTAATGGTGTCGGAATGCAAGAAGGCAGTACAACAGCCGGTGCTATTTTAAAGGGCTTACAGGCAGGGACACCTGCTTCTGACGTTTATTGGAATTTACTGGAGAAAAAAGCAGAATTTGTGAATTTCTTAAATACGGACAATGATGCCTACGTGACGACGTACAGGAAGGAAGAAAGCGCCACTACCAACGTGAGCGAGAACGTTGATTTTCCGGTACTTGTGGTAAATAACACCGCAGATGTGGACACGATGATCTGGAATTACATAGCGGTTATGACGAATGTCAGCAGCGGAACAGATGCAAAACAACAGATCAAGAGCATTACTGCAACAACCTATCAGTGGAATACCACAAAGAGTTCTTTTGAAGCGAAGAGCAAAGAAAATGCGAGCTTAAGTATCAGTAAGGATAGAAAAATCAGCATCGTCCCTAATGCCTACGACAATCAGAACAGTCAGTTTACTTTGCTGGATGTCACCTATGCGAATCCGACCAATGATAAAGCAGAGCCATTTCATTTGTACATACTGGTGCTGGTGAAAAAGGTGCTCTATATCAGCTTCAAGACAAGATTCCTTGCGGGAAATGATTATTGTGCAGCGGATTATCCAATGGATGATAAAGCAACCGATCACTATGCAACGGCTGGCTTCGATGAACCACTGACTGCTTACATAGAATACAGCTATGAGAAAGATACAAACTGGCAGTCAATGCTTGATAATGGTGAAAATCTGCTGTGGTATTACGACAAAATACTTGATCTGGCATCGGGCAGTACGGCGGAAGCCGGGAAGACCTTGCTGCCATCAGGAACACGTCTGACACTGGTAGACAGACAGACGATGCAGTATTATACCTATAAGACAACTGGTACAGAAGATCTGCATAAATTTGATTTTGCACAGATGACGACAGCAGATGGACAGACTGCATTTCGTCCGGTCTATATCTGCGACTTACTTGACATGACGGTTTCAGATCCAGTTACGGAGGAAGCAGAAGGAACAACGTATTATGTAATAGAAAATGATCCGGCTAAAGCAACAGTCAGAGTAGGAACGACCTATTACCGCAGGGCAGAAGAGAACGATAAGGATGCCAGCAAGTATCGTATAACGATCACGGAAGCATCCAAATCAGAAGCTCGAAGTGAGGGATATTATTTGTCTGTTCAGGTTCCGGAAACAGCAGGATATTCTGTTATCAACAATCGGTTAAATTATGGAGCGATTTCCCGTAAAGAGGGAACACTTCCAGCTAAAATTAAGTCAGATGAAAAGAAGTCCGGATCCGGCTATGTGGTATACAATGGCGTTGAGCAGAAATTTACGGTTTCCACGACTCGTGTTCATAATGGCAATATTATGGGCGATACTGCAATGGAAGATAGCGACAGCATAAAAATCAATCTTGAAAGCAAGTTAAAGCTGACAGAAGCTGGAATAGGCAGATTTGACAAGCTTGGTCCTTCTGAGGTACATCATCAGTTTACAATCAATCTGAAAAAATATCTGCAGGAAAAAGCGGAAGAATATGATGTGATTGGCACAGAAATAGTGAAATACACTTATACGTTTAAAAACGCTGATGGAACTTGGACTCATACGGAAACTGGTACAATTTCAGATGCGGCAGGAAAGGATATATTGTCACTTCAATATGGCAGCAGTGATCTGAAAAAGAAATTAGAAAAAGCTACAAATGATGCCAATGCAATAACAGTTACTGCAGAAATTACGCTTACATATGCTGGTGCAGATAAATTTCCAGTAAGAAATACAGCTGATACTGATGATAACAGCGGTATTTGTGTTGTTGGAGTCTCACGCATTGCTAATACGCAAACACAGCTTCCGATTACAGAAAATAAACGTACTGAGAATGACAAAAATCGCTATTATAGTACTAATCCATCCAAGGCAAAGCTGACTTACTCTGCTGTAGATCAGACTGCAATGGGTGATACCACACAGCAGCTTGGAATAAATCCAAGTGACACAGTAAATCCGGCAGATATCATTTATACAAAGGCTGATTATGACTATTCTAATGTAGATGAGACGATTTTGGATAATGCGAAGTCAATCAGTTATAAGATGGAACTGTTCCAGAAAAATGAGACAGGCTCATATGATGAAACAAAACCATTGCCAATCGAAGACTATCTTCAGAATACTGTCAAAGAAAATGGCAGTACAGAGGCTCCTCTTGCAGGATCTTCTGAAACTTCTGGAACGGGTACTGTATACCAGTGGGAAGAGAACTTTAAATCAGATGATGGCAGACATCAGATTGCCCGTTTCCGGTATACACCACTTACGGGAGAAGCATTTGAACAAAAAAACTATACCTACGCTAATTATAGGGTACGTCTAACGGCAGTATTGCTGGATGAGAAAGGGAACGAACTGGATGGTACGAAGGCAACGGATTATATCATCTATACGAATGCACGTATCAGTCAGGAAATTATGCAGCAGCAACAGTAATAGTAACTGCAGTAACGACAGTAAACAAAGCAATTACAGCAGAATTGAGGTGAAATGGGATGCGTTGGAACAAAAAGAAAGAAGATCGGACACCTGAGGATTACCAAAAAAAAGCAAATGAGCAGATACAGGAACTGAAAAATCAGTGGAAGACCTTTTTCCGAACAGGTCCCATTGTAATAGCAGCAGCTATTGTGATGATTGCTCTTAGTATTGCGTGGTTCGTCAGTAACACAAAGGTAGATGCGACAGGAGTTCAGATCAGTGCCGCAGGCAGTGAGTTTGACCTCGCTGCTGACAAAGTAGATACCATAGCTCCTGCAGTCAGCAGTGCTGGTGCATATGCCAGTCTGCTGACAGTACCTGAGGGAAGCGAAGTGACCAAACAAGATAAGAAATTGTTGTCTACTGGGGGAAGCAATACGTCTATCAGCTGGGCAATCACAAATGACAGCAACATGCAAAATAAAACAGATCAGGGAATCGAGCCGGGCTCTAGCGGAAGTATGACTTTCTATATTATTTCCCATAAGGATGGTCCGCTGAGTGTAAAATTGAATTTGACACTGACTGGATATCAGGTGGAGGGATGGGATCCATCGGCAGCGACAAAAAAAGGAGCAGACGATACGTCGACTGTGACGGTTCAGTCATTAAAGGAAGCCGATTCAACTGCCCAACAGCTATTAGAAGGCCATGTGCTGCTATTTGCCGGATGCGATAAGCCAGACTCAAATTCCACGGTTTCCTACAGTTCATACAAGGCATGGATTTCAGAGGACGCAGAGCCTTGGATTATGACGCTGACAAATACCTGTCTCAAGGACAGTACCACAGGAAATGATACAGAAAACGCCGGAGGCAATGCAGTAAAAACTGTTTCAAACAGCGCACCTTTCCTTACGAGAAATGAGGACGGAAGCCTGACATGGCAGATTGATCAGGCGATCAAGGAGGCCGCTTATCCGGTGACGATTTACTGGATCTGGCCGGAAGTACTCGAATCCTATATCAGAACACCACAAGGCTATACCAAAAAATATCCGCTGTTGTTTCCGACAGAATCGGCAGATTCAGCAAAATCGACAGCTCAGACAGCGTCTGGTTCTGCAGATACCAGTTTGAGTGCACTTCCGAAAGCGCTTTTTAAAAAGATGTGCAGTGTTAATGGAACAGCTGATTCAGGCAGTGGCTCAAACCGGTATTTTCTCTGGACAGATCAGACTACGTTTAAGAGTACCGTTACAGTGGACAGACTTTCTTTGATGCGGTCTAATTTTAATCCGGCTGTCTATGGAACGATTGCTTCTTATTATAATATGGCAGACCAATATCTGGGAAGAAATGTCCAGTATACCAAATTGACATTAGATGCACAGTAACAAAAAGGTGGTAATGATATGGAACAGCAGAATCGAACACAGAAAGACACAACCAAATGGTCCGGACGAAAAAAGCGCGCCATAGCAGCTGTGGCAGTAGCCGCGCTTGCGCTGGTGGTACTGCCGGTGTTTGCATGGCTGTATATGCAAAGAAGCATGGAGACAATAACAAAGGTAAATATGCCATATGCGCTGCTCATCGGAGCCGGAGACGCCAAACCGATCCAACAGCTGCAGCTGAGCAATATTGATGTTTCAGCGTCAAAATCTAAGGATGTGGTGTTCTGTGTATACAGTGAAAAGCCATCCAAAAGCTATGATCTGCAGCTGGCGCATACCACAAATATCGGGTTTACTTATGAAATCTATACAGCCACACTGGCAGACTCAAATGCATCCACAGACGTGGTTGAGTGTCTGGGCAAAAAGTATAAGAAGGGTGCTCCACTTCCCGGCGGATATCTAAATATAGATGCAAATAAACGTTATGCCACAGATGCATATCATGAGGAAACGTATGGCAACTATACAAATAGTTATGTTCAACAATCTGCGGAGCCGTTGTACTGGAAAACATCGAGTCCGGTAACGCTTCCAGATAAAGAGGATGATACCGGCTATTATGTGAATTATTACATTTTACATATCACATGGGGAGATGACGTCCAGAATAACAAGGAGACTGATATGATCTACCTTATGGCAGGTTAATCATTCTTGACAAAGAGTAAAAAAAGTGTTAGTTTGGCTACAGGAATTGGGTAAGGAGATGATTGCGTGTGAAGAGAAAAACAATTATTCAATTGACTGCTGCGTTGGCAGCTGTTGGTTTGGTAATGATAGGCGTAGATAGAAATACATCAAAAGTGGCTTTTGCAGCATTTGAAGGTGTAGAGGGATCTTCGGAATTTATAGATACAGCAGAATATGCAGAAGAGCAGGCTGCTGCACCAGTTGTTTTGGAAACGGAGAATGTCATTTCATCAGAAGAAATGGAGGCACCACTTGAAGAAAAAACGACTGTGCCAGGCACAGAAAATATTCCAGAAGAAAGTACAGAGCAAACAGAGACTGCACAGATAACTGAGACAGTGATGCCAGAGACAGTTGAAACGTCTGCTGAAACTATACCAGAGACATTTAGTGAGGCTGAATCATCTAGTGCAAGAGAAGAAGAAACTGAGCCTTCTTCAACTGAGTCAGCTTTGGAATCTGCTGAACAGACAACAGAATCACAGAGCGAGACAGAGGAAGAAAGACAGATGCTTACTATGGTCAAGCTTAATATTGATCAGGATTTAGAGACAGTTCCTGTCGCATTTTTGCCATATCTTGATGAACTGAATGTGGATGGATATTCACTGACACTTGTGTATTCAGATAATACAGAAAAATTGCTTGATAAAGCAGATACACGTTATACATGGTCGATAGAGCATGAAGATGAAACGAAAGAAGAGGGTATTATTACAAGAACATATCGTGTCAGAGTGACAGAACTTTCTACTGGAAATACATACGAGGCCACTCAGAGTGTTGATTTTGGAAAAGAAGAACCTGTCAGCATCAAAACAGAAGAAATGACGACTGTGATAGTAGAGGGAAATAAATGGGTTATGGTGCAGTCAACACCAAGTATTACTGGCATTTATTCTATGAACAGCAGTAAATTGATTGACTGTATATACTATGCCTCCGATAATGAAGCTGTTGTTTGTGCAGACGATACATTCAAGCTTGAAGAAGGTGTTACGTATCAGTTTCTGATCAAATTGAAGTAATTGACCAGGGGGACAGGTCCGATGGCCTTTTATCGGGGGCCGCTAGCCCAATTCGTGTCCCCAGTGGCACACACTCACAAATGTAAAAACTGCGCAGAGGAAATGGAAAACCAAACAATTTTCTCTGTGCAACAGCCAGTGAGGGCGTTTTTGAAAATATAACATACGGTTAAAAATGGGAGGTAATGAAATATGAAGATTGTAATTATTGGTGCAGGAGCTATGGGATGCCTCTATGGTGCTTATTTAAGCCGACACAATGAGGTCATTATGCTTGATAGCTACCAGCCACAGGTAGACGCAATTAATAAGAATGGAATTACAGTGTCAGAAGAGGATGGAACAGAGCAGCATTTCTCATCAGTTCGTGCCTGCTTATCTGGTGAGTACAAGGAAGATGCAGATCTTGTAATTGTATTTGTCAAGTCTACGTATACGGAAGATGCGTTGAAAACAAATCGCAAGTTGTTTGGGGAACATACGCTTGTAATGACACTGCAAAATGGAGCAGGAAATGATCGCAAGATCGAACAGTACGTTGTGAAGAAAAATATTATTATTGGAACAAGCAAGCATAATTCTGTTAACAATGGAAACGGTCATGTGCGTCACAGCGGAACAGGTGCAACAACTATAGGCAGCAATCTAAAAGAAAACAGCAATCTGCAGATTATTTCAAATCTGCTTGAGAAAAGTGGATTTGCAACAGAAATTTCTGATGATATCCAGCGTATTATATGGAGCAAGCTTTTTGTGAACCTGTCTATAAATACTTTCACAGCAATCACACGTTCTCCGATCCGTTCCATGATCGATAACCATTACGCGTGGGATTTTGCTGAAAAAATGATCTGTGAGGCAGTTGATGTTGCAGAAGCAGATGGTACACATTTTTCTTATATGGAAGTGTTAAATATGGTACATCATGTATGTGAGGATGCAGGAAAAGGATACTCGTCCATGTCACAGGATGTCATGAACTGCAGGAAAACAGAGATTGATGCAATTAACGGTGCAATTGTAGAGCAGGCAAAGCTCTATAATGTAGCAGCGCCATATAATAGGCTAATTGTGGATTTGATTCATGCAATTGAAGAATCGTATAAATATCAAAAATAAAAACCACAAAGGACAGGGAAAGCATATCCCTGTCCTTTGTGATTATGAATGACCAGGGGACGATTATTTTGGCCTACAGTGTCTTATCTTAATGACATTGTTTTTGGCTTATTGATTGTCCCCAGTGGTTTACTCCCTAATCAATGAAACAAATTAAGCAATAGATGAGATTAGCTTTATTCGGTAGAGCAGGAACATTGCAAGTACAGCACTTAGCACATCGGCAATTGCTGAGTCATCAAAATTCCATTGTATCCAAAGAGTGCTGAAAAAATCAGAAGCACGACAAGAAAGACAACTCCCTGTCTGCTGATTGACAGTAAAAAGGAAGGAATGATTTTGCCAGTTGCCTGAAAAAGCACTGTGCATAGTAGGACAATTCCGACGAATACAGAGCTGATTGCCTGCCAGCGTAGCATTTGAGAGCCAAGTGTAATCATCTCAGAATCCTGAACGAAAATTTTCATGAAAAATGCTGATTTTACGCACAAGACAATAGTTAAAACAAGGGCGATCACAATTAAAAAGCTTATGCAAAAGCGAATCAGTTTCTTTAATTCACCATGCAGCTTTGCACCGTACAGATAGCCAAAAAGAGGAACGGCACCGAAGGCAAATCCTGTCATGACAAGCTGGACGATCATATTGATTTTTAGGACAATTCCCATTGCTGCGATTCGATCACTGCCGTAGGAGAGAAGAAATTGATTTAACACAATGACGGTGAGGCTTTGCATCAAATTGGTCAGCGCTGCTGTAATGCCAACGCCGAGGATTTGCTTTACTTCCTCAAGACTTACTTTGCAATAGCCAAAAGAGATAGACAGGCAGTGGCTCTTTTTGTGAAGCAGTCCAATAAAATACAGATCACTGCACAAATAGCCGATTACAGTTGCAATTGCGGCACCAAGTGAACCCATATGGAAAACGGAAATCAAAATTGGGTCTAAAATAATGTTGATGACAGTGCCGAGTGCGCTTCCAATCATAGACTGAGAGGCAAGCCCTTCACAGCGAACCAAATTGGAATGAATGAAGCTAAGAACAATAATCGGTGCGCAGATGGCAAGCACACTGTAATAGTTTCTTGCATGGGAGAATGTGTCACTATCTGTACCCAAGAGAGTGAGTAGAGGGGAGCAAAATGCCATCATTAAAATTGCAAGAACGACACCGGTTGCAATCGCAATATAAAAGCAAAAGGAGCTGACTCGCTTGGTTCCCTCAAGATCATTTTGACCAAGAAGACGTGAGATTAGGGAGCTTCCACCCTGACCATATATATTGCCAAATGCCATCAGTGTGGTAAAAACAGGAGAACAGACAGAGACACCGGCAATTAGTGCGGTGTCTTTTGTCTGTGCAATAAAGAAGGTGTCGGCAAGATTGTAAATGAGTGTCACAACCAAACCGAGAACGACAGGAAGCGCCATTTTAAAGTAGGTTCGGTAAAGATGTTTCGTATCAAAAATCGTATCCATAAAAATATCCTTTCTAAAAAATAATTCAAAAATTCCGCAAATTAGTATAACAAATTTGCTTGCATTTGTTTGTGACATATGGCACAATAAAGAAAAATAAGGGGGAAAATATGCAAGAAATTCATGATGAAAAACGAATAGAGTATATTTTAAGGCAGGAAAGTAAGTACTTTCAAAAAAGACCGCAATCAGTCCGCTTGCTACAATATGAAAAAGGAGAATTGTTGACGCAGCCTATTATGCCGTTACGGCAGTTTCTCTTGATTGTAAGTGGGACGGTTCAGATTTTCGGGATGGATGAAACGAGTAGAACCTATAGCATCACACTGTCAAAAGAGGGAACCTTGCTTGGCGATGTGGAATTTTGTAAGGATGAATTTAGCCCGTTTTTTACGGAAGCGACGGAAACGGTGCTTTGCCTTGCGATTCCTTTTGACAGCAATCGAACGATGTTAGAGAGAGATCACGTATTTTTAAAATTTGTTATGGCACAGATGGCAGATAAATTGTCGATGATGGCAAAAATAGAGTTGGCTGTTCAGACGTTAGAGGAAAAGGTCTTGTTATATTTGAATGAGATTTGGCCGAGCCATCAGATTACTAGCTTGACATACTCCCACGGTTAAAACCGTGGGATTCCTTAGATTCTTGTAGCGTCATCCAGCCCTATAGACTGAAATATAGCCACAGTTTTCAGGATTTATGCTGATGGGATTTCATACGTCGTGTACTACTTTCTCAGCAAAAGACCTATGCCGAAGCCTTATGTATGTTCTTAAAATCCAAAACATTGTCTCATCG
>QUFP01000053.1 GCA_003478935.1 Firmicutes bacterium AF25-13AC
CTAACAGTGTGTGCCAGAGTGGTTTATAGCTGATGTGCATATTGTTTTCCTGCCTTTCTATCCATACCACCGGGGCGGCTGCCCCGGCAGGAACTTTTCTCTTATTATAGCACCAATCTTGTGAAATCACAATTTATTCTTGTATCCTGCCGCTGATACCGTCTGGATTGGTTTTCCTTTCTTTTTTGTTCCCTTTAATTAGCCATGAACTGCTTCATGCCCTGGCTTTTTGCTGATGTGTGATAAAGAAGTAGTAGAAGTGTAAAAAATTTTGCCGTTCCTATCCGGCGTTTGCGCATTGCGCCGGATAGGTCGGGCGGTCATTCGGGCAGGTCTACCTTGCCAACGAAAGAGTAATAAATATCAATGTCCTGTCTGCGTGTGCCGTTCTCGTCATAGCTGCACTCATGCACAACGATTTTCTCCACAAACTCACGCAAAAGGGTAGGGGTAAGTTCTTCAAAGCTGGTGTACTTGCGGACAACATTCATAAACTTTTCTGCGTTTACCGTGGCTTCCTGCGCTTTGGAAAGCTCTGCCCGGATAGCGGCGGCTCTCTCTTTCAGTTCTTTCTGCTCGGCTTCATAGTCTGCCGACAGCTCCGTGAAACGCTCGTCTGAAATGCGCCCGGTCACGCTGTCCTCATACAGCCGCTTGAAGATAGCGGATAACTCGCTGATACGCTTCTCGGCGGCTTCCAGCTCCTTTTTCCTTGCGGCGTTCCTGCGCTTGCCCCCGTCCTCGTTCTGCTCGATCAGCAGCTTCATAAACCGGGCTTCGTGCTTCGCTGCATAGCTGGTGACTTTCCGCAGATTGTCGGTCACTCCGGCGGTCAACAGGTCGGTGCGGATAAAGTGCGCCGT
Organism: Firmicutes bacterium AF25-13AC; assembly: GCA_003478935.1. Classification (GTDB taxonomy): domain Bacteria; phylum Bacillota; class Clostridia; order Lachnospirales; family Lachnospiraceae; genus Anthropogastromicrobium; species Anthropogastromicrobium aceti. Next base: position 864 of record QUFP01000053.1, read on the forward strand.
ACAGTCACGGGTACGCTTCTTGTAGCTCCCGCAGATATAACAATCCTGCTTGCGGGTGGCGTTCTGGTAACGCTGCTGGTAAAGGACGCTGCCGCAGTCGGCACAAAAGAGTATGCCGGAGAATAAGCCCACTTCATCATAGCGGTTCGGGCGTTTGCGCTGCTTGCGTAACTCCTGCACACGCTCCCACATCTGGGTGTCAATGATAGGCTCATGGTGGTTCTCGAAAATCGCCTGTTTCTCAATGGGGTTCTCTACGCTGTGCTTGGTCTTGTAGGACGGCTTCTCCGTCTTGAAGTTTACCAGACAGCCCGTGTACTCCCTGTTTTCAAGGATATGTACCACGGTATTGGTCGCCCACTTGCACTCATAGCCGGGGTGGTAGCGGCGGGTGCTTCCCGTCCGACGGTATTCCAGCGTTCCCGGCGTGGGGATCTCCTGCTCTGTGAGCATACGGGCTATCTTGGTCGGCCCGTTCCCGGCAAGGCACAAGCTGTAAATCTGCCGCACAACAGGGGCGGCTTCCCCGTCAATGATAAAATTTTCGTCCTCGTCCATAAAGTAGCCGTATACGGGTTTGCTCGTGACGGGCTTCCCGCTCATACCCTTAGACCGTTTTACTGCTTTGATTTTCTTGCTCGTATCTCTCACCAGCCATTCGTTAAAAATGTTCCGCAGAGGGGCAAAATCATTGTCGCCCTGTGCGCTGTCCACTCCGTCATTGATAGCGATAAAGCGGACGCCTTTCTGTGGGAAAATCATTTCCGTATACATTCCCACTTGCAGATAGTTTCGCCCTAACCGTGACATATCCTTGACGATAACGGTGCCGACTTTTCCGGCTTCAATGTCCGCAAGCATGGCTTGAAAACCGGGTCTTTGGAAGTTCGCCCCAGAATAACCGTCATCTGTGTACCATTGCAGATTGGAAAAGCCGTTCTGCTTCGCATAGGTTTCAAGAATACGCTTCTGGTTTGAAATAGAATTGCTCTCACCTTGCAGCTCGTCCTCGTGGGATAATCTCGGATAAAGGGCGGTAATAAGGTTTCGGGTGGTCTGTCTTAACATAGTGTCCTCCATTTCCGACAGCCAGCCCCACTATTCCGTATGACTATCATACCACACGCCGGGGCTGGCTGTACAGTCCTTTCTGCTTCTTTACGTCCCGTCAAATTGCCGATTTTTGTGTAGCAGCTTCCGCTTCCAGCACTTTCAGCATTTTATCGGCGGCGGTGGCGGTGGTGTCCTGCTTGAAATAGCCGGAAACGACAAGGACAGAATTACCTATGCGGATTTCCGTCACGCAATCCGGGCGGCGGGTGCTGCGGTCATTCTTTGGGGTGTTGGTCATAGGCGGCTCTCCTTTCTGTTCATCAGCTTTTTCAGTTGTCCCATTTTCTCCTGCGCCGTGGCTTTTCGGAAGTTGCTCCCGGTAAAGCGGACAGGAGAACACATTTCAATCAGACGGTCATAAATGCGGGCGTGGGCGGTGTCCTCCGGGTGCTGCAAGTCCTCCAGCGTGAGATTAGTCGTGACGATCAGCGGCCTGCCGCTGCGGTAACGGCTGTCAATCACGTTGTAGACCTGCTCTAAGCCGTATTCCGTTCCCCGTTCCATTCCAAAATCGTCAAGGATAAGCAGCGGGAAGCTGCAAAGTCGGGAGATATATTCATTCCTGCCCTCAAAGCTGGCGGCAAGGTCACCCAATATCAATGCAAAGTTTGTCATGCACACGGGGATTTCACGCTCCATAAGGGCATTTGCGATACAGCCCGCAAAATAGCTCTTGCCTGTGCCAACGCCGCCCCATAGCAGATAGCCAATGTTGCGCTCTTTCATGGTTTCCCAGTTCTCCACATAGAAATGGGCGTGTTCCATTTGCGGGCACTTGCCGTTGTCGTTCTCAAACGTCCAGCCCTGCATAGCCGGGTCTGTAAAGCCCCGCCGCTTCAACCGCTCGACAGTTTCAAGGTGACTGCGCTGTTTCTCTGCGGCTTCCCGTTCCTCACGCTCTGCCCGCTGGCAGTCACATTCTGCCGGGTGGCGGTCACGCCCCAGCCATGCGGCGGTTTCTTTGGGGAAATAGCCCTCTTTGGGCTTGTGGCACTTCCCGCAGTATAAAAGCCCGTCCTCGCCGGTGTAGTCCTCCGGCTCCGGCGTGGTGTCGGTCATATTCAAAATCATTTCATCAAATCCATTCGTCATAAGCTCTCGCCCTCCTTACAGGTATAATCGGGTATGCCCTTTTTCGGGGCTTTCTTGGCTGCGTCCTCCTGCGCCCACTTGAAAATCGTGGCTGCATGGCTCTTGTATTTCCTCCCGCTGGAAGCGATATGGCAGGATAGGCGGTCAATGTAATACTCCCACTTGCCGGGAAGCTCTGTTTTCAGCCCGTCAAGCTCCGTATCGGAAAGAATGACATTGTGGTATCTGCCATAGGCGGCGGGGGCGGGGTGTCCCGTTTCTAACTCTCTCTCTTTTTCTATTTCTATATCTATCTCTTTCTCTATCTCTATCTCTGGTGGACAAATGTCCGCTCGATATGGTGGACATTTGTCCGCCCCTGTCTGCGGCAGGGCTTTTTGTTCCTGCAAAGCCAGCCGCGCCCTGCGCTTGCGCTCCCCCTCGGTAGAGGACTGGCCGATTAAAAGCTCAATGTTGCTCATGTAGAGTGCGCCGCTTGGCAAAGGCTCCACAAGCCCCAGCTTCATAAAGATTTTCAAAGCTCTCTCTACGGTACCTACCTGCTGGCGGGTAATGGTCGCAATCATCTGGGCGGTGTAGGGGATATTCTCGTCAAGCTGCAATTTCCCGCCGTTTTTCAGCGATTTCAAGTACAGCTTCAAGAGAATGTTGGAATAGATAACGCCGTCCTGCATACTTTCCAGCAGAACGATTGCATCATCGTCAAAATAGCTCTCTTTCAGCTTGAGGTAGTAATATTTGCGGTTATCTGCCATAGGCTGCGTCCTCCTTTTTCCAGCGTTTGGAATAATAGCGAGGGCATAGTATGATAACCGCCCGGAAGCTCTGTTTGCAGTCACGGGTGCAGCCCCGGCATAGGTCGTTGTAAGTGATACGGTTGCGGTGGTTGAGGAAGAAAGACCATTCCAGCCGCCGCTTCTTGCTCATTCTCGGCAATGGTAAGCTCCTTTCTGCCGTTCCTATCGGTGTAGCGGGATAGGGGGCATTTTCTGTATGTTCTCGGTATCATTTTCGGGCTTTTTCTGCCCTGTAAGCCCCGTTTGGAAGTCGGGGAGTATTGCGGTAAGGGTTCATATCATACCTGTATTTTTGTAGGGTTTCGGTATCATTTCGGGGCGGTCTTTAACGCTCCTGTTCACGCTTTTTCTGCTGGCTCGGTGCGCCCCTTAAAATCTGGTCGATATTGCGTCTGACTGTCTGAAGCTCCTGCGCCCGCTGGCGTTTCTCCCGGTAGTCGTTATATCCGGCGTTCTTCTGGACGGTAAGCTGCTCAATCTCCCTTTGCAGGGCTTTGCTGGCTGGCAGCTTGGTTATTCCATGCTCCCGGAAATAACGGGCGGCTGTGTCCGCTATGATAAAATCGCTTTCGTGCTGTTCCCGGTAGGCTCTCCGGGCTTTCTCCGATTTCTGCGCTTTCAGACCGTCACGGGCGGGCTTCGTGCCGATATAGCCCAAAAGGTTGCGCTGCAATTCCTTTTTCTCCCGGATAGCGGCTTCCAGCCCTTTCAGTCCGGCAAGGCTCTCCTGCGTGGCGGTGTTGGCTGCGGAAATGGCAGCGTCCAGCTCGTCCGGGGAAGAAAAGCCATACTGCTGGTAGAGCATGAGGGTAGCCGACATCTGTTTGAGGTTGTGCATGGTCGCCCACTTCTCATAGCCCCGTCCTTTCCCCTCGGCTCGCTTGGCGGCTATGTCTACCATGCGCTGTACAGCGTCATTGTTCGGGGCGTTTTTCGCTTCTTTTTTCGTCCGTAAGCGGTCTTTGATACTGCCGGGGTATTCCGCTATGGCTGCGGGTTTTTCGGCGGCTCTGGCGGCGTTCTGCTCCAAAACGGAGAGGACAGCAGCCCGGTCAAAATCGTCCCCCAGCTTCCGGGCGGTAATTGGCTTCGTCCTGTCCGGCGTGAGGTAACTTAGCCGCCCCCGGCTCTCCTTGACGGTCACACCATGCCGGAGAAGCAGGGCGGCAAACTCATCAAAGCCGGAAGCAGCGGCAAGGGCTTCCCGGATAGTCCGGCGCAGCTTCGCCTTATCCGTTTCAAACTTGGTCTGCCGGGGCGCGATACCGTCCGCAGCAATAGGGGCGTTGGCTCTGTCAAGGGCAGCCTGTCCTTTCTTCTGCGCCCAATACTCACGCTCGGTAATGCGTTCTTTGCTGCCGTTCAAAAGGTCTATCTGGTAAAGCCCCTCGCTGTGGCACATCTCCATGACTTCGGCTTTCAGATAGTTCATAGCTGCGTCCGTACAGCGGTGCTTGCAGCCTGCTTTCCTGTCCGCTGGCCTGTCCATGTGGGGCAGCATGGGAACCTCCGCAATCCGCAGACTGTTAATGACGATATGCACATGGATATTTTCGGTGTGGCTGTGTCCGTCCGGGTGGGTGCAGACAAGGGCCTGGTGTCCGGGGAAATGCTCGGCGCAGAACTTCTCGCCCAGCTCCTGCGCCCGATCAACGGTCAAGCCGTTGTCCGGGCCGTCCCGTGGGTCAAAGCTGATGATGTAGTGGTGGCTCTTTACGTCCTCCCGTTTCTGGTTCTTGCCGTAGCGGAGATTGGAGCGCATACAGGCAACGGCAAAATCCTCCCCGCCACAATTCAGAGAGGATATGCGGTAGTCTACCCTCGGTATGAGCCGCCCGTCTGCGTCAAGGGTGGGCTTCATGGTAAACTCGTCATGCTCGAATGTGAGGTATTTTTCAGCGTCCCCGTAGTTGGCATTTTTAGAGCTGATATGTTTGAGTATCGCCAACGGCTTCACCTACTTTCTGCAAGACTTCAAACTTCAAGGCGGCAAGGTCGGCGGCGGCTCCCCGCACTTCCTTTTCCAGCCCCCGGTAGGGGCTTCCGTATTCGTTCAGGCTCCGGGCAATCTGGTTTAAGTTGCCGCCGATTTTCCCGTACTCTGCCGTGAGCTTGGAGAGGGCGGCAAGCAGCCCGTCATTGACCGGGGAAACGGTGACAATGGGGCGTATGGTCGCTTTCCGTATGGCTTGCCGGATAAACTCGGACTGGCTGATTTCATAAGCCGCCAGCCGCCCGGTGAAGTCGGCGTATTCTTCATCGGTCATGCGGGTCTTTACCACATGACGGCGGTGGGGCGTATTGTATTTCTTTCGCATGGTCTGTGACCTCCTTTCTCGCCCGACAGGGCGCATAGCAGGGTTTGGGGAAGGCACTCCCCAACAAGATTCCCGCAGGGGCAAAAATAAGCGGAGAGCGAATTTTGGCACCTCGGTAGAATCTTGCTCTGAAAAACTCCGGCGTTCCCCGGCTCCCGTCCTTTCCGCTAACAAAACGTTTCAAAAGGGCTTTGCTACCCGCTATTCCGGCTTATCTTGAAAATTTTCCTTTCACTACCTACAACACCACGCAAAGCAAAATGGACGGAGATTTTTAGAATTTCCCCTCTATTCCCTACAACACCACGCAAGCCGGAATAGGCGGACAATGGCAGTATTTTTTTCTTTGATACCCTCTACGGATAAGTAAGGGATTTTGCCAACTGCGGCGGCTATTTTCCCTTTTGTTTTTTCATACTGGGGATTTTCAAAAATGCCAAACAGGAACGAAAAAAAGCAGCAAATCTGTTGAATAGATTTACTGCTTTCTGGTTGCCGGCGAAGCGGCGGTTATTCAGTTGTAGGCGGTAGGGCTATCTCCCAAAGCGGAACTTGAAAATAGCTGTGAGAAGCGTCTGGGTGATGTAGTCCTCTGTATCTTGGTCTACCCGTCCATTCACACGGGCGGCACATTGTATGCGGCGGCGGTAATACTGCAATACAGTTCCCACCGCTTCCGGCTCCCCGCTGGCGGCTTGGACGATTGTTTCATAGGGGAGAAGCCTATTATTTCTCATATGCCATTCCCTCCATTTCCGCTTGGAGCTGCCGTAGGGCTTTTCGGATATGGTAGCCCGCTGTGCTGCGGCTGCGCCCGTACTGTCTGCCAATTTCGTGCTGTGGAATACGCTTGAAAAAGGACAGGTAAATCATTTCCCGCTCCCGTTCGTCCAGCCGTGACAGGGCTTCCGCAAGTAAACCGCTGCTGAAAATGACCGTATCGCCGCAAAGGGTAAGTATGTATCCTCGTCCGGCTCCGGGGCTTGGAAATATTCATCTGTCGTGCCTAAAGGGTAGTGCTTTTCGTCTGTGAGGTATTCAAGGGATATTTCTCTTTTGTGCTTCCTGCTCCGTGTCCTCGCTGCGTTGATCGTTGCATTTCGGATAACGACTTTGCAAAAGGCATGGAAAGTGTACTCGATATGTTCCCGATATTCTTCTGTACAGGTCATGGAAAATCCCCCTTTCCTCCCAAAAGGGCTGTGGCTGGTTAGTAGTTGCTTTTTATGATAGTAAGGGGCGGCAGCACTTTAGGCTGTCGCTCCTTGACTGCCTAACTGCAAAACCGGGCGGGGCTGTCAACGGCGGGCGAAGCCGTTCATCTTGACCGTTGACTGGCTCGGCCGGGTTTGCTATTTATCCGGCAAACTTGAATTTATTTTAAGCTATCACGTTTTACCTTTTTAAGCCTTACTATCATTACCATAGGAATTTCTTTATTGTTTTTGAAACATTCTTCATAAAATCCATCAATGACAAATCCAGCTCTGAAACAAAGGTTAAAAATATCTTGTATGGAACGATGATAATAAATCTGCTCCTCCGGCTGCCCTTCGATCGCTATATCATAGTAACTGTGCGGTGTCATATATTTTTCAGTCAATGTGATAAAACAAGGGTGCTGCGTTGCAAAGACAAAAATCCCGTTTTCCTCCAATAGTTCATAAACAGCCATAAAAAGCGGTTCAATATCCGTAATATCCATAATTGCCATATTAGAAACTGCTTTCGTAAAGGCTCGATTTCTTTTTAATCCTAATAGCTTTCTCTATTGGTCGCATCCGCTACGCAAAACTCAATTTGTTTTGCATATTGTGATCGCCGTCTTTTAGCCAATTCTATCATTTTTTTGCTGTAATCAAAAGCGACGACCGAAGCGCCTCTCTGTGCAAGATACGAAGAATAATTTCCATTGCCGCACGCAATATCCAAAATGTAATCCGAAGGATCAGGAGAGAGAAGTTCCGTTACTTTGGGACGTACTACCTCTCTGTGAAATTCATTGGATTCGTCACCCATTGCATCATCCCAAAATTGTGCGTTTTTCTCCCAGATCTTTTTGCTTTCCTCTGTTCCCATGTTCTCTCCCACTCCCAAAATTTGCCTTTTTGCTTCCATTAAATCTTCCTTACTATATTCCATTGTTACCCTCCATAACTTCTGATTGTTGCCGTCTTGACTATTATGTATCTTTTCTTTCCAAAATGGTATAGGCTTTTATTTTTATAATGCTGCAAAACTTTTCTTCTGTAAGGTATTCAAAGGATATTTCCCTTTGCCGCCGCTATTGGAAAGCCAAAAGCAGCGGCTTTTTTACGCGATATGACCGAAAAGACTAGAAAGCAGGATATGTCATCATTTGTCATTTCTTCTCAATGTAATAACTGCATGGCATATCAAGCCAAATACAAGAGAAAAACAGCCACCGCCAAATAGTGATGCTCCCCACCCTGCACCCGACATTGTCATAAAACCGCCAACAAAGAAAATACCAATGCCAAGAAATATCCCGACACCATAAAAAAGTCCAATTGCCATATCATACTTATTAAATTGTCGTTTCTCTTTTTTTCACATGTTTCCATTTTTGTTATTACCTCCTTCGCAAAATCGTCCATGTGGACTCCAAAAAGAAAACAAATTTTTTTCAACGTATTTAAATCGGGTTCATTAACATCTCTCTCCCAATTCGATAGCGCCTGCCGGGTAACATTCAATTTCCCAGCCAGTTCTTCCTGTGTCATTCCCGATTGTGTTCGCAGATGACGTATTTGCTTTCCTGTTGTAATATCCGTCTGTTTCTGGTTCAAAATGGTTCCTCCTCTCTGATGCTGATTTTATCAATGATATTTCGCAATAGCCAGCAATGAACGTTTGCATTGCGCAAGATGTTACATTATCTTCTGAAACATATGCCGGATCTTGTCTAAACGGCTGTTCGGGCGGCGTGGCTGAAACACAGGCTCGCCGGAAGTTTCCTGATACCCTTTTAATTCTGTAATGCAGACACTTCTTCCATTTGTATAAAAATTCAAATCATTTCTATATTCACCAATACAACGGGCAGGGATTTCCCCCTTAAAAATAACTTCATCTTTTTCAAGTCTGGTTGATTCAATGATTGCGCAATACTTTGGTGCGTCATTATAAGCCCGTGAAAGATATTCCTGCGGTGCAAAAAGGGTAAAGGAAAGGTATGGTTCCAACAGTTGTGTTCCTGCTTTTTTCAATGCCTGCTCCAACACGACAGGCGCAAGAAAACGAAAATCAGCGGGGGTGCTGACCGGGCTGTAATAAACTCCATAATCAAAACAAATTTGGCAGTCTGTCACTCCCCAGCCATATAAGCCCTGCTCCATTCCATAACGCACACCCTCCATGACGGCATTTTGAAAACTTTGGTTTAAATAGCCGAGAGATACCTCGCTTTTATATTGTGTTCCGCTTCCAACAGGAAGCGGTGTTACAGTCAAACCAATAGATGCCCAAAACGGATTCGGCGGCACTTCAATATGAATCGTGTAGCTCGCTTTTTTTTGCGGTCTTTCCAGATAAATAACCGAAGGCTCTTTCATAGCCACGCCCACATGATATTTTTCTTCTAATAGCGAACAAATAACTTCTAACTGTACTTTTCCCAAAAAAGATAATATAATCTCATGTGTAACAGTATCAATGTCAAAATGCAAAAGAGGGTCTGTATCAGCAATCTCTGTGAGGGCATTTAACAGGGCTTCCCTTTGCTCCGGCTTTTGCGGCTCTACCGTTGTCCGAAGTAATGGCATGGGATTATCAATCCGTGTTTTGTGAGGCAGGAGTTTTTCATTTCCCAGAATGTCGTTCAGTTTCAAAGTATCATCAGCTAAAATAACAATTTCTCCCGGACAGGCATGGTCAACCGGGACGATTTCACCATTTGACGGAATACACATTTCTGTAATCTTTATTTTTTCCTTTTTTGACAGCAGCAGGGTATCCCGTAAATGGAGCGTCCCATGATACAGGCGTAAATAAGAAAGCCGTTTTTTCCGCTCTGTATACTCAACCTTAAAAACATATCCACATAATTCAGACTGAATATCGTCTGTTTCTGTAATGAAAGTTTCTGTAATCGCTTCAATCAGTTTTTCTGTTCCTAAATTGTCTTTTGCACTCCCATGATAAACAGGAAACAAAGAGCAGCATCTGGTTCTTTTGCACTTTTCATATTGTAATTCCTGTATATCCAAAGAATCCTCTGCAACATATCGTTCTAATAGTTCATCGCTTCCGGAAATAATCATATCCCATTTGTCCAAATCAGAAATATCGGTCATGGTTATCTTTGGCGACAGGGAAACCTCCTGCATGACAATCATATCACTGGTAAGTTTATCTTTAATGCTTTGGTAAACACGCCGCAGGTCGATCCCATTTTGGTCTATCTTATTTATAAAGATAATTGTCGGAATGTCCATTTTCTGAAGCGCATGGAATAATATACGGGTTTGTGCCTGTACGCCGTCTTTTGCCGAAATGACTAAAACAGCTCCGTCAAGGACAGATAAAGAGCGGTATGCTTCGGTTAAAAAATCCATATGACCGGGAGTGTCCACGATATTGATTTTATAATCATTCCAGCAAAAAGAAGTAACCGCTGTCTGAATGGTAATTCCGCGCTGCCGTTCCAAAATCATAGTGTCTGTTCTTGTAGTTCCTTTATCCACGTTTCCTTGTTCCGCAATCGCTCCACTGGTGTACAGCAGGCTTTCCGTCAATGTTGTTTTTCCTGCGTCTACATGGGCGAGAATTCCAATATTGATTATTTTCATGTGATTGTCCTCCCTTTACAGCCCCAAAGGGCATAAAAATCCCCAGCAGTAAAATACTTTTACCACTGGGGATTCTAATTTGCGGACATACACATATACAGCATACACCTATTTGTGATTGCTGTTTTTTGAATATGTCAAAATTGATAAGGCAAAAGTATTCTTAAATTGGGTACAAAAAACCAAGCCCCCACAAAAGGAGCTATCATAATTCTTTGTTCCCACTATTTGATTATAGTTTTATTTAAGAATACCTTGCCGCATATTTTTTACTCCTTTTCTGGAATGAAGCTATTATATCACATCAGTTTTAGGAAAGCAAGTACTTAAAAGAAATTTTTCTTCCCCTTATATGTAACAATCATACCGGCTTCCTGGTGTTCAGAATGGTTTCTGCTGTCTGCTGTGGTGTTTGATTGGAATTGTCCAGCCAAAAGCCGATCCGTGGTGTTGTCTGCATAAATGTATCGTATAAGGTTTCAACCGTAAAGCCGGAATAGCCTGTTTTCTCCCTGTATCGTTCCCTTTCTTTTATTGTTTCCACATCTGGACAAAGAACGACAACCTCAACAGGGTATTTATGCAGATAATTTATCATTCGGTTTAATTCATCACCGTAGTAGTTATCTTGGATCACTACAGAAAAGCCGTTGTCAAAGTATGACCTTGCCGCATCAGCAGTCAATTTGTATCGAAGGTACAGCTGGCGGACTGCTTCCGCTGATGGGGTAGCTGACATATTTTCTCTGCCTGAAATAATCATTTTTCGGAACACATCACCACGAAGATGGACGCATTTTTCTATTGATTTTGCCAGTAAATCGGAAACTGTAGATTTTCCAGAAGCCATTAAGCCTGTAATGAGATAAATTTTTTGTTTCATTTCACTTCCTCCGGCACAAAAAATATGTACATGTAACTAATTCAACACATTTATAATTTGAATAGGGACATTATAGCATTTACTAAATACAAATTCAATGTATACGGAAAGAAAGATATAAGGAGTGGGAGGGATTCCGCCGTAGTCGGCATTGTAGGAAAATCCAAAAGTTTAGATTTTCCCACAATGCTTATCTTTTGGTCTTTGGTTCGGAATAGTGTAGTGCTGGCGGTCTATCTCTTGTTTTCGGTTGCTTGCTTCCTTACCGTACATGAGCATTTGCGCCCGGATTGTCGTTGCCGTAGCCCTCAAGCAGATTGATAACGCCCCAGATACCAAGACCTGCTCCAAGCGCGATAACCAAAGTCTGTAAAACGTCGATTGCAGAATTGAAAAATGCCATAAATTGTCCTCACTTTCTGCCGCGTTGCGGCTGTAAAAATATGAATTGTCTGATTTTGGGTATGAAAAAAGCCGCCTGTGTCTGATAGGCGGCTGTCCCCGCGTCGCTTCCTTACTGCTTCGCGGCGATATTCAGTTGTCATTGCCTGCGGCTTCCTTCCATGCCTGCCCCATGAGTAGGGGCGCGTACCATGTAGCCTGTGTTGATATTTCTGATAGTTTCCTCCTTTCGGCGTGTCTATGGGTTATTCTAAATCGGCTGCGTCCAGTTCGTAGTAGTCAAATACTTCGTCCGGCTTCACAATAGCGGGGCGGCGTTTGATATGCTTCTCCATGTCAAAAGCGTTTTTCGGGTCAGCGTCAGAAAGGTATCTGTAATTGGGGTGCTTCGTTATATCGAATTTGTCCGAAAAGAACGGGCGCACACCGCGTAGCTGCAAGATACATTTCCCACCGTCCATAACAGCGATTTCGTCCTGTGTCATCAGCTCTTTGCCACAATGTCAAGTGATGAATTGGTGTCAAATTATCTATCTTGAAGCTATAAGGGCAATTCAATATAATAAATAGGGATAAGCAATCTATCTGGAAAAAATTTTTATAAAAAATGAAGCCACACTATCTTTTTACAGTGTTCATTCGTTATACATGGTAGAAAGAGAAATGCGCATTGACTTTCAATAACGGGAAAGGAGGATTTCGTGGATATAGATTTTTTGTTGCTACAAAGAATGAAGCGTGGAGACGAAAATGCTTTTGATGTATTTGTTCGCAAATACTATAAGGAAATATTGAACTATTGTAACTATCATTGCCCTGATACATCAACCGCAGAAGATTTAACACAGGAAACTTTTTTGCGCTTCTTCGAGAAATTGTCTGACTACCGTTATATGGGAAAAACCAAAAATTATTTGTATACGATTGCTGGAAATCTTTGCAGGGATTCCTATAAAAAAATCCGAGAAAGTTTGTTAGAGGAACAGTCTTTAGAAATTCAAGATTGTTTACATCCCCCTGAAACAGACGAGCTTCTTAACAGGCTGACGATTAAGGCAGCTCTGGATAGATTACCCGCTGAATTAAGGGAAGTTATTATCTTGTATTACTTTCAGGAACTGAAACTTACAGAAATATCCAGCACCTTACAAATAGGTTTGCCATTAGTAAAATACCGGGTAAAACAGGCAAAAACACATTTAGAAAGACTGCTAAGGGAGGAGTGATTTTGTGAATATTGAAGAACAACTCAAAAGGTATCGGGAAAATCAGAATATTATTCCTGATGAACAGCACATAAAAGAAACCGTAAGAAAATCAATAGAAAGTTATTGCTCCGTTGAGCAGGAAAAGCAACTAACGTATTGGGAATTTTTATGGACAGAGTTACATCTTATACGCAAGCGGTGGTGGCTGCTGCAAATGCTTTTGTTATGGACTGCTGCAACCCTTTTGCCAGATCTTTTAGACAATAGGTATGTGATAAGAATGTTAGGTATGATAGGGGTACTCTTTATTGTTCTGATGATACCGGAATTTTGGAAAAACAAATCTTGTGACTGTATGCAGATAGAAGCGACCTGCCTTTATTCATTGCGACAGATATATGCAGCCAGAATCTTTCTATTTGGAATTGTCGATTTATTTATGATAAGCCTGTTTTGTATCACACTTAGAGGAAGTGTCAATCTCGCGCTATCAGAAATTGTCATCCAGTTTTTGTTTCCAGCCGTGGTGACTGCTTGCATTTGCTTTGGTACGTTGTGCAGCAATAGTCGTGTAAATGAGGGAACTTCTATTATTCTCTGCCTGTTATGGAGCGGAATATGGTGGTTCATTATCAATAACGAAACCATTTACGTTCTCATTACACTTCCGGTTTGGTATGCTTTGTTTGGAACTGCTGTTGTTTTTCTGATTGGTGCAATTTATAAAACCATATTTGATTGTAATAAATTCTGTGAGGTGGATTTAAGTGGAACTACAATTAGTTAATCTGACAAAAGAGTTTGGAAATTTTCGAGCAGTAAACAACCTGAATCTTACGATTTCAAATGGTGTGTATGGTCTTTTAGGTGTCAATGGTGCTGGAAAAACCACTTTAATGAAAATGATATGCTCACTGCTGACCCCTACAAGTGGAAAGATATTATGTGACGGGCAGGATATTGGGGGAATGGGCGGCGAGTACCGGAATCTTTTAGGATATTTGCCGCAGGAATTTGGATTTTATCCGGAATTTACGGTAAAGGATTATCTTTTATACATTGCAGCCTTAAAAGGGATTCGCCCGATTGTGGCAAAGAAAAAAGTAAACAAACTACTTGCACAGGTAGGACTTTCCAAAGCTGCTAATAAAAAAATGCGGAAATTATCCGGAGGCATGAAACGTCGGGCTGGCATTGCACAAGCGATACTGAATGACCCTAAAATTTTGATTTTGGATGAACCAACTGCCGGACTTGACCCCGCAGAAAGAATACGTTTTCGCAATCTAATCAGTGAACTGTCAGAAAACCGTATTGTTATATTATCTACTCACATTGTTTCGGATGTGGAGTATATTGCAAAGGATATTTGGCTTATGAAAGACGGTAAGATTTTGCAGCAAGGGAATTTAGATGAAATCGTATCTTCCATGCCGCAAAAAGTATGGGCTTGTCAGACTTCCCATGAAAAAGCAGCAAAGTTGATGAAACAATATAAAGTATCTAATATGAAATCAGAAAATGGTACTGTTGAATTACGAATTATTTCTGCCAGGCAGCCGCTTGAACATGCAAGACTTGTGCGCCCTAATTTAGAAGACGTCTTTTTGTATTATTTTGGAGAAAAGGGTGGTGACATGGAATGATTCGATTTGAAATAAAAAAGATATTTTCAAAAACTGCAAATAAAATCGGTCTGATCGTATTGCTGGCAGCCATCGCTGTTACTTGCTATTTTGCAATATCTTCCATGGACTATGTGGATGAGGAGGGGGATACACACACAGGAATTGCGGCAGCAAGGTACTTGCGTGATACAAAAGCGGAATGGGAAGGCCTGATCACAGAAGATGTGCTTCGAGAGGTCATTCGGCAAAATCGGCTAATCAACGAAACCTATCCTGACAGCCCGACAGATATTAAAACCAGCAACATTGGCTATTCCAAAAAACAGGGATTTTCTGATATTAGGGATTTAATTAACTCTGGATTTTCCGAGTTCCGAGAACATAATTACTATCGGGCAGACAGCTTATCAGAGGATGAGGTTGGAAAGCTTTATGATAACCGCATCTTAAATCTGGAGAAATGGCTTAATTCTGATGAAGCAAAAGACCAATTCAGTGAAAAGGAAAAAGCATTTCTGGTTAGTCAATATCAAAAACTGGAGACTCCTTTTTATTATGAATATGCAGGCGGTTTTACTGCTGCTTTGGTCTATGCACCCACAATCATTATGCTGACCGTTTTGATTATGAGTTTCTTTGTAGCAGGTATCTTTTCAAACGAATTTGGGTGGAAAGCGGATTCTGTTTTCTTTTCCGCAAGGTATGGCAGAAATAGGGGGACTTTTTCTAAAATAGCGGCTGGGTTGATTGTTATTACCGGAGTTTACTGGTTGGTAATTCTGATATATTCCGCAGTAGTATTTAGTGTTGCAGGTATTGGCGGTGCAAATTGTGTTATTCAGACAAGCTGGGCTTTCTGGAAAAGTTTTTACAATATTACCTATTTGCAGGCATACCTCTTAACCGTGATTGGTGGATATGTGGGAGCATTATTCATTTTAGCTGTCTCCATGCTGGTATCTGCCAAGACACATACAACTGTTTTAGCTGTTACAATTCCATTTGTACTGTTATTCATTCAATCCTTTTTGGGTGGATTTTCAGTATTATCAGATGTATTAGGACTTTTGCCAGACCAACTCTTGCAGATAAATATGGCAATTAAAACCTTTACTCTTTATGAAATTGGTGGGAAAGTGATAGGATCAGTTCCGATTATTTTAACAATTTATTCCGTTCTATTCCTTATTATTTTACCTGTTCTGTATCAGGTATATCGAAAAACAGAAATAAAGTAAAAAGCGAGTGAAAAGCTAACTTGAAACTCTAAGCAATTTATGAGGTATTGATAAGGAAAAGAAAATCAAACAAATATAATAAGCCCGTCTGAAAGATAATCTTATACCTTTCAGACGGGCTGCTTTGTTATGGTTTTGCGGTGCTTATTCCGGTATCTCACCCACAAAGTTGTAGATGATTTTCACTTCCTGCTGTTTCTGTCCATCCACTTTCTTCATTTCGCCGACTACAATCCGGCTGATCAGACGGTGCAGCATGGCTTCGTCCAGTTCCTGAATGGCAGCATACTGGCGGATTTCATGGATAAAGGTCTGTACATCGCTTTCCTGGGATTCTGTACGGCGTATCAGCAGAGACAGGTCTTGCAGGCGTTTCCGGTTTGCTTCCTGTTTCTGCTCCATAGCGGAGGTCAGCTTCAGAAAGCGCTGTTCCGATAAAATCCCCTTTGCCTTATCGGTTTACAGATTCAAAAACAAATCGTCGATTTCCTGGTTCCGGACTTCCAGTTTTTCACATTCCCTCTGTACCTCGGAAGCGTCTGTCTGGTACTGGCGCTCCATTCGGCGGCACAACCGGCTATAAAACGCATCCGCATCCTGTAAAGCCATTGCCGCCAGCTCCTGAATGTCTTTCAATACCAGGTCATACAAATCCCTTGCCTCAATCTTGTGGCTGGTGCAGGCGTTCTTTCCCAGCCGGTTGTAGGTCTGGCAGATGTAGTATGCCTTGTCGATAGGCTCCCTCATTTTGCCGGTAAAGCGGTTTTTTCCGGTGCGTCCTACCTTTTCATACCGTACCTGCATGGACTTCCCGCAGGTAGCACAGTAGATAATGCCGTGGAAGATGTTGTAAAAGGGGCAGGCATTGCCCTCCATGATGGCAGGTCTGCCGTCAATCAGCTCCTGAACCTTGTCCCATTCCTCCGGCGTGACAATCGCTTCGTGGCAGTTTTCAATGATTTCCCAATCTTCACGGGGGATAATGTCCACCGTACCGGAGCGGATTCCTTTCTGGTGTGTCCGGCAGACCAGGTGCGCCCCTTTATAAAAGGGATTGCGTAAGATGTGGCTGATCCTGCTGGCGCTCCAGTAGTAGTAATTCACATCACATTCCGTCTGTGTTTTCACATGGGTAATGGGGGCTTTATCCTCCATCAGCCGTTTGGCAATCCGCATACAGCCCCAGCCGTCCAGCGCCATATCATAGATTTTGCGGATGACCGGCGCAGTCTCCGGGTCAATCAGTAAATGCCCCTTTTCCTCCGGGTCACGCTTCAAGCCATAGGGCGGCGTCCCTCCGCAGAACTTCCCCTGGCGGGAGCGGGTCATACGTCCAGCCAGCACCTTTTTGGAAATATCCCGGCTGTACATATCGTTCAGGATGTTCTTAAACGGCGTGATGTCCAGTTCCGGGCTGGTCAGGCTGTCTACGCCGTCTGTCACAGCGATATATCTTACATTGTGTTTTGGGAAAAAGATTTCGATATAAGTGCCTGCTTCAATGTAGTTACGTCCCAGTCTGGAGAGGTCTTTGGTAATGACGCAGCCCACTTT
The DNA here is from genome assembly GCA_003478935.1 of Firmicutes bacterium AF25-13AC. Taxonomy (GTDB): domain Bacteria; phylum Bacillota; class Clostridia; order Lachnospirales; family Lachnospiraceae; genus Anthropogastromicrobium; species Anthropogastromicrobium aceti. The sequence continues at coordinate 17,908 of QUFP01000053.1, forward strand.
CCCCGCCTCAATATCAGCGATCATCCGCCGGAAAGAGGGGCGGTTGAAGTTGCGTCCTGTGTACCCATCGTCCACATAGTATTCGTACTGACACCTTTCCACCGGGACAGGTACTGTGGCTTTTTATCTGTCCCACTGGTTCTATCAACAATAAAATTTAATCGTATTTGTAACAAAAAACTGTTTCCATCTTGCACAAATAAGGAAAAACTGAGCTGAAATAAATTCCATTAACTCATTCAATTCCTTCGATGCAATTTGACTTCCATTGCTTGCTACAATGCATCCCCCAGTACGGGTTAACCAAATTTTTGTAGCATTCGGTGTTGGTCTGCCTTTTGATACATGAACAT
>QUFP01000054.1 GCA_003478935.1 Firmicutes bacterium AF25-13AC
GAAAGAAAACGTAGATAAATATTTAAAATTAGTTGATTTGCTATCGAAATATTTAAAATTAGTTGATTTGCTATCGTAGGTAAAGAAAAAATAAAAAAGAAAAGCAAAAAAAATCTTCTCTATTCAGGAAAAAAAAAAGAGGCTATAATAAAAGAAAAAAGAGAAATTAAAAAATAAGGGAGGAAAAAATGACACGTTCAGAGAGTTGGAAAAAGAAGTTTGTGAAATTTAGGCGTCAGAAGGAACTTCAGTTTTTTGCATTAGCTGGAGTTGCATATTTGATTATATTTTCTATTATTCCAATGTTTGGAATCATTCTTGCTTTCAAATCTTATAAGATTACAGCAGGAATATCGGGAATTTTTACTAGCGAATGGGTCGGATTGAAGTATTTCAAAGAATTCTTTTCAGATTATCGATTCTGGGAATTGTTGAGAAACACGATTGTTTTGAGTTCATTAAAAATGATTTTTGCATTTCCAGTACCGATTATTTTAGCAATTCTTATTTCTGAATGTAGAAATGAGAAATTTAAGCGTGTGATTCAAACTGCAAGCTATTTGCCTAATTTTGTATCGTGGGTTCTTGTTTATGGAATCAGCACAGCGCTTTTGTCACAGGGAAAAGGTGCTATTAATCAATTGTTAGTACATATGGGAATTATTGATAGTGGGATTCCATTTTTAACAGATCCGAATATGTTCTGGGGAACATCAGTGGTACTATCTATTTGGAAAAGTTCGGGATGGTGGGCGATTATCTTTTTGGCAGCGATATCGGGCATTGACAAAACACTTTATGAAGCAGCAAGTATTGATGGAGCAGGGCGATTAAAAAGAATATGGCATATTACACTTCCAGGAATTAAGGGATCCATTATAACAGTGTTAATCTTATCAATAGGGAGCTTTCTTGGAGGAGGAATGGTAGGTTCCAATTTTGAACAGTCATTTTTGATGGGAAATACTGTAAATAATGCTAAGTCCGAAATTATTCAAACATATGCGTTTAAAATGGGAATGGCGCAGGGGCGTTTTTCCTATGCAACAGCTGTGGATCTAGTTCAATCAATGACTTCTATTGTTTTAATTCTCATCAGCAATACAATAGTAAAGAAAATAACGGGAGATGGACTGTTCTAATAGGAGGACAAGGCATATGAAGAAAAAATTAACAGAGGACAAAATTGTAGATATTGTCGTGTATTTTTTATTGACAATCATAGGAATCATAACAGTGTATCCGTTTTATTATACTATTATTTGTTCATTAAATGATGGAATGGATTTGATGAAAGGCGGTGTTTATCTATTTCCAAGAAAATTTACATTGGCAAATTATCAGCTGTTTTTAAGTGATGCAGACTGGACACATGCATTTAGTGTATCGGCTGCAAAGACCATTATAGGAACTCTATTATGTGTAGCCTTTACAAGTATGTTTAGTTATGCATTATCTAGAAAAAATTTGATGTTTAAAAATGTTTACCGTTTTTTGGTGGTTTTTACGATGTATTTTTCAGGTGGATTGATACCATATTATATTCTTCTGAAAGAATTACATTTACTAAATACATTCTTCGTGTATATCATTCCAGGAATGATAAATGGATTTTTTGTTATGACAGGAATTAATTTTTTTAGCTCTATTCCAGAATCAATATTGGAATCAGCGAGAATGGATGGTGCGTCAGAACTTCGCGTCTTGTCAAAAATAGTTCTTCCAGTATCAAAACCGTTTCTTGCAACGTTGGCACTTTTTAGTGCAGTAGGACAGTGGAACAGTTGGTTGGATTCAGCTTATTATGTACGTGATAATAATTTAAGAACATTATCTTATAAGATGATGACAACGATCAATCAGACATTAGCAACTACTGCAAACACAGATGCAGCAGGGCAGATGTCGCAGGCAAATACAGCAACTACATTTACAGTTCAGGCAACTGCTATGGTGGTTTCAATGCTTCCAATCATGTGTGTATATCCATTTTTGCAGAAATATTTTGTGCAAGGAATGATGATTGGTGCGGTAAAGGAATAAAACCTAAAATAAAAGGAGGACAAAGAAATGAAGAGAAAGATGACAGCATTAGCAATGACAGCAGTGATGGCGGTACCGCTTGCAGGACAAGTGACGGTGAAAGCAGAAGAAACGCCAAAATTAACAATTTTTGTGGATGAAACGTGGTGGCCATATGAAAAATGGGAAGGTGCGGTTCCAGAAGAGTTTGCCTCAAGAGTAGGTGCAGATATTGAGGTGATTCGTGCAGCTGATGGCAATCAATTGGCATTAATGGTATCAGGTGGAGATATGCCAGATATTATTTGTTCAAATCGTTACCAGTATTTGGCTGATGAATCAGTTTGCTATCCATTGGATGAGTTAATTGACGAGTATCCTCAGTATACATTTGAGCCAGATGAAACATATCGTTTTGTAAATACGGCAGTTGATGGCCATTTTTATACAATAGGTTGTGGTTTTTCACCAGATTATGAGTATGCAAAATGGGATAAGATTTTGGTAGAAGGACCAGGATTCATGTATAGACAGGACATTGCGGATGAGTTGGAATTAAAGTTTGAAACACTTGATGACTTGGACAATGCATTTGCAGCAGTCAAAGAAGCGTATCCAGATATGACAACATGTGCTTTTAATTGCGCTCATAAATTTAATTGGTTGCTTCAACAGATGGGATTGGCAGGAAGTGGATATGTAGAAGCAGACGATGGAACACTTCAGTGGTGGTTAGAGCAGGATGGACTACTGGACTACTATAAGAAAGTAAATGAGTGGTATAGAAATGGATATATTTCAGCAGAAAATTTTGCATATCAGTCTGAAGATGAGACCAAAGAGGTGTGTGTAGGCGGAAAAGCATTTGCAAATTTTGGCTATGATAATCATGCTGATAATTATAATACTGCAATTGCTACAAATGGAGATGATTTTACATTTAGTTTGGTAACTAATGAATTGAGTGATGATTGTAAGCAGTTCAATACTGGATGTGGTGGTCGTGGATTGTATATTACAAAATCTTGTAAGAATGTGGAAGCTGCATATAAAACCTTGGCATATGCGTACAGTGATGAAGGAATGAAACTCCTGATGTGGGGAATTGAAGGCGAGGACTATACATTAGATGGGGATGGATATCCTGTTTTCAACTATGATTTTCAGGGAGATAATAGCGTGCTGCAACCAAGAGGATTAAAATATTGGGGATGGATGGTACACAATAACATCGTTACGAGTATTGCAGAGGCAAATTCAGACTCTCAGACAGCAGAGGATAGGAAAAATTTGAGTTCACATACAGTTGTAAATCCAGTCATTGGAATGATTCGTTTTGAAACAGATTCAGATGAAGCAAATATTCAGGCAAAATTAAATGAAATGTGTTCGAATCAGCAAACAAATATTTTTATGGCCGACTCAGAAGAAGCGTGTGAAGCTGCATTTAATGAGATGTTAGATGTAGCAAAGCAGATTGGTATGGAAAAGTTGGATGAGTATGGAAATGCTTCTTATCCAGAATTAAAGGCAGAGTACGAAAAGGTAACAGAATCCGTGGCAAAATAAGGGAATAGAATAAGTTAAAAAGTAAGCTAAAAGGACGGTGTCTCAGTTACTGTCCCTGCGGCTTGGAAGTAAAAAAGAACATTTGGATTTGGAAATCAAATTAATTTTAAAGCGTCAGGAAAATTGTATTAAAACAATTTCTCTGACGCTTCTTCCTTTGTTGATATAGAAATTACTTATTGCAGACAAAGCATAAACAAAGCGTAAAAATGTTAGAGAAACTGACAGTCAGGAATAAGCCGAGGAGGAAAACACAATGAGTGAATGCTGCAGTTTTGCACTAGAGGAAGCAAAGAAGGAAGAATATACTGTATATACAGATGAGCTTGCAAAAGAGGTTGGAGTTGATCCAAGACCAAATGAAACATTAGTAGAGATTGATGAGTTTAACGACTGGCTGTTTCCACACATCAACAACAGTCACTATCGCATGGCATTTTGTCAGTCACTGGAGGCATATGATGAAGCTTATGAAGATTTTTATGAATCACTTGACAAATTGGATAAATGTCTGGAAACAAACCGATTTTTATTCGGAGATTACATTACCGACAGCGATGTACGAGCATACGTCACACTGGCTCGCTCACTTCCATAGATGCCCCAGTCTGGATGATCGGAGTGCTGTTTATTATAGAGTCGTTCAGCATAGTTGTAGTCTGCAATCTTTAATATGTCAGCACTTTTTCTTCAACATATAAGTTTTATTAAGCCTGTTGGCATTTTGGTGAAGTATATGATATATTTTTGTTAGCAGCAGGAAAGGAGAAGACAATGAAAAGTTTTAATTGGTTCAACGATTTAAGCTCAATTTTAACTCAGGATTTAGCAACTGCAGCAGTTGAGGAAACGGAGCCTGAAAGTATGGAATTTCTGGCAAATGAGCTTGGCGATAAGGTGGAAAAGCTAAGCCAGATTTCATGGAAAGAAATGTTTGAGAGGTATGTGCCGGTTGTATGTGACTATTTGCTTCGCATTGCATTAGTATTAGTGATCTTTTTTGGCGGCAGAAAGCTGATTAAAAAGATAGTAAGCTTATGCGATCAGGCATTAAAACGTCATGGCATGGAGGTGACTGTACGCCGCTTCTTTTGCAACGTGATCAATGCACTTGGTTATATTTGCATGTTAGGCATATTGTTGCAGACGGTAGGACTGACGGCAACATCGCTGACTGCACTTGTAGCATCTGCTGGTGTTGCAGTTGGTCTTGCGCTTCAGGGAAGCCTTTCTAACTTTGCAGGAGGCGTGTTGATTTTACTGATGAAGCCGTTTGTCATTGGTGACTACATTGTGCAGGGAAATACAGAAGGCACAGTAAAGGAAATCGGTCTGGTATATACAGAATTAATTACAGCAGATAATCGTCTTATTGTGATTCCAAATGGTACGCTGATAGACAGCAGTATTGTCAATGTAACAGCAACGGGAAAGAGGCGTCTTGAGTTATCTGTGGGAATCGGATATAAGTCTGATTTAAAAAAAGCAAAGGAAGTACTGATCCGTCTAGGAGAAAATGATCCTGCAAGAGATCTAGAAAATCCTGTCAATGTATTTGTGTCAGAGCTTGCCGAAAGCTCCGTAAATTTAGGACTTCATGTGTGGGTTTCATCATCAGAATATTGGAATGCAAAGTGGCGCCTAACAGAAAATATTAAGATGGCATTTGATGAGGAAGGAATTGAAATACCGTTTAAGCAGGTTGAGATTTCCGTAACGAAAATGTAATAAAGTGAAAAAAACTTGACAGCAGCCATATACCATGATAATCTATACATAGATATACGAGGTATTGGCTGCGAAGTTTATTCAAGAAGGAAAGGAGTATTATGAGCGTTAATAAAGAATTGGTAAAGGGAAGCACATCTATGTTAGTACTTGGTGTGCTTGAGGAGAAGGAAATGTATGGCTATCAGATCATTAAAGAATTGGAGCAGCGTTCTGAAACAGTTTTTTCCCTGAAAGAAGGAACACTTTATCCGATTCTTCATGTGCTGGAGCAGGATGGCTTTCTGGAAGCATATTGGGAGGATACGAGCTCAGCGAGAAAACGCCGCTTCTATAGGATTACAAAAAAGGGGAGAAAAGAGTTGGACAGACAAAAAGAGGAATGGAAGGAATATGCAGGAGCAGTAGGAAAGGTGCTGCAGCTGCAAAATGCGTAATATGCGAAAAAGTGGCATAGCGCTTTGCTGAATATTTCTGATTTAAAGTATATGAGGAAAGGGAAGGTGATTTTATGAGTGATATGGGGATGAATGGTGCTAATCAGACAGATAATGGACATATAGAAAAGATGAATGCCTTTCTTGACCGGGTAACAGAGGAAATTGTTGGTTTGAGAGAAAAAAAGATGGTTCGTGAGGAGATGGAAGATCACATTGAGGACGAGGCATTTGAGCTCATGGACGAGGGAATGAATGAGAGCGCAGCTTATGTAGAGGCAGTGAGCCGCATGGGTGATGCAAATGAGCTTGCGCATGAACTTATGCTTGCGCATCCATACGATTCCAACAATGGTTTTAATAAGATGCTTACCGTCCTTTGGATTGGAATTTTCTTAATCTGGCTGCCAGATGTCAATAACATGCGGCCAGATGTGATCAGTTGGATAGGAACATATATTATGATATTTTCCTTATATCGCATGAGAACAATCAGCAAGTCATTTCGCAAGGCGTTTTATGCATCATATGGATTGGGCTTACTGATGCCGATTACTGTCTTGGCACAGACACAGCCGTATACGATTTTGCAGACTGGATTACGTATAGGAAACATGATTGCTTTTGGAATTGTTCTTATGATGATGGCAAATTATTTAGATGCAGCAGTAGAAACAGAATTAAATAAAGACGATGGCAGTATTGCTGGGTGCTTAAGGTCTATATTTGCGCAGAGACCCTTCTGATATTGATTCTTAACGCGATTCATGGATTTCCAAAGGAAAGTGTCAATATAAATGTAAATGGTACGTGGGGCTTTCTTATTATAATTGGAGTGATTGCACTTAAAATTTGTGATATTTTGTTTATTATCAAAACATGGAAGATCAAGCGTATTTTGCAGGAGGAATCTTATGCCGGAATCGAGCCATTTTCATGGAAAAAAATTGGGGGTTATTTAATTCCACTCGTGGGCATGACACTTTTGCCTGCGATTGTCAGTATAGTAATTTCCATCTGGCCAGTACATGGCAAATATATGATGAATTTGCCAGAAAAAGAATTTTCACAGCTTTCAAATGAGGAGGCGAAGGAGCAACTTTTATCCATACTTCCAGAAGATGAGAAGACAGAGCTAGAATCATACGACATTTTTTATTTTGACAGACGAGGAGAAGGAAACTGGGAAATAAGCGAAGGAAATCCAAAGATGTGGCTGCTTCGCGGCAAACGTGTGGTGCCGGATATTGCAAGGGGACAGCAGGAACGCGTAGCTACATTTACCGTTTGGGAAAATCCAAAGGTTGGCTTTAAGGCGGCCAGTGGATTTTGGATTGCCGGACGATATGATATGGGCGATGATATAAAAAAAACTTGCCATCAATCATTTTTCGCCTATGAAAAAGATGGAATGTTGTATGAATTTGAGCCAAGCCGCGTGTGGGAGATGTCACAAAAAACCATTGCCGAATATGCATTAAACCATGGTGCAGACCGTGTATACTGTTATCAGGCGCTGACGGTGTGCTATCTAGTTGACTACAATGTTCAGGTTGGCTATGAGGCGGCAATTCAGCATTCACCGATTCGCATTCCGTATGATGATTTTGTTGTAAAAGAGGATAGCAGAAGCGGCGGATATGCGCTGACTGGAATAGTTACACCGAACAACCAAATTAGCCTGTTAGACTATGGAACTGTGAGAACCCAATCGAATTTAGTGTGGGAAAAAATCGGTGGAATCGCTCATTTTGCTGGAGGGGAAGGACCCGAGCGCCATAGTTTTTATCAGTATAATTCGTATGGTGATTGGTTTGAGGATTTGTATCAAAACGGTGAGTGGGATACATATGATGATGACAATTGGCCGGATGTCAGTGAATCAAGTGCCCAGTGGCAGGATTATGAGACGGGAGTGTAACCTATATATAATATGATGCTGGAGCCAGAGAATGTTGTCTCTGACTCCTTATTGGTTTATAACAGGCACTTGAAAGTTCGTGACTTCAGTCAGGAGTTCTTGCTTTCACGCAGTTAAGAAACGCCTGATGAATGCGTGTGTCTGGATCCAATTCCGGATGAAATGCAAATGCAAACTGATTCTTGTAGCGTACTCCCACGATACGGTTATTCACAACGGCAAGGATTTGACCATTACCAGAAGCAAGCGCATACTTATCCATTTCTACAACGTATGGTGCGCGGATAAAGGTCATCGGGACAGCACCTATGCCTGCGACATCTGCTTCTGCATGAAAACTTGCTAACTGTCTTCCGTAAGCATTTCTTCTGACACGGACAGGCAGTGTGCCCAAATATGAATCTGGCTGCCCAGCAATTTGCCCATCAATAGAAGAAGCAAGAAGAATCATTCCAGCGCAGGTTGAAAGGACGGGTAAACCGCTTTCGATCTGCTTTTTTAATGGCTCAAACATGCCAAGCTCTTTTAATAGTTTTCCTTGGACTGTACTCTCACCGCCCGGAAGAATCAGTCCGTCATAGTGTTTTTTTAAATCATCTGCCTGCCGTAACTCGATGTAGTCAGCACCAAGCGAGCGGATCATTTTTTCATGCTCTGCAAAGGCACCCTGCAGAGCGAGAACTGCAATTGTCATTATTTACCTCTTTCAGCCATTAAAAGTGCGATTTCCTGTTCATTGATACCGACCATAGCTTCGCCAAGATCAGCAGAAAGCTCAGCAATCATCTTTGCATCAGTGTAGTTAGTGACAGCCTTTACTATCGCAGCGGCACGCTTTGCCGGATTTCCAGACTTAAAGATACCAGAGCCAACGAACACACCCTCAGCGCCAAGCTGCATCATAAGAGCAGCATCGGCCGGAGTTGCGACACCGCCAGCAGCAAAGTTGACAACTGGAAGGCGACCATTTTTGTGAACATACAAAACAAGATCATAAGGAACCTGCAGCACCTTTGCAGCCTCAAACAATTCATCCTCGCGCATAGAGGTCAGCTTTTGAATCTCGCTGTTCATCTTTCTCATATGGCGAACAGCCTGCACGATATCACCAGTTCCAGGCTCACCCTTAGTACGAATCATAGAAGCACCCTCATTGATACGGCGAAGTGCCTCACCCAAATCCTTAGCACCGCAGACAAACGGAACACTGAAATTTCTCTTATTTATATGGTATACATCATCAGCCGGTGAAAGAACTTCACTTTCATCAATGTAGTCGATGTCGATTGCCTCAAGTACCTGCGCCTCAACAAAATGGCCGATACGGCATTTAGCCATAACAGGGATGGAAACAGCTTCCTGAATACCACGAATCATCTTTGGGTCGCTCATACGGGAAACACCGCCGGCTGCGCGTATATCAGCCGGGATACGCTCAAGTGCCATAACAGCACATGCACCAGCAGCCTCCGCAATGCGTGCCTGTTCCGGTGTCGTAACATCCATAATAACGCCGCCCTTTAGCATCTGGGCTAGCTCCTTATTTAATTTATAACGTTCAGTTGCAGTAACGGAAGTATTTGTTGTATTCATAGTGAGATTCTCCTTTTCCAAAGCTTTACTTTTGACTTGCCTTGCATTATACTGACAAAGTGGACATAAGAAAATCCCCAAAATAAATATATTCAGTAAGGTCAGATTGGAGGAAAAAGATCAGATGTTGACATATAATTTAACCGCGACAGGGTCAGATTCACTTTATGAATCACTTTATAAATGCATCAAAAACGACATTTTGCAAGGAAAATTGTGCGCTGGTGAGAAGCTGCCCTCAAAACGCAGTTTTGCGAAAAATCTGGGTATAAGTGTAATTACCGTGGAGAATGCCTACGGTCAGCTTTCGGATGAAGGTTATATTTATTCGATGCCAAAACGCGGCTTTTATGTGTCAGATATTGATCTGGTGGCAAATCCAAATACAAGCGCGAAAACAAGTGCAGATACAAATTTGTTTGATGACTCTGCTAGCATTGCCTGCTCTCCTTACTTTGCCGATTTTTCCAGCAATCAGACCGACAGTGAAATTTTTCCATTTACCATCTGGACGAAGACTGTGCGAAGTGTGTTAAACGATAACCGTATTCAATTGATGATCAACCCGCCCTGCGGCGGCATCCTGCCTCTTCGTAATGCAATCGCCCGCTATTTAAGGAATTTTCGAGGTATGCAGGTCGCACCGCATCAGATTATCATTGGTGCCGGAACGGAATATCTCTACGGCCTTTTGATTCAACTCCTTGGAAAAAATTTGATATATGGCGTGGAAAATCCAGGTTATCATAAGATCGGTAAAATCTGCAAGAGCATGGGCGTGACCTATCGCCATGTCGATATGGATGAGTCTGGTGTGTCTATTCACGAATTAGAGGAAAAGAAAATTGATATCATTCACACCTCGCCGTCCCATCATTTTCCAACTGGTCTTGTCATGCCAGTCAGTCGTCGCTATGAGCTGCTCGGTTGGGCGGCAAAGGAAAAAGAGCGCTACATTATAGAGGATGACTATGACAGCGAGCTTCGTTTAAGCGGAAAACCATTTCCAACGCTGCAAAGCATCGACATTTCTGGTAAGGTAATTTACACCAACACATTTACGAAAACACTTGCATCCACGGTGCGCATCAGTTACATGGTGCTTCCAGAGGATTTAGCGACACGCTTTTACAATGAGCTTTCCTTTTATTCCTGTACAGTATCCAATTTCGAGCAGTACACGCTGGCTGAGTTTATGGAAAATGGAAGTTTTGAAAAGCATATAAATAGACTAAGAAATTATTATCAGAACAAGCGAGATGCGATCCTAAAAGAGCTAAAAAGCGGTTCAATCGGAAAATATATCACGATACAAGAGGAAGAAGCAGGAGTGCATTTTCTTATGCATATCCAGTCGGACTGCACAGAGGCAGAGATTGTCGAAAAGGCAAAGGCAGGCGGAGTAAAGCTAGATCCGCTGTCGCGCTACTATATAAAGAACACAGAAAAGCATGAACAAAACGGACAGGAGAATCCGTATGAGAATACTTATGTAATGAATTATTCTTCCGTCAATATGGAAAACATAAAGAAAGTCGTGCAGGTGCTGAGTCAACTAGGGTAACAGGTGCGGTGGCTCATTTACTTTCCCGGTGGCTTGGAAGTAAAAAACACTTAGATTTGCAGACTATTCGATTTATTATACTCATAAGAAAGTAACTTATGAGTATAATAATCTAAGATAAGCATTGCTTATTTTTTCTTTAATTTTAATACATTGACGGAAAGACCTGGGGCAGTAAAGGTAAAACATCTGCCAGCACCAGTTAACATTGTTGTTGTATCATGAACTTGGTCTGGATTGTCAAGGGAGTTTTCAAAATCAGCTTTTCCAGTGAGCTGCAAAACCTCATACTCTGATTTTACATCACAATCTATTGAAATGCAGACTGGATCATCTGTCTCGGAGAAGTTGACAATTTTTATTATTACACTATCGTCAGTATCAGTCGTGACAGAACACATAGATTGATAATGCGGCAGTTCAACAGTATCGATAAGTTTACCATTTAGATATAGACTGACTGCAGTTTTTGTAAGCTCATAGTGAAACTCATTATATTCTCCATAACGAAGTGAAATTTGTTTTGGCTCTGAATATTGCGTAAGGGAAATGCCGCCGCGATATAGAGCAGCAGTATTGCCTTCAACAATCCAGCGCAGAGGCTCTAGATTAAAAAGCATCCATGGATCCTTTGGATTCGGATCAGTTCGGTCATAATAGCTGAATGGCTTTGGTGAACACAACATACCAACACCGATTCGTTTTCCTTTTTCAGCCAAAATTTGAACAGTAAAGCTGCCTTCGCGGCTTTCTACATCATTACCTAGAGCAATGCCAGGTAAAATTTGACTTCGAATTGACTGATTAGTAAATTCATCGGCATCATTTTCCTGTAAAACATATGAATCATTGTCCTGTATGGCTTTTCCATGCAGGCTTTTTGTTGGAAAAACAGGTATACTATTGAAAACAGCATTTTTCCAGGTTAATCCACAATCACCGTTGATGACAGGAAGACCATGCAGGGATAGATAAATTTTTTCGCAGGATTCTTTGGAGGAAACTACCATGTCACCGCGATTCGCACCAAATAGTTTGAAACAATAGTAGCTTGGAATAACATAGCTTCTGCTATTATCAAACATTATGAGATTTGGATACCAGGATTGGTAATGAACGTGAGAAAATAGTGGAGCATAAGAACAAAGCTTTACAACATCCTGATTTCGTTCAAAACCAACCATAAACATAGCTTCTGAGATTGCAGCGCGCAGCTGTCCCTCATAAGTTTGATTTACTGCAAATTCACCGACAAAAATGTTTGGATTCTTGCGGCTGTAGTCATCATAAATATCAATATTTTCTGCAAAAAATTCAGGCATATTGTAATAATGATCATCTACAATATCTGTTTTTATTGTTTCGCTTCTTGTGTTGGAGACAATAATGATCTGAGGATAGCGTTCAAGCACAGCTTCTCGAATGCGATTAAAGCAAGCCTCATATTCAGTACCACTATTTTCATTGCCAATCTCTAGATATTTAAGGGAAAACGGTTCTGGATGACCCATTTTTGCACGCAGACTGCCCCAATGTGTTTGGCTTGAACCAAGTGCATATTCTAAGGCATTTAAGGTATCGTTGATAGCAAACTGCATTTGAGCTTCGTTGAAATAATAAGGACCGCGTCCCTGACAAGTCATACCACAGTTGCACACATAAAGAGCAGAAAGCTTTAAATCCTCACATAACTGCAGATACTCATGGAATCCCAGACCATTTGTAGTTCGATAGTGCCAAAGAAGCCAGTGGCTTGGACGTTCCCAAACGGGACCGACAGTATTACAGAAAAACATAGATGTTTCAAGTGTAAAGCCTTCTACGATGCAGCCGCCTGGAAAACGCAAGAATGAAGGATGCATTTGTTCAAGCTTTTCTGCAAGATCCTTGCGAAGTCCGTGACCGTGAAATGTTTCTGCAGGCATAAGAGAACAAAAGCCAAGGTAAAGGGTTCCTTTTTCCTGACATTGAATGGAGAAAGTAGCATTTCTTGCTGTTTCAGTGGCCAGAAATTGTGCATCATAGCGTTTCCAATTAGCATCGTTTATGATGATATCGCTGCTGCAGGATGTTTGATTATTTATTTGAATGGATACCGTCAGATGCAGTGTTTGTTCTGATTTTGCAAACAGATAGAAATTATAAGTATCTCCTTTTTCTTGATTAATGCCATTATATCCGATGTTATAGATTTTGCCATTTTCCTCAAAATCAACTTGAAGAGAAACGCGCCGATTATCATTGAGTGTATTATCTTTATTAAGCTGCATGTTTGCATTTTCGGAATACCAGGCAGGAATTGAGGTTGGTGCAATCTTTTGTGATGCGATCCAGTCATTCATTCCCTCGCCATTGTTGAACTCATCAATCCATCCTGTTGGAGAAGTAAATGTTTTGCCATTATCGTTTGTGATACAGCCATCGGGAAGCAGAGAATCCTCAAAGGAACGATTACGAAGCATCTCTGGATACAAGCCGCCGTCACCAGCATGGCTGATATCTTCAAAAAATACGCCGTATAGATCTGGAGCGACAGGAAAACGTTTTTCCTGTGTTGAAATAGTAAGTTGACTCATGATAAAAACCTCCTTATATATTTGTGTTACAGTCTATATAAACAGTAACATAGTTACATAGTAATACAACAAAAGTATAAAATAATACATTCTAAAATGATAAAAATAGTAGTACTATATGCCATAGTTTAACGTTTTTCTTACAATAAATCAAGTACAAAATATCAAAAAGGAGGAAAAATGAAAAAAGATATTATGTCAGTACTTCCAGATGGAAGTGAATTTGTCAGCTGGGAAATGCCGTGTAGTTATGATACGGTGATTCATGTAAATCCAGCGCATAAGATGAGTGCAGACAATAATGATGGAAGCAGTGAGGCACCACTAAAAACAATTTCAGAGGCTGCAAGGCGTGCTGTGGCAGGTACAAAGGTTGTTATTCATCAGGGTACTTATCGCGAATGTGTTCGTCCTCAGGCTGGAGGAGAGGGACCAGAAAAAATGGTTTTATATGAAGCTGCAGGGGATGGAGATGTTGTTATAAAAGCTTCGGAAGAAGTGACTGAGTTTGAAAAAAGTACGGGCTGGATAATGGGAGAAATAGAAGGTGAGGAAAAAACTCCGATAATTTGGTGTCATCATTTAAACCCAGAGCAATTTAAAGGATATAATCCGTTTTGCGCAGTTAATATTTTGCATGACAGGTTGTTTATTGAGTATGATAAAACAGATATGACACCATATTTAAATCGAAGAGGCATGGTATTTTGCGATGGAAAACCACTTGTACAAGTAGCCCTTTATCGTCAGATGACAGAACAGCCAGGAAGCTATTGGGTAGAAGCAAATGGTCAGACGATACATTTTCGACTGGAAAATGATGAAGACCCGAGAATGCATACGATTGAACTTACATGCCGAGAGCAATGTTTTGCACCCGAGATTCCATTTCTTTCATATATTCATGTTAAAGGAATTACTTGTGCACATGCAGCGATGGGAGCACCAGTTCCGCAACGTGGAGCTCTTTCATGCATGCGCGGTCATCATTGGATTATTGAGAACTGCACAATTGACTGGTCAAATGCAGTTGGAATTGATATTGGAAATGAATGTTGGCATCATGATATTTTACCGGATCAGCAAATCGGATACACAATTATTAGAGGATGTCATATCAAGGATGTTGGTGTTTGCGGAATTGCAGGATTATTTGCAGAGCATGTGCTTATAGAGGACAACTTAATCGAAGGAACAGGATGGCAGAAAATGGAATTGTCCTGGGAAGCTGCGGGTATAAAACTGCATAACAGCGTGGGAAGTCTGTTTCGTCGTAATATTTTTAAACGAACATATCGTGCCGATCATTTGTGGCTTGATTGCGGAAATGAAAATAACCGCATTACACAAAATTTGTTTTTAGATGGTATTGAGCAAAGAGAGGCAGTTTTTATTGAGTGCAGCAGAGATGAGACAAACTTGATTGATAACAATATTTTCTGGAATATAGAGGGCAGGTTTGACCAGAAAAAAATCCCGAAGGAGCCTGGTTCAAGCGGTTGGTATAAGCTGCGTGAACACGATGTGGTAAATGGATATGGTGTGTATGGTGAAGGAACTGATCATCTGTATCTTTCTAATAATTTCTTTGGAAAGTGCAGAGGTTCTGGATATTTTGCAAAGCCAGTTTCATTTCGCATGGAGCAGGATATGATGCGAGGCGGAACGGGACGTGATACTAGAATTTTTAACAATTTTTTCTATGAATGTGGTCAGTCTGCGATTACATTTCCTACACAGCATAATGAGGCAGAAAATAACTGTTATGCAAATCAGCCTTCTGGATATTTGCGTGTAATGTATCCAGAACCAGAGGTATGCTTGGATTTAAAAACATGGAAGGAATTTTATGGTTTTGATCAGAATGGACAGACTGCCTGGGTTTCTGTTAAGGTGGATACTGAGGCATACACCATTACATTTGACGAGGCAGCTAAAAAGCCGGTCTTTTTCCATGGACAGGAAAAAAGAATAAATCTGATAGACAACGCAGAGAAGTTAAAGCCAGTATCAACAAATCCACTCACAGCAGGAGATTTCTTTGGGGAAGCTAGAGGAGAACAAAGTTTTTCAGGACCATTTATATCAATAGAAAACAAAAAGGTGTACTTTATTGATCCAAGAAAAAAGATCTACTAAACTATAGAAGACCATAGTGACAGGTACGGTGGCTCATTTACTGTCCCTGTGGCTCAGAAGTAAAAAACACTTAGATTTGGAAATCAAATTACTTTTAAAGCGTCAGGAAAATTGTACTAAAACAATTTCTCTGACGCTTTTTGTCGTGACTAAGTTTTTTGTAACACTTGTTAATTTCTTTAGAGGAGACATAAATTATCAAGACACATGATTATTCAATCACTATATTGTGTCGATACAGTGAATTGATCTTTCTAATTTTTTCTGGATCACATTTTGGCACTCTGTCATATGTGAGCAGTCCATTTGTTTCTTGTTCCACATCAGATAGCTGCGTATAGCAAAAACCATAAATGATGTCAGAATGTAGAATTGTATGGATTACATGTTCGTATTGCTGTAGAAAATCAGCTTCGTTTGTGGCAGAGGTGTATCCCCAGTTACTGGAATAATTGGAGCGATAGTTAATGCCACCACATTCGGTAATAAGAATCGGTTCGCCTTGGTAGGAATACCCTTCGGCGTAAATGCTTCGTCCAGCATGTGTAGTTGAGAGCAGAAGTTTTTTATCGGCCATCGTGCGTTCAAAGAAGTCTTGCTTCTCTGGCTCATTAGTGGAACCATGGCTGTAATTGTGAATTGCACAGATATCACTTTTGGTCATTTCCCAACCGTCATTACTGATGACAAGGCGAGTGGAATCCAGACTTTTCAGTAAATAGTACATGCCAATGGACTGATTCTGCTCGCGAACGCACCTTCCAATATTTGGAACAGCCCAGCTTTCGTTGAATGGAACCCAGGCAATGATAGAAGGGTGGTTGTAGTCACGCCGAAGAATCTCGAACCATTCATTTGCGTAGGAAGCGATGCCTTTTTCTGTAAACAGACAAGCGGCAGCCATTTCTCCCCAGACAAGAAAGCCTATTTTATCTGCGTGATATAAGAAACGAGCATCCTCTACTTTTTGATGCTTTCTGCATCCATTGAAGCCCATTTCCTTCATCATACGAATGTCTGTGACAAAATCTTCGTCTGAAGGTGCAGTTAGTATACCGTCTGGCCAGTAGCCTTGATCTAGCACGAACTTAAAATAGTAAGGACGATTATTTAAATAAGTGATGCCATCTTTTGTGTGAATTTTGCGCATGCCAAAATAGCTGTTTATTTCATCAACGACTTGGCCGTCTACAATCAGACGTAGGGTAATATCATAGAGAGCAGGATTTTCAGGACTCCAGAGACGTTTGGATCCGTGAGTCTGGCTATAGAAAATATGATCTTTCGCAAGATGGATACAACGCATGAAAATATGTGGATTGTTTACCAGATAACGGTCTTTACAAATAGTTTCTCCCTTAAAGGAAATATCGACCTCTAGGTACATATCTTCTGTATAGGCGGAAAATTCTGTTTCGATCGTGACGGTGTCGTGATCAATATCAGGAGTAAAACGCAAATGATCAATGTGATAAATATTCACTGATTCTAACCAAACACTTTGCCAGATACCAGATGTTCTAGTATACCAGATGCTAGCGCTTTTTTCTTCCCAGAATTGTTTACCTCTCGGAATCGTTTCATCTTTTGCAGGATCGTATACGGCTACGGCTAGGGACTGTTCGCTGTCTGGTTTTAAATAGTCTGTAATGTCTACACAGAAGCCGACATTGCCTCCTGTATGTGTGGCACAGGGAGTACCATTTATAAATATGGTACACATATAGTCCACTGCTTCAAAATGAAGAAGGATTCGCTGCCTGTTCCATTCTTCGGGGATTGAAAAACTTCTTTTATAAAATATGCGATTGTGAATCGTGGTATCGTGGATTCCGCTTAACTTGCTTTCAAAGCAAAAGGGAACTTGAATTTGTTGGGTCAGGGGATGATCATCAGACTCCCAATGCTGTGCAGCAGAGAGATTTTCATCATCAAAGTCGAAGTCCCATGTTCCATTCAAACACAGCCAGCTTTTTCGAATGAATTGTGGTCTAGGATATTCTGTTCTTTTCATATCAATAATTCCTTTCTGTTCTATGATTTCAGTTTTCTATATTTCTTTTATAAGAAATTTAAAAATTAAACACACACTATAAATTAAACATAACATTTTTTATGTTACAAAGCAAAGAATGATTAAAACATAAAAAATGGTTTAAAAACAAAAAGTGTACGATAAAACTTAT
>QUFP01000055.1 GCA_003478935.1 Firmicutes bacterium AF25-13AC
TCCAGTTCTGCGCTAACGCATTCCTGTCCGTTTGTGTGTCTTACTTAAAAGACTTTACTGTTTTTATAGGTTGTAGTTTATACTACGCTAAAAATTTCACTCGCCTGACTGCTTTCGCAATCTGGCTTTTTAAGAAATCTTCAGGGTTGGTTATACTGTTCAATTATCAAGGTTCTTTGTGATTTTTTCTTTGCCGTCTCAGCGACAGCTCATATAATATATCACAGTCGCTTGCGTTTGTCAAGCACTTTTTCAACTTTTTTCAATTCATTGTTTTTAATAATTTTGAATTGTTTTTGTTATTGTTACAATTCTCATTATTGTTTCTGAATTGTTTTTGTTGTGTCTGTGTTGTTTTCAGCGACGTTGACTATAATACCACCCTTCAAAGAGTTTGTCAACAAGTTTTTTCATTTTTTTGCAGCTTGAAAACAGCAAAGAAATAATATCTTCGCTTTTATTCCCAAACACCAAAAAAGCGGGTACCGATTCTTTTTCTTCGATACCCGCTCTCAAACCTCGCTATCCATTGGACAATACCTCTTTCTTTGGCTGTCAACTTTTCAGGTTTAGGAATAAGATTTCTTTTTTGGTTTTTTCACTCTTTCTTATCCGCTTTGTTTTTACTATTTAGTTGTTTGTTGATTCATCCTGCAAGAACATCTTTTTCTTTTTTTTGATTTTTATTTGTCTGCCTGCATTTCTTTGATAAGATAGACTATTCTGTGATAAAAATACCTCTCATCATATTTCCGAAATATAAATACCACGTTTTTCTATCGGCTTCCCTTCGATTCTTTTCTTTCTCTTTGGGGTTCCTCTTATTTGTTTTCTCTTCACAAATAAGAAATCTTTGATTGCTTTTGGCAGATTTGAAAATCCATTCCGTGCCGAATCTTTTTTCCTATGTCTCAACTACTTTTTATAAAGTAATGAAACGAAGTTTAATTGTACTTTGGACCGTACCTCCTTTTCTGGGTTTCCCTCCCTATTTTTTTTGGATGTTTATTTCTTTGTTGTGACTTCATTATAGCCTACGTCTCCTATTTTGTCAAGTACTTTTTAAAAATATTTTTAAGTTTTTCTTTATCTTTTCTTAATTGTGTAAATTGTATAGAATTATTCAAACAATTTTAAAATACTTACCAGCTGTGATGCGTATCAACTCCATTGTTGACTGAATCTTTTTAAATTTACCAGCAGCAATTCAGAGCCACACCTCGACTTTACATTATTCTGAATCTGAATCGTTACAAAAAGAGCCTTGGTTCTACAGCCCATGCCTTGAACCAAAGCCCTATATACTTCTCTAAACTTAGTTTCCGTCTACTTAATGTAGCTTCATTTTCTTTCAATTATTTCCAATTCAAAAGAATATTTTTTAAATCTTCTACGCTCTTAGCAATCTTCGTAGCACCTGCTTCTTCTAATTCCTCACGGCTTCCATATCCGTACAGAACACCTACACTGTCAATTCCCATTGCCTGTGCTCCCTTTACGTCATAGCTTCGATCACCAACCATGACAGCCTCAGACAAATCTGAAATATTCATCTGCTCCAGCGCATATGCTAAAACCTCTGCCTTATTAGTTCTTCCCTCATCCATCGTAGCTCCGGCCATTACCTTTATATAATCACGGATATGAAAATGACGCAGCACAATATCAGCAAACGCCTCTGGCTTTGAGGTTGCCATCGCAAGAAAATACCCTTTATCCTGAAGTTCTTTTAGCATTTCTTCAATGCCCGGATAAATTTCATTTTCGTAAATCCCAGTCGGCTGAAAATACTCACGAAAAGCAGCAACAGCTTCCCTTGCCTGCTCATCATTCATACCATACCTGTCACGATACGTATCTAAAAGCGGCGGTCCGATAAAAAATGTCAGATCATGGTAATCAGCTTTAATCCCAAAATGTGCCAGTCCCCTTGCCGCTGATTTGCAGATTCCTTCCATCGGATCTGTCAACGTACCGTCTAAATCAAATAAAATGTACTTTTTCATACTTATTCCTTTTCCTTTAAAATATCGTAATAAAATCAAACCTTAAAGCGATAGCCTACACCCCAGATCGTTTCAATATACTGCGGCTTGGAGGTATCATATTCAATCTTTTCGCGAATCTTCTTAATATGAACAGTTACAGTTGCAATATCACCGATTGATGCCATATCCCAGATTTCACGAAACAGCTCATCTTTTGTGAAAACATGATTCGGATTTTCAGCAAGAAACGTCAACAGATCAAATTCCTTTGTTGTAAATGCCTTTTCCTCACCATTTACCCACACACGGCGCGCTGTTTTGTCAATCTTGATTCCTCTAATCTCCACAATATCATTTTGCTGTGCATTGCTGCCAACTAATCTCTGATAACGTGCCATATGTGCCTTTACTCTTGCAACAAGCTCACTTGGGCTAAATGGCTTTGTCATATAGTCATCGGCACCAAGACCAAGACCTCTTATCTTATCAATATCATCCTTCTTTGCTGAAACCATTATAATAGGTGTATTCTTGTGCTCACGAATCTTCTTGCAGATATCAAATCCATCAATTCCTGGAAGCATCAGATCTAAAATGATCAGATTAAAATCTTCTTTGAGTGCACGTTCAAGTCCACTAGTACCAGATGTTTCAATCTCAACCTCAAATCCAGAAAGCTCAAGATAATCTCTTTCTAACTCTGCAATGCTAATTTCATCTTCTATTATTAATATACTTGCCATGTCATTCCTTCCTTTCTTTTCCGCGCATCTGCATTATATGCGTTGAATTTTTTGACGAATTATCCTGTGTAAATACAACCTTTCCTGTACCGCTTTCTTTCGTCACTTTTTGCTCTTTTGTTTTGGCTTCTTTTACTTTTGTTTCCTTTGTCTTAGCCTCTTTTGTTTTTTCATCTGTATCGTCTGCCTCTGCTGACTCTACATTTTGTACATTTTCCTGATATTTTCTTAAAACAAAGTACACAACTGTTCCAGTACCTTCTTTACTTGAAGCCCAAACTTTTCCGCCATGATCCTCTAGTATCTTGCGCACAATAGAAAGGCCGATACCACTTCCTCCCTTTGCCGAATTACGCGATGAATCAGTGCGGTAAAAACGATCAAATATATATGGAATATCTTTTGTCGCAATTCCTTTTCCATTATCCTCAATCTCAACCTGAATAAAGTCACCGACATCTTTTATTCGCATATTGATAAAGCACTGTGACTTGTCAAAGTATTTGCATGAATTACTTATGATGTTATTGACCACTCTTCGAATCTGCTCTGGATCAGCAATAACCATTACTTGTTCATCTACATAATTGGCATACTGGAATACAATATTTTTTGCACCAAGATCAAGTCCAACTTCTTCGGCACAATCTCCAAAATAATCGCTGACATTGATTTTTCTAAAATTGTATGGAATGCGATTAGTATCAATCTTTGAGTAAAATGTCAGTTCATCAATAAGGCGCTGCATATCGTTTGCCTTGTTGTAGACAGTTTTAAGATAACGTTCCATCTTTTCTGGTGTATCAGCAACACCATCCATGATTCCTTCCACATATCCCTTGATAGATGTGATAGGTGTTTTCAAATCATGCGAGATATTACTAATCAGCTCACGATTTTCGTTGTCAAAACGTATCTTCTCCTCTGCACTTTCCTTAAGGCGCTGTCTCATCTTCTCAAAATCTGTACAAAGCTGCCCCATCTCATCATTTGATGCAGCAGTCACCAAAAAATCAAGATTTCCTGACTTAATTTTCTCAGTGGCCAGGCGAAGCTCCTTAATAGGCTGTACAACTGAGCGGTAAATCCATGTTGTGAAAATACATGCCGTCAAAAATAGGATAAAAATCATTGCCAGCACAAACTGAACAACAAGCTGCTTTAACTCTGGAAGCCACTGATTAACCTTTACAAGTGTATATACCTGTGCACGGCTTCCATCTGCAAATTTGCTGTCAGCTGCCTTTCCAAGTATAGTATTCTCCTTACTCAGATATACAGTACTAGTATCATCGGCTGCATCTATTATTTCCTGTGACTCTCTTTCGATTGCCTCAATCTCTTCCTGCTTGAGAGGCTTATAGCTGTAGTAAATGTCCTCATCCTTAAGAACAACTACATTAATAAATTCTCCTGCCTCCTTCTCACAGTACTTTTCCAGCATCTTTTTGTCTTCCAGCAACTGACTGTCTTCTTCTATTTCATCCTGCAATTTCAGCTGTACATTGTTCATCAGCTGACTAAATAATTTATTATTATTAGGAAAAAAATCCGTAAGCTCTGCTGACACGCCATAGCTGTTCTGAATGATTACAAACTGATAGCGTACTAACACAACGCTAAATACACAAAATAAAAACAACGGTATTGCCATAATCATTAAAAATGATATGATCAGCTTATTTTTCAGCTTCATGGCACTCTCCTTTCTTTTGTTTTACCAGCTTGTCTGCTCAAAATTTATGAGCTTTATCGATAACTGGATGCCATAAGCTTATTATATCAGATTCTTCCTAATGCGTATCTAAAAAATGAGCGAATGATTCTAAAAAAAATATAAAATGCGGCAGTTTACGAAGGCGGCTCGACGATTGTTTTGTCGGCGTCACTTTTCCGTGGGCACCTGTTACACTACTTATCATCATACGTTACTTTGAAAGTCCCACTACAACGTTCCGCCTTGTAAAATCAACTCGTCTCACCGCCATTTAGGTATTAATAATTGTGTGAACTGTAACTATGATGCTCCATCCCTCCCTGAGCTGAGTGCAAATCCGTAGACTTGCTGTACTCCCGCCGCGAGAAGTGCTTTAGCACATGATTCCATGGTACTTCCTGTTGTATAAATATCATCGACAAGTATCACGCGTTTGTATGCCTGTGCCCGTTTTTTATCTGCTGTAAATGCATCTTCAAGATTTTTCTGACGCGTCGCACTGTCGAGATCTTTTTGCGGACGTGTCTTTTTGACACGAATTAAAACTTTTGTGTCAATTGGAAGTGACCAATCTTCTCCTATTCGCCTGGCAATCTCCTCCGCCTGATTAAAACCACGCTTTTTTTGTCTTGATGGATGAAGCGGAATAGGAATTAAGCAATCACACTTCCATCGCATAATGGTATCTCGATACTCATGAGCTGCCTCGCTGCAAGGGTAGTCAAGAAGCTGTCTTTCATTATGATACTTTACATGAAAGATCATTTTGTGAACCCATTCCTGCCTGTAATCATATCCAGTCAGGCTGCGGACAATGCAGCGTTTCATTCTCATGCAGTCCTCACAATATTCCTTTTCTTCATTAAGCAGCAGACGGCCACATTTTAAACAGCCCTTATCTGCTACCAAATGAAAATTTTTTCTGCAGGTATCACAAATCATTTCTCCCCATGGGCTTACAATGTCTCTGCACACAGGACAGCGCCTTGGAAAAAACAACTCATCAAGCCAGCTCATATACCTCCTTTATCCGATCCTTTAATCCGCTGTAACGTTTTTGCTCCTGTTCATTTGCAATCATCTCCTGAAAAGTGTGCACACTTCCCACAATGCAAACGCAGCTTTTCGCTCTTGTAACTCCCGTATAAAGCAGATTTCTGTTCATTAACATCCTTGGTCCTCCAAGAAGCGGCAAAATCACGGCCGGGTACTCACTTCCCTGTGATTTGTGAATTGTAACGGCATAAGCTAGTTCCAATTCCTCTGCCTGCTTAAACTCATATTCAACACGGCGTCCTTCCTCAAATTCAACTGTAATCCTTTCAGTATAGGAATTTATTTCCCTCACAATTCCCATATCTCCATTGAATACGCCGACACCCTCATCAAGCGGCATACGATAACTATTTAACACTTTCCACTCCATCTGGTAATTGTTTTTGATCTGCATGACTTTATCCCCCTCACGCAGAATAAAACTGCCAACAGTAAGTTCCTGCTTAGAAGGATCCGGCGGATTCAATGCTTCCTGCAAAGCAGCATTTAGCTGTTCCACACCAAGAAGACCTTTTCTCATCGGTGTTAATACCTGAATATCACGTGTACTACTGTTTACATAGTTAGGAAGCTTATCCTTTAAAAGCGTGATTGTCGCGCCGATGATATTTCCTGGATTATCGCGCTTAATAAAAAGAAAATCGCGGCTTCCGGGTCTTGGCTCCACCATCTCTCCAGCATTAATTCGGTGCGCATTCATGATGATATCACTCTCTGCTGCCTGTCTAAAAATTTTCTCAAGGCGTACAACTGGAAACGCATCTGAATAGATCATATCGCGCAGTACATTTCCAGGGCCTACGCTTGGAAGCTGATTCACATCACCTACAAGAATCAGACGCATTCCAGGAACTAGTGCACGAAGAAGTGATTTCATTAAAAAGATATCAACCATTGATACTTCATCAATAATCACAACATCTGTCTCAAGTGGATTATCTTCATTTCGTCCAAATGACGTTGCACCCTCGCCCACCATTCCAGAAAGCTCCAGAAGACGATGCACAGTTTTTGCTTCACATCCTGTTGCCTCCTTCATGCGCTTTGCCGCGCGTCCAGTCGGTGCAGCCAATAATATATCAAGACCTTCCTTCTCAAAATAGCGAATAATTGTTCGTATCGTTGTTGTCTTTCCTGTTCCGGGTCCTCCGGTAATGATTGTCAAACCATTATTGACTGCTTCCGATACGGCAAGGCGCTGGCGATCATCAAGTGCAATATCCTGCTCTGTTTCAATTGCCTTGATCTTTGCCGAAATCTCATCAGATGTAATCGTATCTTTTATATTCAAATCCTTAAGCATCTGTGCAATCGTCAGCTCTGTATAATAGCTGACAGAGGAATACACCATCTGAATGTCTTCTTTTGTCTTCACGACAATTTTCTTATCCATGATAAGATCCATGATGCGGTCATTCATAGAATCAATCTCCACACCAAGCAGCCTCCTAGCCTCCTGCATCAGCTGATCCATTGGAAGACATGTGTGTCCCTGTCCTGTTGCCTGTTCAAGCACATACAAAATTCCACTCCTGATACGAAAATCAGAATCTGGCAAAATTCCAGCTTTCGATGCTATCTCATCAGCAATACGAAAACCTACACCGTCAATGTCATCTGCAAGCTTATAAGGATTTTCACGAATCACCTGATACAAACGCCCCTGATAAAAGCTGTATATTTTCATGCCAAGGTTCTGAGTGATGCCATATTGCTGCAAAAACAGCATCGCTTGACGAAGATCCCTCTTTCCTGCAACGGCACCTGAAATTTCCAGCGCCTTTCTCATGCTGATTCCCTTCACCTCTGCCAAGCGCTCCGGTTCCTCTTCCATAATACGAAATGTATCATCACCAAACTTTTTGACAATTCTTGTCGCTAATGCCTCTCCAATTCCCTTTATTGCACCGGAACTTAAATATTTTAATGTCGAAGCTGCGTCACTCGGCGCGGTAAATTCATACTCCTGAACACGAAGCTGTTTTCCATAAATCGGATGGACATTCATCTCCCCGCGCGCAGTTAAATATTCTCCCTCGGACACATCAGGAAAAACGCCAACAAGAAACTCCTCCTTGTTTCCCTCCTTCATACAAAGTACCGAGTAACCGTTTTCTTCATTGCGAAAGACAATCCGGTCTATATATCCCTGTAACTCTACCATTTTCTCACCCTTACATAGTTTTCCTGCATGAACAAAAACGAACCGGCAAAGATGTTGCTTTTCGCCCTCTTTTGCCGGTCTGTCTCACTATATTACCTACTAACTTATTAATCTCTTATCGAGTTCATAACTTCCATATATTTTCCAGTTCCAACTGCCACACAAGTAGTTGGCTCTTCAGCTGTCATTGTCGTGATTCCAAGACGTTCCTCAAGAAGCTGCTCAAGTCCTGTCAGCAACGCGCCGCCGCCCGTAAGTACAATACCACGGTCGGAAATATCAGCTGCTAACTCCGGAGGTGTCTTCTCAAGTACCATATGTACAGCCTCTACGATCTGATTTGCTGACTCAGAAAGTGCCTCAAGAGTCTCCTCTGATGTAATCGTAACTGTCTTTGGAAGACCAGTCACAAGATTACGGCCTCTTACATCAATTGCAAGCTCCTCCTGGCGCGGATAACAGGTGCCAATCTTAATCTTGATTTCCTCACCTGTGCGTTCGCCAATTAAAAGATTATGCTTCTTTCTCATATAGCGTACAATTGCCTCATTGAAATCATCACCAGCTACCTTGATAGATTCACTGACAACAGTTCCTGCGAGTGAAATTACAGCTACATCTGTAGTTCCGCCTCCAATATCAACAATCATGTTTCCGCAAGGCTTTGTGATATCGATGCCTGCACCTATTGCTGCTGCAAGCGGCTCCTCAACAAGATAAACCTCTCTTGCACCTGCATTAAAGGTTGCATCCTCAACAGCCTTTCTCTCTACTTCCGTAATCTGGCTCGGTACGCAGACACAAATGCGCGGTTTTCTAAATGTTCTCTTTCCGATTGCCTTTTGAATAAAGTATCGGATCATCTTTTCCGTAATCGTATAGTCAGCAATTACGCCCTGTTTAAGCGGACGGATTGCAACGATATTTCCAGGGGTTCGTCCAATCATCATACGTGCCTCTTCACCAATCGCTTTTATCTCGTTGGTATTGCGGTCATATGCTACAACGGAGGCTCCTTTAAGACGACGCCCTTCCCCTTTATATATACCAGAATACTGGCAGTTCCCAAATCAATTCCTATATCAGTTGACACGCCAAATGCCATGGTTAAAACTCCTTTCCCAAGACAAGTATCCCCCGGATAAATGCCTACACAAGTATCATTATATACAATATCTTGAAAAGGGAAAGTATTTTTTTCGATTTTCCCAAAAAATACTTCTTACGAATTTATTAAGGCTTGTTTGGTTCTTCTTTTGTTTCATAATTCCTTAATTTTTTTTCTTCTTTATTCAGATTTCGTACAAACTTCTGTCACATTTTTGAGATACATTATAACTGTACTTAAAAAGTACTTCAAGTCGATTCCCCATCACTTGAAAGCTTTTTCATACTCATACCCGGTGCTGCAAGGCACCGGGCCCCCCTCAAAAGACAAGAGACTTGTGATTGTCCCTATACAGGGTCCGGCATTTCAATGATTTGCCGGGCCTTTTCTAATGCCGTCTTTCAAATATGCACACTTATTAAGCTTCTTATGCCTCTTTGCCACTGCATGCATCAAGCACCATGCGTGCACTTCTTACCTTCTTATCATCTGTCTGCCAGATCATATACTCACTCATTCCCGGAAGACCCATGCTTACTCTTGTATTTCGATACTTCATTGCACTCTCAAGCTCTATCTTTGCTGAAAGATGGAAATGTCTGATTCCCTTTTCATATAATGGCTTTATTACAGCATCTGACACACCTGCTCCTGCCAAAATATGGATTCTTCCCTCTGCTTTTGCTGCAAGTGCTTCAAGACAATTTGCTCCTGCCAGCGCTGATGGCTCCTGTCCAGACGTTAACAATGTGTCCACACCAAGATGAATCAGTGCCTCTAGTGCCTCAAATGGATCTTGGCACATATCAAATGCACGATGACATGTCACCTTACAATTTCCAGCCGCCTTCATACATTCTTCCATAAACTCCAGATCAAAACTTCCGTCAGGCAGCAGTGCACCGATAACAACGCCCTGTGCGCCTTCCTCGCGAAACGCCTGAATTTGTTCCAGAATCAGTTCCTTTTCATATTTGCTGTAGCAAAAATCGCCAAATCTTGGACGAATTAAAATGCGCGCCGGAATCCCAGCCTCATTTTGAATGATACGATACATCTTCGTATCTGGTGTCGTTCCTCCTATGATCAGATTGCTGCACAGCTCAATACGATCCGCGCCTCCCTTTTTGGCTGCAATTGCAGACTCTATGCTGTCTGTACATACCTCGAGAACTGTTTTTTCTTTTTCCATTGTATTCCCTCTCTTTCTATTATTTAGAATGATCTCCCATTTTTCCATTATAGCATTTCTATTCTCATTTGCCTATGCATACATTGTAAAAACAAATATTTTTTTGAGGGTTTTATGAGAGATTACATAGAGGAACGCGCCATTCACATTGCACAGTACATTGTTGACAACGGCGCCACGGTTCGCCAGACAGCCAGACAGTTTGGTGTCAGCAAATCAACAGTTCACAAGGATGTCACACAGCGTTTGATACAAATAAATCCGCGCCTGGCTTTCCAGACACGGATTATTCTCGATATCAATAAATCTGAGCGTCATATACGTGGTGGAATGGCAACACGTGAAAAATACCGCCACCACACACAGGACGTCACTTTTTCTTCGAATATTCACGCTCCATGCGGTAATACTGAATATTCTGATACTCATTCAAAAGATTCTGAATTTCCTCAGGTGCATCGTCGTACTCCACCAGATCGCCGTCATCATTTCGATAGCCGACTGCATTCATCATTGGAATTTGACCCTGCCACAGATTTTTACGGAATGTCTGATATTCATCAAGCTGTAATCCAGCAGTCTCAAACAGCAGAATATTCAGGTAATTCAAGCTGATCTCTACATTTGTCTGCTCTTGAATATCATAATTTGCCCAGATGAAAAATGGCGTCTTCTGACGCTGCTGCTGTTGTTCGTATGTCTGATTGTCAAAATCAAGGCCATACTCTTTGTAAATTGGACGAACCACATAATCATTTGGCTGGTGATCGCCCCAGAACACAACAATAGTCTTTCTATCTGACTGAGATAATTCACTTAAAAGTGATGCAACATCCTGATCTGTTTCGTACATCAAAGACAAATATTTGTTCAGATATTTATTTGAAGATGTATTCTTAAACTTAGCAACAATCTGCGGATCAAAGTTATCAAAATCACCGCCATAGTTGCTGTGATTCTGCATAGTAACATTAAACATAAAGAATGGTCCTTCTGTGTTGTTGCGCCACTCTAAAATACTCTTAAAATCAGCTTCATCAGAAACATAGTTGCGAAGCTTGTCCTCAAATGGAAAGCTTCCCTGGAAATAACGATAGTCAAAGCCCATAAGATCATATATAAACTCACGATTCCATCCCTTTGCGCGGTATGGATGTGTACCATATGTCGTATAACCATACTCCTCTAACTGAGGAACAATTGTGCTGATACCATCACGTATATACTGTAAATATGGAACTGATCCATTTGGGAAAAATGCCATGGAATTTCCAGTTAAAAATTCAAACTCAGAGTTTGCTGTATTTCCTCCAAGAACAGAAACATCAGCATAACCACTGATTGTATTGGCTACTTCACCTCTTAAGATGCTATGAACAAACGGCATATAATCTTTGTTTGTCTCAAACTCACCAAGCACTGCCGGATCTGAAAATGTCTCATCCATGATGGCAATGATATCTGGCAGTTCTTCTGGTGTCTCCACTTTTTCCACTTTCTGTTCATTTAGTAGAGATAATGCATACTCATCTGAGTAATTTTTTGGCTCTTCAATCTGAAGAAAATGGATGTCCAAAATGAATGACACAAAAAAGCCATCCTTACTGTGCATATACTTTGCATTAAACAAAGTATCATTTAATCCTGTATTTCTCTCTAAATTATCCTGCCATAAATATGAAATATAAAAATAAGCCGGAATACACATAGCCACAGTAAGAATCGGACGCAGAATTTTTTTATTCAGACGAATATTGGTTCTCACACCGACAATTAACATTAAAATAAACATTGCAATGTGCTCTGCAAGCGCCCAATCTACTGAAAAGACGTAGTTGTCTGCCACACTCATTGCTGTTTCAAAGGAATATATATCCCATGGAACAATAGGATTTGAACGAAACATAACAACAAAATAGTTGCCAACACCAATAATGGCAATTGCTGCCACACAGATGGCCATTGAAATGCTAGTTCGCCCAGCTATAAAGAACACAAATAAAAATAACCAATAGTAAAATGCAATATTAAGCCGCTTTGCCAGCTCAATCATGGTACTCATCTGATGAGTCAGCGTCTCAAATGTGTAAAAACAGCCTAACGGGATGACAAGTGCAAATAGAATGCGGATCACTGGATGCACTGGCATATCAATCATATATATGGCGAGAGTGAGCACACAAATACCTGCAAGAATCGCACAATCTTTCGCAGAAAATTCACTGTAATACCAGGCCATGCCAATCAGAATGCCAAAGCAAAGCAACAATATTGCCGCCTTGATCAGACGTGGTTTTGTCTTGCCGATATGTACCTCCTGCCGCCATGAAACGGCCTTTTCCTTAAAACTCATTCCTTTCTTTCTCCTTCCGCCTGAGTCTTCACAGGCAATCAATAAAAATCATTGATTACTTTAGCACAAATAGAGATGAATGTAAAGTGAACAATAGTCAGAATTATAAAAGCCCTTCGGTGAATGGTTTCGTCGCCGGACCAAACTCAGCAGGCTCCTTTTATGCTCTTTCTTATTATACCTTACTTTGAAAGACCTGCTTCAAGTGTCCGCCTCGTGAAATCCATTCACCTCAGGGCTATGCTAGAAACAGAGCATCCGAAACAGGTTACCGCGCCCATTCGCAAAACGCGCTTCGCGCTTACTCGCTGCTTCGCGCAATGGTTTCACCGCTGTTCACGGGACGCCCATTCACAAAACCGCACGTTCCGTGCGTCGCTTCTAATCGCAAACTAAGTTTGCTCGCAGCTTTGTTTTGTTCATTAACGGGCGTCCACTTCGTCCTGCTGATCTGTCAAATTTTCATGTAAGCATTAAATTTGTCCAGATCTAGCATGACGCGTGAACTTTTACATAAAAAAATACCCTGGCTTTCGCAGGGTACTAAAAAAGGGGGAGGGCTGCCGGTAACTCACCCGGCTTGATGTTTTGTCTGCCTGTGGATTTCTCTAATTCACAGCCAATGCACTTACTCATAATGCATCTATGGCCGACTGTTTCAAAAGCTTTCATCTAAGCTTTGTCTATATAATACATGTTATTTGTGTCCAAATTTTGACCATCATCTTAAAGAAATCTTACGAATTCTTACCAAACCCTTATTAAAAATAAATAATTTATTAACTATTCAGAGCCATGCGAAATTGCATGGAAAAGTACGAACCGAGCATTTTTCACCCGATCAATGCTACATATTCATCAATCAGATTTGCAAATGTCTGAAGGCTGCTTCTCCAGAAATCTGGCTTTGTCAGATCTATTCCTGCCATTTTTGCTGTGTCCTCTACGGAACATGTCGCAGTTGCTTTTAGCAGTGCATTGTATTTCGGAACAAAACTATCTCCCTCATTTAAAAACTGTGTGTACAGACCCATTGCAAATAAACCGCCAAATGCATATGGGAAGTTGTAGTAGCTTAATCCTGATGAATAGTAGTGACCCTTGCAAGTCCACATATATGGATGAAGCTTTGTCTGATCAAGACCATCTCCATATGCCTGCTTCTGAGCATCAAGCATAATCTCCTTTAAGTCATTTGTCATCAAAAACTGCGCTTCACATTTATGGAATACTGCATCCTCAAATAAAAATCTGGAATAAATGTCACAGATAATCTGAGTTGTTCCGGACAGCAAATTTTCCAGAATAGCAAGCTTTTCCTGTGGATCATTTGACTTTTTATATGCACTCAACATAAAGTGTGTCTCATTAAAAGTAGAAGCTGTCTCTGCAACTGGCATAGAGTAATCCTGATTTAAGATACGATTCTCAAATATCTGCTTATTGTGGAAAGCATGGCCAAGCTCATGTGCAAGTGTTACAACAGAATCAAATGAACCATTGAAATTAGTCAAAATACGGCTCTGCTTTTCGGTTGTCACATTAGCGCAGAATGCACCGCCTACCTTTCCCTCATGAGGATAAAAATCGATCCAACTCTCTGCGAAAGCACGTGCCATCATATCTGACAATTCTTTTGAAAAATGGCTGAAGTTTTCTACAAGAGTATCTCTTGCAGTTTCTGCAGTATAATTGGAATCCATCTTTCCAACAGGTGCAAACATCTCATACCACGGCAGTCCGCTTCGTAGCCTAAATATTTTGCCTTTGCCTTCAGATATTCCCAGAACTTTGGCAGATACTCGCGCATTGCAGTGAACATTGCATCAAGAGTTTCCTTTTTCATATGGCACTGTTCAAGTGTCATAGCTAGAGGACTCTCATATCCCTTCTTTTCGCTTAACATTGATACCTGTCCCTTGATATTATTAAGTGCAAATGCAATAGAGTCTGCAATTTTATCATAGCTTGCAAGCTCAGCCTCATATGCCTTCTTTCTTATTTCCTTATCCTCACTTGTTGCCAGATTTCTGACTGCCGGAAGAGTAATAACCTCTCCCTCATAATCCACCTTTAATGTTGATGTTAAATAATCAAACAGCTTGCCCCATGCACCACCGCCTGTGATATCCATATGTGCAATCAGATCTTCCATATCATCTGATAACATATGAGCTGCATCTTTCTTTATCTCTGTCAGATAATAATTATACTCTGTAAGCAAACTGCTCTGTGCAATCACCTGATCAAGATTTTCAATTGAAGCTACATACTTGCAAAATGCAACGTTTGCTGCTGTCTGATTTGCTGCGATACGGTCATAACGTGCCCCCATATCATTTGTTTTGCTATCTGACGTATTAACAGATGCCTTCAATGAAATAAACTCACCAAGACGGCTTCCTAATACTGCCATTTCTTCTTTTACTATAAGACATGTTTCCAGTCCCTTTACTGGGTCGAGCTTTTTAGCTGCCTCGATTTTTTCCTTCATTCCAGCAACCTCAATCTCAAATTTTTTCATATCTTCGTCAAACTTCGGATCCTCATATCCGTGATACAGTACGTCCAATGACCATTCCTGATTCATTTTTCCCTTTTCCTTTCCGCACAAAGCCCTCTCTGCAGGTAAGCTGCAATCTGCTCTTCGTCCCATTTTTCAAGAGAACGAATACCAGCACGCCCTTCTATGTGGTGCTTTAATTCATGACGCAGCACACGTGCAATCTCACGGCGCATTCCTTCATCGTCAAGATAGCCGAATAAACGCATCATACTTCCATAATAAATTACGATCTGTTTTCCCATCTGGTAGCTGTGCAGATATTGGCCTGCAATGTACAAATCATTGTTCTGCGCATAGGGGCTTAGCTTTGTCTCTTCTGAAATGATTACACCACCGTTAAGTCCCTCATAGAACTTTTCCGGT
Source organism: Firmicutes bacterium AF25-13AC (assembly GCA_003478935.1). Taxonomy (GTDB): domain Bacteria; phylum Bacillota; class Clostridia; order Lachnospirales; family Lachnospiraceae; genus Anthropogastromicrobium; species Anthropogastromicrobium aceti. Next base: position 15,251 of record QUFP01000055.1, read on the forward strand.
ATCTTTTCTGCCTCTTCCTGCAGGATTTCCTGAAATCTGTCATACTCCATGGCAGTCTTTCCTTTCTGTACTCTGTGCTTTACATCATTACAGATTTATCTTACCGCAGATGTGGAAATTAAGCAAGAGATATATGCTGCCGGAAGGTTATTGGAAATGTCTACATTCGCTTTAAATTAGTTCTCCAATCAAGTTAATTCGCTCTCGAATCGCATTTACAAGAATATTTCTTCTCGAATCTGACAGGTACTCAGACTGGGCAAAAATTGCATCTGCCTCTTCTTCAACCCCATCAAGTGCACTTAGATCTATCCAAGAAAAATCCTTGACCAGATGAATTTGCTCTGCATGCGTTTTCTTAAATGGCTTTCCCTGCAATGACGGTGCCAGTGGTTTTATACGTGATTCCTGTGTGTTATACCAAAGTGACGTTCCACAGTCGAATATTGGCGCTGCTCCAATCCATTCTAGCGTAACTGCGTTTCTTACTAATCCAAAATTATTGAAATGTCGGTCTTCATTTGCAATAATAAAGTCCAATACAATCATTTTTTCTACTTCTTTTCGTATATTCGACACGCCTAGCTTCTCTGCACACTGGATATAATATTCGTACTCTGACAAATTATTGGGCTTTTAAATGCATTCATAATATGGCTGGCAGAAATTAATTCAGTATCTCTCGTAATAAAATCCTCACAAAGACTAAAAGGTTCCTCATTTTCCCAAATCACTGAATATTCTACATGATTAATTCCAAGACGACCTGCGATACGAGATGCAATCACTTCACAAAGAGCCTCCTGATAATATGGCTTACTTGAACCTTTCATTAGAATACGCTTTCCATCTGCAATCTTCCATTTTTTCATCAATTGTCCATCTGAGGTATTATCAGGAGATACAAGACTCATACTCTCAGATGCACTGCCATGACCAAACAGAAGATTTCCAACATCCTCTGAAAAGGAATGATCAAAAAAGTTAATTGCTTCCCATGCGATTCGTTCACCTTTAGGTAAAATCCAATACTGATCAGAAAGACTAAGTCCATAGCATTTATCAAGAAGCTCCTGAGATACTGTCATTCCAAGCTCCTGCAATGCTTCTTTTAAACCCTGCCTGCTTGCTGGAATTGATCTTCCTGACCACCATTTCGCCAATGCCCTCTTGTTTACTACTTCTTTTTGTACAGTCCCCACTGGAAGATGCTGGCTGTCATACACCTCATAAATCGAAGCGATATTTGAAAACTCATCAAGTTCAATTCGCGCTGTCTCTTTTGTGCGGTGCATTAAAATATATTCCATAGCACTGCTTCTCCTTTTTCTAATTATTTTCTTCATAGTACTGCACAAACCAAATTTATACAAGCACAATATTATATCACTTAATCGCTGGAACGAGTATATCCACCACTGGCTGTTTTTGCTCTGCGCTTTTATCACTAACATCAGAGAACATTGATGCCATTGAAAATGTCACTTTCCAATATGGTGAAAATGTCCCTTCCCTCTCATCTCCATATTCATATGCGGTGTTAGTTCCACTGTCAGAATCTAAACTATATACCACTTCGCTGGAAAGAACTTGCATCGTCTCTACATCTTCAAAATCTTTCTTAAATTTAATTTTTGCCTTTTTTAGGGCCTCCTCCTCAGAAATAATAGTGCACTGCGTTTCTCCAATATATTCTGGCGGATATTGGATTAACATATCAATAAGTCCATATCTCGGACTATAAATGGCATAATTGCAACTAGCATACTCCGATATTTGAACCGGTTGGTTATTCCAAGACAAATCTCTGTATACAATCAGGTAGGCATCATCTCCTTCTCTCCATTCTCCGCCTGCTTGATTATGGGGTGCGGACAATTTTTGGACCTAATGTCGAAAGATGTTAGGAGGAAGAAATGAACAAGTATAGCACCGAAGAAAAACAACAGGCAATCGACTTGTATTTCAAAAAT
>QUFP01000056.1 GCA_003478935.1 Firmicutes bacterium AF25-13AC
TCCAGTTCTGCGCTAACGCATTCCTGTCCGTTTGTGTGTCTTACTTAAAAGACTTTACTGTTTTTATAGGTTGTAGTTTATACTACGCTAAAAATTTCACTCGCCTGACTGCTTTTGCAATCTGGCTTTTTAAGAAATCTTCAGGGTTGGTTATACTGTTCAATTATCAAGGTTCTTTGTGATTTTTTCTTTGCTATCTCAGCGACAGCTCATCTAATATATCGCAGTCGCTTGCGTTTGTCAAGCACTTTTTCAACTTTTTTATTTTCATTTTAGGAAGTTGTTTTTCTTATTCAAACAATTTTCTAAACTGTTTTTAAGTTGTCATTATTGTGTCGTTGCTGTTTGCTGCAACGTTAAATATAATACCACTCCTTTCGCCAATTGTCAACCACTTTTTTCCTGTTTTTTTCAAAATCCTTCTTGTTTTTTTTCGACAAACAATTTATAATTTCCCCTAGAATGCAGGCATTCTTTTTTCGCATTTCTTATGAAAGGATTTTTATTATGAAGCAAAAAATAGTTTTCTTTGATATTGACGGCACGCTGATTACTGAAGATGGCAATCAAACACTCCCGGAGAGCACTGTCTATGCAATTCAGGAACTTCGCCGCCGCGGTCATCTGGCATTTATTAATTCCGGACGTACCTTATTTAATGTAATTGAGCAGCCATACATTCTTCGTATTGGCTTTGATGGCTATGTATGCGCCTGCGGTGCTCATATCTTATACCGCGGCAAACACCTTCTTACTGCTACAGTTCCTTCTGAGGCGCATGCTGCTGTTATTGATGCAGCCCGCCGTTATCATATGGAGCTTTTGCTTGAGGGACCAGATTATTTTTATTTTGATCTGTCCATACCTATGAATGCTTCCAGACAATCTCTCTATGACCGCTTCCCAAACCACAGAGAGAATGTAGATATTCCAAATAAATGCTTTAACAAATTTGTTACCTGGGAAACGCCAGAAAGCGACACTGCTTCCTTTGTAAAGGCAGTATCTCCATGGTTTACTTACATTAATCGAGGCGGCGGATTCGGTGAATTTTGTATGCATGCCTACAGCAAGGCAACTGGCATTCAGTTTCTCGCAGACCGCTTCGGACTGTCACTAGATGACTGCTATGTAATTGGCGATTCTATGAATGATCTTCCAATGCTTGATTATGTACAGCACAGTATTTTAATGGGCAACGGAACTCCTTCTCTTCGCTCTCACGTTGAATATGTCACAACTGATATTCTCGATGATGGAATTGAAAATGCACTGGTACACTACAATCTTATCCCATGATAAAAGCCCGGAAGCAAAAACTTCCGGGCTGATCTTTTAAAGGAGCAATTTATCAAGCATGTTTCCATCCCAAAGAAGAATGTTCAGCTCATTTGCAAGCGTCACCGCATTCTTCGTAAAGCGGCTGTTCGTCATAACAACGCCTACCATGCAATGATAAAAATCGCGTCCGCTATAAATTTCCTGCACAGCGCGCACCCCAACTGGATTAGTATAATATTTGCACTGAAATGCCCAGCGCACTCCATCCTTTTCTGCAAATATATCAACACCATAATCTCCTGTTGTTGGTGTCAGTTCTACATTCTCGTATCCTTTTGCCGTTAAAATCTGCGTACACAATACTTCAAATTCCAATCCATCCTGAACTGGCTGATATTTGCGGAATTTCCGGCGCAGAAAAAATCCAATTATAAGTACTGCAACAAATGCAGCAATAATCGCTGCCAAGTAAATATATTCTATTTTTATTCTGTCCACAAAACAACTTCTCCTGTCTGAAGTGTTTTCGAAACATCAATCAGGCGCTGGTTCTCTGAACCACGAAACTGAAGTGAAATATTTTTGCGTGCTTCAATAAAAGGACCATCCACGCAAACATCAATCAGCGATAAAATTTCCTTTGTTTCAGGACATTGCTCGCTCATCCATCCGCAAACGTCCTTTTCCCACACATAACCAGTATAACACCAAACATCCTTACCGGGACATTGCTTTTTAACCTTTCGAAGCAATTTTAACACTCCCGGCTGATTAGATGGATCAAGCGGCTCTCCTCCAAGCAGTGTAAGTCCTCTAACAACACTGCTGTTTAGTTTCTCTACAAGCGCATCCTCCACTGTTTCATCAAATAAATTGCCATAATTAAAATCCCACGCAATCTCATTAAAACAATTTTTGCAGTGATGACGGCATCCGCTCACAAAAAGCGTCATGCGCACACCTGGACCATTGGCAATGTCATATTCCTTAATTTCTGCATAATTCATATTGTGTTCTCCTTCTTCTGCAGCCGACTATGATTTTTTGTCTTGCACTGGTACATTCTGTGATCTGCCTCACGAATCATCGTATAAATATCGCCCGGCATTTCACCAAATTCTACCACTCCGTATGAAAAGCTGATGTGGCGCGCTTCTTCCTGCAGCATAAACACAATCGGATTCTTCCTTAAAAGCTCATCAAGCATCATTTCTATTTTAAGTTTACTGCGGTTAGACAGCACAATAAATTCATCACCTGCATATCTGTACAAAAACTCATTGTGGCTCAATGCGTTTTTCATCATCTTAGCAAATTGAAGCAGATATTGATCTCCACTTTCATGACCATACTTATCATTTACTTCCTTTAAGAAATCCAAATCAATAAATACAAGACATCCCTCTGCGTGATCGCTAAGATAACGCACTCCCTCAATCTCAAATGTAGCGCGATTACGACAGCCCGTAAGTGAATCTCTTGCCATCGTCTTTCTAAGACGCATAAGACGAAGCTCTTCCTGCGTCAAAGAACGCACCATAGCATTATAATTATTCTGTTCCTGCTCTAACACCTCAATATAGCGCTTGCTAATCTGCTCATACTCACTAGGATGTCTGGAATTTTGCATTTGCTCAGATGCCTTCATCATAAGGCTGTAGATCATACTTGTACTTCCAGTAAACAGTTTTGATTTAGCAAGAAATTTTCCAATTTCAATTACATCCTGAAAACGATTCTTTAAAAGAAGAAGCTTCATAAATTCTGCAAAATATCTGATACAAAATGAAATTCCGCTCTGTGCTAACCCTGATGACTGCAGATTATGAATATAATGAACAAACTCATCTGCCACTTCTTCTGACTGCGGCTGCATATACAATTGCAGATAAAGACAGGTAAACTCTTTTTGAATGTCAAAAAATGATTTCTGATCATCAGGCACCTTCGTTTTAATTAGTTCCTCTAAGCCCTTCGCCGCATCAGCTGCATCATCAAGCTGTCCGAGTCCAATTTTAATATATACAAGACTGTCAAGGTACACAATTTCATTAATAGTATCACTATTCCAAAAATCCACCCCTTCTGCTGCCGGATCTTTTCTTGTAACGTCAATCATTTTTTCCAGATAATATAATGCCTCTTCAAACAGATCATTCTCTGTAAAAGCAACTACAATACTATTATAGGTAGATTTTAAATTCATTCTGTCTGCATAGCCAGTCTCCACATATTTAAGTCCATATTCCACAATTTTAGGCTGAAAACCAGTTACGAAATAAAGACGCATAAGCGCCAGATAATACAATGCCTGATCTGCCGAATTAGGACAGTCCTCCAACAGCTTCTGGCAAAGTTCAATCATAGGAAATACACACTCGCGGTAGCTGCAGGCAAAGATACCATAGCTGGTAAAATATGCGGCAAGACTATAATCTTCACGCCACTCTTTTGTCTTACTGCTCTGCAGATACTCCTGCTCTAAATCCTTTATACAATCAAATGCATCCTGTGTACTCCAGACACCAGATTTAATTTTACTCATTAACTCTTCTACATCAACCATTTCATCTTTCCCCATAAAAATACAGCTGCCTATCTAACACCTGTTACAGCGACAGCTTTTTCTCCAAAAGCCACGTTGTAAGAATCATAAAAAGTGCCAGCTCAACCAGATTAGCAAGTGCATATGGCCACGACTGCTGCAAAAGATAAATCAAATCAACTGTATCACGATATACCATCGGATGCAGATCTGTAATTACGCCTTGAATCTTTGACTCTGCATATATGCCAGCCACAAAAAGCGCAATCGTAACAACAAGCTCAATCTGCTGTTTTGCAAAAGTGTTGCCGCCAGTGTAATGCAAAGATAAAGCATAGCCACTGTAGAAAACACAGAAAGCAAAAACGTAATAATACCAAACAATGCCATTGATGCTACTTGTGCTGTATCAATTCCAAAGTTTTTCATTACCTCTGAAATCACCTCACCCATGCTTTTATACACGGAATATTGATTTAAAAACAGTGAAAAATCAAGCCATCCCAGTGCACCAAGCGCTGCCGCAAGTATCACTCCAAGCACAAGAACAGTCAGCATCTTTGACAATATTATGGAAAGAGCGCTCACAGGCGTCATAAACACAAGATAGCTTGTCTTTGAATTAATTTCCCTATAATAATTAGTAATTGCAAAAATAAACACGGCAAAATAGCACACTACTGCATACAAAACAAGAATAGTTGACCATATGATTGCATAGTCCTGCGTCTCTTTGCGAAGTGCAATCAAAAAGCAAATCTGCAGCGCTGCCAGTCCTGCAAGCAAAACAAATAGTGCCGTTCTATTTTTACGAAGCTCATACTTTGATAAACGAAACATTTTCCTGTCCTCCAAATGATCACATCACACAGTCGCTATAAACTTCTTTGTAAAGCTCTGTCATTGTTTTTCCGTGATGTTTTGTCAGCTCATCCACCTTGCCACACATGACAAGACCACCATTTTTCATAAATATAGCATCATCTGTCATGCGCTCTAAGTCATCGACAAGATGACTTGACACAAGAAGCGTTTTCGTTGGAGAACAATACTTTTGAATCGTTTCCAAAATCTGATCTCTCGCAATAATGTCAATGCCATTTAGCGGCTCATCAAGCATAATAAGACTTGCATCACGCGAAAGTGCGAGCGCTGCCTTACCCTTTGCCATCATACCAGAAGACATCTTTGAAATCTTCATTTTAGGTTCCAATGAAAATGCTGACAATAGCTGTTCATATACCTGCGGCTGAAAATCTTCATAAAAGTCTGAAAAATAATGACCGGCATCCTTCCATGTCATATATGAGTAAAAATACGATTCTGTCGGCATATAGACTGTCTTTGCCTTACTATTTTTACCAACTGACTCCCCCTCAAATAAAATCTTGCCGCTGCTTGGATGAATCAGCCCTGCCGCCATCTTCATAAACGTACTCTTTCCGCTTCCATTTGGACCAAGCAGCGCATAGACACGACCACGTTCAATCTGCAGATTCAAATTATCTACCGCTCTGTGTGAACCATATTTTTTCGTCAGCTCACTGCATTCAAGTATTGTTGCCATTAAAGTTCCTTTCTGTCCTCGTCTGACTCGCCTTCATTTATAACACTTTCTGGCTGTTCTTTTTGCTCTGTTTTTTCCTGTGTCATCTCCTGCTTTTCCTCTTCCTCTGACCAAAGCTTTTCCTGCCGCGGCGTTATTTTTGACTTTTTGACATATTGCTCATCATATGCCATCAACATATCGTCTCTTTGATTATAGCGAAGTCCTCTCATTACAAGTCTTGTGATAACATCATAGATAACTGCAAAGAACGGTACGCCGATAATCATGCCGACAAAGCCCCAAAGTCCGCCAAAGAATAAGATAGAAAACAATACCCAAAAGCTAGACAAGCCTGTGGAATTACCAAGAATCTTCGGTCCAATAATATTTCCGTCAATCTGCTGAAGGACAATAACAAAGATCAAAAAATAAAATGCATGAAGCGGATTTTCCAGAAGCAGCCAAAGAGTTGATGGAACTGCACCAATGTACGGTCCGAAAAATGGAATTATATTTGTCACACCGACAACGACACTGACAAGAAGTGCTGACTTAATTCCCATCATATACGTTCCAATAAAACAGATCACTCCAATAATCAGTGAATCAACAAGCTTACCCATTAAAAAGCCGCTAAACATCTTATCGGCATAAATGATTTCATCCTCAATCAGCTTTGCCCATTTTTCCTTAAAAACACCGTAAAGAATCAGTCTGCCCTGCGCAAGAAAACGTTTTCGTCCTGCAAGCAGATAGATAGAAACGATCAATCCTAAAAATGCATTTTTTAAGAAACCAACAATATTTACTACCTGATTGCTAAGACCGTTGATTATAGTCTGAAGCATCGGTGTCAAATCTGTCTTTAACCATTCACGCAGACGTGTGGACAGCTCTGCATATAAACCATCCCAGCTTTGCTGCATAGTTGGATATTTTTCTAACATATCGTGAAGCCACTTATTGCTGTTGTCAAGTTGATCTGGCAGCACACTGACAAGCGACAATATACTTGTTATAACCTGAGGAATTACAAGCATAAATAATGCAGTTACAATAGTAAGTGTCAAAAGCTCGCAAAATGTGATTGCCAGTGCAGATGCAATTCCCTGCGCATGTTTTACGTGTGCGCGCACTAAAAGCTTCCTTAATTCTTTCTCCCACCAGCGACATGTCGGCCTAAGCACATAAGCAATAACAAAACCATAGATAAACGGCTCCAAAATGCCTATCAGATCATGAAAAAAGGCGCCAAATCCGCGGATTCGATAAAACAAAAAGAAGCAGACCATCCCGATCAACAGGATGGCTACTCCCGTGACAGCGATTTTAAAGTATTTCTCATCTTCCTTCTTTCTAAGCACTAAATTCACCTCCAAATTTTCTGCTGTTATTGTACACTTTTACATGCGCAAAGTCAAGCAAAGCTGGAGGGTATGAAGGCGGGTCAAAAAAATTAACCGCCCACTACTATTATAGTGGACGGCCAATGAAAAACCTATATTTAACTTTTGTCACAAATTTTATTTTTTCAGTTCTCTTCTTACTATCAGCACAATTGCGATTGCCATTAGTCCTACGCCTGCTGTGACCATCATCATACCGATGCGTCCTGTTGGATCTTCGATACCGAGGATACGTCTTGGTGATTCTGGCGGTGTGGTGGGCTGCGGTGCTGTTGTTTGTGGTGCTGTGGTTGGTGTTGTCTGACTTGGCGTCGTTGGTGCTGCCGGAGTCGTTGGCTGATATGGATTCGACTCTTCTTCCGGTGTTCTGCTCTCTGACGGTGTCGTTGACTCCGCTGGGCTTGTTGGCTCTGACGGTGTTGTCTCTTCTTCAGATGACGTACTCTCGTCTGAAGTTGTTTCTTCTGGACTTGTCTCTTCTGGTGTCGTTGAATTACTCTCGTGCGGATTGGTTGGTCCGTCCGGCTCATCTTCTTCTGGAATAGAATGCTTTGGAATAATACGGTTTTGGTAGATCAAATCGCCGTTTGCATCGCGTCCTGGAAGAAATACAAGTGACATAACTACTGGGCCATAGTCATCATAGGAACTTGGAACAATCAGGTACATACCAAATGGAATAGAAGAAATACTGCAGCGTCCTGCCACATCTGTTGCCAGTGTATATGTTGGCTGAATGTCTTTCTCATCTATCCAGATCTTTAAGCGTCTGCTCAGTGCAACTAGCTCTTTTGCAGTCTTCACATCTGTCTTATAACCACAATCTTCGAAATCAGGCATAAACTTTAATGACTGTCCGTCTGGTGCCGTGATGCCGTCTGTGATCTGATACATGCTGAAGATGACACCCTCCATCGGAGTGGATTCATCCTCCAATGTAATCTCCAATGAAACATCCTGCTCGTCTGCATTGACTGCTATAATCTGTGCGCATGATGTTACCAGCAGACATATTATCAATAACAGGCCTTGCAAATATCGCTTTACTTTCATACTTTTCATACCCTCTTGTCTCCTTCCTATTATCGCTTTCTCTTGCGGCTATGCAAGAGAACCCAGATCAACAGCACTACTAAAATCGGCACTGCTACGGCTGGTGCAACCAACTTTGGTTCTATCTGAATCGCATCCGCTGTTACGCGAATGGCACTTGCGCTTGCCTTTGTCTCTACGCGGTGCCCTCTAACTAGAAGACGATGCGTATTGATTCCATATGGTGTACAAGTGACCAGTGTACACAGGTCTTTGTCTTCTTCAATCTCCAGATCTGACAGATCATCTGGTTCTACAATCCGAATCTGATCTACCTCATATGTCAATGTTTCATCCAGAACACGAATTAAAAATTCATCGCCTACTACCAGCTCATCCAAATTGGTAAAAAGCTTAGCAGAGGGCAAACCTCTGTGTCCTGATAATACGGCATGTGTTCCCGGTCCTCCAACTGGAAGCGATGAGCCTTCGATATGACCAACTGCAATCTGAAGGATACCTTCGTCTGTACCATGATAAATTGGAAGCGAAACCTTGATCTTTGGAATTTCTATGTATCCTAAGATTCCGTTGTCATTGACATCTAGCAGTGATTCATATTCTTCTCGCTCTTCGTCTGTCATGATCCAGCGGTTTGACTTGCTTTTAAGCTGCTGGTTATATTCGTAAGCATCATCCCACATGTGCTCATACTGCTTATCATCTACTTCGGCAACTGCCTGTGCATATGTGGCAATTGCTCTCGACTGATGCAGCGAGTTCCAATAATCGCTGACGGTCGGATACAGCAGCAAGGACAGACCTACCAAGAGAATCAAGAGTAATAAGATGGTAGTCATATTTTTTTTGATCCACTTCATAAGCTCTCCTCACGGTTGTATCTGGATGCCTCAAAAGAGGCATCCGATTGCAACCTAGTTTGTTTCTTTGTGTTATCTTTGTGTTACCCGGATGTTCTACGAAGGAGCCTCGGCGATGGCTTTGTCGGCGAGCCTGATCAGCGTGCCCACTACTTACTAGCAACGTAAGTTTATTTCGTGCGCACGCTTTTACGGCGTCGCCTCGTAAAGTCCAGTCGCCTCAGCTACCGTTTACGTAATGATAGTCATCTCTCGCACAAATAACTTTTTTGCTCTGTTTAACTGATTAATTATTAACGAATCAATCGTGCTGACAAAACAATTAGCGTGCGCTCATGCGCTTCTTGGTGATCAGAAGGATAGCTGCGCCAAGAACAAGGATAGAACCAACAACGTAGAAGATTGTGGTACCCATACCACCGGTGGTAGGAAGGGTTGAACCAGACATGTTGATTACTTCATTAGTCATAGTTGATTTCTCATTGTCAATAGTTGTTGTTGCAGAATCTCCAGTAACTGCCTCTTTATGTGTAGCCTCAATTGTAATTGTAATTGAAGCACATGTATTGTATCCAGCCGGAGTTGTTGTCTCGACTAATGTATATGTTCCTGCATCCAAACCTACAATATTAAATTTACCTGTTGTATCTGCAGAAGTCATTTCCTGTGCTACCTCAGATCCCTTTACTGGACGGTATGCCTTTAAAGTATCATCATAAATCAATTCAACTTCATTACTTGTATTAGTTCCCTTATAAAGTCTAAATCCAGCTCCTGGAAGCGGATCTTTATTCTGATCAACCTTAGTATTATCTACTTCATACGTAAATACCCATACATGATCTTCTTTAGTTTTTCCCATATCTCCTTCACCACCAACATTCGGATTGTTGGAGTACTCTAAAGATACAGTATTCTTATTATCGGTAGTTCCTGTTGTGTGGTTAACGGTTGCCTTTTCATTTAAATGTGCATTATAGACAACTACAACTTCTGCACCATCTGTTAAATCAACACCACTAATAGTCTTAAGATCTGCAATAAATAATGTCCAATCTCCACCAGCCTGACCAGCAGTTGCACTGCACTTATATCCCTTAGCATCAACAGACATACCATCAACTGTTACAGACTCAATTGATTCAAAAGTAACACCAGCTGACATTTTATCTGTAAACTTAACTGCATATTTTGGATAATCAATGTAATGAGTACTAGCTGGAAGAGTTGCAATTAACTTAAACTTAAAAGATTCGTTAATCGCATGGTCAGCAGACTCGCCCCAACCCTCTAAATCAGCACCTTCTTCTGCATCAGCTACTTCATCCTGAACCTGCTTATCAACACTTGGCTTTACTGACTTCGGGGTAATTGTAAGATCACCTACCACTGCTACTATATACTTTGTGTAAGCTTCATCTTTTCCTGTCAAACTAGCATTATCCTTAATCAGATAATATCCTGCTTTCGCTGAATATACTGCTTTATCTGAAATCGTTACTACTGGAGCCGAATCTAAATCTACATACTTCTCAATTACATCCAGCTTTGCAGTATCATTAACAGCTGACTTTGCAACAGTAAGTGCAGCAATAACGCTATCATCAACATCATCACCTATCTTCACATTTTCAGCTCTCTTACTATTTGCACCCCACTTTAAATTAGAAAGGGTTGTTCCATATAAATCACCTGTAAAGATTTGGTAAATTCCATACGTATGGTCAGTGCCTGCCGGTGCTGTAATTGTGTAAGTACTGCTTCCTGCTGTGCTACCTGCGAATGCCGCAACACTCATTGCTACTACCATCATGAAACTCAGTGCCAGAGCCATGACTTTTTTCATTTTCTTCATATTTTACTTCCTCGCTTTCTTTTCTATTCTATCCTTTTTTGTTTTTGGGCTGTGCCCTCCCTCTGAATAATGCGTAGGAATTGCGTATATTGAGGGTTCCCCATGCTTGGGGAGTTTAGAGAATTTGTTACCAAATTCTCTTGCCTCCTTTCTGCATGTGTTTTTTATATATCAGGAACGCTGCCCCTGCTATTAGGAGCACGCCGCCCATGGTATACCAATAGGTACCGGTTCCACCGGTTTCTGGAAGGGTGATTTTATCATCCTCTTTCTGATTGGTAATGTATATAATACCAGTTTTGATACCACTATTATTGAGGTATGTAGTTTTGTAGCCTGGTATGTTAACTGTTTCCTCTACTGTGTAATAGTATGGGAATGTATTTCCATCAGCGTCTGTTCCTGTCGCTGGAAGATCTGACCATGAAACAGACCATTTGTTTGATGCAGTTAATGATACATTCTTTAGTTTTGTGCCATTTGATGTTTCTGCAATCTCACGTGATCCTGAAATTGACTCATAGGCTTCCGGTTTGTCATACTCATAAGCACTTGGATCCTCACTCGCATACTGAATAGGATACTCTAAAACTATAGTAACATCCTCTGATATACTAGAATAGCGTAACTCATAATGATCTACTTTTCCCCACTTATTCACTACTGGAATACACTGGCCCTGCAATTCTTCTGATAACTGTCCCTTAGTCTGTTCTAATAATTTAATAGTAAAAGCACTTCCTTTCGCTATATCAAACGACCCAAGAGTTTTTTGTTTCTGCCCATCCCATTCCTTGTACTTCTTTATGACTGTCACCGTCCACTTTGCTAGTTGCTGTTCCTGTCGATAAACTGTAACCTTAATGCTGTCTGTTGGTGGATTTACTAATGTAGATCCATTTTTATTCTCCCAAACTTTCTTTACCACAATCTCAGTATTTTCGTTTGGAACATACATAACAGCATCTTTGCTTGTTGTTTCATAGAACTTAACTTCATTTGCATCTACTCCAGCGGCTGAGAAAACACTACTCATAGCGTTAATCGTGCTTTCTTTTGTCGTATTCGCTTTCATAAATACAAAATAAATTGGATTTGATAATTTACTATAGCCAGACGGTGCTTTTGTTTCCTTCAATCTATACAATGTTTCTTGTACAAATTCTTTCGGAAGTTCAACTTCTCCCTTCGCATTTGAAATATACTTTCCATCTGAATGATTGTCATCACTCACAAGACTCCATGGATTTGATTGTGAATCATATTTTTCAATTTCAAATTCAGCTCCAGAAAGAAGATTTGTATAATCATCACTATCGACTTTATAAATCTTCAATGATCCCTTATTAACAGACGCACCCGATTCTTGATTCTGAATTATGGTACTTGTCGATGACTCAAACTTTCCGTATAGTCTTACCTTATTGCTTATTTCTGGTGCATGCGCTGCTCCACATTCAATACGGTACCTATAAACAAATACACAAGCAGTTTCATCTGGCACTACCAAATTTAATACATTCTTTTGTTCATCATACTGTAATGTATATCTGGTTGAACTAAGTTCTGTACCTTTATAATCTGCTTTTGATGCATCATAATAATACAATCCAGTATTATCTAAATCCAAATACGCAGTTACACCTTTCGGTAAAGTTAACGTATCAGATAACGATAATGTGTCTGCATATGGATTCATATTCGCACCTGACGGATTAATTACAACAGAATATGCTGCATAATATGCACTTATAGCACCACTAGCATCTTGTTCAGTCTCTGCTACTGCTGTTTTCTCAATCTTAGTAGTTGGTCTTGTTACTGTAGTTGTCTGTGAATCCGAATTCGATCCCCATTCAACCTTATTAACATATGTCTTATCAGTAACATTAAATCCTTCCATTCATCCTTAATAGAAGCACGGTAAGTTATTGCCAACTTCCATCCTGTTTTTCCGCCATTCTTTGCTGCTGTTGCATATCCGTCTTGTATCATAATTGTCATCAACGATCCGTCTTGTGAAATACTAACAACTGGCTTTTTATTTTCCGCAAAATCATACCGCTGCGGACCAGCTGAATTACGATAATCAACTCTGTATTGATAATTCTCTCCGTCTTCGAAGTAGTACCAACCTTCCACTGATTTCTCATCAATAACCATACCATTCGGTATATAATCAGTTAATGTTATCGACTGATCATTTGCACTCTCAGCATCAATAAGTATACGATAGTAATATACTCATTTTTTAAACTATCATATGTAAATTCCTTAGTTCCGTCCACGAACTTAGGCATCTGAATTATACCTAGTGAACTTTGCGGAGTATTATAGTCTCTTCCAGTATTCGCAATACTCTGCTTTGATAGAATTTTATCTTTCTTTATCGTATGCTGCGCTTCAGATTCCTTATGATGTTCTGGAAGTTCTGCCTTATTCTTGAATACCCATGAAGTTCCTGGCTGCATTGCTGATATATCGGCATATGTGCTATAAGATTCAAGATTCATATATTTTGCTTTAACATCAACACCAGTTTTCGGTATTACCTTTATTTCAAAGGATTTTACCTTCTGCGTTGTATCTGTTGAAGCGATCATATTTCCATCTGCATCATAATAGGTTACTTCCACTGTTACTTGATTATTTTCATATGGAAGTTTCGTATTATCACTAAGTTGTAAGCTAAAATTCTTTTCGATTTCTGCCTGCAGTTCATTAGCGATTCCATAATGGTTTCCAGTATTTCCGTCACTCGCATCTATAAAGGTATCTTTATAAACGAATTCTGTCAAAGTGGTATCTGGAAGAGTAACATTTGTATTCCATGTTAATTTCTTGCTTCCAGCATCTACATCAGCCTCACTCTTATAACTTTTACTAACTCCCCAGTCACGATGTGAAACGCCTACTTCTGCAGTGCTACTATTTCCATCACCATCTTTTCCTATCGTTCCTGTATTCGTAACCTTTCCGTTACTATCCGGAGCTGTTGTTGTATAAGAAATTCTATACTCACCCGTATATGGCTGATAAGTTTCAAATGTGTACTTGATACTTCTTCCATCAGGCTCTACTACAGCTTTACCAACAACTGCATTATTATTGGTAGTATCAACCACATCAAATTCTGTTCCGATAAAATTAATTCCATCTGGAAGCTTATCTGAGAACGTATATCCTTGAATATCCTTTCTGCCCTTATTCAAAGTAACTGTCCAGTTAATTTCATTTTTATCAGAATCATAACCACCAGTCTTACTGATCATTGCCTTTGAGATTTCAACAGAATTCCAAGTTTCCTTGCTATCTGTTTTAATGGATACTTTTGCTCCATTATTTAATGTAGCTGCTCCATCCCAATCATTTGATCCATTCACTGAAACATTGGCTGTATACTTTACAATATACTTTTCCCCTGCTTTCAGTTCAGGTAAATCTGTCAATGTAAACTTTGGATATCCATCATTTGTTTTACTAAATGTTGGCGTATACTCCGTCACTTCTGTTTGATTTCCATAATCATCAGTTTTATAAATTTTAAAACTATTTGGATCAAACTCTGCTGACGCAGGTGATGATGCTCTAAAATAATCCTCTATAGTAACTGGGCTACCACTTCCTTTTTTGGAAGATGCAGTAATCGTATAATCAACAGTCTTTCCGTCTTTGCTTACGGATCCAGATTTCTCAACAGAAATATCATTTTTTAGTGTTTCTTCCTGTTTATCAATCTTTAGAGTTCCACCTTCACCGCCAAATTCAAGTTCGCCATTCTCGTTTGTACCCGATGCTGAAACAGTTCCTTCAAACCAAACATTTCCATTAAATTGTTTCCCATCAGCAACAAAGTTATCTTCAAACTCAATTTCAATTAATCCATCTGGAGAAATTGTATATGTTCCAACAGCAACACCATTTCTGTAAATGGAACCATTTTCCTCCTTACGTAACTTAACTCCGCTTGGTAACTGATAATAAATTTTCTTATTACTCGAATCTACTTTTCCATCAGGGATATTATATGAAATATAAAATCTTACCTGATCTCCTTCTTTTACGGATTCTCCATCACCAATTGGAACCCAGTAACCATTCTGGATTTTTGAGAAAGTAATTCCCGTAATATACGGTCCAAAATCAACACCTGTAGTAGTTGCCTGAGTAGCTATTCTACTAGCTTTTCTCATTCTTCTCACATTCGATGAAGACATATTCTTTTCTACCGTCAATAACGGTCCATCTATTTCCAGATTCCAGTTGTTCAAATCATATGATAGCTCTTCTTCTGTTTCTGCTTCAGATGTCTCCTCCTCGGTGGAAGCTTCCTCACTACTCTCCTCTTCCGCCTCTGAAGTTTCTTCCTCTGTGGATGCTTCTTCACTCGTCAGCTCTTCTTCAGATGTTTCCTCAGTAGAAGTCTCTTCGAAGCTCTCCTCTTCAGAACTCTCTTCCTCGGTACTTACTTCCTCTGAGCTTTCCTCTTCGCTTTCTGCCTCGATGGAAGAACTTTCCTCTGGCTCGCTTTCGGACTCTGATTCAACCTCGGATTCCGATTCAACCTCTTCTGCTGATTCAGTCTCGGACTCTGCCTCTGATTCGTCTTCGCTTGATGCTTCAAGGCTTGTCTCTTCGATGCTTGTTTCTTCGGTACTTACTTCTTCTAAGCTTGTTTCTTCGCTTGATGCTTCTGTACTTGGTTCTTCTGCATCGGTGTCTGCCTCACTTGAAGCTTCTTCTGTTGAAGTCTCTTCGCTTGAAGTTTCTTCTGTTGAAGTCTCTTCACTTGAAGTTTCTTCTATTGAAGCTGTTTCGCTGCTTTCGTCTTCGCTTGATGTTTCTTCGTTCTGACTAGCGGTTACTGCTTCACTGGTTGCTGTTTCTTCGGTGCTCTTTTTGTAGCACTCGTCTGTATGTACATGCTCTACTCTGTCACAGATTAATGTCTCTACGAGAACCTGCTTTTCTGTGAAACATGTTTCGCTATGCTTATGCTCTTTTAATTCTAGCTTTCCACATGCGAGCACGCCGTCTTTGTAGCACTCTGCTGTGTGTGTATGAAGCTCTGCTGGCTCTTCACAGATTAGTACCTGCACATCCTGATAGCAGGCTTCGCTGTGTGTGTGACCTGCGCTTTCTGGAATGGTGCATGTTAAAACGTCTGTCCATTCGTAGCATTCATCACTGTGCGTATGCTCTTCTAGTGTGCAGATTAAATTGCCGTCTGCATCGTAGCAGCCTTCGCTGTGTGTATGCTCTTCTTTGCCGCAGATTAATGCGCCCTGCTGTTTTGTGTAGCATTCAGGCGTATGAGTATGACCAACTGACTCTTCCTGTGTGCAAACTAGCTGCTTCTGCATCTGATAGCACTCTGGTGTGTGCTGATGCAGCTTATGCTCTGGAATGGTGCATACTAGATTGCCGTCTTTGTCGTAGCAGGATGCGTCATGTTCATGAATCACAAAGTCTGCATAACCACAGATCAGCTTATGCTCTGCATCATAGCAGACATCTGTATGCTTATGTACACCTAGTGAATCTGTCGTACAGGCAAGCTCTTTCTCCTTCTCATAATGCGAGCTGTAACAGTTTGCGTCGTGTTTGTGCTCTGTAATACCGCACTCTGCTTTGTTTTCCATCGTTATAGCTGGTAGAATCAGCATATATGTCGTTACAAACACAACAACAACCGCCAGTGTGGTGACTATTCGATACCACATTTGACGTTTCTTATGATCCTTCATGATTGAACGAATCTGTTTTCTTAACGGATTTTCCAAAACAGACGCCCCCTTTCTCCTACTTGATCTGGCCAAAGTTTGTAAATGGCCAGACACAAAATACTAATTTTCCAACAATTTGCTCCTGTGCCACACATCCGACAGATGTGCTTCGACTATCAACTGAAACGCTTCGATGATCACCCATCACAAATACTCTTCCTTCAGGCACTTGATATGGCAGGTCAATATCACATTCGCCAAGCGCCTTTTCAAATACGTATGGCTCATCGAGAGGTGTTCCATTTACTGAAACATTTCCCTCTTCATCGATATCTACCCACTGTCCTGCTGTTGCAATTACACGTTTTACTAAGATCTTATTATTGTAGTAGAATGCAATTATGTCCTGCGCTTCAAATTCCGAACCAGAAACAGAGACAACTATGTCTCCATCTGATAAGGTCGGCGTCATGGACGTACCATAGATCTGTAAAACAGGTAACACTAAAGTAGCCACCAGTACTGATATGCTACCCTCATATAGGACAATGAAATATAAAAGTCCTATATGGGGGTATTTTCATGTTCAGAAAGAGTAAGATAGAACCAGTAGAAAAAGTAAAAATAGTCGA
>QUFP01000057.1 GCA_003478935.1 Firmicutes bacterium AF25-13AC
GGCAGGTTACCCACGCGTTACTCACCCGTCCGCCACTAAGTTCCTCCCGAAAGAAAAACTTCGTTCGACTTGCATGTGTTAAGCACGCCGCCAGCGTTTATCCTGAGCCAGGATCGAACTCTCATGTTCAATTCTCTGTCCAGTTCTGCGCTAACGCATTCCTGTCCGTTTGTGTGTCTTACTTAAAAGACTTTACTGTTTTTATAGGTTGTAGTTTATACTACGCTAAAAATTTCACTCGCCTGACCACTTTCGTGATCCGACTTTTTAAGAAATCTTCAGGGTTGGTTATACTGTTCAATTATCAAGGTTCTTTGTGATTTTTCTTTGCCATCTCAGTGACAGCTTATCTAATATATCACAGTCGCTTGCGTTTGTCAAGCACTTTTTCAACTTTTTTCAATTCATTGTTTTTAATGGTTTTGAATTGTTTTTGTTATTGCTACAATTCTCATTATTGTTTCTGAATTGTTTTTGTTGTGTCTGTCTTGTTTTCGGCGACGTTGACTATAATACCACCCTTTAAAGGGTTTGTCAACTACTTTTTTATGTTTTTTTGCATTTTTTTACACTACAAAAGCCCTTCGGTGTAATGTTTTCGTCGCCGGACCAAATTCCGCAGGCTCCTTTTATGTTCTTTCTTATTATACATCACTTTGAAAGACCTGCTTCAAGTGTCCGGCTCGTGAAATCCATTCACCTTCGGGCTATACTGCAAATATTATCTTATCCTTGAATTGTAACGGCACAGTAGTAACAATACCGATCACACCACCGTCTTTCCCGCCAATACTTCACGGTAATCCTTTAAATTTTTCTTTAACAGATTCGGCGTATCAAGACCATATGGGCACTTTGCCTTGCACTTATTGCAGCCAATACAGCCATCAATCTTATTCATGCGTGCCTGTCCTGCTTCATCAAGCCATGCTGCTGATGGTGCTCGGCGAATCATAAGTGACATACGTGCGCAATTGTTAATCTCAATTCCTGCTGGACATGGCATACAATATCCACAGCCTCTGCAGAAATCACCTGACAGCTGCTTTTTCTCTTTTTCAATAAATGCTTCAATTTCTTTTGTATAAACAGGCGGATTCTCTACATAAGAAAGAAACTCGTCCATTTCTGTTTCTCTCTGAACACCCCAAATTGGCAAAACATTAGGATATTGTGCCAGATACGCATATGCTGCTCTCGAATCAGTAATTAATCCTCCAGACAATGCCTTCATTGCAATAAATCCCATACCTGCCTTTGAACAGGCCTCCTCAACTTCAATATCTTTCTTTGTTGCCAAATAACAAAATGGAAACTGCAGAGTCTCATACAATCCACTCTCAATTGCCTCCATAGCAACAGTCAAACGATGATTTGTAATTCCAATATGACGAATTTTTCCCTGTGCCTTTGCCTCTAGCATAGCCTCATACAAACCACTTCCATCGCCCGGCTTTGGGCAAAAAGCTGGATTATGAAACTGATAAATATCAATATAATCTGTTTTAAGTGTTGCAAGAGATGTCTCAAGATCCTTCCAAAATCCCTCAACTGTTAATGCTGCTGTCTTCGTTGCGATATAGACCTTTTCTCTCATCCCATCAAAAGCCGCCCCAAGCTTTTCCTCACTATCGCTGTAGGCTCTTGCCGTATCAAAGAATCTCACACCACCATCATATGCCTTATGTACAAGACGGATCGCTTCCTCCTTTGAAACACGCTGTACCGGCAGTGCGCCAAATCCATTTTTATTAACGGTAATACCCGTTCTTCCAAGTGTTACCATATCCTTCATTATTTTTTCCTCCACACAAAATCTTTAGCAATAAAGAAATCGTATTTCTTCTATATATAATAGCAGTATAATAGCAATTACTTTTTTTAAAGCTTGTAACTATTCAGAATAGCCAAAAAACTTTTTCAAAAACTCATCCCTCGAGCAAGGCTTCGAGTAATAATATCCCTGAATCAAATCTGGTCCTAGTGCCTTAATCTTTTCGAGGTCTTCCTTAGTCTCAACACCTTCCACGCAGACATACTGATTTAGCTTATGAACCATCTCAATCACATACTGCATCAATTGATATTCATACGAGCGTGACAGTGCCTTTAATGTAAAACCTCTGTCAAGCTTTACAATATCTGGCTCAAGATTACTGATATTCATTAAATTAGAATAACCTGTTCCAAAGTCGTCAAGCGCAATCTGAATACGCAGCTGTTTCATATCATTCCATACACTGCGCACTGCCGGTGTTCCTTCAAGATAACCACTCTCTGTGAGTTCCACAATGATTCCACTGCAGCTAATACCAGAATGCTCGATCATTTGCTTTAATTCCATCATAAGTGGACTCTTTAATATCTGAACATAAGACAGATTGATTGACACACGAAATTCCGGATAATATTTACGACACTCTGTACACATAGAAAATGCATTTTGAATAATCCACTTTCCAACAGGAATAATCAATCCACTTTCCTCTAAAATAGGAATAGCTTCTGCCGGTGAAATAAAATTTCCATTCTTATCATGAATGCGAAGCAATGCCTCTGCCGCATATAAGCTTTCATCCTTTGCTCTCACAATTGGCTGAAAATATAGTTCAAATCCCTGATATCCAAGTGAAACTGCCTCTCGTAAGGAACGAAGAATTTCCCTTCTGTGTAAAAATTTCTCGTAATCTTCCATTTGAAATTGATACGCTCTGTTTTTTCCGCGTTTTTTTGCCTCGCTAAGCGCAAACTGTGAATATTTCATCAATTCCTTATAGCCTCTTACTGATGTATTCTCACTGCTAATAATTCCTGCCGAAATTGTATACACTGCCTCATAACCACTTTTACAAATACTTTCATCTACAGCTTTTCGAATCCTGTGAAACAATTCATCTGCATCATTTTCGTCCGGTCCAATACCAAACGCATTAGACTCGACAAGATCCTCAATAAGAAATTCATCTCCTGTCATGCGATATGCCCTCTGGTTCCCAGTCAGCTGAGAGCTAATATCATCTGCTACAGTCTTTAGAATACGATCTCCATACTCAACTCCAAACCGCTCATTAATATCGCTAAAATCATCAATGCCAATCCTTAGCACAAATCCATCGACTGACTTTGTTCCAAACGCTTTCATCCGGCTCTTAAAAGAAGCTTCGCCCAAAAGCCCGCTAATATTATCTGCTTTCTGCTGCTGACCAATCTCATTAATGCTGCCAATTAAAAAATGTGGTCTGCCATCTGATTCCCTAAGCACCTTTCCACGGCAGTTAATCCAAACTGGAACACATTCTTTGTTTAGCCAGCGATACTGCATGTTATGCCTGTCACGTTCTCCCCGATCAACTTCTTCAAGCTCAACCTTTAACGCATCATAATCCTCTGAATATACAAATTTGCGGTGTTCTTCCACTGCATTTGTAAAACAATTAGACGAAAGTGCAAATCTTTTCTGTGCCCTTTCCGATATAAAGTATAAATCCTGAATGATATCATACACATACAGATAATTATCCATACAAGGATCAAAGCATTCAATTATGTCGCGCAGCTTTTCAAATGTATAATTCATACTGTTTCCCTCCCTCCTATTGATAGTCGTTTTACTACAACAGTCAATCTTTAACGTTTAACTACTCTTAGTGACATTCTACTTCATTATTCTTAAAAAGTAAAGAGCTGTCGTGTGACAGCTCTCATTTCATTATTACTATTTTTATTATTATTTATTTCTCCTCAACATGATCAAGCAATCTTCTTAGTTTCTGGCACTCCTCATGTGTAAGAGGAGCGGCTGCGCATAATGTCTGTGCAAACTCTGCCATACTTCCATGGAACCAAAACTCGATTTCCTTTTGCGCCAATTGCTGTTTATACTCTTGTTCACTCTTTATTGCGTGCACATAAGAAATACGTCCCCGGCGCTGCGTTGTAATATATCCCTTTCCTGCCATACGTGTCAAAAATGTCACTACTGTCGTTCTGGCATACTCTTTTCCATACTGCTCATTCAGCTGCTTCACCAACTCTGGAACTGAAATGTCAGGATTTGATTCCCAGATAATTTTCATAATTGGCGCTTCACACACACTTAATTCTTCTCTCATTCCTACCTCCACTATCTTTTTTTACACACATTTGCGGCTACCACCGCGTCTTCCCACACTTTTGTAATCGTTTTCATCAGCATTCTCCTATTATCTGACCAGATTTTGCCCTTTTAGTGCACTCTAACTGCCGATTTTTCACTTGATTACTGTTGCTGATAGTACCATTTTTATGAAGTGTCGTCAAGTGTCATAATAAACACGTTTCATTAAAAAAAGCTGATATCTGCTATCTTTTTGATAACAAACATCAGCTTTTTTCTATTTATTAATTATCGCAGTGTATAGATCAGAAATTCGCGATCCAATTTCGCTTTCTGTTCATAAACACAGATTACTCGATTACCTGAATCCATCCCTTTGGAGCCTCGATGCGTCCCATCTGGATACCTGTCAATGTCTCATACAGCTTCTTGGTTACTGGTCCCATCTCATCCATACCGCTTGGCAGGCAGATTTCCTTACCATGATCAACAATCTTTCCAACTGGAGAGATAACGGCTGCTGTTCCGCAAAGACCACACTCTGCAAAATCTTTAACCTCATCAAAGTATACCGGACGCTCCTCAACCTCAAGTCCTAAATATTCCTTTGCAACATATACGAGAGAGCGACGTGTGATAGATGGAAGGATCGTGCTTGACTTTGGTGTAACAACCTTTCCATCCTTTGTTACAAACAGGAAGTTTGCACCGCCAGTCTCCTCTACCTTTGTACGTGTTGCAGAATCAAGATACATGTTCTCTGCATAGCCCTGCTCATGCGCCTCAACAATTGCGTGAAGGCTCATTGCGTAGTTTAATCCAGCCTTGATATGTCCAGTACCATTCGGTGCTGCACGGTCATAATCACTTACGCGGATTGTAATCGGCTTTGCGCCGCCCTTAAAATATGGACCAACTGGTGTACAGAAGATACGGAACTGATACTCATTTGCCGGCTTTACACCGATAACAGCGTCACTTCCAAACATATATGGACGAATGTAAAGTGTTGCACCTGATCCGTATGGCGGAACATACCCTTCATTTGCCTTTACAACCTGCTTTACAGCATCTACAAAACGATCCTGCGGGAATGGCGGCATTTCCAGTCTCTTTGCGGAGTTTACCATACGCTCTGCGTTTAAATCCGGGCGGAATACAACGATCTGTCCCTTCTCTGTGGTATATGCCTTCATACCTTCAAATACGGTCTGTGCGTACTGCAGAACACCTGCGCACTCGCTGATCGTAATAGTTGCATCTGAGGTTAATGTACCTTCATCCCAACTTCCGTTTTTATAATTTGAAACATATCTTTTATCGGTCTGGATATAACCAAAACCAAGACTGCTCCAATCCAGATTTTTCTTCTCCATAATGTCTGCTTCCTTTCTCATATGCTGTCAAATATCCTTTAGTATGGATCGTCAGTTCTTAATTTTCCAGATTCATCATAAGGATTATATTCATTTTATAACAGAAACAGGAAATGTCAATATCCTGCTTTTGCTAACTTAGTTTTATTTTAGGTAGTTAACAATACACTGAATATACTGCATGTTCGTTGGCCTAGTACTGTTGACTGATGCCATCTCTCCAAATATGCGTTTTTTATATTCCATGCTAGCCAGTGACCATGAACGTTCAATTGCCACGCGTATCGCGCGCTCAATACGGCTCGGAGTCGTATT
The DNA here is from genome assembly GCA_003478935.1 of Firmicutes bacterium AF25-13AC. Lineage (GTDB taxonomy): Bacteria > Bacillota > Clostridia > Lachnospirales > Lachnospiraceae > Anthropogastromicrobium > Anthropogastromicrobium aceti. The sequence goes on from QUFP01000057.1 coordinate 5,788, forward strand.
ATGAACCTTTGCAATCTGAGGATACAATAACTTTGTAATTCTCTCAATCAATTCATGATCTTCAAGCGCAAATGTTATCGCATCGTGAAGATACTGTGCGCCAGCCATCGTTCCTACAATTCCAAGGCCTGTCAAAACATCCTGCACAGTCTCCTTTTGCATCCCCACCTCAATCAATACATATCTGCTCTGAGGATTGATTGGGCAGATTTTAAGCAAATCTTCCAATGCGTCTTTGCTCTGAACCACCCCTAAAATATGTACACCTTTAATTCCTTCTGCCACTTGAAACATCGTACCCCTCCTTTTTCTTCTAACGTTTATGAAAAGGAGTTTACTACATCTATAGCACATAGTAAATAGTACAAACGACATTTTTAGTCGCATTTTTCGCGTAACTTTACCACGTTACTTTTTATTGCGAAACTGAACTGGTGTCATATTAAATGCTTTCTTAAACAGGCGATTAAAATGTTCTACATTTTGATAGCCAACAGAAAGCGCGATGCTTTCAACAGTCATTGAACTCGTCTTTAACAATGTTTTCGCCTTCTTCAGACGTACATTTTTTACAAGCTCACCAAATGTCATGCCTGATTTTTCTTTGATGTATTTTGACAAATACGGTTTTGACAAATAGAACTTATCAGACAGTCCCTCAAGAGTGACACTTAAATAATTTGACTGAATATAGTTCATGATCTCAACCATTCTTTTGTCCTTGGCAAACTGCGCATTCTGAATCTCTTCAATCTTATTTACTGCAACTGTCAGCGCCTCAATTGAAGCCTTAATGATATCGTTGTCAATTCCAACACCCCAATAACGTCTTCCATTGCAAACAACACCAACATATGCAACTGCCTTTGAAGAACTTCCCTTTGTCAGAGAATGCTCCTCATAGAAACTAAGCTCATAGCTAACATTAAAATAATTCTTAATCGCATTGCTGACGGCATCAAGACGTCCATTACCTGTTCCTGTAACGACTTGTGTATTCTGGCCATGCTGAATTGTTGCATTTGCCACAATTCCATTTTCCTGACGGAAATGACATTCGCTGACCTGGAAAATTGACTTACTGGTAACATAATGATCCTCAAAAATCTGATAAATAATTGCCGGTGTCAGTTCCTTATGCGCCTTATCGGAAATATCCTTAACAGTATAGCCAACCTCCTCGCGCATATTTTCCGGAAGACTCAAACCAAAGTTAGTGCGCAGTACATAGCATACGCCGCCCTTTCCAGACTGACTGTTAATACGAATAACATCTGAATCATAAGTACGTCCTACATCCTTCGGGTCAATTGGAAGATACGGAACATCCCACTTTTCACTCTTTCCAGCTTCTCTCCATGCCATGCCCTTTGCAATTGCATCCTGATGAGAACCAGAAAATGCAGTAAATACAAGCTTTCCTGCATACGGCTGACGCTCATGAACTCTCATGCCTGTCACTCTCTCATATACCTCTACTAAAGATGACATATTAGAGAAATTCAGTTTCGGATCAATACCATGTGAGAACATATTCATCGCCAATGTGATAATATCCACATTTCCGGTACGCTCACCATTTCCAAAAAGCGTTCCCTCAATACGATCTGCACCGGCAAGCAGTCCTAACTCTGCCGCTGCCACACCGCAGCCTCTGTCATTATGCGGATGAAGTGAAAGAACAACTCCGTCACGGTACTTCATATTTTTATTCATATATTCGATCTGTGTTGCGAATACGTGCGGCATTGCATTCTCAACTGTTGCCGGAAGATTAATGATCACCTTATTGTCTGGTGTCGGCTGCCATACATCCAAAACAGCATTGCACACCTCAAGTGCATAATCCATCTCAGTTCCTGTAAAGCTTTCCGGGCTGTACTCAAAGGTAAAGTTACCATCGGTCTTATCAGCCAGCTCCTTCAACAATGCAGCACCATCAATTGCAATCTGCTTTACATGCTCTTTATCTTTCTTAAATACCTGCTCACGCTGTGCAACAGATGTGGAGTTATACACATGAACAACTGCTCTTGGTGCTCCCTTAATCGCCGCAAAAGTCTTCTTAATAATATGCTCTCTTGCCTGCGTCAATACCTGAATCGTAACATCAGCCGGAATCAAATTCTGCTCAATTAAGGTACGGCAAAACTGGTACTCGGTTTCTGAAGCAGCCGGAAATCCGATTTCAATTTCCTTAAAGCCAATCTCTACCAGCATCTTAAAAAATTCAATCTTCTCATCCAGACTCATTGGCTCTACAAGCGCCTGATTTCCGTCTCTTAAGTCAACAGAGCACCAGATCGGTGCATGATCGATATCATCCTTCTTGACCCAGTCATAGGTCACGACCGGCGGCATAAAATACTGTTTTTCATACTTTTCGCTTGGATTCATATTATTATCAACCTTTCTTGCTATATTCTATTCTGTTCAAAAAAATTTTATCAATTTCATTGTCGTTTTTTATCTTAACACATTTACAACGCAAATGGTAGTGACTGTTTTAATCATTCGTATTGATCATTTTTAACCAAAAAAAGATGGGGCGCACCGTTTGGTACACCCCATCTTCTGCGAAAGAAAAAGTTTATGAGAAAAAGATTCTAGCAATAATTATTCTGCTACAGAAGAAGACTCTTCTTCAACAGACTCATCAGTAGTCTCAGAACCATTCTCTGCCTTCCATTCATCATACTGTGCCTGGAATGCTGCTAAAACGTCCTGATAACCAGCCTCATCGAGAGCTGCCTGATACTGAGCGATTGTATCTTCAATCTGATCAACGCCATAACCACCATTCTCAAGTGCGAAGCCATACTCATTAAATACATTCTGGCAAGCTGCATACTTATCAGCTACTTCATTCTTATCGAAACGGAAACCAGCTGCGCAAGAAGTATTTGCACCACCGTTGAAGTCCTTATACAGTTCAGCCTTATCATCTGGCTCTGTTGTCAGTGGTGTTACGATAGTTGCAGATGCAGATTCCCACATGGAGTGGTTGTACTTACCAGCATCAGTCTGCTCTACCTTACCGTCAACATAGTTGAAATCCTCACCCTCAATACCAAAGGTGTAAAGATCTGCTAACTTACTATCAGTATACAGAAGTCCTAAGAAATCAACACAAGCCTGTGCTTCTTCTGGTGTGCTGTTTGCTGTTACTGCATAGCAGGAACCAAGTGCAGATGTGGAGTGTGCCCATCTGTCAGTGATTGGTGTCATTACAACTTCCTGATTATAACGGCTGTTTGCCTCTGCATTAACAGGAATATCTGTCCACCAGGAAATACCCCAATCCTGAGTCTGTGTTGTAGTATCAGTTGTAGTCTTTGTTACTTCGTCCTCAGAGATATATCCAGCCTCTGCCCACTTAGCCATTAAGGTACAGAACTCCTTGTACTGATCGGTCAGAACGGTATCAACTACTTCATTTGTGGAACGATCTACTGCTACCCAGTTGGACTGTGAATCAGCGGTAAAGAAATCAAAATCATTGATATAATATCTGTAGAACATAGCTGTCTTCTGTGACAGATATGGATACTTAAGTCCTTCTGCCTCAAGATCTGCTAACATCGGCTCAATGTCAGCCAAAGTCTTAACTGAACTGATATCCCAGCCATACTTGTCAACAAGATCCTTACGGAACATTACATCATAGCCTTCTACATTATCCTTATAAACTGGTACAAAGTAGTTCTTGCCGTCATATTTGGTAGCTTCCCACTGTCCTTCATCCATAGACTCATACAGAGGTGTTCCCGGAAGCAGATCGGTAATATCATAAACTGCATTTGCAGGTACTAAATCATTTGTTCCAATGGTAGCTTCCCATGAAGCTGTCCAAAGCAGGTTAATCTCATTGTTTGCAAGTGCCAGATTTGCCTTTTCGGTATATTCACCTGAACCAATATCGGTCAGTTCGATCTGAACATTGATCTTATCCTTAATATACTCATTGATAGCATCCTGAACCTTCTTTACCTGCTCAGAATCTGGATTTGCCAGATTGAAGCATGCTCTTGTAACTTTGATTGTTACTGGCTCACTATCGCTTGCAAAAGCGGTGCCTGCGAAACAACTGGTTGCCATAGCTGCTGCCATTGATACTGCAAAAAGTTTTCTTTTCATAATAAGTGTCCTCCTTAATAATGTTTGATTTTATTTGGTTTTTATTTATTTTCATCCACATAATAGATATCTGTGGAAAATGCCCTTTACTTATTGACTTTGTCAGCCCTTTACAGAACCAACTGTAAGTCCCTTTACAAAATACTTCTGGAAGAATGGATAAATTACCATAATCGGTCCGATTACGACAATAACTGTTGCCATCGTTGCAGAGTACTGTGGAATTGTTCCTCCCATAGCTGCCTTAACAGAAGCCGGAACATTGGAGTTATTTAACAAAAACTCGATACTCTTCTGAATATTGATCAGAAGTAACTGCAATGGCTTCTTGCGATCACTTGTAATATACAAAAGTGCATTCTGCCAGTCATTCCAGTAAACAGTTGCCATCATAAATCCAACTGCTGCCATAGATGGCTTTAACAGTGGAAGTGTGATCTGGAAGAAAGTTCGATACTCACCGGCACCGTCAATCTTAGCCGCCTCCATAAGCTCACCAGGAATACTGTTTGCGATGTATGTTCGAAGAATAATAACATTCATCGTTGATACACAAAGCGGTAAAATCAGAAGTGCGATGTTATCCTTTAATCCGTACATAGATGTATAAATTATATAGCAGGATAACTGTCCGCCTGAAAACAGCATTGGAATCAGCAGGTATACAGATAAGAACTTACCAAGCATGAAATCCTTACGGCTAATTGAGTAAGCAAACATTGCCATGATCAAAAGTCCAACTAATGTTCCTACAACTGTGATAAAAATCGTTACACCATAAGAGGTTGCCAGCTGCTTGCCATATCTAAGTACGGCATTGATACCATCAAGTGACCACTTCTTCGGAATAAACGAGAAACCATTCTGTACGATTGTCTTCTCATCTGAAAATGCTGCTACAAATACAAGTACGATCGGCAGTGCACAGAACAAAGTGTACAATACCAAGAAGAATAACAATATGTACTGACCGAGTGTTTTACGCTCTCTTCTGGAAGGAGCAAGGTCAAGATCTTTTTTCTTTTTCATCTACATTTCCTCCCTTCATTAGAACAGTGCATTTTCCGGTGCAATCTTACGAACAGCACCATTTGCAAGCAGCATCATCAGCAAACCAACTACTGACTGGAAGAATGTAGTTGCTGCAACGAATCCGAAGTTCGAGTTTTTAAAGATCGCATTCAGTACATAAGAATCAATAACCTGTGTTGTAGAATACAGCTGTCCGCTGTTTCTTGTTACCTGATAGAAAAGACCTGTATCAGATCTCATGATGTTTCCTACTGAAAGAAGAAGCATAACCGTAATCATTGGAACAAGACTTGGAATCGTGATGTTCACGATCTGCTGCCAACGATTTGCACCATCAATCTCTGCTGCCTCATATAATGAGGAATCAATACCTGCAAGTACTGACATATAAAGTACTGAGCCGTAACCCACACTGTTCCACATTTTAACGATAGTTAAAATCACCGGCCAATAACTTGCTGTTGTGTAGTAACGAACACGTGCATTAAACAGATTATTTAAGATACCTGTATCAGTACTGATAAATGCATATACGATAAACTGTACAGCTGCATAAGAAATGAATACTGGAATAATCATAACAGTCTGCATTGTCTTTGCACACTTTTTAAATACACACTGGTCAATCGCAATTGCAAGAACTACATTTAGTACTGTTCCAAGTCCTGTGAAGATCACATAATAGAATAATGTATTCTTCGTCATCGACAGGAATGTTGACTTTGATGCAATCAGGAACTTGAAGTTGTCGATGCCATTCCACGGACTGCCCCAGATTCCCTTAGTGTAATCATACGACTTGAATGCCATTACAAGACCGCCCATCGGGATATAGGCAAAGAACAGCAATACAAGAAATGCTGGCAGAGCCATCACGACATGGGTTCTGTGTTTCCATGTGTTATGAAGAAAATTTTTCATCCCTTTCTCACTCCTTTTCCGTAATCTCCGTGTCTTTCCCTCTCGCAAATTACTTAATCGTTTTCATACTTGAACTATACAACACTTTGAACCAAAATGCAATACCTTTTTTGAAATTTTTATATATTTTTTTCTACTTTTTCTGCTTTGTTTCGCCGCGAGTTGTGTCTGTATTGTGTAAATTGTCGCTTTTGTGCACAAAAAAAGAGTTCTTTCAGCAAACGCTTTCCGAACTCTTTTCGTTTTTCGAAACAAACCAGCTTGGTTTCTCAACCTTTTTCGTTTGTTTCCCTTAATTACTCATTTTCGTTAAGACAGCGAACCGATGCTCCCGGCATTACCACACCAGCCTTAACAATCATCTCAACAAGCGCACTCTTTGGCCGCTCGATCTGATCTACAATTGCCTGTGCTGCTGCCTTTCCTATGCCAGACATATCCTGTGCATATGTCGTAAGCTTGGGCTGAAACTGCTGAATCAACGAAATTCCGTCATAGCCCGCCACTGAAATATCTGATGGTATAGACAATCCTGCCTCACGAATCACAGCTATTCCACCGATTGCCGTATAATCATCAGGATACAGAATGCAAGTAGGCGGATTTTTCAGTGCAAGAAGCTTCTTCGTTGCCTCTGAACTTGCCTCTCCCTCAAGATATGGTGCCTCTGGCACATATTCATCTGGCACTGACAATCCATGTTCCTCCATGGTGCGATAAAAACTTGCCAAGCGCACCTTGGTAACACTGTTTTGCTGACCATGTATGTACGCAATTTTTTTATGTCCCATACTGATTACATATTCCGTCAGTTCTCTAACACCCTTTATATTGTCCGACACAACTGCCGGGCAATTATTAAAGACGTGGTCAATTGTCACTACCGGAATATCACTTTCTACCAGTTCAACTACCTCTTCTTTTGTAAAATCTACATTTGCAATCACAACGCCGTCAACATTACGGTAACGACAATGCTCCAGATATGACATTTCTCGTCCGCCTACATTCTTATTGATAAAAGTAATATCATATCCAAGATTTTCCACCTCCGTCTTTAAGCTCTCCAAAACTGGTGCAAAATACGGATGTGTCAGACCACTATGATAGTCGTCAATAAACAGGACGCCTATATTGTGAGTCATTTTTGTTTTCAATGCCCGGGCTGCCATATTCGGCAAATATCCCATTTCATTCGCTTTCTGGCGGATCATCGCTTTTCTCTTTTCGCTGATGTCATCCAGATCGTTGAGTGCTTTGCTGACCGTTGATGCTGACACGCCGCAGGCCGCTGCAATATCTTTTAACGAAACCATCGTCACTTCACCCGCCTTTCCTCAATCGTTTAAGTATCTTCAATATAACCTCATTCTTCTTCATTGTCAATCATACAACCTATCTCTTTCCCACTTTTTGTTACATTTCCCCATTTATTCCTCCACTTTATTGTATAATAGTTACGTGTGTTTTTGTCTTAAGCTGGAAACTCTTCCGCTATCTGTTTTCTGCGCATCTGATCATTTTCTATCCATTCATCTAATGTAAGCGGCGCATAATCTGAAAAAACACAAAAACAGTTAATCATGCAGCACGGAATCGTTTTTTCTTTTCCTTCAAAATCAAGAAAAGATGTTTGCTTTGTTATTCGGATAAAACGATCTATAAGAAGCTCATCTCTTGTGTCATGTACATGTCCATATAACATATATGTCTTTGGCTCCCCATTCTCATTTAGCCGATACTGACCATTATAGCATATAACAGGGTAGTGACTCAATATAACTTTTCGCCCATTATCATGAATTTCTTTATATGGCTCTACCCATTCAAACAAACTTTTATCAAATCGACGGTATTTCAGATAGCGATCATGATTTCCTTCAATCAGATACTTTTTTCCATTTAGCTGTTTAAGCAATGAATTTGTCTGCATCGCATCACCAAATGAAAAATCACCCAGAATCACCGTCTCGTCGCAGCTACGCACTTTTTCATTCCAGCGCTGTATCATATACTCATTCATCTGCTCTGCTGATGCAAATCCTCTCTTGTCCATCTTTGTATTCAATGCCTCATGATAAAAATGGCAGTCTGCTATATAAAAACGCATAGTTATATCCTTTCCTAATTATATTTCTTTTTTTATACAATCCATACACCTCAGAGCTATATTAACGTTTTCTCCCTCGATACTGTCTGGGCGTACATCCAAATTCTTTTAAAAAGAAACGTCCTAAATGTGACGGACTGTCAAATCCGGTCTCAAGCGCGATCTGAGTCACGCTTTTATCAGTTGATAACAGCTGCCGACTAGCTTCCTCTAGGCGAAACTGAATCAGATATTCCATTGGGCTGACCTTTAAGACACGCCTAAAGCAGCGGCACAGCTCACTTTTGCTTATAGCAACCACCTGTGCTACATCTTCAAGGCTGACTTTGCATGAAAAATTTTGCTGCATATATGTCATTGCTTCCTTAATTCGTGCCAAGTCTCGTTCCTCTTTTGGCTGTATCTGACGCGCCGCGCTTATTCCCTTCTCTACGAGACTTGCCCACAAGAGACAGAGGCAGCCTTTCACCGCCATTTCATATCCAGTTTCTTTTTTTCTGTACTGCTCTGCCATTTTTCTTAAAAGCTGTGATTCTTCTTTGCTTAGTACAAGTCCGTCAGTCTTTGCCAAAAGCAGCGGTGCCACGCACTCCCTATATGCACGCGAAAGCCGATCAGATTCTGCTAATTTCCATGAACAGACAAAAGAATCAATCACATGTATGTCTGACTCGCTATTTATCAATTCACGTCTTTTTTCATCTACTGGAACAAGGCGGTGAAGCATTCCCGTATTAATAAAAATACTCTCCCCTGGTTTTAACACAAATTCGCTAGTTCCTACCTGCACGAGAATCGTTCCCTTTATAATGTAATCAAACTGAATCTCATCATGCCAGTGCCATGCAATTTGTCCATGCTCAAACTCTGAAAAGTCATCCCTGTAAATTCCAATTGGAAAATCGTCACTTCCGTGACGGCGAAGCTCACGAAGACTTGTATCCACTACTGTTTTTTGCTCCATGTAATTTTCGTTTCTCCTTCATTTAGCTTTGATTATGCTATTTCTTGAGCTTATTATACTATATTTTCCTTCTAAAAAGCAATATAGTAATAACAAGCCAAAACACAAAAAGGAAAGGAAAAAAAGATATGATTTTAGATTTGTTTCGTTTGAATGGAAAAGTTGCTGTTGTTACTGGCGCAAACACTGGATTAGGACAGGGCTTTTGCGTAGCCTTTGCCGAAGCCGGAGCAACTGTCATCGGCATTGCACGAAGAAGCTGCGCCGAGACTGCTGCAAAGGTGGAGGCTGTTGGCGGTACTTTCTTTGAAGTACTTATAGATCTTTCTGCACCAGATGCATCAAAGACAGTTACAAATGCCTGCAAAAAACTGACAGGCCGCGTTGATATTCTTGTAAACAATGCTGGAATCATTCACCGCGAGGATGCCGTAAATGTCACAGAAGCAAGCTGGGATCTTGTCACCAATTTAAATGAAAAGCTTGTCTTTTTCCTGTCTCAGGCCATGACGAATGAGTTCTTCATCCCACAGGGCGGTGGTAAAATTATCAATATTGCTTCTATGTTAAGCTTTCAGGGCGGCATCCGCGTTCCTTCCTACACAGCAAGCAAAAGCGCCGTGATGGGTCTCACCAAGGCGCTTGCAAATGAATGGGCTTCTCTTAATATTAATGTAAACGCAATCGCGCCGGGCTACATGGCGACAAACAACACGACTGCACTTCGTCAGGACAGTGACAGAAATGATGCTATTCTTTGCCGCATTCCGGCGGGACGCTGGGGAACCTCCAATGATTTAATGGGGGCTGCTGTTTTTCTTGCCAGCGATGCTTCATCTTACGTAAATGGTTTTACACTTGCTGTTGATGGCGGCTGGCTGGCTAGATAAGTTTCTATATTATTCTTCCTCGAAGACCGGTGCACCGCCGGTCTTTTTGCTTATCATAGATTCCATAAAGTCAATATATTCCTGTTTTGTAAAGATAGGTTTGTAGTCATCCACAAGCTTTTTTGCAGCTACAGCACCGCCCTTTAACAATCTATAGGCTGTAAGTGCAAATATTTTTGCCGTAACAATATAGGCAAGTTCCTCATCATTCACATCAAAATCAACACTATGAAGACCGCTTCCTACTGCACCGCCTGTGTTAAAGGTAAATACTGGCTGAAGATGCTGTACATCTCCTACATCTGTTGAACCGCCGCTCGGTGTGCTTGTCGCATCAACTACATTCACATTATACTTGTCACCTGCTGCAAGCTTTGCCGCCTCAACCAGATCCTCTGGTGCATCAACTGGAATTGTTGGCAGATATCCAGGCATAGTCTCAATTTCAACCTTAGCCCCCACTGCAACTGCACCTGCCAAAAATGCACGATCAGTTTTCTCTGATGCATCAAGAATTGCCTTTGTATTATTTGCTCTTACAAGTGTCTCACTGACTTAACCCAGCGGCAAGCCACTGGGGTTCCATTGACGGAGTTCTAGTGTCTGCGTACATCGCAAGGACTTTGGCAGACACATCTGTTCCGGAGCAACAAAACTCGCGAACAAGCAGTCCTACGACCACATTTGTGTCGATTCGATGGAACTGAATCTTCACATTCGCGTTCTCTGGGCCACAAGATCTCCCAGATGGATACTAAGTCAAATACCCGGGGCTATGAAATTAAACGGTA
>QUFP01000058.1 GCA_003478935.1 Firmicutes bacterium AF25-13AC
AACAGCACTTAAAACCATAGCTGCTGCAAGTGGCATAACAAACATTTTTCTTCTCATATCTTTTTTCCTCTTTTCTTTTTAAATTTATATTATGTTAGTTATAACTAACCAATGCATATTTTATCTAGTACCGATTCAAATCTCAATGACCAAACAGACTATTTTCTATCCATTTGGACATTCTTTTTATATTCTGTCGGTGTCATTTTGTATTCAGAGCAAAAAGCAGATGTGAATTTATTCGGATTAATATATCCAATTTTTGCAGCTATCTCAGCTACCGACAATTGCCCTTCCCTTAACATTTTCTCTGCAATTTGCAGCCGATAGGTACGGCAATAAGTATAGATCGGAACACCATACATTTCCTTAAAACATTTTTTTAATGAAGTCGGCGATATCTCAAATCGCTCTGCTAACTCCTCAATTGTATAGTGTTCTGTAATATGTTCTACTACAAAATCGTGAATCTTTAAAACGCAATCTCTTTGTGCTTTTGAAAAATAAACATAATCTTTCCTGCCAGCATCAAAATTCATTTCTGTCAATATTAGCAAAAGTTCCAGCAGCTTTATTTTACTATAACTAGGCTTTAAATGATCTTGTACCGTGTACAATTCTGAACATATATGCTGAATCGTCTCATTTGCACGCACCATATAAAAATCCTGTTTTTCTGAAAATGCTAAAATTCGATTTAGATCAATCGAAAGAAGTGATAAAATCTGCTTCATCTCTTCTGTAATTTCTGCAAAATCAATCGTAACTGTTATGCCATGGTAATGAGAGGTTGAAAAAGATGATGTGTGTGATTTTCCCTGCAAAGAACAAATGGATAAATCACCAGTTGTCATGTAACAATAACTATATTCTCCAAAAGTACATTCAGACCGCCCCTCTCTGCAATAATTAATTTCAAGAAAATTCGTCCGAGGATTTTGCGTTTTGTTGCAATACTTCATATGCATATCATTATAGACTAGTTCCATACCTGGAAATACTGAATAGGCAGCAATGTCTCCAGTACCACTTTCATTTTCAAGATGAAATGTTGAACATAGTGATCCTTCATTTTTTTCTTTAACAGAAGGACCATACAAATCAACACTTTTCAATTTGCCACTAGGCTTGGATGATGCAAAAAGTATCGTTTCAGCAGTTTTATATGGATTTTGTAACACGTTTATTTCCTTTCCAACATTCTTTTGCAGATTCTTACTCTGTTCGCATTCTAAGTGTTCTTTTTAAGTTAGTGTATTCTAATCATTATTAGTATAGTTTTTTTATTTTGTCTTTGCAAGAAATTTCATGAGGAAAACCGCCCTTTATCATTATTATTTTCCGTTTTTTCTCCGGATAACTGCTTGTCCAGTATGATGATTTTGTTTGAAATGTTTCTCACAAACGGCAGTTTGTCTAGTAGCTTATAAATCGGCACAAAGGCCGCCATCCCTTCCGTCAGGCTGTGCTCTTCCCTAAATTGAAAATTCGGCATAAGTTTTGCAAGGGCAGCGCCATTTTTCACACCCCACACAAATTTTGCGTTGCTGGCATCAATGGATTTTTCCTTGAACCGCTTTACAATCATCGGATTCATGATTTCCACAAAGACAGTTGCTTGCTGAAAGCGCCCAGAAATCACTGCAAAGATTCGCTGCACGTCCGCTTCTGACAGATACATGGTCAATCCTTCGATGATGACCAGCACTGGCACAGTTTTCTCTTTGATTTCATCGCCCCAGTTGTCCATGGCAGACATGGCAATCTGTGAGATCAAGCCGCTCTCCGGCAGGAGTTTTGCACGCACGACCATCGTTTCCGGCAAGTCAAGATTATACCAGTGTGCATACCCTTTCATCCGATAGCACCGGGTATCCAACCCGCAGGCAATGTTAACCACAACGCCACCGGGATGCGCTGCCAGCCACACCGTTGTCAAACGATCTAGCACGATGGTGCGGGCAATAACGCCACTATGCATGGCGGTATCTTTGTCCGCAAGTGAAAAATCGTAATTGAGTCTGCTGACGATTTCCTCGGCTTTTTTATCACAAATCGCACCGCGGCCTTTGCTTTCTTTTGCTCTGGCATAGATGGTTTGCAGCATGGTTTCCGGCACACCGGTGAGGTTCATTTTTTCGTTTCGTTCTCCGACAGTCATTCCGTTTTCCCCCTTACTAAAGTTAGTTTTTTCTAACTCGCAGTGCTATGAAATGCCGCCTTTCAGCGGCATTTTTTTTCTATATTCAAGAATACGCTGCGTCGCGCCTGCTGTCAAGAGATAAAAGCATTTTCGCTGCGATGGAAATTGTTTTGTCTGCTATTTGGGATGTAAGAATGCCAAGTACTCTTACATTCTTGGAGACTTCATTGAGGCAATCGATTTTGGCTTCCCCAAATACATAATTGATCAAGCACATTCATCAACGATTCCCCTCTTTCTGTCAAAGAATACTCTACCTTAGGTGGAATCTGCGGATATTCCTTTCTGACGATCAGCTGATCTTCCTCTAACTCTTTTAGATTGCTGCTGAGTGTCTTATCAGTGATTTTCCCCAAATATCGCTTCATCTCATTGAAGCGAACTGGCTGGTATTCCATCAGACAATACAAAATCACCATTTTGTGCTTGCCACTGATTAAAGACATTGTGTAGCTGAAACCGGTGTCTGCAAAATTTGCATTTTTAATATATTTTTCCATGCAAGACATTTTCAATTTTTCCTTTACTTTCTTCTATTTTCTTTACTTTCTTTTTAGAAAGTACCTGTCTTTATTGACAGTACTTGTTCTTTTTCCAATGCGTGTTATTATTATAGCAGATGGCGAAAGAAAGTCAATCAAAAAAAACGATAAACGGAGGTTTTTATTATGAAAAAAGATCTGGGCGTTAAGCCGTATCTGTTTCCAATGCCGGTTTTATTAATTGCAACCTACGGTGAAAATGATAAAGTGGACGTGATGAATATGGCATGGGGTGGTATCTGTGCTGCAAATATGGTTTCTCTGAATATTGATGCTGACCACAAAACATCCGAAAATATCAAAAAGCGTGGTGCTTTTACCTTAAGCATTGCTGATATTCCTCATATTGAAGCTGCAGACTTTTTTGGCATTGCATCAGGAAATAAGATGGACGACAAGTTTGAGCGCACTGGCTTAACAGCTGTAAAAAGCGAAAAGGTTGATGCACCAGTTGTACAGGAATTCCCACTTACCTTAGAGTGCAAGGTTGTAGAGGACAAAGAGGAAGTCTACGGACATCATGTAATTGGTGAGATCGTTGGCGTATTGGCAGATGAATCTGTATTAGACGAGCAGGGTAAGGTTGATCCTACCAAGTTAAATGCATTTGTATTTGATCAGTTCCAGAGTGGCTACTATGCGATCGGCGAAAAGGTTGGTCAGGCATGGCACACTGGTGCACCTCTGATGAAGAAATAAAAAAATTGCGATTAAAAAGGCCATCGAAGCTAGAAGGCATGACACGAAGTGTTGTATTTTCTCAGTCCCGATGGTTTTTTGATGTTGGAAAATTCTATTTACGATTTTCATCACTTTGTTATCATCCATAAAGCTTATTTCAAGAACGGATGCGCAGCATACAAAGCTGCTGCTTCATTTCCGGCGTAATTCGGAGGCTCTCCACTGCCTTTTGAATGGTCTTGTTGTGAGTCCAGGTATCCAGCCGTCTGGTTGTCAGCCAGGGCAACGCAGCTTCCGGCTGCTTGGCTAGGGCCGTCGCAAAGTACCACGCTCTCATCATATTCAGATAGTATTCTTCGCTGTGTACATCTGCCACCCAGCCAAGATACTCCGTTCGAAATTCTTCATCCAAATAATATCGCATCAGCATTCCCATAGCATAGCGCACGGTATAGATCTTGTCAGAGTTCAGCCATCGGCGGATGGGTATCAGGAGTTCTTCTTTGTGCTTTGCGAAAACCTTGGGACAAAAGCAGTCACAGGTAGCCCAATTATCAATATAGGGTAGAAACTTCTCCGTTTCCACCAGTGCTGTGTCATAATCCTTAATGTTTTCCACAAGAAACGCATGAAGATTATTTTCCTCATAGTATTTGTGAGGTAGACTGTTCAAAAAGGATTCTGCCTGCTTCGTGCCCGAGATCTCCTTTGCCAACTTCCGCAACATCGGTGTCCGCACACCGATGATCGTTTCTGATGGTACAGTAGGCATCAGCTTGCTTTGAAATGCCTGATAGGATTTATCCTGCAAGGCAACTATTTTTTCTAAAATATCTACGTGAGATTTCTGAAGCATTTCTGCTCCGATGGATTCGCTGTTTTTCATAGTATATCGTCTCCTTTTTGGAATCATAAGAGTGCCGAGTACTCTTATATACTTACTCTTTTTCACAACAAATTTTCCTTATTTGATGTAAGAGTGCCTGGTACTCTTACACTCTCTTGTTTCTGCCGGATACATTCTGGCAGAAGAAAAAAGTGGGCGTTGTCAATCGCCCGGTGATGTATCCGCAATCTCATGTACCTGAGAACGCGAGCAAAAGCGCAGTCTGGGAGCATCTATTGGATGATGCGAGGACCAGATGGACGAGATACAAACTTCTGATGTGACCCCGCGTCATATCATACCTATCGGGTAACGGAGTCCTTAGCAAGCCCCGATCCCTTTAGGGTCGGGAGTAATTGACCCATTAGAAACGTGCGCCGCAAGGCGCACAGTTAAAACGCCAGCATCCGACATGCGGCTGCTGGCGTTTTTTAAACAGGCCTTATAATGCCTTTTGACAAACCACGATAGTACTTGTTCAAGAGCAGATGGGAACCAATCATTTGTCAGGCTTTTTTTAGCAAGTCAATTCTTGCCCTTGCGGTTCTCGGAGCCAAGATTGATTCATGGAATCCCTCCATTCCTTGCGATTTTCCAAACCCTTAAAGATTCTTTACAAATAGCGCTCGAATGGCATTGAGAACGGCAATAATCATTACGCCTACATCTGCAAATACCGCCAGCCACATACTTGCCAGCCCCAAGGCTACCAAGACGAGGCAGATCAGCTTAATACCAATAGCAAAAACGATGTTCTGGTAGACAATTCCCAGACACTTACGACTGATCTTAATCGCCTTGGAAATCTGCATGGGGTCATCATCCATTAGGATTACATCAGCAGCCTCAATGGCGGCGTCAGAACCCATGGCACCCATTGCGATACCGATGTCTGCCCGGCGGAGTACCGGGGCGTCGTTGATGCCATCTCCTACGAAAGTCAGCTTTTCCTTTTCCGATTTGATCTGAATCATCTCTTCTACTTTCTCTACCTTATCAACAGGCAGCAGTTCGCTGTAGACCTCATCCAAGCCAAGAGCGGAGGCTACACTGTCAGCCACCTTTTTGGCATCACCGGTGAGCATCACAGTCTTGCGAACCCCAGCCGACTTTAATGCCTGGATGGCTTCCTTGGAGTGAGGCTTCACGATATCGGAAATAACAATGTGTCCGGCATATTTCCCGTCAACCGCCATGTGAATGATGGTGCCTACGCTGTGGCACGGAATAGATTGAACGCCAAGACGATTCATGAGCTTGTCGTTACCAGCTGCCACCTGATGACCGTCCACCGTTGCGATGACACCGTTGCCGCTGAGTTCCTGAATGTCAGTCACCCGGCTACGGTCGATTTCCATACCGTAGGCTTTCTGCAAACTCTTGCTGATGGGGTGGCTAGAGGCACTTTCTGCCAGAGCAGCATATTCCACCAACTTACGCTTATCCATCTCATTGTGATGGATCGCATTCACCTCAAATACACCCTGAGTCAGTGTGCCGGTCTTGTCAAAAACTACAATCTTAGCCTGTGACAGGGTCTCCAGATAGTTGGAACCTTTGACCAGCACACCAGCCTTACTGGCTCCGCCAATTCCTGCAAAGAAGGACAGAGGAATGGAAATGACCAGAGCGCATGGGCAGCTGGCAACAAGGAAGGTCAGTGCACGGTATACCCAGGTTTCCCAGCCAGCTGGAAGACCCAAGGCGAACATCCGCACCAGCGGCGGAAGCACAGCCAACGCTAACGCTGCATAGCAAACAGCCGGGGTATAAATTTTCGCAAAACGGGAGATAAAATCCTCCGACTTCGATTTTCGGGAGGAAGCATTTTCCACCAAGTCCAAGATTTTTGAGACCGTAGACTCACCAAATTCCTTGGTAGTCTGTATATGAAGCAGTCCGGTCATGTTAATGCAGCCAGAGATGATCTCATCGCCAGTCTTGACCTCACGAGGCAAACTTTCGCCGGTGAGGGCGGCAGTGTTCAGAGTGGATTCTCCCTGCACCACGGTACCGTCAATGGGAACTTTCTCGCCAGGCTGTACCACGATGATGGTGCCGATACCCACCTCGTCTGGGTCTACTTGTTCGAGCTTGCCATCCCGTTCAATGTTAGCGTAGTCTGGACGGATGTCCATGATTTCGCTTATGTTGCGGCGAGATTTGCCAACAGCATAGGACTGGAACCATTCGCCTACCTGATAGAACAGCATAACTGCAATGGATTCCAGATAATCACCGTTTTCGTAGACAGCCAGAGCCAAAGCACCAATGGTGGCAACCGCCATCAAGAAGTTCTCGTCAAAGACCTGGCCATTGCGGATACCTTTATACGCTTTTCTCAGAATATCATAACCAATAATGAGATAGTCTACCAAATACAGCGCCAATCGTACCCAGCGCCCGGCTGCCCCAAGCTGGTCAAAAATGGTGGAACCCAAAGTTTGTAACACCAACAGTAATACCGTGGCAGTCAGGATTCTTCCCAACATGATTTTCTGTTTCTTTGTCATGCCGCTGTTGGGCCGCTGGCCAATCAATAGAAGAATAATTGATAATATGGCTACCACAATCAGCAAGCTGCTTTCAATCATTTCTTGCATACCACTTGTTCCTTTCTATAATTTGCTTATTTATTTGTTAAAAAATGCCCCTTCCGCCCGTAGCGTCTGGGGCACCTGTGTGGAATGGAGCCTTACAGGAAGATCTCGCAGTCAGGCTCCACCTTCTTGCAAGCCTTCTGCACAGCATCCATCACGCTGGCCGGCTCCTGACCTTCAGCGAATTCCACAATCATCTTCTGGGTCATGAAGTTCACAGTAGCGCTCTGTACGCCGCTGGTCTTGCGGGCTGCGTCCTCCATCAGGTTGGCGCAATTAGCGCAGTCTACTTCGATCTTATAAGTTTTTTTTCATTTTGGAAAACTCCTCTCTTAATTTGTTCCTGTTGTCATAACAATTAAATTGTTGTTTAATTGTATCCTCATCATACTTAGTTAAACTGACTTTGTCAACGCTTTGAAAGCACATCCTGCCATTTGGGAAAAGGGTTCTTCTGTTTGGGCAAAATGCATCTTTTATCGGCACATTCCAGTACCTTGATAAGGGCAACCAGAACACTTTCCCTTTTCGAAAACAATTATTTAATCGTTCCGTCTGCATTGTAGAGTGGGGAAAATCGAAAAGCAATGGACGGAGTACAAATCCTTTCAGGAAGGATAAGAAAACTTCTAAATAGGTAAACAGTGTTAAAAAAGGTCCTGACATTGAAGCACAGCTCCATGTCAGAACCCATTTATTTCACAAATTATTTTTTGGTGTTGCGTCGCCCGCTGTTTTCCGAGCCACGCACTTCCTCATGGTAAAAGTAATTCACAATGACCGGGTGCCCAGGCTCTGCCCGGCCGTAGGGCAGCTCGTTGTCCACGAAGGGACAGCTGTTTTCTTTCGCCAGCCATTCCGCTTGATCCTCCAAACCACGGAAGTAGCTTCTGTCTCTCTTGTTGTAGATAGCGTCGTACAGCGGAACCAAGTCAGGATATTTTTTACAAATATAGTCCATGATGTCTTTTTTGAATCCGCCTCGCAGGTTTAGATTTTCTAACCATATCAGGTCGCATTGATTTCTGACCCGATGGAAGATAGCCTCAAAATCCGTGATACCCGGAAAGACAGGGGCAATAAAGCAGACGGTGCGAATGCCCGCATCATAGATCTGCTTCATGGCATCCAGCCGTCGCTTGATGCTGACGGCATCGTCCATATCATTTTTAAAGCCTTCATCCAATGTATTGATCGACCAAGAGATCGTGACCTTTCCCAATTTTTTCAGAAGGTCTATGTCACGGATTACCAAGTCTGACTTGGTACAGATGAGAATTTCTGCCTCACTGCCCTGGAGCTGTTCAAGAAGCTTTCGGGTGTTCTGAAACTTAGCCTCCTGGGGCAGATAGCCATCGGTCACAGAACCGATGACTACGCGCTGCCCTTTGTACTTTTGCGGATTTTTGATTGCTGGCCAATGTTTCACATCCAGGAATGTACCCCACGGTTCGGTGTGCCCGGTAAATCGCTTCATAAACGAGGCATAGCAGTATTTGCAGCCATGGGTACAGCCCACATAAGGATTGACGGAATAGCCTCCCACCGGCAGGGCGGATTTTGTCATAATATTTTTGGTTTCTACATCCTTAATCAGAATGCTACTCTCTTTTACTTTCGACATGTCTTCTGTTCCTCCAATACCCGGCAAAAAGCGGGGGAAATTCTTGTATCATCTGTGTCTCTCCCATGATAGGAAGCAGATCTTCCTTCATAAATACAGGGATGCCAAGCGCATGGGCCTGATGTGTCAGGTTCCACACCCATTCCGGTTTCGATACGCCTTTGCCCTTCCTATGTCCGGTCTCAGTCCCAATGACGATCCACTCAATTCCGGTAAGGTCTACCATGCCAACCTCATCAAACATAGGTTCAAAGGTCACATGATAGTGTCCGCCATGGATATGCTCCCGCAAAGTCCGGATACGGTTTTTCTCTTTGCTGGAGGTAACAGTTACACCAAACCAAGCATTCTCCAGGGTAGTGGAAAACACAATATCCTCCGGTCGCTTGGTCAAAAACAGATATTGGTGCTGCGGATTTTCAGTCATTTTGGCAAATATCTGTTCCCGCCACTCTGTCTTCCAGTGGGAAAAATCGCTCATGCCGGTGAGCAGAAAATTCTGTTGGCGCTTTTTCTCCATCAGCCGCAGCTTATTTGGAAAAAACTCTGGCTTTTCAAAGTCGTCGATCATGTGAAACCGGCGGACATTATTTCTGGCGTAGCAGTAGCTGCAACCAATAGTACAGCCGATCACCAGATTCATGTTCTTAATACAGTCTTTAATATAAACAGCCACCGCTGACGCCTCCTTACCATTTTAAGATTTAGCCTTCTACCGCAGGTGCAACTTTCCCGAAGCTGTTCCAGGCATACAGGCCCTTCTTGTCCTCATCGCCCAGGAACTTATCTACCTGGCAGATGTGCAGGATATGGTCTCCCGTACCTGCTTACCGGTGTGAGACTGTTTGCCAGTGGCGAAGCCCACCATAGGCGGATTGAAGGAGAGGTAAGACACAAAGCAAATAATTCCCCCAAGGATAACTGACGCGCCATGGGGCCAATCACCTGCCAAGCAACCGTATAGTCATTTTGAACCTGCTCCGAAATCGTCATGCCTCGCACGCCTCCCGGAGAGCAGGCAGCAACTCATCCAGTCGCCCGTCCAGTCCGAAGGACTTCTCTTTGATATTGTCCGCAATGTAGATCTCACCCAGATTGATGGTCACATAAGTGGCGTTTGGCTCGCTGGCCACCAGGCGCATCATCTGGGCCTTGATTAACTGATTGCGCCAGCCAATGCCCAGCTCCAAAACCACCAGTTTCTTCCCGTGGTAGGTTTTCAGAAAGTTTTGGAACCGTGCCTGGGCTGCGGTATCTTGAATCATTCTCTGACCCGCGCCCATGTGGATGTCCATGGGACCTCCGCACTTGGGACAGCGCGGCACCAACTCTGTAGGTACATGGCCGCCCTGTTCGGCAGCCGATAATTTTTCGGCCACCTCTAAACTTGAATAGAGGGTGTCGTGGCAGGGGCGGGCACACTGCATCGTAAACCAATTGCCCTCAATCTCATAAATTTTCGTCGGATCGAAGCCACACAGTTCAAAGTGACCTTCTCCGTTTGATGTGACGACAAAGTAATCTTTCTCTCCCACAATGGCCTTCAAATCGTTCATCACCGGCGTAGGCTGGTACTTCCCACAATAATGATGGATGAGCCGGGTCCAGAAGGCCCATTTTTCCTCCTCGCTGGGCCATCCAGCCATCATGCCCTGCAAAATGCACCCAAGACCATACTTTTGTTTAAAGTCCCCAAACAGTCTTTCAAAGGCTGCATTGTCCGCAAACAAATGCAGTCCTTCGGTGATGGACAGTCCGTTACTGGCCCCGATCAAGATAGCATCCGCTTCTTTGAATTTTTTCGCAATAGAGTTCCAATCAATCATATTCGTTCGCCCCTTTCTATTTTATGTTTGCTGCGATGGATCGCTCCTGCCGGAGGTCAGCTAGAGTTTCCGCCAAATCTCCTTGCAAATACATGCTGCGTCCCCGCAGATGCTCTGGCCTATGAGATGCCTCTCGATTAAGGCATGCATAAAAGACGTTTTCGTTTTTGGCAGTAAGTTCCCAGAATGGTAGTTTGATGATACTGGGCGTCATCTCACCCACGCCAAGTTCCAACAGCAGGACTTTTTTGTCGGTCTGATCCATTATCCAGCGTCGCAGGAATCTATAGTAGCGGTGCAGGTTATCCTGCCATAAGGTTCCCTCCAGGAAGGTATCGTCTCGTACCCAGGGCACCAGCACCCGCCCGCAATCCAGGCAACGAGGAACAGCCTCCTCCGGCAGGCGAACGCCTACCAAGTAACCCGTCAGTTTCTTCACTAGTTCGCTGTTTTCCCAAATATCATCCAGGCAGGGCTGGCTACATTGGCAGTAGCTAAAGTCTCCCTGGAAGGCGCAAATTTGTTTCTTGGGAAATACCCGAAAAAACTGCTGATCCACATTAGTGGTCAGCACAAAGACAGATTTATCTGCAACAAGCGCTTGCAGGTCTAGATAGGGCTTCCCAGTAGGGGCTTCCCACATAAAGCGTATATATTGGCTGTAATACCCCCACTGTTCCCCATAGCTAGAAAAGCAATGGTAGAATCCAGCCAGCGGGGAGGTGAATCCATACTGTTCGCGAAAGGGAGCCAATGCCTCCGAAAGTGCCGGGGACCAATGGTAGTGGTCGTATCCAGCCGCGCTTGACAGGCCGGAGCCGCCTCCGATCACAACGGCATTTGCTTGATCAATACGCTCGGCAAGTTCCCGAAGCTTTGCTTGGTTTCCATCTCTCATTGATCGTTATCTCCACTTTCCATGGTGTCACGTGCATCACGTAGCACTTGAGCAATGTCGGCCACAATAGTCACACCCTTGTCCTCCAACTGCTTGGGCAGGAAGTCATATTTGTTGTTGATAGCAATATATCGAGCATTGGGAAATCTGAGGGTCAGGTTCCAGAAAGGCTCCTGGATGAACATTGGAGTCATTCGGCCAACGCCCAGCTCCAGGAATAGAATCTTACTGTCTTTATGTTCCAGTACATAGCGAGAAATTTTTTCGTACTGTTCTTCGTATTTCTTTCCTTGAAGGAAATTCCCATATCCTCGCACCCAAGGAAACGCCTCACCACCGCAGTGAGGGCACCTAGGAATAAGATCCGTTGGAATCTTCGTGCCATCTCCCATAGCGGCCACCATATCAGCCACTGGCTTTACCGCATCCCAGGTGTCATCGGTACAGCTAGCAGCACACTGGAAGAACCGGTGATCTCCCTGGATTTCCGCCACCTTCTCCTCCGGGTAGAGTTTGACAAACTGGGTATCCTGTTGGTGGTGAGGATGAAAAAATCCTTACCTTTCAGCAAAGCGTCTAAATCCAGATAGGGATGACGTACAGGTGCGGTCTGGGTGGTGTGAAGGAAGGTAGCAAGATACCCCCAATACTCTTCTCGGGTCTCCCATTGGTGCATCATCCCTGCAAAAGCACCTTTGAATTGGTACTTCTCAGCAAAAGGCCGGAAGTATTTCCGGTAGGAGTCGTTGTCCTCGTAGTAAAAATCTCCGCCACCGGCAGCGGACAGGCCGGAGGCTCCGCCCACTACCACACAGTCAGCTTCCTTTACCTCCTGTATCAACCGATTGATCTGTTCGCTATACGGCAACGGCTTTTTGTCAGTCAGCTGATAAGGCGTACTACCGGAAGCATAGATATTATAGTACTTAGAATAATTCATCTGGGTCTGCATGACCAAATCATCATAGAAGTTCATTGTCACCATTCCTTTCAAGTGGGTGTTATTTTTATTCTTACTTCAAATCATTCTAACATCCTCTTGCGTTGTTGTCAATATGCTGTTATAATAAAAATAACATCAGACAAAAAAGGAGATCAGATCATGAAATATCCCACCCGCCTTAGCGATGCTGTTCATATTCTAGCTTTTATCGCTTTGTACCCAGACTGCGACCTGACCAGTAACAAGCTGGCAGAGAGCATTCAGACGAATCCTGCCTATGTGCGCCAGCTCATGTCCGCCTTGCGGAAGGGAGGGCTGCTGGTCAGCGTGAAGGGACATCCCCGACCCACTCTGGCTCGTGAGCCGGAGAAAATTACTCTGCTGGATGCCTATCGGGCAGTAGAGGGCAACAAGCCACTGCTCCATCAGGACATCCACACCAACCCCGCTTGTGGCGTGGGCGTGAACATTCAACTGACACTGCGTGATTTTTACCTTGACATCCAGAATACAGCGGAAAAACGGATGCAAGAGATTACGCTGAAAGATGTGATGGAACAATATCACATGAAATTAGAAGGGATTCACACATGAATGAACAATCGGAACGAGATCTGTACGCCCTTGGCATAGAAGATTTCAACCAACTGTTGGAAAAGCTGATTACATAATAATAGACAATGGGCCAGCCAAATCTAAATGGTCGGCCCTAAATAAATTAAGGAGGAAACCAATATGAAACTTGGCATTATTCGTTGTATGCAGACAGAGGATTACCTGTCCTTTTGCTAAGCGTATACGGGAGCTGGTGCAAAAAGAGGTAGGCGATGGTATCCGTATCTTGGATTACACCCATGATGCTGGTCCTGAACCAGAAACCTCTCAGAAGTAAAGTTTCTTTTCCCTCCGGCCTATGGTAAGATAGACTTCAAGGAGGAGTGCTAAATGATTCAGAACCACTTACTCCACGACCACAGACAAACTATCGAGCAGGAACTGAAACATATGCCCAGCGTAGAAAACTTTCAAACCGTAGCTGATATTTTCAAGCAGCTGGGGGATGGCAGCCGTATTCGCATTTTTGGGTTGCTTTGCCACTGTGAGGAATGTGCTATCAGTCTTTCGGCCATGGTAGATATGATCAGACCCTAAATTTCCATCACATGATTGAGTGGCTTGTAAAAATCGCCTGTCCGGCGCAAATAGAAACACAGAAAGGAATGCCATGAAAAAAGAAGAATCCAAAGTTATCGCTCAAAAACTCCAAAAAATTCCAAACGACACTCTCGCCTTGAAGCATTGCCGGGCTGGTGGGACGGGTAGCACACTCTTTGGAAAACAGTTTCGAACGGTTACCGCTGGAAAAGGGTGTATGGAGGCATATGAAACTTTTCCCGGAATAGAGGTATCTTTCAATGTTTTTCTTGCTTCAGAGGTCAAGTTTCAGCATGATGCTTCGGATTCTGTTTTAGAAATTTACTATTGTCGCAGTGGTCGCGTGGGTTGGAATATGCAAGGCGGTACTGCCGTCTATTTAGGTGCAGGTGATGTGACTGCGCACAGTATGGCCTGCTGCGCGAATTCCGCCATGATGTTTCCCCTAGGATATTCAGAGGGGATTTCCATTTCCGTGGATCTAAAACAGCTCTCTTCCATTTGCCCGAAAGTTTTAAAGAATGCCGGTGTAGAGGCAAATCTGTTACGGGATCGATTTTGCTCCGGAAAGCCATCCGCAATCCCGTCATGTTCCGATTTAGAGCATATTTTTGCCCCACTCTTTTCTGCTCCTGTGTCCGTTCGAATTTCCCTCTTGAAATTGAAGGTGCTGGAAATAATTCAAGCAAAGTTCAGGAGACTATAAAAATGACAAAGGACAAATATTTAACAACAGTCATAAAAACAACTATCATTTTGTTCAAACAAACTCAATGCTCCATTTCCCCTGTTCTCCCACCTACCAATTCTCGTATTCTTCTTGTCGCTTCACTTATTCTGCATTCAAAATATTATGCAGGACTTTTCTTACCTTTTTCATATCTATCGGCTTTGATATATGTCCATTCATTCCCAAATCCAATGCAAGTTTGCGATCTTCTGCAAATACATTTGCCGTCATCGCAACAATTGGAATTTGAGCTTTCTTATCATTTTCCATCTGCCTTATTTTTACAGTTGCTTCATAGCCATTTACATTAGGCATCTGAATATCCATAAGAATTAGATCGTAATAGCCTTCTTCTGCCTGATCAAGCATATCAAAGCATTCCTGACCATCAGTGGCAAGCTCCACGAAAAAGCCTTCTTCCTGCAATAGCTCTATTGCAATTTCAGAATTCAGCTCATTGTCCTCTGCAAGCAAGATCCTCTTGCCTCTGAAAACAGCCATATTAGGCTGTTTTTCTTGTTCTTTATATACATCTTCCTTCGATGCTATTTCTAACGAAAGTGTTACCGTAAACTTTGTACCCACTTCTTGACTGCTCTCTGCCTTAATGTTTCCGCCCATCAATTCAATAAGTGATTTCACAATCGGAAGGCCAAGGCCTGTACCTACAACTTTATTCTCCGTTGATGTATGCTCTCTGGAAAATTCTTCAAATATATGAGGAAGATATTCTTCACTCATTCCTATTCCTGTATCTTCGCAAATAAAACAATATTGTGCCATTTTATCATCTGATGCAACCTCTTTGATTGTCACATGAATTGACTTTCCATTCGGCGTATATTTGACTGCATTACTTACGATATTCAAATAAATTTCCTGAAGCTTTGTTTTATCACAGATGGCATACTTATGGCAGATATCAGTATCGATTAAATACTGAAGATTCTTTTTTCTTATATCTGATTCAAATACGCTGCTAACATCGTGAAAAATGGCACTTAAATCTTCTGCCTTTAGCCTTAACGTGGCCGTTCCGCTTTCAATGCGCGCCATCTCCAAAACCTGATTTATAATCGTCATCATAAGCGCACTAGAAGATTGAATTTTTTTCAGATATTCTTTAGCCTTCTCTTCATTTTGAAGATTTTTCTCCAAAAGACCTGAAAATCCAATTATTGCATTCATCGGTGTGCGAATATCATGACTCATATTAAATAAAAATCTCGTCTTAGCTTCATTTGCATTTTTTGCCAGTTCTGCTGATCGCTGCAGCTGCTCTGCATACTGCTTCTCTTGATTGTTTTTACTAAGAACCTGATAAAAAATAGCAGCAATTAACATAGACAAAACCAATATTGTGAGGATAACTGAAAACCAATAAGATATTGTTATCCATCCAGCAGACGGCTCTATATCAAAGTACCATACTTCATTTGGAATACTGCACTCTAATGTCAGGCAATCTTTTGAAAGCTTTTCTTTGTTTTGCGCCAACACAATATGTTCACCTGTTCTTTCGTCTTTTGTCCAGATTTTATAATAAAATGAAGCTTCACTCAACTTCTCAAGCTTTAATTCACTTATAAAACGATCCCAATCTATTACTGTAATCACAAAGCCCCAAAATGTACCATCTTCGCCCTCATCTGACTGATAAACTGGATTTAAAAGCAATGCACCCATTCCACCCTGTTTCAATTCATAGGGACCTCCAAGTGTATATTCTTTTGTTTCTTTAGCCAAATTGGCATCAAAACTTCGCTCATGCTCGGTAAGCACATCAATCCCAAATGCTTTCTCATTGCCCTGTTTAGGATAAACATCTGTAATGATCCCATCTGGTGCTAGCTCAAATGCTTTTATTATACCATTTTCATTCGGAATAACACTTGCTAGATTTGAGAAAGTTTCTTCATCCAGTTGATATCCTGTTTGAATAATATTTTCCACTAAATCTGAACTAACTACATATTGCTCTAACTGCGCTTTAATTCGCCTTACAGTACTTTGTGCCATATAGGCTGCTCCTGATTTTTCTTCTTTTTCCATATAGCCAAGGATCATGCATCCAACAAGAAACAGAAGCATAAAAGAAATTAGTCCAACAACACAGCTATATTTTATTATTCTTTTTTTGGCAGTACTGTATTTTTCCATTGCTGTTACTCCCTTTGATTTTATTATACAAGTATATCACGTCTATCACTCGAAAAACAAGGTTTTATTGCAAAGAAAAAACCACCAAAGATTGATATGATACCTCTTAAGTAGACAAGGCAAATAACAAAAATCTACTTAGGAGGTTTTTTATGTCTAAATCATCATATACACCTGAGTTTAGGGCTAAGATTGCGCAG
>QUFP01000059.1 GCA_003478935.1 Firmicutes bacterium AF25-13AC
AGAAAAACTAGGTTGGATGAGTCCAGTGGAATATCGGCTCACCCACTTGGCTGCATAAAAATGCGTAGCAGCCGAAAACTGCTACGCTAAAAAGTCTAACTTTTGGGGGGCACATCAGTTCCTGTCCCCCTGGCGGCATAAAACAATGATAAGCGCTACATTATAGAATTACATTCATTCCTACATCAAAAACAAGAGTTTGCTGTATAGAATCATAATATGGCTGAGTCAGTCCTCACCTCCGGGGCTGTCTCTTTTTTTATAAAACTTATACAATCTTAGTTTCGATTGCAGGACCCTTTTCCCCACTTAATACTTTAAGCGGTATTATGGCCTTGCAAGAAAGAAATGAGGTGAACAATTATGAGTATTACAAATGCGGCGAGAAGATTTGAACAGAGATTTGACGCAAAAGCGGAGCGCTTTATTTGGCATCATCCGCTACTTGGCTTCATCTCCATCTTTGTTGGAATACCATTACTGGTTTTGGCGTGTGTCTGTATCAGTACGATCGTTGTCGCCTTTCCTATGGCATGGCTTTTGGGTTGGTTGTAATCTTTATTTCATCTTTAAACGCACAAAAGATGACTAATGCCATTTTTATAGGAAAGGTTTTATGATATTGGGGACAGCAAAAAAGGAGGATGAATCTTATGCAAATGCTAATTGCACTCATAGGTGTATGTGCGGCAGCAATGCTGCTGTGGTATGTCTATATTTTAATGAAGGGAGATGATCAGGCATGAACACCATGATTCAGTATGTTTTATACCTTGCCATTCTGGTTGTTTTGGCAATTCCGCTGGGCGCATACATAAAAAACGTCATGAGCGGCGAGAAAACTTTTTTGTCCAAAGTTCTGACACCGTGCGAAAACCTGATTTACAAGGTTATGCGTGTAGACAGAGAAGAACAGATGACATGGAAAAAATATGCGGTAAGTGTAATGATTTTTTCCGGTATCGGGCTTGTTTTTCTGTTCCTGCTTCAACTTCTGCAGGGAGTTCTTCCCGGAAACCCGCAGAATCTTTCCGGTGTGAAATGGGATTTGGCATTTAACACTTCTGCAAGTTTCATTACCAATACAAACTGGCAGGCATATTCCGGTGAATCCACATTGAGTTATCTCACTCAGGCTTTAGGTCTGACTGTTCAGAACTTTGTTTCCGCAGCTACAGGTATCGCCGTTCTATTTGCATTGATCCGTGGCTTTATCGAGGTGAACTCCTCCGGGTTGGGAAGCTTTTGGGTGGACTTGACCCGCATTGTGGTTCACATCCTACTCCCGCTGAATCTGGTGATTTCTCTGTTGTTGGTAGGCGGCGGCGTGATTCAGAACCTGAAAAGTGCAGAAACAGTATCCCTTGTAGAACCGATTGCCGTCAGTGCAGAAGGCGAAATCCTTGAGGATGCGGTAATTGACTTAGACACCGAAACCGTCACTGTAGATGGCGAAATCGTTTCGAATGCACAGATTGTCACCGAGCAGTTCGTACCGATGGGTCCTGCGGCCAGCCAGGTCGCAATCAAACAGACCGGCACCAACGGCGGCGGTTATATGGGCGTCAACTCCGCACATCCTTTGGAAAATTCCAATGCTTTTACCAATCTGATCGAAATGATTTCCATTCTACTGATTCCGGCGGCACTGTGTTTCACATTCGGTTCTGCGGTAAAAAACAAGAAGCAGGGTATTGCAATCTTTATGGCAATGTTTCTCTGCCTGGTTGTTGCCTTGGGCTGCATCGCTGTCACTGAACAGGCTGGCACATCCCAGCTTGCACAAAACGGCGCAGTCAATATGTCAATGGCAGAACAGGCGGGCGGCAATATGGAGGGTAAGGAGACTCGCTTCGGCATTGCAGCGTCCTCTACCTGGGCAGCCTTCACCACAGCAGCTTCTAACGGCTCTGTAAATTCCATGCATGACAGCTACACTCCGCTTGCCGGTATGGTGACTATGCTGCTGATGCAGCTTGGCGAGGTTATTTTCGGCGGCGTGGGCTGCGGCCTTTACGGTATGCTTGCTTTTGCCATTCTGGCGGTGTTTATTGCCGGTCTGATGGTAGGCCGCACTCCGGAATTCCTTGGCAAGAAAATTGAGCCTTATGAGATGAAATGGTCGGTACTGGTTTGCCTTGCAACACCCATTGCAATTCTGGTCGGCAGCGGCCTTGCCGCTGTAGTACCCTCTGTCATGGATAGCCTGAATAACGGCGGTGCCCACGGTTTCTCTGAAATGCTGTATGGCTACTCATCATGTGGCGGCAATAACGGCTCTGCCTTTGCCGGTTTCAATGCGAATACCGTATTTCTGAATGTAAGCCTGGGACTGATGATGCTCTTTGCCCGGTTTCTGCCCATAATCGGCACACTTGCAATCGCAGGCAGCCTGGCTGGGAAAAAGAAAATTGCCACGACTGCGGGCACCTTGTCTACCACAAATGGAATGTTTGTTTTCCTGCTGATTGTTGTGGTATTGCTGATCGGTGCGCTGAGCTTCTTCCCGGCGCTTGCCCTTGGTCCGCTTGCTGAGTTCTTTGGCAGCATTGCATAAAGGAGGTTTACAGATATGCGTACAAAACAGAAAAGTGCTTTTGCCGACCGGAAAATGCTCGGCAGGGCAATTAAAGATTCTTTTGCGAAATTAAGTCCGAAAACACAGGCAAAAAACCCGGTCATGTTTCTGGTTTTTGTGTCTGCGATCTTGACCAGTATCCTTTGGCTGGTATCCCTGTTCGGGTTAAAAGACGCTCCAAGCGGATATACACTGGCGATTGCCATTATCCTTTGGTTTACCGTGCTATTTGCCAACTTTGCCGAGGCCATTGCAGAAGGTCGTGGTAAAGCACAGGCAGATTCTCTCCGGGCATCCCGAAAGGATGTGGACGCACATAAAATTCCCTCCGTATCGCAGAAGGACAGCGTGACTGTGGTTCCATCCGCCCTACTGAAAAAAGGGGAACTGGTGATTGTCAAAGCAGGAGAGCAGATTCCGGCAGACGGCGAAGTCATAGAAGGTGCGGCATCTGTGGATGAAAGCGCCATCACCGGCGAATCCGCTCCTGTAATTCGTGAGGCAGGCGGCGACCGCAGCGCTGTAACCGGCGGCACCACTGTACTGTCGGACTGGATTGTTGTCAGAGTGACCAACGAAGCCGGAGAAAGCTTTCTGGACAAGATGATTGCGATGGTAGAAGGTGCTGCCCGGAAGAAGACGCCCAACGAAATTGCTTTGCAGATTTTTCTGGTAGCCTTGTCCATTATCTTTATCTTGGTGACAGTCTCTCTCTACACTTATTCCATTTTTTCTGCAAAGCTGGCGGGAATTGAGAATCCCACCTCTGTAACAACTCTGGTAGCGCTGTTGGTGTGCCTTGCGCCTACTACCATTGGTGCCTTGCTTTCCGCCATCGGTATTGCCGGTATGTCCCGACTGAACCAGGCAAATGTTCTGGCCATGAGTGGTCGTGCCATTGAAGCCGCCGGTGATGTAGACATTCTGATGCTTGACAAAACCGGAACAATCACCCTGGGCAATCGACAGGCATCGGAGTTCATTCCGGTAGATGGTGTTGATATTCAGGAACTGGCGGACGCCGCTCAGCTTTCTTCTCTGGCCGATGAAACCCCCGAGGGCAGAAGCGTTGTTGTGCTGGCAAAGGAGCAGTTTGGAATTCGTGGCAGAAGCCTTCAGGACAAGAATATGCACTTTGTCCCATTTACTGCCGTGACTCGTATGAGCGGCGTCGACTTTGACGGCAACGAAATCCGAAAAGGCGCAGCAGATGCCATGCAGAGTTATGTGACCCATGCAGGCGGAATGTATTCTCCAGACTGTGATCGAGTTGTCAAGTCTATTGCGTCCAAGGGCGGCACACCTCTGGTTGTGGCTAAGAACCACAAGATTCTCGGCGTTATCTATTTGAAGGATATTATCAAGCAGGGTGTGAAGGAAAAATTCTCAGATCTGCGGAAAATGGGCATCAAGACCATTATGATCACCGGCGACAATCCGATTACTGCTGCGGCCATTGCTGCCGAGGCCGGTGTGGATGACTTCCTTGCGGAAGCAACGCCGGAAGGAAAGCTGGCAATGATTCGTGATTTTCAGGCAAAGGGTCATTTGGTCGCCATGACAGGCGACGGCACCAACGACGCTCCGGCTTTGGCACAAGCAGATGTTGCAGTTGCCATGAACAGCGGCACACAAGCAGCAAAAGAAGCAGGTAACATGGTGGATTTGGACTCTTCACCCACAAAACTGATCGACATTGTTCGCATCGGCAAACAGCTTTTGATGACACGAGGCAGCCTGACTACCTTCTCCATTGCCAACGATGTGGCAAAATACTTTGCCATTATTCCGGCGCTGTTTATGGGACTTTATCCGGGACTGTCTGCTCTGAATATTATGGGGCTACATTCCCCGCAAAGCGCTGTCCTCTCTGCGATTATTTATAATGCACTCATCATTATTGCGCTCATTCCGTTGGCGCTAAAAGGTGTGAAATATCGTGAAGTTGCTGCTGGAAAGCTGCTGTCACGGAACCTGCTGGTTTATGGTCTGGGCGGTCTGGCGGCTCCCTTTATCTTTGTGAAACTGATCGATGTTCTGCTGGTGTTTACCGGCCTAGTATAAGGAGGGGATATATCATGAAAACAATAAAAAGTGTATTACCAAAGGCAGGTATGATCTTTTTAATCTTTACTCTGCTGTGCGGCGTGATCTATACGGGTGTTGTCACAGGAATTGCTCAGCTTATTTTCTCGGATAATGCCAATGGAAGCATCATTGAAGTAGACGGGAAAAAATATGGCTGTGAATTACTTGGGCAGCAATATACAGATGAAGCCCATATGTGGGGGCGCATTATGAATATTGATGTTTCAACCTATACGGATGAAAACGGAAAGGCACTGATGTACGCCGCTCCCTCTAACCTCTCTCCGGCAAGTGAGGAATATGCACAGCTTGTGGCAGAACGTGTAGAAAAGCTCCGCAATGCAAATCCTGAAATGGACGAAACAGCTGTTCCGGTGGACCTTGTCACCTGTTCCGGCAGTGGGCTTGATCCCCATATTTCCCCGGCAGCAGCGGAATATCAGGTAGCACGTATTGCAAAAGCAAACGATATGACAGATGATGAAGTGTGTAATATCATTCGAAAATGTACCGAAGGACGTTTCCTTGGCATCTTTGGCGAAGAGACCGTCAATGTACTGGAAGTCAATCTTATGCTAGACGGTATTCTGGAGAAGTAAATGAATATAGCAAAAATCGTGATTCCCAAAATCTCCAATAAGGAATAGATTCAGCATCTTAATACGGTCTTAATACAGATAAATATTCTCTTATACCCTCTTTACGCTCTTTGATTTATGATTAAGGACATATAAAGGGGTATAAAGGAGGCTCGCAGTTATGAGGGTGGTGTTGTTAAAAAGAAAATTGACTTCGTTTCAAATTATCATCATTGGTTTTTCTGGTGTGATCATTTTCGGTACCTTCCTTTTAATGTTACCATTTTCCAGCCGCAGCGGACTGGCAACGCCTTTCTTTGAGGCATTGTTTACTTCTACCTCAGCAGTCTGTGTAACCGGACTCATTATACATGATACGGCAACATACTGGTCGGTCTTCGGTCAGATTGTCATTTTGCTGCTGATTCAGATCGGCGGCATGGGAGTTATTACTGTGGCCGCATCCTTTGCAATGATTTCCGGGCGGAAGATTTCTTTGATGCAGCGCAGTACCATGCAGGAAGCGATTTCAGCGCCAAAGGTAGGGGGAATCGTTCGCTTGACTGGCTTTATTGTCAGGGTGACACTGGTGATGGAACTGCTGTGTGCAGCGGTTATGGCACCAGTGTTTTGCCGTGATTTCGGGAAAAAGGGTCTTTGGATGGCGCTGTTTCATTCCGTGTCAGCTTTTTGTAACGCGGGCTTTGATCTGTTGGGTGTGCGCACTCCATTTTCCTCCCTGACAAGCTATGCAGCGAATCCAGTCATAAACTTTACTATTATGTTCTTAATTGTGGTTGGCGGTATTGGCTTTCTGACTTGGGATGATATTCGGGCAAATCGACTGCATTTGCGCAAATATAGGATGCAGAGCAAGGTGATTCTTTGTACCACAGCGGTTTTATTGATAGTTCCGGCAATGTACTTTTATTTTTTTGAGTTTGATGATCTCACGCGAAAGGAACGGCTTTTATCTTCTCTTTTTCAAGCTGTGACACCACGAACGGCGGGTTTTAATACGGTGGAATTAACTGATTTGAGTGAGGCGGGACAATTTATCACCATTGCGTTGATGCTGATTGGCGGTAGTCCTGGGTCTACCGCAGGAGGTTTAAAAACAACAACCATTGCAGTTTTGTTTACTACCGCAATTTCCACTTTTCGGCGTAGAGAAAATGCAAATATCTTTGGACGTCGCATCGATGATGATGTCGTAAAAAATGCAACGACAATTTCGCTTATGTATATCACGCTATGTTGTACCGGTGGCCTTATCATCAGTGTTTCCGAAGGACTTCCCATGATTACCTGCCTTTTTGAAACTGCCTCGGCTGTTGGCACAGTCGGTTTGTCCTTGGGGATTACTCCGGAACTGAATCTGCTCTCACGGGTTGTTTTGATTTTGCTGATGTTTTTTGGACGAGTCGGTGGCCTTACATTGATTTTTGCGGCCTTATCCGGTGTGCAAAAGAAAGTATCAAAACTGCCAAAGGAAAAAATAACAGTAGGATAAAGGAGACATTATGAAATCAATTCTTCTAATTGGTCTTGGGCGATTTGGAAAGCATATTGCCATGCACTTGAATCATTTGGGTCACCAAGTGATGGCGGTAGATACTTCAGAGGAACGTGTAGAGGATGTTTTGCCCATTGTTACCAACGCACAGATTGGAGACAGTACGAATGCCGATTTTTTGGAATCTCTCGGTGTTCGCAATTATGATGTATGTATTGTTGCCATCGGCAACAATTTTCAGAGTTCGTTGGAAACAACTTCTCTGCTTAGTGAATTAGGAGCAAGGTTTGTAGTTTCCAGAGCTGCAACCGACGTTCAGGAAAAATTTTTGTTACGTAATGGTGCAAATGAAGTAGTCTATCCAGAAAAACAGCTTGCAAAGTGGACTGCAATCCGTTACAGTGCGGACCACATTCTCGATTACATTGAACTGGATGAAAATCACGCCATGTTTGAGATTCCCGTTCCAAAAGATTGGACGGACCATTCGATTGGAGAGCTTGATATTCGTAAAAAATTCAATATTAACATTATGGGAATCAAGAAAAGCGGCAAGCTGGAGTTATCTATTTCTTCAGACACAGTGCTGAAAGCAGGAGATACCATGTTGGTGTTGGGAAGTAACAGGAATTTGCAAAAGTGCTTTCGTATTTGATTAAAAAAATCACGGAAATTGGAGGTGAATCCATGCAGGATGTTATTTTACTTGTAAGTACATCAGCTATATTTATTTTTGGGTATTTTATGGTGAAAAAACTGGATGCTTTTCTGGAAAACAATTGGAATGAGCAGGAACATGCTCTGATTCATGGCGAAAACAGCTTGAAAATCGGTTTTTCCAACCCATTAATGGCAGACAGCCTCTCAGATGTTCTAGAGACTTACGGAAAACAGCATCCAGATGTCTTTATACATATTTTCAGCGGAGAAGATAGTGAACTGTGCAGAGAACTGGAAACACACAAATTGGACATAATTTTTTTACCAGAGAATACAGCTGTATCGGAAAAAATTCATTATAATGCACGGATAGTGATTCTTCGTTGCACCCCGGTTGTAATGAAATATGCCGGCTTGTCCATTGAGCCGATTGCCCAGAATCACATCACTCAAAAAGCACTATGGAGAAATTCTAAAAAAACACCTGTTATTGATTCTTTTGTTGGATGCATGAATAGACTTGCCGTGAATCAGTCGCAGATGTAGGTTTTGACTTTGTGTGTTATAATATTAAAAAAAAGAAATCGCTCTTACTTGAGTGATAGACGAGGAGGAACAAAATGGAATTGCCAAGACAAGATCCGGATCAGCTTCTTCGTGCGATTTGCAGCGATACATACACTAGGAAAAGTGGAAAACTTAAAATCTTTTTTGGCTATGCCGCAGGTGTCGGAAAGACCTATGCCATGCTTCAGGCGGCTCATCAGGCTAAGGAGCGTGGCATCGATGTGGTTGCTGGATACATAGAACCCCATGCCCGACCCCAGACGATGGCACTTCTGGACGGCTTGGAGCAGCTTCCTGTGAAAAAAGTTGCTTACGAAGGAATGACCCTTCGTGAATTTGATATTGATGCTGCGCTCAAGCGAAATCCCCAGCTCATACTGGTGGATGAGTTTGCCCACACCAACATAGAAAGCAGTCGGCACACGAAGCGGTATCAGGATGTTCAGGAACTGCTAAATGCTGGAATTGATGTCTATACTACTGTAAATGTCCAACATATTGAGAGTCTTAACGATACAGTGGCCTCTATCACTGGAATTCTTGTGCGGGAGCGCATTCCTGATTCTGCCTTTGATCAGGCGGATCAGGTAGAACTGGTGGATATTGACCTGCGGAGTTGCTGGAAAGACTGGCAAGTGGAAATGTGTACCGGAAAGACCAGGCCAAACGGGCAATAGTTAATTTCTTCACGCTGGAAAATCTGACTGCATTGAGGGAAATTGCTCTTCGCCGATGTGCTGACCGGGTAAATTTGTTGACAGAACGCGCCAGGATACAAAGCCGAGGCGATTACCATACAGACGAGCGCATTCTGGCATGTCTTTCCTCGTCGCCATCCAACGCAAAAATCATTCGGACAGCTGCAAGGATGGCAAGAGCCTTTCGGGGAACATTTACCGCTCTTTATGTGGAAACGCCAAATACAGCGGCGATGAGTGAAGAGGACAAAAAACGTTTGCAGGATAATAAACGGCTGGCCCAGCAACTTGGCGCTGCGATTGAGACAAGCTATGGTGATGACGTGCCTGTTCAAATTGCCGAATTTGCCCGTCTTTCCGGCATCTCAAAAATCGTAATTGGACGAAGTACCATTGCACGAAAGAATATTTTCAGCAAGCCCACCTTGACGGAACGCCTGATTTCCAGCGTACCTAATCTGGATATTCATGTGATACCGGATGCCAACACAGAAAATAGCTATCAGAAAAGAAAGAGAAAGGTGCAGGTAGATACGATACCCCTGCGTGATGTTCTGAAGAGTATAGTCGTATTGTTGGCAGCTACACTGATTGGCTGTGGCTTTGACGCTCTTGGGTTCACGGAGAGTAATATTGTCGCAGTATACATATTAGGCGTACTTGTGACTGCTGTAATCACAATCAACCGACTGTGCGGGATTCTGACCTCGGTTGTCAGTGTGCTGGTTTTCAATTTCTTTTTTACAACTCCGAGACTGACATTCCATTTTGACGATCCGAACTATATTGTTACCTTTACCATTATGTTTATAGTAACACTGCTTTCCGAATCTCTCGCTACCCGGCTGAAAGAAAATGCGAAACAATCTGCCCATACAGCTTACCGTACAAAGATTCTCTTTGAAACCAACCAGCTTCTGCAAAAAGAGCAGGATGAGAATGCGGTAATCACAGCTACCGCAGGTCAACTCATGAAGCTGCTGAAAAAAGATATCGTCGTCTATCTGTCTGACGGTAAAGAACTTGACGTTCCCAACGTTTTTCGTACTGTTAATAGCACTCAAGAGGATTTAATTTCTGAGAATGAGAAAGCAGTCGCCGATTGGGTATTTCAAAACAATAAACACGCCGGTGCCACAACAGATACATTATCCAGTGCAAAGTGTCTATACCTTGCGATTCGAGTTAACCAGCATGTATATGGAGTGGCTGGTATTGCGGTGAACGGTATTCCGCTGGATTCTTTTGAAAACAGCGTACTCCTCTCTATTCTGGGAGAGTGCGCTTTGGCACTTGAAAACATCAAAAACGCCAAAGAGAAGGAGGAAGCGGCTGTCTTAGCGCAAAATGAACAGCTTCGTGCTAATCTGCTGCGGGCAATCTCTCATGATCTTCGAACTCCTTTGACAGCGATTTCCGGCAGCGCAGGCAATTTGCTCGCAAATTATAAAAAGATGGACGATGAACTGCGGGAGCAGACCTTTACTGATATTTATGACGATTCCATGTGGCTGATTAATCTCGTTGAAAACCTGTTGGCAGTTACGCGAATTGAAGGAGGACAGGTTAATCTGACTCGGAGTATAGAACTCATGGATGAGGTTGTTTCTGAAGCGCTGAAGCACATCAACAGAAAGAGTAAAGAACACACCATTCGTGTGAGCAGCGGCAAAGACTTTATCCTTGCACACATTGATGCGAAGCTGATCGTTCAGGTGATTATCAATCTGGTGGACAACGCCATCAAATATACCCCTGTCGGTTCGGTAATTGAAATACACACTGAGCAGAAGAATAAATGGGTTATCGTTTCAGTTGCCGATAATGGGCCTGGGATTCCAGATGAGCAGAAGCCTCGTGTTTTCGATATGTTTTATAGCGGAGCCAATAAAGTGGTCGACAGTCGCAGAAGCCTTGGATTGGGGTTGTCCCTCTGCAAGTCGATTGTGACCGCTCACGGCGGCACAATCTTTGTATCAGACAATCTGCCAAATGGCACTGTGTTTACATTTACATTACCCGCCGGGGAGGTAGAAATTCATGAATAAACCTTTGATATTAGTGGTTGAGGATGACCCGTCTGTGCGAAATCTCATTACAATCACTTTAAAAACAAATGATTATCGTTATCTGGCAGCACCTAGTGGTTCAGCAGCAATTATGGAGGCCACATCGCACAATCCTGAAATCATATTACTGGATTTGGGCTTGCCAGATATGGATGGCGTTCAAGTAATTCAAACTATTCGCTCTTGGTCCAATGTTCCGATTATTGTAATCAGCGCTCGAAGCGAGGATAACGATAAAATCAAGGCGCTAGATGCAGGAGCGGACGATTATTTGACAAAGCCCTTTTCTGTAGAAGAGTTGATGGCACGACTTCGGGTGACGCAGCGAAGGCTCTCTCTGATGACGGCAGAGATGTTCACTGCCAGTTCTGTATTTGTTAATGGTAAGTTGAAAGTGGATTATGCCGGGGGATGCGCTTATCTGGATGAAAACGAACTTCATCTAACACCCATTGAATATAAGTTGCTATGCTTGCTGTCCAAGAATGTTGGCAAAGTACTGACCCATACCTTTATAACGCAAAATATCTGGGGACACAGTTGGGATAACGACGTAGCTTCGTTGCGGGTATTTATGGCAACATTGCGAAAAAAACTGGAGCCAACAGAGGAGTCTCCACAATATATTCAAACACATATTGGTGTGGGATACCGTATGATGAAAGTAGAATGAAGCCATGGTGACAGGTATGGTGGCTTTCAAAGTGTACCCAATAAAAGAGCCGGCATCCCTGTCCCAATAGCGGTTAAATTCCATATTCATTAAATCGCTTTGTCCGAAATGCTGGATCTGCAATCGCTTTTGGAATTTCAGAGCCTCTATTTTCCTGTAACAATCTCTCATAAAGCATATTAACACGTTGCTCACCTTGTTGTACTCCGTCCTTTATGGCTGAGTTTATGGAATCATTCCAGTCGCGGATTGCTTTTTCTCGGTTTCGATACATAGCCATTAATGTTTCATCGCTGATAGCTTTTTTCAGACGCTCATATGCTTCCTCAAAGACGCAGTGCCAGGTACTCTTACAATTTTCAGGCTTATTGGATGGAATACGAATATGAGCTGAAGGAGCATGGTTTTTCCAGTGAAGAGGATTATATTTTGAAACTTACCGATATGCCATTTGAGGAAATGTTTCAGATCAGCAAAGAGCCTCGGGATGCGTTTGATGTCCATGCCGGAGCATTTGAGACAGCATGCATGCGTGAAATTTATCCGGAAGCAGTCAGAGAAAATACATTTGCCATGTTAGAACCAACATTTCTGCAGGGAGAATAGATTGGAAAATGGTGCAATGGATATTGTAAATAGGTTTGGACAAAGGAGATTAAAAAAATGCAATTAGTAAGCAATTATATGCGTGACGATGCACTGCGCCACGCTTTAAACGATTTAACAAAGAAAACATTCGGCTTTGATTTTGAAAGCTGGGTGACAGGTGGATATTTTGAGGGGGACTATATTCCATTTTCATTTATTGAAGATGGGAAAATAATTTCCAATGTATCCGCAAACAGGATGTCTTTTCTTCAGAATGGTGTAGAGAAAAATTACATACAGATCGGAACAGTAATGACCGATGAGGCATATCGCAGACAGGGATTGGCGAAAAAACTTATGGATCATGTGGTAAATCAGTACATGGATAGCTGTGATGGCTTTTATTTGTTTGCAAATCTGGATGCTGTAGACTTTTATGATAAGTGTGGATTTTCTAGGGAAATGGAGTATCGCTATTCTGTAAAAAATGAGTTTTGCATGAGAAAATCAGCAGGAGAAATTTTTATATCGGTAAATGCAGCAGATAAGCAAATGAAACAGAAATATATGAATATGGTTCGTCGCAGCGCTGCTAATTCATCTTTGGAACAGCTTAACAAATTTGGTTTGCAGATGTTCTACACAGCTGATATGGAAAATGTATACTATTCAACGGATATGGACTGTTTCATTGTCGCAGAAATAGAAGAAAACACCTTGCTTTTACAGAGTATCGTAAGTGAAAATAATGTGGCGCTCATGGACATTTTGCAGCGAGTGAGAGGGGAATATCATAAATGTCAGCTTGGTTTCGTGCCGGCTATGAAGGATATGGATATTTGTACGGCAGAGAAATATGATGGAGCAGATGATTACAGGCTGTTTTATTTAGGTGAGCAGCTAAAAAGTATTGAGAATGAAAAACTTTATTTCCCAGAGCTTTCGCATGCGTAAAGACTAGAAGCTGTTGGGTTACTGTTCATGGATAAGCCAATATTGCGGCAAAGCCCGAAGGTGCTTGACAAATATACAGATTTTATTGTACAATCACCTCTAATAAAGGGGAGTAACCTGCGTTTTGAAACATACGTTTGCAGTGTCGTCAGTACGGTGGAGACATCCGGCACTGCAAGGAACTGGTGAGACTTTTATTGCATGTTTTGTCATGCAATAAAGGTTTCTTTTTTTATCAGAAGGAGGAAAAATAATGGATCTAAGTAAAATGTCTATTAAAAAAATCCGGGAGCTCATTGTGTTTACGGCACTTCTTGTGGTCGCCTTGTGGAAGTTTGATGTGGTGCTTGGTGTGCTAAAAACAATATGGGATATTATATTTCCGTTTGTGCTTGGTGGAGCAATCGCATTTCTTACCAATGTACCAATGAGCTTTTTGGAAAAGAAAATTTTTGAAAATGTAAAAAAGAAAAATAAGATAGTTAGAAAATTGAAAAGACCGATAAGCTTGATTCTTACTATTGTATTAGTAGTTGGTGTGATCGCATTGGTGATGTTCGGTGTGATTCCGCAGCTTACACGGACAATGGGAACGTTGGTGACGAGCATTAATGATTTTATTCCGCAGATGCAAAGTTGGATTGGAGAATTTTTCCATGATAATCAGGAAATTATGAATCTGGTAGATCAAATAGAGTTTGATCCAGATCAGGCGATTAAGTGGGGAATAAGCCTTCTCGGAAACGGTGCGGGAAATATGATGAATACGACAATGTCAGCAGTGGGTTCCATAGTCAGTGGAGTAGCGACCTTTTTCATTGCGTTCTCTTTTGCCTGCTATATTCTTTTTCAGAAAGAAAAGCTGCATATACAGATCAGAAAAGTATTTTTTGCTTTTCTTCCAAGACAAAAAGCAGACACTTTCCTTAAAGTATGTTCTCTAACTTATCGGACATTTGCAAACTTTCTTGCAGGCCAGTGTCTAGAAGCTGTGATTCTAGGAAGTATGTTTGTTGTTACGTTAAGTATTTTGAAGATGCCATATGCACTTTTGATTGGAATTTTAATTGCGTTTACGGCATTAATTCCTATTTTTGGAGCCTTCATCGGATGTGCAGTAGGAAGCTTTTTAATCTTTATGGTAAACCCACAACAGGCAATTTTATTCGTAATAGTATTTCTTGTGCTACAGCAGATTGAGGGAAATCTGATATATCCTCATG
The DNA here is from genome assembly GCA_003478935.1 of Firmicutes bacterium AF25-13AC. Lineage (GTDB taxonomy): Bacteria > Bacillota > Clostridia > Lachnospirales > Lachnospiraceae > Anthropogastromicrobium > Anthropogastromicrobium aceti. The sequence goes on from QUFP01000059.1 coordinate 14,193, forward strand.
TTGTTGGCGAATCTGTAGGTCTTCCTTCAATATGGGTTCTGGCGGCAGTTACGATTGGTGGAAATCTTATGGGAATAGTTGGAATGCTTGTTTTCATTCCGCTGTTGTCAGTGTTATACACTATTTTTCGGGAATTTGTATATCTGCGCCTGAAAAAACAAAATATCAAGCAGGTGACAAAGACAGAAATAGAGGAATATACAAAAGAGGAAGATATAGAAGAAACAGAAAAAAGCAAACTGTAATATACCTTTTCTTTACACAGGCAGGCATCCTAAACAAACAAGACTGTGCACTAATGATTAGTTTACTATAGTTTGAAACTATGATTAGCAGTGAATTAAGGTATTATACAAATGATAAAAAATCCTGTATGATAGCAGCGTTAAGAACAATAATAGAGTTTTATTATAAAATACAGGAGGATTGCCATGAATACACCATTTCGCTATGATTTTGTAGGAAGCTTTTTGCGTCCGCTTTCTTTAAAAGAAGCAAGAAAACAGTTTGAGACTGGAACTATCTCAAAGCAAGAGCTGGTAAAAGTTGAGGATGCCTGCATTGAAGATTTGATTGCAAAACAAAAAACAGCAGGTTACCATGTAATCACAGATGGGGAATTTCGCCGCGCAACATGGCATTTAGATTTCTTTTGGGAGTTCAACGGAGTTGGTCACACCAAGACAAAAACAGGATTGCCATTTCACGGTGAGGCAGCTATGATAGATGATACATACCTGACAGGAAAGATTTCCTATAATAACAATCATTCGTTTCTGCGTCATTTTGAATTTGTGAAGCAATTTGAGGATGAAAATACAGTTGCAAAGTTGACTATTCCGGCACCAGCACAGTTTTTGGAGCAGATGATCATGCCATTTGCATGGGAAAATACTTCAAAGTATTATGACACACAAAAACAGGTAGCAGAAGATATTGTAAAAGGATATCGTGCATTTATCAAAGACATTTACGCAGCGGGATGTAGAAATCTTCAGCTTGACGACTGTTCTTGGGGAATGGTTGTTGATTCAAGTGCACCAGTACTTTTTGGAACAACAAAGGCAGGTCTTGAGAAAATTAAAGAACAGCTGCTTGATGTTAACAATAAGGCAATTGAGGGCGCTCCAAAGGATCTTGTGATTAATACACATGTATGTAGAGGAAATTTCCATTCTACATATGCAAGCAGCGGTGCATATGATAGTGTAGCAGAGACACTTTTCGCAAAGGAAAATGTAAATGCCTATTATCTAGAATTTGATGATGAACGTTCTGGTGGTTTTGAATGTTTACAGAAGGTATCAGGTGATAAAAAAGTAGTTTTGGGCTTGATTACAACAAAGTCACCAAAGCTTGAAGATAAACAGGAAGTAATTAACCGTATTCACGAGGCAGCAAAATATGTGCCGCTTGAGCGCCTGTATTTAAGTCCACAGTGTGGTTTTGCTTCTTGTGAAATTGGAAATAAGCTTACTGAAAAGCAGCAATGGGCAAAGCTTGCACTTGTAAAAGAAATTGCTCAAGAAGTTTGGGGCGAATAAAGAATTAAAGCCATCGGAGATGATTGATATGATCTGATATGCCCCCTGTCAAGTAGACAAGTTAAATATCTAAAATGAGGTGCTGATGAACGACCGTACAAAATGTGCGGTCGTTTTTCTATGCACACCATCTTTTTTTGTAT
>QUFP01000006.1 GCA_003478935.1 Firmicutes bacterium AF25-13AC
ATTTACAAAAAAATAAACTATTATAGGTATTAAAACAATATAGGAAGATATATTATCAAAAGATTGCAGTGTATTCCCTTTTTCTGCAAGGCGCTGTAAACGTTGAAATTTTTTAATTAATTCTGCACCCAATAATTCAGGTTTATCTTCTTTATATAATAATACAGACGTTTTATTTATCTTTTTCAAATGTTTAACAGGCCCCATCATAATAAAGCTTTTATCTCTAGCAAATTTTTGATTTATGCAAACTATTATTTTTTGTTCAAGTTTACTATTTTGGATAAATGCACCTAATTCCACTGCTGATCCCATACTTTCGCATATAATACAAACCACATCAGAATTATCTGCCAAAAGATTTTCATATTCTAACAGATCTGTCTTTTTATCTCGATTTAGCATATCCATAAATAAATCTTCTGGATACAAAACTTGAAGTTCTTTTGCTTCTAGTAAACTTCGTATTTTATTTCTAATATTCTTTTTATCAGCACCACCACATAAAAAGACAAAAAAGTAGCGACTGAATGTTTTAACAAAAGACATCATTAAATATCTTTCATATATACTTAAAATATTCAAAATACTCTCCTTTAAAATACTTCATTGTTATTATTTTCACTTTACAGCTTAATTTTTAATCATTTATCCTAACTCCCCCCTCATTCAGATCTCTCTTCAGCAATGCCATCATATTAGTAATACGCACATCACTATATTCTTCATCTTCCGGAGATATTGTTCTCACAATCAAATTCTCATACAGGTATTCTAGTCCACCTCGCATATAAGAATTAAACAAATTCATAAAAAAGTACCTCTGAACTTTCCTTAAAATATTCGTATACTTTCTAGTTTACTCTGATTTTTCTCGGCATACCTTATACCTCACTTTCTCGAGCAGTAAAGGAACTATCCAACGCAGCTTTCTTTTTACTTCAATAGCAGTATTCTGATTTTGTATATTTGCAGCTTAGTTTATTTTTTCATTGTCATTCATGCTTGGAGTATTCAATTTCACTTCCTCTAATGTATTAATTATTTGTTTTACAAAGTTTACATGAATAATTGGAAGTTCATTATTAGCAGTTTTTCTTTGACTATAAAAATGATAGCGATTAATATATTTTTCATAATATCCTTCTTTAAAATCAGGAAATAGCATAAACTTTTCTACAGGTATGTTATTTTGAACTTTTATAAAAATGGTTGGAATTGCTTCCCATGTTCCATTATGTACAACTTCGTGACGTATCGACTCAATTATACGAATAGTCTCATCATGATCAAAAACAGTATTTACTTTAAATTTGGGTAATTTTTTTCTTTCTCCAAATAAAATTTTTGAGCTTTTCAATTTGGGATAACTTTTGAAATCATCGTGCAAATAATTTATTTCAAAAACTAATTTAGTAATTAAGTCAAGAATAGAATACGCCTTTGTAAAGTATGCAGCTAGAATACTTGATGCCGAAAAGGCCTCCGGCCCTTGCATTTTCCAAATAGTATTAGCTTTATTATTTAAAATTAATTGAGTTTCCGAAAGAATAAGATAATAGTTAATTATATCAATCTCTAATCCCATCAATAAATTTTCAATTGAGTTTAACATCATTCTCAAATCTGAAAAATAAAGATGCTTATTTACAAGTTCTGCTATTATTGAATTTTTTAAGGCAAAATGTACCCTCTCTAATTCCTTTTTTCCGCCAAAAACATCTGTTTTAAGTCCTGTATCCAAAATAACTTCTGGAACTACTTCAAGAGTTTCATAATACAAATCTTCATTGCCAAAAATTCGTTGTATTAGCACGTCTTCAATTTCCTTAATTTTATCGTATACTTCCATAAATCGAAGTGAATCATTCAATACCCAATCACATATTTTTGCATTTTCTGTTCTCTCAAAAGCTATGCAATCTAGATCCTTGAATGATATTTCTTTCTTTATTCCTTTTTTCGTTACCATGTAATACATACACTCCCCCCTGATAAAAAATATTGTTTTAATTCACTTTTTTGGTATTTTTTTATCCACTATTATTTTCAACATCTCTACCATTAAAATCAATTTATTTCAGCCATTTATGAATATTAAAAAAACATTTCAAATGTTATAATTAGCAACTTATTTGATAAGATTTCCATCCGTTGGATTGCGCCTCCTTTGTTAGCTCCATAATCTTACTCTGTTTAACTTTTATTCATCTTAACCTTTATTTTATTTTTTACATAATTCCAATCTTCATCAACAGCATTATCTTTAACTTGCCAACCAGCATATTCTCTAACTCTATAAGTCTTCAAAACATTTTTCTCATCATAATACTGAAGAGCGATTGAATCAAACGCCATAGCTTCTGTGTCTTTGTGAGATACTTTATATAAATAAACGCATCTTGCTCTTTTTATACTTGCTGCTTCAATGACAAACGAATATGATCCATTAGCATCGCCATAATACTGTTCTTGTTCATGCATAATCTCAGAATTTTTATTAAATGTTGTTTGAATATGATTAATTTGAATCATCTTAGCAACAACTTTATTTTCTTTCATAAGAATCAAAGTAACATCTCTCATAATACGAGCTCTCTTAGATGTATTCTGTATTTCAAAGATTGTTGGTATGCAAAAAGACAAACCTCCTTCCGAATTATCATATATTCCCCAACCTTTTTTTCCACTATCCTTTAAGCAGTTAAACTTCATATATATGCACATTTTCCCAAACTTTTCATTTATATTTTGGATAAACATCATTGCCACACTACTTCCAATTCCGATGAATGCGCCTATAACCAACATTATTACCTCATTCCAGTTAATAACTATTGTATTCATTTATAATACCTTTTTTTGTAATTCCTTTCATCCTAATTCTACTCACTTCACCATTACCACAAATCCTACAGGTACATGACGCATCTAATACACTCTCAAAATCTCCCCTCCCTAGATTCATAAACTTCAAATATCAGAAAATCTGTCATTCTAGTGATCAATTCTCTATAAGTGCTTTAATATTCCCTTGATTCAAAACATAAAAATATTTTCCATATAACTTTAATCTTTTCAGCATTTGCACATTCTTCTGTGAAGACATAACATAATATGTGCCTTCTTCTAAGCCCCAAATATCTGCTGAAAGGAAAACAATTAGTTCTGAAGCTGTCTCAAACTGATATGCTCCTTTATCAAGTGTACTAATTGTTCCATTACATATTGATTGCATTACTGAAATACTAGTATTAACATCTTTAGAAACTATTGCTGTTGCAAATGAATCTTTAGCAGAATACGACACATTCATTTGAGACTGTATTTCAACAGCTTTCATAGGATCCATCCTCTTAATAGTTCCATATGGATGGGTATTTTTTCCTACATATGAAATATGTTTTTTATTATCTATCTTTAACCACTCAATGTAAGGTAAATTTGCTAAAATTGTCTCTGGTTGATTTCTACTAGTTCCAGATCCATGAAGTACCCCTTCTACATGTACTGCTGGCTTTATCATCATTTGACTCCAAATTTTTCTAAGTTCTTCAATTGGTCTACTTTTTTTCTGCCCTGCCACAGTTTTAAGGATCAAATTGTCTTTTTCTAAATCTATTTCTAGTATTTCTATTTCTGCACCTTGGCGAATACTATTTAATTTCATTCCTATCAATTTTTGTAAATCTTTTTCGACATCTTTAAAATTCATACTTTTCCTCCTGGTAACAAAGGTGGGAATTTTAAAACACTTGCATCTTCATCCGCTTCTTCTATTGCAACCACATCATCTAGCCATTGACGCAGAAAAGTTTCTGCCTCTGGATCCTCACCTCCAACTTTCATAAAGGTAACTTTATTAGGAAGATCTATGCGTGTAGAAACCTTTTCATATTCTAAAAGTGAATCTTTAAGCGATAATCCTGCCGCAAACCTTCTAATATCAGAAACAAAATCAAGCACAATAACTTTATCTTTTCCTTCTGATATACGTAATCCTCTTCCAAGCTGCTGAATAAAAATTCTTCTTGAATGTGTAACTCTTTGAAACACCAAAATATTTACATCTGGAACATCTATACCTTCATTGAAGATATCTACTGCGCATATAACATTAATAGTTCCTTCAGAAAAATCACTAAGTATCCTACTCCTTTTATATTGAGACATGCTTTCATAATTGCCTCCTGATACTCCCGAATATATTGCCGCAGCATTACAAAATCCTAAAGAATTGATTTTATTTCTCATTATTATTGCATGTTCAACCGTTCCACAAAAAACTATTGCTCTCGGATTAGTTTGTTCTCTCCATGTTTCCCTCAATTTATAAACAACAGAATCATCCCATTGATTTATGAACAAAGTTCTATTTATTTGTTTTGGCGTAAAACTTTTCCCTTGAATATTTTTTAATGCATCCCAGTCGATATTATCTGTAAACATACGATAATCAACATTTGCCAAGAATCCCTTTTTTAATCCTGTTACCATATCAATACTGACCCTTGGATATCCAAAATAATCTGTTAAATCAATTTCATCAGGTCTCCAAGGCGTTGCAGTTAATCCTAAGGCAAAAGTACCTCCTGGTTTTCCAGCTGACAATGCTTCAAAAACTTTATCATACATACTAGATCCAACATGATGACACTCATCAATCAGTAAAATTTTGTACTCCGGTAGCATTTTCCCTAATTGAATGTATGACGCCACTGAATCAACACAGCCAAAGGTAAAATCTGCATTTTGTAATTGTTCCATTTTGGGACGTTCATAAGAATTCCATATCAGTGTTGTTTCCGATGGCTTTAAAAAAGGCCAAAATGCGCGTTCCAATTGATATACCAAATCATTTGTATGCGCACACACAAGAACTTGTGCCTTACAATTTTCTCTAATTCTTCTTATACTTTCAGCTGCAACGAACGTTTTTCCTAATCCCGTTGCCATTACAGCCAAAGCCTTATTTTCTCCTGAAAAAAAAGCTTTCACCAGCTCATCGATTGCTGGTTGCTGATATGATCTAGGAATCTTTGTATTAGTATAAACATCCGATAACTTTCTTGCACGTTCAACTAATTTATCAGAATCCCACAATTGCAACGGTATTCCTGCCGCCATCAACATTTTCTGATGTTCTTTTACCGATGTTTCAAATCCACATGTCGAAACTATTACTGGTACAGATGCTGAATATTCATATAATGCTTTTATTGTCTCTTGTACTACACTTTCTCCAACAGGTTTTTTCCAATGTTTTGCCTGAAAGAGCCATCTTCGTTTTCCTTGAGGTCCCTCTCTAGTTGCTGTAACATCAGCACCATGATCACCTGTTTGTCCAACCAATCTTACATTTGTAAATCCCTCATAAAGCAGAAGTCTACATAAATTTCTTTCAAATGCCTGCCATGTATCATCCATTATTTGGTACTGACTTTCAAAAATCATTCACTCAAATCCTTTCTAAGAAATTCTGCTGACAACTTTACTCTTTCCAATGTCAATATATCTGAGTATTTATTTTCATAAAAAAGAAGCAAATCTTGGATGTAATTAGCATATTGTTTAATTATTTTTTCTCTTGCCTCAGCTACAATATCATAACCAAGCAATTCCTCTCCACCATATGCCAAAGATGTTTTCCACACCTTTCCATCAAAAAATATATCTGGTTCTTCTTGAAATAAAGTGTAAATAAAACTAAATGGTGTATATTTCAAATATTCTCCATTTAATTTTAGTTCTCCTATATTCGATAAATCTACTCCATTTTGAATCAATGCATTTGTTAATTGTTTTTTCTGATTAATATTTAATTCGTCAAAATAATCTGCTGCTTTGGCGCCTAAATTTTCTTGCAATCTTAGTAAAATTTCAGTTAACAAATCTTTTACATTTTGAAAAATAGAATCATAACTAATTTCTATACTATCCTTCCAATTCGCCCACAAAACCTTCCACGTTAAATTACTCAAATTGTGTTCAACATAATTTGACAGGTTCATTCTTTCTTGATACAAATACATCGCTATTTCCGAAGCAATTATCTGTTCTTTTGAAAGGCCACACTTTGTAAATATCGGGTGAGAAAAGTCAATAAATATTTCCAATCTTCCAATTTCTTTATATATAACTAATAGCTGTGATCCACCATTTACTGGATTAATTAATGGGTGTTTTGATGCATAAACTTGAATATTTATCGGATTACATTTTGATCCATCAGCAAGTGATATAACAAGTCCATCGCTTGACAATTCATCTACCTTATCAGAATTTAATATTAATTCTTCTTTCGATAATGGATGCTTAACTCCACGTTTGCTTCCGCATCGTTTACAAATTTCTTCTGTAGCTACATTTTTTTGTCCACAAACCATACATTTCCAAGGTTCCACGATAGTTGGAATTTGATTTTCTCCACAATATGGACAAGCCTTTGCTGAAATTGGAATCATTTTTTTACATGTAGCATTTAGACAGTTTTTACCTTTTAGAACAGCACCACAAGCACCACAAATTTCTGCTTCTTTCAAATTTTGAGCTCCGCATTCTGGGCACTCTGGTAATTCCTCGACTGGCGGTTGATCTGCTGATTCTACAAGCTTCCACCACTCATAGTCATCATAAAAGCCAGGTAACTTCTGTTTAAACTTTTCATAATATTCTTTTTCTATATCTCGGCTAATACGTTTTGCTGAACGACTATCTGGATCCCAATATCCCATATACATATCGCCTCTGCCAAACTGTCGAACACGTCGATAGCCCTGATACAATCTATAAATAGGAGAAGTATTGTCAGATGCCCCCGGTTGACTTGGTTGCAATGAACTATTTCCACGAATAAACATCATTGCTTTCTGCCATTCAATACTGCTTCTCTGAAAATCCTGTTTCAAAAAATCCACCGGGACAAAATCCAAATGAATTTCTCCAACAATTCGTCCATACTGAGAATCAATAGGATAATCCTTTATCGTATGTTTAAATTCATCAACAAATTCAAAAAACGCACTCTTTTCCCCTGTTCTTATCGCCCTTCCATTTCGAATCAAGTCAATTCCAAATTCAGTATCCGAATCAAACCGCTGGATTCCTACCCATCCTTTTACACGTTCTTCGATTGTTCTAATTCTTGTAGAACCGCAACTGGGACATTTTGCATCTTCTGTTCCTAATACTGCTGTACATTTCCCACAACGTTTTGATGTGCCAACCACTTGATCAAATCTAATTACCGCAGGAATGTTTCCCTGCTTTCTAACAACGTACCTAGAATCATCCCACACACAATGCTCAAATGCTTCGCAACGGCCATCATTTATTATGATCTTTATTTCACCTTTGCGAAGTATTGTAGCATACCTTCTTCCAATTTCTTCTCGAATTTTAGGCAAACCATATTGAACTAATTTCTGAATAAATCCTCTATTTGCATTTCCATCGGGCCACCAATCAGATACTTCAATAATTGTCCCATGCCCATCTTCTACAAATGGCTGCAAATCTCCCTTACAAATTTCCTCAGCATTCAAAGAATAATCTTTGGTATTATTTATCTTAGTTAAATCAATTTCTGTTTTTATGTAGACACTCATATCTTTCCGACTAGTCATAAAAACAGTTTTATTTCCTAATTTTCCAGTCGAAATATTAAATCCCATACCAAATAAACCTAACGTATCATATGGATTATTTCCAGAAAATCCTGCTCTAATAGCTTTTTCTGCACTATATGCTGACATTCCAGGACCATTGTCTTGGACCCGTATAATCCCACCATTATTCATCAATTGTTTTCTTGAAGGCAAAGTTATCAGTACCATTGGATTCTCGATTAATATTCCTTGAATTTTGGCGCTATAAAATGAATCAATTGCGTTATCTATCAATTCGCATAATGCATCTAATGGTTGCATCGGAGTATGTGTTAAGGCTAACAGCACTTTCGGATCTGGTGTAAAATCAAATTTCATCTTTTCCTCCTACTACTCAAGTAAAAAATCATAAATTGTCCGTGCTATTCCACATGACAATAAATATGGTACTCCATTTCCTATTGTTTTAAATTTATCCGTTAATGTCATATCTTTAGGAAGTTCAAATGCTTTTGGTAACGTTTGAAGAGACATTGCTTCTGCTGCTGAGATTCTTCTTTCTTTGTAAGGATGTAAATGAACTTCATTATTACCGTAAGCCACAGTTGGAGAATAACGCCATCTATGTAATCTTTTATAAGATTTTTTACTAACATCTCCTTCTTCAATTGTCTGCATTCTTACAAGTCCACTTCTAGGTTGAAAATAATCATTTTCATTTGGATGATTAGCTACATCATTTTTTTCAAACCAATATTGTACTGTAAGTTCTTTTGGTATTCCACTTGGACATATTGTAACGCTATCTCTTACAAATGCATTCGTATTAGGCCAAGGAAGTTTTTTTGTTTGCTCCACAGAATACTTCTGATATTTCTCCCATGGAAATTCTTCTAAACTTTTTTTACCTATAACATTTTTTTGTACTCCAAACAGCAAAATTCTATCTCTATCTTGAGGAGCACCATATTCCAAAGCATTTGTTAATCTTTCTGTCGTTGTAAATCCAGCTTCCTGAATATTTTCTTTTAATTCTTCATAAAAAGCTCTATGTCTAGCTGTTTTCCAAAGTCCCTTAACATTTTCAAATAAAAAAAAGTCTGGTTTCATTTGAATAATTAGATTTGTATAAGAAAGCGATAATTTACCATTATCTCCCTCTCTGCCTTTATTTTTTCCTGCAATAGAAAAATCTGGACATGGAGGGCCACCTATAAACCCAACAAGACTGCCATCTTCTCTAGCTTGTCGAATCCATTCTTCAATCTCATTCTTCTTTGACATCAAGAATTCATTTATATCTCCCTGAAAATATCCATATATTGGTTTAGATAATCCCATTTTTTCGCGTGAATACTGATATGCATTCATAAATGCAGGATGAAATTCATTTACAAACTGAATTTCAAAGCCATTCATTTCAAACCCCAAATCCAAAAATCCACTTCCTGAGAAAAAAGAAAATATTTTTAACTTTCGTTTTTTCATGTGTACTGTCTCCCTTAATATATCTTCTATCTTTTGTTTCTTTATTTTTGACGCAGAATTGAAATATACATCAAAATTTTTTTAGTTCAAAAGCGTATACCTTCCCATTCTGTCTTCATTCAGGCAGAATACTACTTTTCCTTTAACATCGACCCTAAAAAGCGCGACAACGCGACGACTTTCTAAAAATTCGACTTTTTTCTCCTATATCCCATATATTATTACATACTTAAAAATCTGTGTCAAGTTATTTGTTTATTTTTTACAATTTTCATCGTTTTTACTTATTTTTTCTCTCACAAAACCACAAAAACATAGACTTTTTAGTTCTTTTTTCAATTTACTTATACCTCACCTTCCTCCCCACCACATTCAACCATTTCTCTCCTCCTCTTCCTTCCCTTACATCTCCTGTCACAAAGCACTCTACCGTCTCTAACCTACTTCCCTTTATCTCTTCCTCTGCCTCTTCCAGTACCTTTTTCCATCCATCTTCCCTCAGATCTGTAAAGTACCGGCCTCCTGCCTCTCTCTCTTCTTCTCCATACTTAAAAGAAGCATACAGCACACCGCCATCTACTAGCGCAGCTATCAAGCTCGCAATTACCTTCGGCAATAGTTCATACGGCACATGTAAAAGTGAAGCACATGCCCAAATCCCATCATACACTTCTTTTTCGTCTATCTCTTCAAAGCGCCTGCACTGTACCTCTTGACCCAAGTATGCACTTGCCTGTCTACACATTTCTTTTGAGCCATCCATTGCAACAACTCGATAACCACCTTCCATAAAAGCTTTGCTGTCGCGTCCACTGCCGCAGCCTGCATCTAAAATCAAAGCATTTGGCTTCAAATACTGTAAAAACCGCCCCCTTGTCTCACTCATATCTGCATTTCGTGTCCCCTCACAAAACGTAGCTGCATTTTCATCATAATAGGAAATTGTCCTTTCCTGCTTTTCTCTGCTCTCTATTTCCAATTTCAGCTTTCTCCCTTCTCATGCCTTGTCGCGATACCGCTTCCAGTAGTACTCTAACACGCGATACTGCACAATATCTCTTATTTCATCTGCAAATTTTGTGCCGCCTTCCTGCAGCACAGCCTGCATCTCGTCCTTTAGCGCAATTAGATAACCTTCCTTATCTACAAAGAAGCCTTTTCCTGATTGCTTCAGGAAATTGACCGGATTTTTTGTGATATTCTGTAAATGATCCTTATCTGTCATATTTTCAAAATCAGCCTTAGTTTTACACTTATTTACATCCTTCCAGTTTGTGCCTGTCTGATAAAACTTCTTCCATGACCATAACACATCACTTTCCGTCACAGCCATTTTCAAACCATTCACACTACCACCATCTGCTTCGCAAAAAGCACTCAGCACTGGCATCTTGTAAGACTTCTGCATACTTGTCTGCTCTATTAACTCCAGAAAATCTCCAGCGTCTGTTCCAATCCATGCACACTTTTCTTTCTCCAAATCACCTAGCGCACTTCTAAACATAACATAATGGCGAAATGGATTTTCCTTTGCCTCTTTCAGACAATACTGATAGACAGCTTCATCCATATGTGTAAATAATTCTACTCTCGTTGGCACATGCTGCAGCAGCTCCTTCACACGATGATATTCGTGAACAACTGCATCATGACCTTTTCGCTTTCCTTCCTCCATCTTTCTAAACAAATCAATCAGCTTCAGATCAAAATCCACAATGCAATCCTGAGGATATGGAAGTGTCAATGCCACATCAGCTGTTGACGCATGAAAATTGGCTGTTTCTCCGCTTAATAAATATGGTGCCTGATTTGCCTGTCTGTAATTTCCTGCAAAATCAAGTACAGTCAGATACTCTTTTCCCGGCGCTTTTCTTAAGCCACGCCCTAATTGCTGCAAAAAGATGATTGGTGACTCTGTAGGACGCAAAAACATTACAAGATCTACTACCGGAATATCAACACCTTCGTTAAACATATCTACGCAAAACAATACTTGAATCTCTCCGCTTTCTAGCTTCTTGACGGCTTCTATTCTGTCAAGCCAATATGTTTTTTCATCACCCTCATTTTCTGTATTATCTTCCCGGCTATACACTGCCCCCGCAGCAACACCGCTTTCTGAGAAAAATCTTGCCATATACGATGCATGCTGTCTTGAACAGCAAAAACCTAATGCATGCTTAGGATGATATTTAAGAAAATACCCTAAAATCAACTGATCTCTTTTCGTATTTTCCAGATAAGCAGCTGTTAGCTCACTTTCTTCATAATGGCCTCTTACAAAATGTAATGCACTATAATCAACTGTGTCATCCATGATTCCATAATAATGAAATGGAACTAGCACACCTCTGTTCACTGCTTCTTTAAGCGTTATTTCATAAGGTACTTCAAAATCATACAGCTCATACACGCTTCTGCCGTCCATCCGCTCTGGTGTTGCTGTCAATCCAAGCAAATAGGTTGGATGAAAGAAATCTAAAATCTTTTGATACTGATCTGCCGTACTGTGATGACATTCATCCATTACGATATATTCAAATGAATCTGGTGAGAATTTTCTCTTTAATACTTCTTCTTTTCCAAGTGAAGCAACTGATGCAAACAATAAATCAACATCCGCATCCTTTTTATCTCCTGTAAAAAAGCCATATGAATCGTCTGGCCTTACATTATGAAATGCCTCTGCTGCCTGTCGTAAAATTTCCTCTCGATGTGCAACAAATAAAACGCGCTTGTATGGCATGGAATCAAATGCGGCAAGGTATGTTTTTCCAATACCTGTCGCTGCATGAACAATTCCTTTTTCAGCGCCTTCCTTTCTGCTTCTCTCTAATTCGTACAGTGCTTCTATCTGCACACCTCTAGGCTCATACTCTTGTTTTAAGCCACTCTGTTTTTCTTCTTCACCCTGCTTTTCATATCTGGCAAGATCCTTAGCAACAGCAGGACGCACCCAGCTTTTTGCATATTTTTTTAGCACAGTATCTGTAATTTCAACAGACTTATTATAAAACAGATCCTCGAAGCTTGAATAAAACTGATCAAATGCCTGTTTATCAACTACGCTGCTCAGACAATAGTTCCACTCTATGCCGCTCGTCAGCGCACTTCTTGAAATATTTGATGAACCAATAAACACGCGGCTTTCTTTATCTGCGTGGAAGAAATATGCCTTTGGGTGAAAAGAACGATGACTGTCTGCATAAAAGCGAAGATCTATCTGATCACCAAGCTCGCTTCTTAACAAATATAAGGCTGATGGCTGCGTGATTCCAAGATAATTTCCTGTCAGAATGTGGATTGGAACACCTCTTTTTTGTGCCTGTTTTAATTGGGGAAGAAGCATTTTTACACCTGATTCCATTAAAAAAGATACTATTAAGTCTATTCGTTTTGCATGTGTCATACTAATTTCCAGCTGCCAAAACAAATATTTTTCTCTTTTCTCGCCTGTGACTACGGCAAGCGAAGCGATATCTTCCATTACTTCTAACTCTTTCACATCTATATTCATCTTTTTATCTGCCTTTCCCCGAATTTTCGTCTTTCTTTATCAACAATTTTATCATGTTTATAGTTGATCTTCAAGTTTTTTCCACCTTGCTTTTTCCTCCCCTAAATGTTACACTATTCATTACTACCCAAAACTAATGAGAAAGGATTCTCCTATGACCCTTATTACCACCCTTGAGGGCTTTGTACTAAGCATTCCTGCTTTTTTCTCAAATGCCTTTCAAGCTTTCACTACTTTTATACAAAAAACGACTGGTATCTTGCCGGCCGATCTGCACCATATCTTACGCTGGACTGGTATATTTTTGCTTGCGTTTTTTCTTTTTTTGATTTTAAAGCGTCTTTATCATCTATGGCTTCCTGGTCATTTTGCCCGCCGTTATGGTATTAGCCGTCTGCCGAAACATACTATTATTAAGCGCCGTTTTCGTATGCCGCTTACGCGAAATTCTTATGTTCTTCGCTTTCCGTCCTGGCGCTATGCCAATCAGGATAAGACACGTGATCAGAGGCGTAAGGGCAATAAAATCAATTGGAAAAACAGCTGTCTTATGATTGACTCTTATAAGATTTCATGAAAACCCTATGCAGATGGTTCGTCTTGTGCGTCATTTGCGTGAGGATGGCTATGAGATTTCGCCTTGTGCTATTGAGATTGAAAAGAAAAGGCTGCTGCGTAAGAGTGATGACACTTACAGAAGTGGCTCTTCCCACGAGCTTCACAGCCGCTTTCAGGATGATCCGTTTGCGTTTGAGGAATATTGTGCCGCTCTTTTTCGCGCAATGGGCAAACGGGCACGTACAACGCCTCGCACTAATGACGGCGGCTATGATGTTATCGTAAGCGATGATAATGGTCTAAATGGCATTGTTGAATGCAAGTGCTATGCGCCTGACTCTAAGGTTGGACGTCCGCTGCTTCAAAAGCTTGTAGGCGCCTGCATGGCTTATCCGATACGCCTTGACTATCTTATTTTTGTAACGACTAGTGATTTTTCTGAGGAGGCACGGACATTTGCTCATGATTTTCAAAAGCGTGAAAAGATAAATTTTTCACTTATCAATGGTCAGACTTTATCAAGTCTTTCTGAAAAATATTTATCTGAGTCTTCTTCTAAGAAAAAGGTAAAGCGCCCTATTGATGACTGGAAGCAGTGGCAATTGACTACGGCTGACCTAAAAGATTATGTTCCGGCCGATTTGTATGATCGCCTGTAAAAAAACAGCCCGGCTTTACACAAGTGCTCATAAGAATGTAATTGAAGAAATTACGATTATGGCATCTGTCAGGCAGGGTTGGCAACGAAAAGCAATAGAATTATTCGCAGCTTTCAAGTACAATTACCTTAAATCAATCCTATGGCAGTATGATCGAGGTGCAGACTCACAACACCGATCTGAAAAAGCAGCTGACAGCATTTGCAGCGAATTACCCGGAGCGCTGCCGCCAAATTGGCGATGACGAGCAAGGCTGACTGACCTTTGAGATTGAAAAAGGCAGATTGAGTTTTCGGTTGACTGCACCGTATAGTGAGGCGCGGAAACAGGCGGCAAGCGAGTGGGCGAAGAAGAATGGAATCAAAGGTTAATGTCGAAATGTTCAAAAAATTTTGCTATAATTTTGGGGAAGATGTAACGAAAGTCAATCAAAAAGTGCTTATAAGGGTGAAAGGCCTTTTACTACAGAGGAAAGGAGATGAAGGCTTTGGATGACACTAAGATTATAGACCTGTTTTTTGAACGCGATGAAACCGCAATCCGGTACGCTTCCGAAAAATATGGAAACCGTCTGCGTTCGCTATCCCACAGTATTGTAAAAGATAGGCAGGCTGCCGAGGAATGTGAAAATGATACTTACATGGAAGCGTGGAACACGATTCCGCCCCATGAGCCAAGAAGCTATCTGTATGCGTTCCTTGCCCGGATCATCCGTCATCTTTCCCTGAACTGTTGCCGTGACCGCAGTCGGCTGAAACGCAGTGCATTCATATGCGAACTCAGTGCAGAGATGGAACAGTGTATTCCTGCGCCCGACGATGTTCAATGCCGCATCGAGGATAAAGTCTTTGCCGATGCGATCAATGAATTCCTCAGCCGACTGGATGAGGAAAAAAGAAATATTTTTGTTCGCCGGTATTGGTATCTGGATTCCATAGCTTCCATCTCCGAACGCTTCGCCTTATCACAGAGCAAAATTAAAACGACGCTCTTTCGCTGCCGAAATGAGCTTCGAAAGTATCTTGAGAAGGAGGGTTACTCCATATGAGAGGAAATGATTTTTTAGAAAAGATGGGACTGATCGATCCCGCCTATGTTGAAGCAGCAGATACCGCAACGAAAAAAAAGAAAATTTTCTGGATGCAGTGGGGAGCGATTGCTGCTTGTTTTGCAGTCATTGTTGTTGCAGCAACGATGCTCTTCCCACACGATGAACCAGAATTGCCCTCTGACCTGCCGATGCTGTCGATTTCTGAAAACACTTCGGGTGGAATGGGATATGAGGGATATATGGCTTATGACATTTCGGAACTCGTAAACGCGAATCCCTGGAATGAAGAATCCGAGATATCCGCACTCCCTGTCTATCAAAACCTCTTGCACTACAATGAGTACCATATTGCATCAGGAGCGGATTTTGATAAAATGCGGGAGTTTATCCTGGATGTTGCTGGGAGATTGGGGCTTGATCCAAGCAACCTGACGGTCACTGACAATGCACCCAGCGAAGAAGAAAAACAGCAAATAACAAAAAAGTATGAAGCGGGAGGCTTGGTTGTTCCTGGTGGATATTTTGATCCGACTGCACTAATCATAGAAGCCGATGGAATAAAAATAGAAGTAGACCAAACCATGACAGCGACGATACATTTTGATCCTGTCGTATCTCTCCCGGAAGAGTATAACTTTACCCATTATGCGTCCTACGTTGATACGGCTGCCGTGGCAGATTATTTAAAAAGCGAATATAGAGAGCTGATTGGCATGGACAATCCTCAAGTAAACATTCATGGTGGGGATTACAATATCTATAGCCAGCAAAGTTTTTCCATTGAGTTTTTTGATGCGGCCGACCATGATATCGAGCAAATCATCAACTACAATTTCAATCGGGTGGCATTCTATTGTGATGACAATGGAAAGCTGTTCCTGGCAAGGGTATTTCAGCCCGATTTGTCAAAGAAAATGGGGGATTATCCAATCATCAGTTCGGGTAAGGCAAAAGAGCTGTTGTTAAATGGCAATTATCTTTCGACTGTCCCGTATGAATTTCCCAGCGCAGAGTTTATCAAGAAAGTCGAACTCATCTACCGGACAGGCGGATATGAAGCGTACTATATGCCATACTATCGCTTCTATGTTGAACTGCCGGAAGCTGAACACGAAAATGGATTAAAAGACTACGGAGCATTTTATGTTCCTGCGGTGGAAGGCACCTATATTTCCAATATGCCAACATGGGACGGAAGTTTCAACTAAGTGGAACCGGAATTATCCCTTGGCAACAAGGGCGCACTTCTATACAGGGGCAAGCCCTGTATGTGCGCTCTGCTAGGCGAACAGCCCGGACACTTGAATGTCCGGGCTGTTTTGCGTCACACCGTTCCGAACAAGGGGCTGCACCCCTTGCTGCTGGACTTATCCGGGGCTGTAGATCGCCTTGACAAACTCCCGCAGCGCATACGGGGTAAGCGGCATCAGGGCATCCGCATTTCCTATGACCTTGTGGGCTTTATCCCCGAGGAAGAACTGCTGAAACAGGAAACGGCGTGACCGAAGCCACGCCGTTTCTTAGAGAATACGATATTACTTTCTTATGACCCCCGCCCATTTAACCGGACTGTTTTTTATTTGTTTGCTCCTGATTGCTGTCTTATTTTTGCATATTCTAAGAGCGGCATCTGTTCTTCTAGTGTACCTTCTACGATAAGATCAAGGTAACGATAATTTTTTACGCCGTCGTCTCGGCCGCATGTAATGATATAACATTTATCGCTTCCTATACTAAAGTTGTCTACATAGTTTCTTGTGGCTTCGTCTCTTGATACGGCAAATACGTTTGTCACACGATATGTATAGCGTCCTGACTCTGCCGTTAGATAAAAGGCGTCGCCAACTTCTACATCTTTTAGACGGTTAAATGACAGATCTTGTGCCGTATGGTTATGACCATAGATGCACATATGAGTCTCGCCAAGTGTATAATCCGGTCGTGCTGCTGTTACCATCCAGATATCTAGGTCGTAGTTTATCTCTTCCCATGTTCCTGTGTAGACACCTCTTCTTATGCCTGCTGTCGGGACCTCAAGCACACACTGGATCGTGCCTTTTGCGTAGTCTGGCGTATAGACAATGCCATCTCTCATATAATAATTGGCATCCTCATAGTCAAGATCTGAAAAATCGTATGTCGGTGCTGATTCATCCTCTCCGGCACTTTCACTGCTTTTTTCTATATCGTCCCAGCCTTTTGCATTTTCCTGCTGCTTACGCCTTGCCATGCGCTCTGCCTTTTCCTTTGCTTCTTCCTGAACCTTTTTTTCGTATGCTTCTGGATCTGTAAGCTTTAAAATCAGATCATCTATATACGTATCGGCAAGATCGCGTTCCTCTGCCTGACGCTCATAGGCATCACGATTTTTAAAGAACATCAGATACACACCTGCTGCAATCAAACCAATTGATGCTGTAAATAAAAGTGCAAACAGAAATTTCATGCCTGCCGCCATTTTTTTCTTTCTTTTTTTCTTCACAAAGTCTGCTCCTTTCCCTGATTTTCTTTTTTTCAGCTTATCATCTTTTTTTGTTCTGCACAACCCTTTTTCCTGATTCTTATGCTGCCGTCAAAAATCGTAAGAAATTCGTCAGCTTAAAAAAAGAGACAGACATATTTCATGCCTGCCTCTTTTATATTAAATAGTTGTAGTTATTACTTATTAGAAAGATACTCGTGAATACCCTTTGCACCTGCTTTTCCAGCTTCCATTGCAAGGATTACGGTAGCTGCGCCTGTTACGGCATCTCCACCTGCGAATACACCATTCTTGGAAGTCTGGCCGTTGTCTTCCTCTGCTACGATACACTTCCACTTATTTATCTCAAGTCCCTCAGTTGTGGAGGAGATCAGTGGGTTCGGTGAAGTACCAAGTGCCATGATAACGGTATCTACGTCAAGTGTGAACTCAGAATCCGGAATTACAACAGGGCGGCGTCTTCCAGATGCATCTGGCTCACCTAATTCCATACGAACACACTTCATGCCCTTTACCCAGCCCTTCTCGTCCTCAAGGATCTCAGTCGGGTTTGTCAGAAGACGGAAAATGATTCCCTCTTCTTTTGCATGATGTACTTCCTCTACTCTTGCAGGAAGCTCTGCCTCACTACGGCGATATACGATATATGTGGTTGCACCAAGACGAAGTGCTGTTCTTGCTGCGTCCATTGCAACGTTTCCGCCGCCGACAACTGCTACCTTTGTTCCTCTAAAGATCGGGGTATCATAGTCATCACGGAATGCCTTCATTAAGTTATTTCTTGTTAAGAACTCATTTGCAGAGAATACACCAACTGCGTTCTCACCTGGAATACCCATAAACTTTGGAAGACCTGCTCCAGAACCGATAAATACAGCCTCAAAGCCTTCCTCTTCCATCAGCTGGTCAATGGTAACAGACTTTCCGATAACAACGTTGCACTCGATCTTAACGCCAAGCTTACGGACATTGTCGATCTCTTTTTGTACAACCTCATCCTTCGGAAGACGAAACTCCGGAATACCATATGTTAATACACCGCCTGGCTCGTGAAGTGCCTCGAAGATAGTAACTTCGTAGCCAAGCTTTGCTAAATCACCTGCGCATGTAAGACCTGCCGGGCCGGAACCGATGATAGCAACCTTCTTGCCGTTTGTGGTCTCTGGCTTCTTCGGAACATAGCCATGCTCTCTGGAGTAATCAGCAACGAAACGCTCCAACTTTCCGATGGAAATAGGATCACCCTTGATACCACGAATACACTTGCCTTCGCACTGTGTCTCCTGTGGACATACACGTCCACAGATTGCCGGAAGTGCAGATGATTCTGCGATGATATCAGCAGCTTCTGTGATCTTTCCTTCCTTTACAGCCTTTACAAATGCTGGAATATTGATAGATACTGGACATCCCTGAATACACTTTGCATTCTTACAATTAATGCAGCGTGATGCCTCTTCCATTGCCTCTTCCATGTTATATCCAAGACAGACTTCGTCAAAATTAGTAGCTCTTACCTTTGGATCCTGCTCTCTGACTGGAACTCTGTTTAAAACGCTCATATTCAACCTCATTTCTGCGTATTTTGCGTATTTTTACTTTTCTATATCTTGTTTTATCAGCCTTCGCAGTGTCCGCAGCCGCCGTGATGGGTTTCGCCCTCAAGCTCCTTTAACATTGCTCTGCCTTCTGCTGTCTTATAGGTCTGCTGACGCATCATTGCCTCGTCCCAGTTTACCAGATGGCCATCAAACTCTGGTCCATCTACGCAGGCAAACTTGATTTCTCCGCCTACAGATACACGACATCCGCCGCACATACCTGTTCCGTCTACCATGATCGGGTTTAAGCTTACGATTGTTGGAATACCAAGCTCCTTTGTCAGCTTGCATACGAATTTCATCATGATCATCGGTCCGATTGCAACACATACATCATACTGCTTGCCCTGATCGTGCAGTTCCTGAATCACCTGAGTAACCATTCCCTTACGCTCATAGCTTCCGTCATCTGTTGTGATATAAACATTTCCAACAGCTTTCATCTCTTCTTCAAGAAGGATTAAGGACTGTGTCTTTGCACCGACAATTACATCTGCCTGAATGCCATGCTCATGCAGCCACTTTACCTGTGGGTAAACAGGTGCTGCACCAACACCACCGGCAACGAATAAGAACTTCTTGTTCTTTAAAGCTTCTGGATCTTCCTTTGTGAACTCAGATGCCACACCAAGCGGTCCTACAAAATCTGTAAAGCTGTCTCCTGCGACAAGCTTTGACATTTTCTCGGTTGATGCACCTACGATCTGGAACACGATGGTGATAGTTCCCTTTTCTCTGTCATAATCGCAGATTGTAAGCGGAATACGCTCACCTTCCTTGTCTACCTTTGCAATAATGAACTGTCCCGGAAGGCAGTTTGCTGCCACTCTCGGTGCCACAACATCCATCAGATAGATCTTATCTGCCAGCTTTTTTGCCTTTGTGATCTGATACATAATAACCTCCATTTGTTGATATATTCACTACACTAAAGTGTATTCTACTATAATCAGAGCAAAACTTCAATACCATTACTTGGAAATCGTCAAAAAAATCACAAAGAGGGATACATCAATACTCTCTTCCCAGATCTTTTATCCACGTGATTGACAGACCCATCCAGGACTGTACTTTTGGAAGCTCGCCGTCTTTGTCACATTTTGTTTCTTCGTTTGCGAGGGAGAGGCCATGCCAGCCGTGCGCATACATATGAAATTCTACCGGTACTTTTGCTTTTCTAAGGGCTGCTGTGTAGAGGAAGGAGTTTTCTACTGGTACTGCCTGATCTTCGTTTGTGTGCCAGATGAATGTTGGCGGATTTTGTGCTCCTGCCTGTTTTTCAAGTGAAGTAAGTTCCAGATATTTTTCCTGATCTAGTCCTCTGCACAGCTCATTAAAGGAGCCTCTGTGGGCGAACTCGCCTGATGTGATGACCGGATAGCAAAGGATATTTCCATTTGGGCGAATGTCTTCTGCCAAAAGACCTAGTGGCTCATAGACAAAGCTTTGATTCCAGAAGCATCCTAAGCTGGCTGCCAGGTGGCCTCCTGCTGAAAAGCCTGCGACTAAAATCTTTTCTGGATCTATATTCCACTCTGCGGCATGACTTCTTACTATGCTTACTGATTTTGCTAACTCTAACAGTGCGCATGGAAATACAGAAGGTGCACAATTATAATATAAAACAAATGCCTGCATTCCGGCTGCTAAGTACTGCATTGCTATGGATTCTGACTCTCTTGATGAGGTGTAGCGATAACCGCCGCCTGGACAGATAACAACTGCCTGACGCGGTACTGGCATGTTCTGCGGCTGCTGTAAATAACATACAAGCTGTGCTGCTGATTCTGGCTTTTCTGCGCCTGCCTTTTCATATGGGATCTCTAAATTCATCTTTATCAGTTCCATCTTATTTTTTCTCCTTCTTCTCTTCGTCAATATCAATGCGTCGTCCTGCCGGAACTAGAAAACGGCTCTCAAAAATACCTGCTGCATTTGCGCGCAGCTTATATGGCTCTTGTCTTTGCACATGAATTATAAACTCTGCGTGTGGATCTAATGCTGTCAATGTCAGCTTTAATGCTGCATCCTCCTGTGAGGAATTGCAGTAATCAGCGTGAATTAGTCCATCTGACTGCTTTTTTACCGCGTAGTAACGTCCTTTTTCAAGGATATCTCCCGGTTCGCCCTGCATCATATTCAGGACAATTGATTTTTCCTTCATAAATCGATTCCATCTCTTTCCACTATATTTAACTATTAACCCCTGAAAATTTTGGTAATGCAAAAGAGGGATCACCTGACGGCAACCCCTCTTACTTACCATACACGTAAACATCATTGTCATCGACAACTATCAGTGACAATTAGTTGTACTTACGCTTTCTAGCCGCTTCAGACTTCTTCTTACGTCTTACGCTTGGCTTCTCATAATGCTCTCTCTTACGGATTTCCTGCTGGATACCTGCCTTAGCGCAGTTTCTCTTGAATCTGCGTAATGCACTGTCCAGGCTCTCGTTCTCTTTAACGATTACATTAGACATAGACTCTCACTCAACCTCCCTCCAGTTGTGTATTGTGCAAATACAACTGTTTGGGTATTTTTAGCACATGTTTTATTATAACAGATTTTTTTCTTTTGTCAATCAGATTTTTTCTTTTTTTATCAAACTTTTAATGCCATATCGCCTTCTCTGATCCAGCCTTTTTTGCGCATGAACTCGGATACGCCAAGTGTCAGAAGCGCCGGAAGGATGAAGTGCATAATGACAATCTGAAGAAGTGCCATCCATGTTGACATGCCTGCCTCGGTCATTGCACCGAATGCCGCAATCTGTCCGACAAAACCGGCTGATCCCATACCTGAACCAACTGGTGTACTTACCATATGAAGTACAGCAGATGCAACTGGTCCTAAAATGGCACTTGATACAATAGCCGGAATCCATATGATTGGACGGCGCACGATATTTGGAATCTGGAGCATAGAAGTTCCAACACCCTGTGCAATCAAACCTCCTACCTTGTTCTCACGGTAGCTGGCAACTGCAAATCCAACCATCTGACAGCAGCATCCGATAGTTGCGGCACCTGCTGCAAGTCCGGTAAGACCCATAGAAATTCCAATTGCAGCGGAGCTGATAGGAAGTGTTAAAATCATACCCATTAAAACAGAAACGATGATTCCGCCAAATATTGGAGACTGCTCTACGTTTACATTAACAAGTCCGCCAAGCCACTTCATAAAGTCAGTGATGTACGGTCCTACAAATAAACCAATCGCAGCACCTGCGCAAATAGAAATAAGCGGTGTTACAAGAATATCAACCTTTGTCTTTCCTGCAACAAGATGGCCAACCTCAATTGCTACGTAAGCAGCTACGAATGCGCCAAGCGGCTCGCCAGGTGCGCCAAGTGTGATTGCCTCTGGTGCAGCCGGGAATGCGCCGATCATACCAGCGACAGCAGCTGATACAGTTACAAGCGGTCCCTCTTTGAATTTACAAGCTACGCCAACACCGATGCCAGCACCTGTAAGTGTCTTTGCTACATTGCTGATAGCCTTTAAATAGCTGCCAACCGGTCCGCCAATCAGTGTTCCGATCTGTGCAATGATAGTTCCAATAATCAGAGTGGAAAATAAGCCCAGTGCCATTCCGCTCAGTCCGTCAATAAAAATGCGGTTTAATATTTTCTTTGTTTTCTCCATGCAAACAACCTTGCCTTTCCCCTCCCGTTTTACACGGGTGTATTTTATCTGACTGTCAAAACAGTGAAGTGTAAATAAGTGTCTTGTCCACTGTCTTGTCAGTTGACTTGTCAAACAGGTGCAAGTGTATCACATTCTGACAAAGAAATCAAGTGTCTTTTTTAAATTGTTTCCTGTAAGTAGCCTAGAAGCCGCAGTTTTTGCTCGATACGGTCAAAAATTTCCTCACGGTCTGCCTCTACAGTATGATAATGCTTTCCGTTTGTGAGGATGCTTAACGGGCGTGCCGTGCTTTTTGAAATTTTGTCAAGAAAATCCTGAACGTCACATCTGTTTTCAAGAATCAAATCTACTGTTATCTGTCCGTAGATCTCATGCTCAACTACAACGTCCCTTAAGCGGCCGCCATTGTCTACAATGGCAAATAGTTCTTCTGCCATCTGCTCATCTGTATGGCATACAAAAAATGTACGGCGAGCTACTTTTTTCTCGTCTGCCCTGTCGTACATATATCCCTTATTTGTCGAGAGAATGTTTCGGTTTGATGCGCGAAGCAGTGCAATATCTTGCACGATCACTTGGCGGCTTACCTTCATCTGTCTGGCAAGCTCTGTTCCTGAAATCGGCTTTTTTGTCTGCGTCAAAAGCTGAATAATATGTTCTCTTCTCTCTTCTCCTTCTGTCATAGTCTCTCCTTTATAAAAGGGGACTGCCAAATAGCAGCCCCCTTATTTTTTTACAGCATTATTTGTTTAACTGCTCCTTAAGAACCTCTTCTGCCTTCTTCAGTGCAGCTGGGATTCCATCTGGATTCTTTCCGCCGGCCTGAGCCATATTTGGACGACCGCCGCCGCCACCGCCTACAAGTGCAGCAATTCCCTTGATAAGATTTCCTGCATGTGCGCCGGCCTTTATAGCCTCATCTGTTGCAGTTGCCATAAGGTTTACCTTACCGTCTGCTGCAGATGCGATTACTACAACACCGTTTCCAAGCTTCTCCTTGAACTGATCGCCTAAGTTGCGAAGCTCATTCATTCCAGTATCCTTAAGTGCTACAGCCAGAAGCTTAACACCGTTAATCTCTACTACCTGATCCATTACGTTGCCGACAGCATCCTTTGCCATCTGGTTCTTTAACTTCTCATTCTCAGACTGAAGTGCCTTGATCTCGCCCTGCATAGTCTCGATACGCTCTGTCAACTTGTCCGGAGTAGTCTTTGCTGCTGCGCTTGCCTCTGCAAGATCAGCTGAAAGCTTCTCGTAGTAGTGAATAAGACCCTCAGATGTAAGTGCCTCGATACGGCGAACACCTGCTGCAATACCAGACTCAGAAATGATCTTGAAGCAATTTATAGCTGCGGTATTTGATACATGTGTACCACCACAAAGCTCTAATGAAAAGTCTCCCATGCAAACGACACGTACTGTAGAACCATACTTCTCACCAAACAGTGCCATTGCGCCCATCTTCTTTGCCTCATCGATGGTTGTTTCCTTTGTAATAACTGGAAGTGCTGCTGCGATCTGATCATTTACGATCTGCTCTACCTTTGCAAGCTCTTCCTTTGTCATTGCCTGGAAATGAGTGAAGTCAAAACGCAGACGATCCTTTGATACATAGGAACCTGCCTGCTCAACATGGCTTCCAAGTACCATACGCAGTGCCTTCTGAAGAACATGTGTTGCGCTGTGGTTCTTGCTTGTCAGCTGACGGTTCTTCTCATCTACCTTTAATGTAACAGTCTCGCCCTGTGTAAGCATACCCTTTGTCATGGTTCCTACATGGCCGATCTTACCGCCCTGTAAATGGATGGTATCCTTTACAACGAAGCTGCCGCTCTCGGTCTCGATCACACCGATATCACCCTGCTGACCACCCATGGTGCCATAGAATGGTGTCTCCTCGGTAATGATTGTTCCGTTCTGACCATCTGTAAGTGCCTCTACAATCTCATCCTCTGTTGTTAAAACAAGGATCTTTGAGTTGCTTACAAGCTTGTCATAGCCAACGAACTTGCTTGTAACGGCCGGATCGATGGACTGGTATACAGTTACATCTGCACCCATGTAGTTTGTTGTCTTACGAGCCTTTCTTGCAGCCTGTCTCTGTGCTTCCATGTTTGCCTTGAAGCCTTCTTCATCTACATCAAAGCCCTTCTCCTCAAGGATCTCCTTGGTCAGATCTAACGGGAATCCGTAGGTATCGTACAGCTTGAATGCATCTGCACCGTCAAGAGTGGTCTTTCCAGCCTCTTTCATGTTTGCCTCAAGCTCCTCTAAGATCGTCAGACCCTGATCGATTGTCTTATTGAACTTGTTCTCTTCCTCAGAGATAACCTTTAAGATCATCTCCTTCTTCTCCTCTAACTCCGGATAACCGTCCTTAGAAGTCTCAATTACGACATTTGCCAGCTCACCTAAGAACAGACCCTCGATGCCAAGGATTCTTCCGTGACGTGCAGCGCGACGAAGCAGACGACGAAGTACATATCCTCTTCCCTCGTTAGACGGCATGATACCATCGGAGATCATAAAGGTTACAGAACGGATATGATCGGTGATGATACGGATGGAGACATCCTTCTTCTCATCCTCATGATAAACAGCGTGTGCAACCTCTCCTACATGATCGGTCAGTGCACGCAGTGTATCAACATCAAAGATGGAATCTACATCCTGAACAGCGACTGCTAATCTCTCAAGACCCATACCAGTATCGATGTTCTTCTGGATCAGATCGGTGTAGTGACCGTGTCCATCGTTGTTAAACTGTGAGAATACGTTGTTCCATACTTCCATGTAACGGTCGCAGTCACAACCTACGGTACAGCCTGGCTTACCGCAGCCATACTTCTCACCTCTATCATAGTAGATCTCAGAACATGGACCGCAAGGACCTGAACCGTGCTCCCAGAAGTTGTCTTCCTTTCCAAAACGGAAGATTCTCTCAGCCGGAATGCCCTGCTGCTTATTCCAGAGCTCAAATGCCTCATCATCCTCCTCATATACGGACGGATACAGACGGTCTGGATCAAGACCAACAACCTGAGTTAAAAACTCCCAGCTCCATGCAATAGCTTCCTTCTTGAAGTAATCGCCAAATGAGAAGTTTCCAAGCATCTCAAAGAAAGTACCGTGACGTGCAGTCTTTCCAATGTTTTCGATATCACCTGTTCTGATACACCTCTGACAGGTTGTCACTCTGCGTCTCGGCGGGATTTCCTGTCCGGTAAAATATGGCTTTAACGGTGCCATACCGGAGTTAATAATTAAAAGGCTGTTGTCGTTGTGCGGCACCAGTGAAAAACTCTTCATCTTCAGATGTCCTTTGCTCTCCATAAAATCAAGGAACATCCGGCGTAATTCATTTACTCCATACTTTTCCACAATTGTTTCCTCCAAACTAATCTGCACCTGCGGCCGTTTTTGCAGACCACAGGCAATTTTATCGCATTTATTATAGTATAAATAGAAAAATACTGCAAGGTGTTTTTATTCTAAGCTCCACACTCCTGTATCTAAGAAGCGCTTTGCTGTTTCGTCTGCCTTTGTGATGACATTCTCGTCGTAGCCAAGAACACCTAAAAGCTTGATTGCGTTTCTTGATACGGCACGTCCCTCGTACAGACGGTAATTGAAGATGACATCGTTATCCTTGACATCTTCTTTGAAATGATAATTGCTGTACAAATGCTCTAACATATGAGTAAGCTCAATATCATGTGTTGCTGCAAAGCACATAACACCGCTGTCGGCAAAGCTCTGTAAGATACGGCTTGATGCCGCGATACGCTCTACTGTATTAGTTCCGCGAAGAACCTCATCTACAAAGCAAAGAACTGGTGTCTTGTCCTGATTTACAGCATCAAGAATACGCTTTAAGGACTTGATCTCAACAATGAAGTAGCTCTCACTGCCCTGAATATTGTCCTTTAATGCCATTGATGAGTAAATTCTAAAGAAGCATGAACGATACTCCTTTGCAAGAGCCATACCACATGTCTGTGATAAAAGTGCGTTGATTGCAACAGTCTTTAAGAAGGTTGACTTACCAGATGCATTTGAACCTGTAAGAAGCACTGGATGATGCTCGTAAATACTATTTGCAACTGGCTCTGAAAGCAGAGGGTGATACATATCCTTTGCCTCAACAAAGCCCTCTTTTGACTCCTCTAATTCACTCTCGCAGTAAAATGGCATAAGCTCGCGGAATGAGGCAATAGAGATATAGGCATCGAGACGGCCAATCTCGTCCATTAAAATAAGCATCTCTTTTTTGTGCTTCTGAACCTTTGCCAATAGACGATTAAACATGATCAAGTCAATTCTAAAGAACATATTTAAATAGTCCATCATCATAGAGCCCATATTTCCGCTGAACTTGTCAGTGGAACCAAGAAACTTTGCATTTCCCTTTACAGATGAAAGAACATTTACAGCCTGCTTTAAGTTCTCTGTGTAATCTTTAAGCTCTGGCACATTCAGCTTTAACAGTCCCTGTGCACAGGACACTAAATGTACAATGGCACCAACAGACACATAATATGGTTCAATCTCTGTTTTCTTTTTGTAGTAGGTGTAGATATTGTAGATCAGCACACCTATTGCAACAAGAATACCGCTTGCTGGCTGTGCGATAATCGCAAATATTACTACAACATACAAAAACAGATGCATGTAGTTGTCAAGGTTGCTGTCAGGAAGAAGCTTTGTGATATTGTTGACATAATCAATCAACGCAAACTTCTTTGAATGGCCTACCTTGGAAAGCTCCATCTGGTAAGCTATTCTTGTCTTTTCGTTTCGCTGAAAGAAGCTTATGATGCGGTTTCTCTCCTCAAGCTCCTTCTTGCTTGTCAGCGGTGTACGCAGCAGCTTGTAAAGATAGTCGTCTCCGCTGCTGCTGCGGCACTGATTCATCATACAGAACACAGAGTCCATATCTAAGTCGTTCCATGTGATATCATCAATCGTAAACTCTTCCTTTTTTGTTGCCTGAAAATATTTGGCAATGTGCTCAAGCTCACCGTAATCATACTCTCTCTTTGGCAGATTTCCCCATGAGTTGATGATCGAGCTTAAAAAACGCTTGTTGCGGCGGCTGTTGCTGGTGACAACCTGATAGACCAGCACACCGACAACAATAACGGCAAGCCCGATATACAATAGTGTCGTTGTGTCCATAAAATTCCTTACCTTTCTGTCGGCTCATTATAAGGAGCCTTATCTTTAGTAATATACCTTTTTTTGCGCGTATCGTCAAGGTATCGTTAGATAATTATGCACACAATACCGCCATTGCTGTCGTTTATAATCTTTTTAAGCGCATCCTGAAGCTTTTGCTGGCAGCTGTCTGTCATTTGGTTTATTTTAGCGTTCATGCCGTCTTCGACGATCTGCTCAATTGATTTTCCGAAGATGTTTGTGTTCCATATTCCATCCTGCTCTTTTTGTGCCGCAGATTCTATGTAATCGACTAGATCTTTTGCCTGTTGTTCACTTCCGACTATAGGTGCAATCTCTGTCTCTACCATGCTTTGTATCATATGAATTGACGGAGCCGTTGCCTTCATTCTGACGCCATATCTGCTTCCGTGACGCACGACTATTGGCTCTGAGATATTTATCTGTTTTCTCTCTGGCGTGACAACACCGTATCCCTTTTGGGCAACTGATTCCATTGCTGACTGTACCTTCTGATACTGAGAGCGAAGTCTGGCATACTCGGCAAGAGCATCAAAGAGCTGCTTTTGTGATGTAAGCGAAAAGCCAGCACATTCACTGGCCAGTGAGAAATAAAGCTCTTCCTTTAAGCTTATCTCATAGACGATCTTTCCCTGTGCAAGATTTGTCTCTTCTAACACAAATCGGCTAATCTGCTGCGGAAGGTTTTCTTTTTCTGGTAGCTTTGCATCGCGCATACAGCTGATCTGATTCATGACTTTCTGCGCAAATTCGATGACTGCTTTTTTGACAGGACTAGAAAGCTCAAGCACGTCAAACCACCCCGGCGTTTCAAAATCAACCTGACACACGGGAAATTCAAAAAGAATCTTTTTCATCAGCTGACTGATATCTTCAAGATCCATTGATGCGCAGTCCATTGGCACTACTGTAACCTTATACATTTCCTGCAGCTTTTTTGTAAGCTGCTTTACAGCCAGTGTATAAGGTGTCTTTGTGTTTAAGACAACTACAAATGGCTTTTGATGCTTTTTAAGTTCTTCTATTGTTTTCTTCTCCGCTTCCTCATAGGCTGCTCTCTCGATTCCTGTCACACTGCCATCTGTCGTCACAACAATACCTACTGTGCTGTGTTCTTCAATTACCTTTCGCGTGCCAAGCTCTGCCGCCTGTGAAAATGGAATATCATAATCAAACCATGGTGTATGTACAAGACGCTCTTTTTCTTCTTCTGTGGCACCAAACGCGCCAGGAATCAGAAAGCCAACACAGTCAATGAGACGAATTTTCATCTCTGTCTTATCCTCTAAGAAGATTTTTGCCGCCTCTGTCGGAATAAATTTAGGCTCTGTTGTCATAATGTTCTTGCCTGATGCTGCCTGCGGAAGCTCATCTTTAGAGCGCGTTTTCGCCGGACCATCCTCCATATGTGGGATGACCATCTCCTCCATAAAACGGCGAATAAAGGTGGACTTGCCGGTACGCACCGGGCCTACAACCCCTAAGTAGATCTCTCCGTTTGTTCGCTGTCTGATATCATTATAAATGTGAAATTCCTTCATACACGCCTCCTGACAATCATCCCCGGACAGTCCGGGCTGTTACTGTCAGTCTATGCGCATATGAAGGAATTTATTCGTTAGGAATTTATTCGTTAGGATATTATTGTTACTTATTTTCCCACAGCAAATTTTCACTCTCAATTGTTCTATCTCGCAGCATCAGATCCTTTAATGCTTCTGCTGCTGTTTTTCCACCGAACAAAACCTGATTAGTTTCCTGCACGAGCGGCATGGAAACATTATATTTTTTGCTGAGTGCAAGGGCTGCCTTCGCAGAGTACACACCTTCTACCACCATCTGACTTCGTCCATGGCTTCCTGCATTGTCTTTCCCTGTCCGATCAGGATGCCGGCTCTTCTGTTTCTGCTATGCATGCTTGTGCATGTGACAATCAGATCTCCGATTCCTGAAAGTCCGGAAAATGTCTCTGGCTTTCCGCCCATTGCTACACCAAGTCTTGTGATCTCTGCGATTCCTCTTGTCATAAGAGCTGCCTTTGTGTTATCACCGCAGCCAAGACCATCGCTGACGCCTGCTGCAAGGGCAATGACATTTTTAAGTGCACCGCCAAGCTCAATACCTAAGATATCAGGGCTTGTATATACACGAAAGACAGATGACATAAACAAGTTTTGGATGTGCTCAGCTGTCTGTCTGTCCTTTGCTCCGACAACAACTGTTGTCGGAATGCCGCGGCTGACTTCCTCTGCATGGCTTGGGCCAGAAAGAACTGCAACATTTGCCATAGGAAGCTCTTCTTCAATCTGTTGGGACATTGTCATTAATGTTTTTTCCTCAATGCCCTTTGCTACACTGACAATCAGCTGTCCCTCCTTTACGAAAGGATTCATCTGTTTTGCTACTCCTCTGGTAAATACCGAAGGAACTGACAAAACAAGCATCTCCTTATCAGTACAAGCCTCCTGTAAGTCTGCTGTAAATACAATGCTTCTCGGAATTTCAACTCCCGGAAGATTTTTGCATTTATAGCTTTCCCTTAGTGCCTCAATTTCCTTCGGCAGCGCAGACCACGCCGTTACTTCATGGCCATTCTGCGCCAGCACCATGCCAAGGGCAATGCCCCATGTTCCCGTTCCTATAATGCTGACTTTTGCCATAACACAAACCTTCCTTATATTTATTTCTTAGCACCTATTTTATTTTCAGTGCCGTTTAACAGACGCTTGATATTTGCTCTGTGGCGAATATATGCCTGAATTGTAATTAGAGCAAGCAATATAATAAACTCTGCCATATTTGCCGGCTCTACACTAAGCATACCGTTTACGCCGAAAATCACACCCATCACGAAGCAGATTGAAACAACTGTCAGTGAGCCTAATGATACGTAGCGTGTCGTTCCAACAATTACACTGAATGCTGCCAGACACACAGCGGCGATACGAAGATCAAATGCTAAAATAAAGCCTGATGTACTTGAGATTCCTTTTCCGCCCTTAAAATTTAAATAGCATGGATAATTGTGTCCCAAAATAACACCAAACGCCAGATACAGCATATAGATATCTTCCATATGCTGCTGTCCGCTTGAAACAGCCCATGCCTTTACGATCAAACATGGAATAAAACATTTGCACAAATCAACAGCAAAGACGATAAGACCAGCCTTTTTGCCAAGTACTCGAAGTGAATTTGTCGCGCCGGAGTTTCCACTTCCCGCCTTGCGGATATCAATTCCCTTCATTCTTCCATAAAGATAACCTGTCTGGATCATTCCCAGACAATATCCGATCACCAGCAATAATACGCGTATCATTACTTATCTTCCTTTCTCTCGCGGATAATAAAGCGAAGCGGCGTTCCTCTAAAGCCAAATGCATTGCGGATCTGGTTCTCGATATATCGTGTGTAGGAATAGTGCATAAGTTTCTTATCATTTACAAAGACAACAAATGTCGGCGGCTTTACCGAAATCTGAGTCATGTAGAAGACTTTTAAGCGGCGTCCTTTATCTGACGGCGGCTGCTGCATAGCTACAGCCTCTGCTAAGATTTCATTTAACACACCAGTTGCAATACGCATAGACTGATTTTCGATGATCATATCAATCAGCTCAAAGAGCTTGTCTAATCTCTGACCTGTCTTTGCAGAAATGAAGACAAATTCTGCATATGGCATATATGCAAGTGTCTGCTTGATCTTTTCTGTCATCTTGTAGATTGTCTTATCATCCTTTTCAACAGCATCCCACTTGTTTACTGCAATGATTACACCTTTACCGCGCTCGTGTGCGATACCTGCAATCTTTGCATCCTGCTCTGCAACGCCCTCTGCCGCATCAATTACCATAACGACGACATCGGCACGCTCTACTGCTGTAACAGTACGAATGATACTATAGCGCTCAAGATCCTCGTGAATCTTGCTCTTGCGGCGAAGACCTGCTGTATCAATAAGGATATACTCGCGGCCATTTCTCTTAAGAGGCGTATCAATGGCATCACGTGTTGTTCCTGCAATATCAGATACAATCACACGCTTCTCGCCTACAAGACGGTTTACGATAGATGATTTTCCAACATTCGGGCGGCCTACGATAGCGATGCGCGGACGATCATCATCATCTGACTCGCTGCCATCCTTCTTGAAATGATTGCTGACAGCCTCAAGAAGATCGCCGACGCCCTGATGGTTTGATGCAGATACAGGGATCGGATCACCGATTCCAAGGTTATAAAACTCATATACATCTGCTTCCATCTTCTTAAAGGAATCCACCTTATTAACACAAAGAACAACTGGCTTTTGGCTGCGGCGAAGCATATCTGCTACCTTGCCGTCTGCATCGGTAAGTCCCTGTCTTACATCAACAAGAAAAATGATTACATCTGCAGTATCAATTGCAATCTGTGCCTGATCTCTCATCTGTGACAAAATTACATCACTTGAATCCGGCTCAATACCGCCTGTATCAATCAGGGTAAAATTATAATTCAGCCAACTGCAGTCCGCATAAATACGGTCTCTTGTTACACCTGGCGTATCTTTTACGATGGCGATGGAATCGCCTGCAATTACATTAAACAACGTAGACTTTCCGACATTCGGGCGGCCTACGATAGCAACTATCGGTTTACTCATATTCTTCTCGCTTTCTTACATAAATATAAATCTTCAAAAACATTCGTAATTACAGCTCATATGGAGAATGAAGCTGCTTGGTTTCTTCACTTTCTTCCATCAGCATTGCACGAATCAGTTCCTGCCCGTCTGATTTTACAATATTTATCGGAACTTGTAAAGCTTTTTCGACATCCTGCTTTGTTAGATCGTCCAAAAATACTTCTTCATTGCTTCTAAACATATTCGCTGGAAGAAGAAGAACCTCTCCTAACGGCTTGCCTTTAAGCTGCTTAATTAAATCCTGTCCAGTGATCAAACCAGACACAGTAACACCATGTCCGAAGAAATCATTCAAAATCTCATAGACTGTAATGTTCACATTTGGGAACTTTTCATGAACCTTTGCCGCAATATCCTTTAAAAATGGGTATGCCAGCTTTCCTGTAGCAAGAGACAATGTATGGACACGCTCATCACCGCTTAACGCTTCTAATGCGTAATCTGTTTCTTCTATTAGAAGACGCAGCATACCAACACCATTTTCAAGCTGCACATAGCCGTCATAAACTTCTTCCGGCGGCAGAGGACGGTTTGCAAGCAGATAAAACTCATCACTTGCATGAACAAAATGTGTGCCAAAACGTTCATACATTTCATTTTGAAAACGACCAATAATATCAAGGGCATTTTCTGCATCCTCTTTTGTAAGCGGCTCTAACGGATACAAGCCTTCACGATATTTGCTTAAACCAACTGGAACTACTGACATACTCTGCATCTGCGGATATAATCCTGCAAGATCGCGAATTGAACGCTCTAGCTCAGCACCGTCATTTACTCCCTTGCACAAAACGATCTGACCGTTCATCTCAATATCTGCATCACGAAGACGATTCAGCGTTTCCATGATCTTTCCTGCGAAACGATTGTGAAGCATCTTTACGCGAAGCTCTGGATTTGTCGTCTGAACTGAAATATTGATAGGTGACAGATGATATTTTATAATACGTGAAAGATCATGCTCTTTCATGTTTGTCAATGTAATATAATTTCCCTGAAGAAATGAAAGTCTTGCATCATCATCTTTAAAATAAAGCGTATCGCGCATTCCAGGCGGCATCTGGTCAATAAAGCAGAAGATGCACTTATTTGTACAGGAACGATAATCTGACATTAGACCGCTCTCAAACTCGATGCCAAGGTCTTCGTAAAAGTCCTTATCAAACTCCCACTCCACCTCTGAGCCGTCCTTTTTCTGGACAACCATATCTATTTCTTCATTTTGAATATAAAAACGATAATCAAGGACATCCTCGATATCCTGACCGTTAATCTGCAGGATCTTATCACCTGGCTCTAGCTCTAGCTCCTCTGCAATTGAGCCCGGTGCCACCGATTTGATCTGATGGGCATGTTTCATAAAATTAACCTCCCGGCCCGCAGGCCTGTATCTATAAGCTGTTAAGTAAAAAACAGCAAATTTCTCCATATTTTACTATCATACCAAAATTCAAAAGATCCTACAAGGGTTTTATCAAAAAAAGAGGAGCGTCAAAATGACCACCCCTCTTTTGTAATATTTTTATCAAATCTTCTGGAACTTAGCGGCATATACCGGGAAGGTATTTGTGCCCTTGATTTCCTTATCAGCAGAGATGGTTACATTCTTGTCTGTGATGACGTACTCAAGATTGCAGCCCTCACCTACTACTGTATCCTGCATCAGCACGCAGTTTCTTACCTTTGCGCCCTTTGCAATCTTAACACCTCTAAAGAGTACACAATTCTCTACTTCTCCCTCGATGATACAGCCATCGGCAGCCATTACGTTCTTTACCTTAGAACCGTTGATGTAGCGTGTCGGGTTATCATCACGAATCTTTGTGTAAATAGGATTTGGTGCAAACAGTGCATCAAGATTTTCATCCTCAAGAAGCTTCATGTTCTCATCAAAATAGCTCTTCATATCAGTGATTCTTGCAAGGTAACCGTCAAAACGATATGCCTTTACATTCAGCTTATCAAGTCTCTGTGCTAAGATATCACGCTCAAAGTAAACATATCCGCGAACAAATGCAGTATGTACTAAATCAATCAAAAGCTCTCTCTTTAAGATATAGATATTCATAGAAAGCTTCTGTGGACCAGACTCTTCGGAGTTTACATAAATCTTCTTTACTCTATCTCCTTCAAGTGCAAGTGTATAGAAGAAGTCTTCCTTCATGATATCTAAATTCTTAAGACTGTCTGCTAATTCCTCTTCCTTATATGCAACTGTTACATCAGCACCGCTCTCAATATGAGCCTGCAGCATCGCACTGAAATCAAAATTAACTGCAATATTGGCATCTGACATTACAACATACTCTTCCTTCTGATCGCGAAGAAGACTAAGAATGCTGGCAAGTGCCTCAACACGTCCGTTATACATCTTTACAGTCTTCTCTGCAAATGGAGGAATAATTGTCAAACCACCATTTTTACGGGTAAGATCCCACTCACGTCCTGAACCAAGATGATCCATCAAGGAATGATAATTATTGCGGACAATAATAGAAATATTATCAATTCCGCTGCTTACCATACTTGAAAGGACAAAGTCGATCATACGATAACGT
This sequence comes from Firmicutes bacterium AF25-13AC, assembly GCA_003478935.1. Taxonomy (GTDB): domain Bacteria; phylum Bacillota; class Clostridia; order Lachnospirales; family Lachnospiraceae; genus Anthropogastromicrobium; species Anthropogastromicrobium aceti. The sequence goes on from QUFP01000006.1 coordinate 35,062, forward strand.
CCTGCAAAGGGAATGGAAGCCATAAGACGCTCTGTTACCAGCTCCGGAACCATATTATCATAACTGTTCGGGAAGATAATTCCCAGCGCATTTACATTTGATTTTACCATTGTTCTTCACCACCCTTTACATTCTCGCTGACCATTGCGTTTGGACCAATCTTTGCATTGTCTCCAATATAAACACCTGCACCGATTGTTGCAACGCCCTTGCCGCCCTCTGAGAGCGCCTCGCCTACAACTGCATTTTCGCCAATTACAACATTCTCAGCGATAATACAATGTCTTACCTGTGCACCTGCTTTGATTACAGTGCCGCCCATGACAACTGCATCCTCAACAACTGCACCCGGCTCTACAGAAACACCTGCAAATAAAATGGAGTGCTTTACTGTACCATGGATGCGGCATCCATCGGTAATCATGGAGTTTTCTACTTCTGCATCTGCACCAATGCGATGACCTGTCATACCGCTGTTTCGGCTGTAAATCTTCCAGTTTTCATCGAACAGATTGATACCGCTGTGCTCAGGATCAAGAACCTCCATATTTGCTTCCCACAAGGAAGAAATAGTTCCAACATCCTTCCAATATCCATCAAAACGATATGCATACATCTTACGTCCGTCACGAAGAAGGTTTGGAATAATGTTGTTTCCGAAGTCATTTTGAGAATTTGGATCTGCCTCATCCTCAATAAGATACTTCTTTAAGATATCCCAGTTGAAAATGTAAATACCCATAGAAGCCAGATTTGACTTTGGATTCTTTGGCTTCTCCTGGAACTCCGTAATACGAGAATCCTCGTCAGCCACCATCAGACCGAAACGAGATGCCTCATCCCACGGAACCTCCATAACTGCCACGCTGAACTCTGCACCCTTTTCCTTGTGGAAACGAAGGAAATCACTGTAGTCTTGCTTGCAGATCTGATCACCTGAAAGGATAATTACGTACTGTGGATTATAACGCTCTATAAAGGAAATATTCTGATAAATCGCATTTGCGGTTCCCTTATACCAGTCAGAGCCGGACGCCTGCTGATACGGTGGAAGAACATGAACGCCGCCATGCAGACGGTCAAGATCCCAAGGTTGTCCGTTTCCAATATATTCGTTTAATACCAACGGCTGATACTGTGTGAGAATACCGACGGTATCAATACCTGAATTCACACAATTTGATAACGGAAAATCGATAATACGATATTTTCCGCCAAAAGGTACTGCTGGTTTTGCAAGCTTCTGTGTCAGTGCGTACAGACGTGATCCCTGTCCACCAGCAAGCAGCATTGCAATCATTTCTTTTGCCATGATTAAAATCCCCTCTTTCACTTAGCATACATCTAAATTATACCACACTTTTTAAAAAAAGCGACGTTTTTTTGTTCAAAAATACTCATTTTATTTTGTCACTTTTGAACAAATCCTGTATTTTGTCCTATACTTTATTATATTTGCTTTTTATTTTTGTGAAAATAAGGTAGAAACTGCATAGAAATAAGTTGAAATTCGGTTGACAAAAATAAAAAAGCACCCATGCAAATCTTTTACATGAATGCTTTTTTGCTTATTCTATTTCTTCTGATGTAGCCTCTTCTGGTTCTTCTAGTATTTCTGCCTCTTTTTGTTCTTCAAAAGATTCTTCTTGTTCCCACTCTTTAGTGTTTTCTTCCTCGTCCACCACTTCTGGCTCTAATATCTCTGTCTCTGACTTAGCATGCATGAAATATTCCTGAATATCAATCTGCTTTTCTGTCAGCAAATACAGCTTATAGTAATAACGGTTGTTATACAAGAAGTTGATTTCGCCGCCAATAAGCACAATATTCATACAGACATACATCCATACTAAAAACACGATAATTAACGCAAGGCTTCCATACATAAAAGCGAGATTTTTACTATTGCGTATATATGTGGCGTAGATCGCTGAAAAGCTATACCATCCAATAGTTGCTGCGATTGCACCAGGCATCTGCTTTCTATAAGGCAGACGCTTTTGTGGGAAAATGTTGTAAACGGCAAGAAAGAAAAGAATCATGCCGCCAATCGCAATGCCATTTTGCAAAATGGTAATCAAAACAGTCCAGTTTTCAAGTTCAGGCCATACCGAAACTAAAAACACACGGAATTTGCTTCCATATACAAGAAATGCCATGACAAGAAGCATTATCACTAGAAATATGCCCGTATATACAAGACACAATGCCCTGTGTACAAACCAATTTCGCTGTTCCTCTCTTTTATAGACACGGTTTAGTCCCTTAACTAAAAATGAGATTCCAGTTGATGATGACCACAATGCCATGATAATTGTGATCGACAACGCTGATACGCTAAGCGATTTCTCATACAAATCAGCCACAATGCCTGTTACAAGCTCAAGCATTTCTTTTGGAAGAACAGAGGATACTATCTTTAGAAGCACCTCTGGCGACAGCATCATGCGTGACATAAGCCAAAGCAAAATCATCAGCATTGGAAACAATGACATAACCATAAATAACGTAATAGTTGCAGCATTTGTCATGACCTGATCGTCATCGTACAGCTTTTTTGCAAATCCGATAGGATTTAAAATAGACTGAATGATACCTGTCTTTTTCTTTACTTTAGGTGTATGTTCTTCTTTTTTCTTTTTCCGAAGATGAATCACTCCTCCACCTGCTTTATCACTACTTCACCGGCATGCTTATAGATACTTCCGGCGGGAACGATTCCTCTGACTGAGGAAAGTGGATAGATATTGCTGTTTGGTCCGATAACAGTTCCCGGATTAAGAACGCTTCCACAGCCAACCTCTACATTGTCTCCAAGCATTGCACCGAATTTCTTTAATCCAGTCTCGATTGCTTCATTTTCTGATTTTACAACAACAAGCTTTTTATCAGACTTTACATTTGATGTAATGGAGCCTGCACCCATATGAGACTTATAGCCCAAAATGGAATCTCCTACATAATTGTAATGAGGAACCTGTACGTTATTGAACAAAATTACATTCTTTAATTCTGTTGAATTGCCAACTACACAATGCTTTCCAACGAGTGCATTTCCACGGATAAAAGCACAATGACGAACTTCTGTATCCTCGTCAATAATACATGGTCCTGTGATAGATGCCGTTTTTGCAACTACAGCTGACTTTGCCACCCATACATTCTTCTCAATCTCATCAAACTTATCCTTCGGAAGTGTCGGGCCAAGTGTTAAGATAAAATCCTTAATCTTCGGAAGGATTTCCCACGGATAACAGTCATCCTTAAAAAGCTCCTTTGCGATTGTCTCTTCTGTGTTATAAAGTGCAGATACTTTAATTGAATCCATCTTTTTACCATACCTTTCCGTAGTCTGCGATTTTTGCAGGCTGCCTGTCATCATTAGTTTACTTTATATTTTGCTTTTGTGCAACCATGTTTTTTAAGACTTGCGCAAAGTCTCATAAAAAGCCTCAAAGCCTGCAAAGTTTCCGCGGATTGCTCCCGGATTTGTTACCTGCTTAACTCCCTGTGTTCTTCTAGCAACAAAATTTTGCAGCTTATCCATATATTCCTGTGATGTGATCGTACCCTCTGAAACATAAGTCAGTCCCTTTTCCCAGCTAGCTGTCAGCTCAGGATTTAAAAGCTGCCTGATAGACACAGCTACTACTTCATATATGGCTTCTCCAAGCTTTTGCGGCTTTATGATCTGTGTCTTTGCATTTAGAGACAAATATCCATTTGATACAAGCTTTTTTAAAATCTCTGCACGCGTAGCACTTGTTCCAATGCCGCTTCCCTTAATCTGCGCGCGAAGCTCATCATCTTCAATAAGCTGACCTGCATTTTCCATGGCCAGAATCAGTGAACCTGAGTTATAGCGCTTAGGCGGTGATGTCTCACCCTCCTTTACAGCATATGAGGTTTCTTCAAAGAGCATACCCTTTTTCAAGCCTGACAAAATGCGGCTTAAAAATGATGTTTCATCAACAGCAAATTCTTCCTCGCCTTCTTTTTGTGCTGTACTTTCCTGTGGCATGCCTGTTACCTTTAAATAGCCCGGATCCTCCAGCATACGATATGATGTGAAAAAGTGCTCCGTCTTTACCTGAAATTCAAGTGCATATTTTTTATAGACAGCCGGCCCATAAAAAATGCTGAGAAAGCGGCGGCAGATTACCTCATATACGCCCTTTGCCACGCCTGACAGACGCTCATATGCACCAAGACCTTGTCCCGTTGGGATAATGGCATAGTGATCTGTGATCTGCTTATCGTTTGTGTAGCGTGTCTTTGCGATTGTTTTCCATGCATCCTGTGACAAGATTTCCTGTGCAAAACTGCCCACAGGTGCAAAATTACTTAAGCCACGAATATTTTTTGAAATTTCTTTTGCCACTGCAGTAGAAAGCACACGCGCATCTGTTCTTGGATATGTGACCATCTTCTTCTCATATAATTCCTGAACGATTTTAAGTGTCTCATCAGGACTTATCTTAAATCGTCTTGAACATGTATTTTGAAGCTCGGCAAGATTAAATAAAAGCGGTGGCTGCTTCTGCTCTTTTTTCTTCTCAATTTTAATTAAAGTACAGTCAGGCTTTTTTTCTTCTGGATTAAGAGGTGCCTCCAGATAACTTATAAGCTCCTGTGCCGTCTCTCTCTTTAAAAAGCCATTTTCCTTATAAAGCTTTGGCGACTGAAAATACTTTGAGCCTTCCACACTTCGCCACTCAGCCTCTATAGTTCCCTTATTTTCCTCCTGCGCCACAGGAAGCGATATAATCACACGGTAAAATGGTGTCTTTACGAAGCTTCGTATTTCACGTTCTCTTCGTACAACCATGCCTAGTACACATGTCATTACACGTCCTACTGAGATGACAGACCACTTTGTATTCATAAAGGAAGCAACAGCAGGACCAAATTTCAGCGTCAGTGCTCTGGAAAAATTGATGCCCATAAGATAATCTTCCTTCGCTCTTAAATAAGCAGAATCGCTCAGATGATCATAAAAGCTCCAATCCTTTGCCTCACATATTCCTCTTAAAATTTCTTCTTCTGTCTGAGAATCAATCCACACTCTCAGCCTCTTTTTGTTCTTGACGCCGGCCATCTGGTCTACCAGACGATAAATATATTCACCTTCACGTCCAGAGTCGGTACAAATATAAATAGTATCTACATCTGCACGGTTTAATAATCCCTTTACAATGGTAAATTGTTTTTTGACAGAGCCAATCACCTCATATTTCCATTCCTCTGGGAAAAATGGAATTGTATTAAGGCTCCACTTTTTGAGTGCAGGATCATAGACCTCTGGATAAGACATCGTGATCAAATGACCAACACACCAAGTCACCACATACTGGTCAGACTCTAAATAGCCGTCCCTTCGTCCGCCATTTACCTTAAGCGCCTTTGCAAATTCTGCTGCAACGCTCGGCTTCTCAGCGATAAACAATTGTTTCCCCATGAAAAAACCTTTCTACATTTACTTTTTTCCTTAAAACGAAAACAAGAGGCAGTAGTTTTTGCTGCTGCCTCCTCCTTGCCGTTATACCGTATGGAAACGATATTCTGTAACAGTTGTAAACTTTGTATTTGCTTTTAATACACAGCTCTTGAAATTCTCATGATGAATGGAATCCGGGAAAAACTGTGTCTCAAAGCATGCACCGCAGAATGGCTTATATGAGCTTTTATTTTTTCCGCATTCAATTGTTGTTCCGTTTGCAGTATATACCTGCATACCTGGCATATCGGTGTAAACATCCATCACGATACCGCTCTTTGCACCTGTCATAGATGCAACCTTTGCAAACTTGCCATCTGTCTTTAAGACATAGTTATGGTCATAGCCGCCGCCATTTTTTATCTGCTCATCATCTGCATGAATATCCTGTCCGATGGTTTTTTCTGTTCTAAAATCAAATGGTGTTCCTGTAACATCTCTATACTCGCCTGTCGGGATCAGAGTTGAATCAGATGGTGTAAACTGATCAGCATCAATCCATACCTTCTGTGACAAAACATCACCACTATCATGACCATCCATGTTAAAGTAGCTGTGATTTGTCAGGTTTGCAAGTGTGTCCTTATCGCTCTCCATATCATACTGAAGGGAAAGGCCATTCTCATCACTTAGCGTATAGGTAACTGTAACTGTAAAGTTACCCGGATAATTCTGATCACCATCTGGACTATGAAGTGTAAAGGCAACTGAGTTTTCTCCAATCTTTGCATCCCACAGACGCTTATAGTAGCTTCCTGGGTTGCTGTGAAGATTGTTAGGACCATTATTAGCCTCAAGCTTATAAGTAACTCCATTTAAAGTGTACGTTGCATTTGCAATACGGTTTGCATGACGGCCTACGACAGCGCCAAGACTTCCGTTATTCTCCAGATAAAGCTTTGGATCACCAAATCCTAATACAACATCTACCAGATTTCCATTTTTATCTGGTACAAGAAGACTCTCAATAACAGCACCGATATCAAGCAAAACTGCCTTCATTCCAGATTTGTTTGTGAGTGTGTAGGAAGAAATCTCCTTCTGATCGGCTGTATAGCCATAAAACTTTTTTTCAACAGACATTTTTATCCCCTTTCTGTCACCATTTATATTTTACGCTTATGCGTTCTTTGGTGTGATATAGCCCTTTGCAGTTAAAAGCTCTGCACTCAAAACTGCACCGCCTGCTGCACCACGCAGTGTATTGTGTGAAAGACCAACAAACTTATAGTCAAATGCAGTATCTTCTCTCAGACGTCCTAAAGAGATACCCATTCCATGCTCATAATCACGGTCTAAGTGTACCTGCGGACGGTTGTCCTCCTCCATGTAGCGGATGAACTGCTTTGGTGCGCTTGGAAGATTTAACTTCTGCGGCTCGCCGCTGAAATTGTTCCAACGATCAATGATCTCTTCCTTTGTTGGCTTCTTCTTAAAGTTTACAAATACTGCTGCTGTATGACCATCCTCAACTGGTACACGGATGCACTGTGTTGTGATCAGCGGTCCCTCTGCCTTCTTGATCACGCCATCCTCAATCTTGCCCCAGATACGAAGCGGCTCCTGCTCACTCTTCTCTTCCTCACCTGCAATGTAAGGAATTACGTTGTCGATCATCTCAGGCCAATCCTTGAAGGTCTTTCCTGCTCCGGAAATTGCCTGATATGTAGTTGCAACAACAAGTGTTGGCTCAAACTCGCGCAGTGCGTGAAGTGCCGGTGTATAGCTCTGGATTGAGCAGTTTGGCTTTACTGCGATAAATCCTCTCTTGGTGCCAAGACGCTTTCTCTGATAAGGAATGATTTCTGCATGCTCTGGATTTAACTCTGGAACCATCATCGGAACATCTGGTGTCCAGCGATGTGCGCTGTTATTAGATACAACCGGAACCTCTGCCTTTGCATAAGCTTCCTCAATTGCACGGATCTCATCCTTTGACATGTCAACTGCACTAAATACAAAATCTACCTGTGCAGCAACTTCTTCTACCTGATTAACATTTAACACAACAAGCTTCTTTGCTGCCTCAGGCATCGGTGTCTTCATCTTCCAGCGTCCGCCTACTGCCTCCTCATAGGTTTTTCCTGCAGATCTTGGACTTGCTGCTACTGCAACAAGCTCAAACCACGGATGGTTCTCCAAAAGTGTTACAAAACGCTGTCCTACCATTCCTGTCGCACCAAGTACGCCTACCTTTAATTTCTGCTCCATCTGTGCACCTCTCTCTGTTTTTGTTTTTCATAACTCTTTATATGTAAGGCTATTTGCCTACATATCGTATATTACTGCTGTGTATCTGTCGGCCCAGATTCAGTTTGCTCATCATCTTTTTCTGATGACTCCTCACTGTCAACACGAGCACCGCAATTAGTACAAAATACATCCTCCTCATCAACCACAGCACCACACTCAGGACAAACCTTCTGTGTCGGCTGCGGTTCTGGCTCTGGCTGTGGTCTTTCTATTTTTGTTCCGCAGTTAGGACAAAACAGCACATCTTTTGAAATGGTTGCGCCGCAGCTTGGACAGGTATTCTCATTTTTGATATCCCTAATCTGCTGCTCACACTTAGCAATCTTTTCCATAGCATCAGCAATGATCTGAAACTGATTTGCCATGTCATTCTCCACATCATCCTTGTGAAGCTCATAGTATCTTTCTCCGATTGCCATGTATGTATTTTTCATCTGATTTTTTGCTTCATTTACCTGAGCATTCAAACGAGAAATGGCCTGCTGCTCTTCGAGCTTGCCCTTGATATCTTTCGTCATCTCCTGGGCTTTGTTTCCAAAATCCTTTGTTACCTTTGAAAATTGATCAAAAATAGACATCGTATCCTCCTTCAACACTTTAATTTAGTATCATAAAGTATAGCACTTGCTTTTTCTTTCGTCAATGACTCATTTTTCAAAATGGTATCATATCCTATATTGGGGGTCGTGTTCACGGATTTTCTTATACAAAATGCACTTTTTCCGTGAAGATATATGCCCTTAAGCTTCATTAAAAGGAGGCAACTATGGAACCAATGCTTGATGTTAGCAATCTTTCCTTTGATTATCTTTCTGCATCATCTTGCTTACCTGTAATCGACAATATCTCGTTTCAGGCTTTTGAAGGCGATTTCATATCGATTGTCGGACCGTCCGGCTGCGGAAAATCAACGCTTCTTGATATTATCGCCGGTCTGATGCCGTCATCTGCCGGACAGGTTTTCTTTTTAGGCGAGCCTGTCATAAAACCGAGAAAGGAAATTGGATATATGCTGCAGAGAGATCAGCTTTTTGAGTGGAGAAGCATTCTTCGCAACACACTTCTTGGTCCTGAAATACAGCATTCCTCCCATAAAGATAAAAGAAAAGCACGAAAAACTGCTTCTGAAATGCTTACTCGCTATGATCTTGGCGGCTTTTTGGGTGCAAAGCCTTCTGAATTATCCGGCGGCATGCGCCAGAGAGCTGCGCTTATTCGCACACTGATCATGGAGCCCACGCTTTTGCTTCTTGATGAGCCATTTTCAGCACTTGATTACCAGACAAGGCTAACTGTCTGCAATGACATTTGTGAGATTATCCGCAAGAACAAGAAAACTGCCATTTTGGTCACACATGATCTGGCAGAGGCTGTCAGTACAGGAAACAGAGTGCTTGTTTTAGGGAAACGGCCTTCAACAATAAAAATGGAACTCGTATTTGATCCTGATTTTACTGCACTCTCACCACTCGCCCGCAGGAACCATCCATTATTCAATCCATATTTTCAAAAGCTTTGGGAGGCATTTGCCCATGAAAAATGAAGAATTGATGCGTCTGCTTGCCAGACGTCAAAAAAGAAACCGCAAGCTTTTAACTGCCGGACGGTTTCTGATTGGGATTTTGTTTTTTGCCATCTGGGAACTTTGCGCCCGATTTGGCATTATAAATGATTTTATTTTCAGCAGTCCGTCACGCGTCATACGCACAATACAAAGCTTTGCAGCTAATAATACACTGTGGCTTCATGTTTCTGTTACACTAAAAGAAACAGCACTCAGCTTTTTTATGACTATGATCATAAGCCTTTTTGTTGCTCTTTTATTCTGGCGTTTTCGCTGGATCTACAAGCTGTTTGAACCGTATCTGATTCTGTTAAACAGCCTGCCAAAATCAGCACTTGCACCACTTTTAATTGTGTGGCTTGGCAATAAACCGCGCACCATTATTGTTGTCGCAGTTTCTCTCGCCGTATTTGGCGCAATATTAACACTTTACCACGCATTTGAATCTGTTGACCCAGAAAAGATAAAGCTAATACAAACGCTAAACGGCACAAAAATGCACATCATCACAAAGGTTTTGCTTCCCAGCACCGTGCTAGTCTTTATCAACAACATGAAGGTCAACATTGGCCTTTGTCTTGTCGGTGTGATAATAGGTGAGTTTTTAGCAGCCCGCGCAGGTCTTGGCTACCTAATAATTTATGGCAGCCAGACCTTTAAAATGGACTATGTAGTTACATCTATAGTAATTTTATGTACGGCAGCTATTGTGCTGTATGCACTTCTTACATGGGCCGAATCTGCTTACAATCGCTATTATTTAAAGAATGCCTCAGCAAACTGATCCATTGCAAGCTGACTAGAACGAGCCATAAGCTCACGGCTGGAATGCATTGCCAGAATCGGCACGCCAAGATCTACTGTCATTGCCGGAATTGAAGTACTTAAGATACTTCCAAGTGTTCCGCCGCCAACAGCATCTCCATGATTAACAAACTTTGTATGAGCGATCTTCTCTGCACGGCAAATTCCCTCTACAATTGATACTGCATTAGTATCTGTTGCATATCTCTGGTTGTAGTTCATCTTGATAACAACACCGCCCTCCATTGGAATCGGATTGGTCGGATCGTTCTTCTCTGGATGATTCGGATGCATAGCATGAGCTACATCCAGTGATGCTGTCAGGCTGTGAAGCATTACATCGATGAATGCTGTGCGACTCTTGTCTGTATCTGGTGTATTCAGATAAATCTTCTCTAAAATGGAAGACAAGATTACTGAGCCTGCACCCTGCTTTGAGCTTGAACCACACTCTTCATTATCAAACAATACAACAAGATTACAGATATCAGAAAGTGCCTCTGTATCCATGATTGCATTTAAGCATGACTGGCAGGAGGTCAAATTATCAAGTCTTGGCGCTGATAAAAACTCATCATCAAAGCCTGTAATTGATGGCTCCTCACCGTTACATAAAAACAGCTCATAATCAAGAATGCTGTCTGCCTCAATGCCAAGCTCTGCAGCGATCTTTCCAAGAAGCCATCCCTGTGTATTTTCCTTTGCTCCGATTAAAGAGACAATCGGCTCAAGATCAGTCTGAACCTTTAACTCAACACCCTTATTTACTTCTCTGTTCATATGAATTGCCAGATTCGGGATTACGGCAACCGGCTTTTTAGAATTGTACAGCATGGTCTTCGGATTAAACGGATCATCTGTTGCCACACATACACGTCCTGCAATCGTCAGCGGACGATCCAGCCATGTATTTAAGATTGGACCACCATAGCGCTCTACATTTAAAGTGATGCAGTCAGATTTCTTTCTTTCCGGATTTGGCTTAATCATAAAGCACGGATTGTCGATGTGGGATGTGATAATACGAAATCCCTTAAAGCCAGACTGCGGCACACGAAATGCAGCAAGTGAACGATCATAAATTGATACATAATATGCCTTTCCAGGCTCAAGCGCTGCAGACTCTGCAAGTGAAATGCGCTCAAAACCTGCCTTTTCAAGCTGACTGATAGCCTCCTTCATTGTATGATACGGTGACTGGGAGTGGCGGATCAGCTCAACCAGACGATTTGTGGATTTCTGTAATTCCATAACTTTTCCTTTCTTACAGGGTTTATAAATAGCCCTGTTCTGCAATTGCAATTAATGTCGCGATGCTTCTCGTATCATACCATAAAAAAGGGAGGTTGTCACCCTCCCTTTTTCTTTGCGGCTAGTTTACAAAAGCCCTTCGGTGTAATGGTTTCTGTTTTATTTATATCATTTTGACTTCTATATCCATTTTAATTGAACATATATAGCTCAGCAAAGATTCTACTCCAATCAAAATGATATACATTATAAACATATATTCTCCTGACAAATGCGGATAATCTGAAACGGTATTTATGTTTTCAAGACTGCTCCAATTTATCGGAGAAACATAAAGCAAACCATATTGTTTAAAATTTGTAAAATATACAGCTACTGGATCCAACATAATAAAAAAGACTGCTGCTGAAATTCCTATTGTTTTTTTGCCAATTTTTAAATTTAGCAGGTACATTAGCTTACCAATGAAAACTATACTTAACCATCCAGTAATAAAAGTGTACATAAATGCGGCTAAAGGATAATAATTTTGTATTACTCGTACTGGCATTACTAGTCCCCACGTATAAACTGGAATTAAGCTTCTTTGATTTACAACAAAATCTCCTGCAATTTCTCCCCAAAGTCGATTTGTTGAAACTGTTGGAAGAACTGCTATCAGCGAAATAAGCGAAATAAACAACATATAGAGAAATGCTGCCAGCCACACGTACATGTTTTCACCCAAATACCAGCCTTTCCGCTTGCATCGTAAAATCATATATGGTTTTTGATTATTCAAAAAAGGAGCATTACAAAATAGCATAACACATCCTAAGTAGATTAATACTTTTAATAATCCATTACTATTTTCTGCCTCCGCAAAAACAATTGGAAGAACAAACGGCGTAATTGTTTTTCCTGTTGCCTGCCCATACTCAGATAATCCATGAAGATATCGAAAAATCAATATTGTTTCTATTGCCGCAATCATCCATATTCTATAATTTTTACGCCACTGTATAAAATTGCTTTCGCAAACATACCAACCTTTCTTCAAATTACCCATTTTCATACCTTCCTTTTAGTTTTTTCCATAATACAATTCCCGAAATCGCATTTAACACAAGTAATAAGCTAACAGAATATAAATAATTCCAAAATGAACTATCCGTCATTCTGAGCATTTTTGCTGCACTCGTGAGATTCCAAATATCCAACTCTTTCGGCAAAAAATCAGTAATTGATAATAATCCATAATAAACCAAAAAGGAAATTGCATGTGCTGCAAAGCGATCTGGCATATAAAATACAATCCATAAACCAAAAGAAGTAAAAAATGATGCAGATAATCCAAAAATTAATCCCATCGCTGCCAAATAAAGAATAGGACCTAGTGTTTGATAAATATCGTAGTATTCAACTATATCTTGCTGTGGATTATTACCTACTAACGGCATTAGCGGTCTTACGAAAGCCACAAAAAGCAAAATTCCACCAATCGTTGCTGTTGTTACAAGAAACATATTCGCAGCAATCTTTGAGATCACATATCGCTCTATCCTTCCTACTCGAAGTTTTTGAAACAGGAAAAAACCACTGGAGATATCTTCATAAACACTTCCTGCACACAGTAATGATAATACCGCAATCATGACTGCTTTAAAACGATCAAAATACAGCACGTATAAAACATGCTTAATACTACTAAATACGACGTTAGCATTTTCTCTAAATTCTATCGCCTGCGACAGATTTTCTGTCCACCCAAGTGCAAATAGTATTGCTACCATCATCATCACATATATTATTTTCCCATGCAGTATACCACGTTTTAGTTCCGCTTTTAATTCCTTCATATGTGTCTCCTATTAATACATGATTGATCCATCAACTGCATTAATCAAAAAATATCCATTTTCCTGATGTTTCCCATCTTCTGTATCACTATATGTGTCATACTCATTCAAATCTTTGTATAGCCATACGGATTCAGAATTTTTTCTTTTTTGAAAACCAAAGCGCCAATATGGTGAACATTGAATTCCTTCAGATGACAGTTGATCTACTACATACACCAATGAAATATCCGTAATCTGTATACTCTTTCCATCAATATTTGTCGCATTTATTTCCTTATCCAAATAATCTGCTGCCTGTGTCCTGTCAATCAAATTTTTCTTTTGTTCGCTGCAAATACGATAACGTGAAGGAATTTTCATATATAATAATCCCTTCACTGGATGATAAACCATCCACGCAATATCAAAATTTCCATTGTTTTCTAATGTTCTTCCATTTATTAGGGGATTTTTCATTATAACTAAATATGCCTCGTCCTCTTGTGTCCATGGTTTCCCACCTGTAAATACACCTGACCAAGTACCATCATATTCATCTTCTTTATTTTCATAACCAGGACCAGATACACTATCTCCTGCATTTTTATTAATTTTCTTAATACTCTGCAAATCCATTGCATATGTTCTAACGTATGTATAGGAATATCCTATTTTTTCTGCAATCTCTCTGCAATTTTTTTCTGCATCTTCAGGCTTCATTTCACTATCAATTTTATCCTGTGGAAATGATTCCCTCAACAAAATTTCCTGCCACCGAAGTGTATTGGTTGCCATCTCTGCGATTGCAGAATAGCTTCCTGATACTCCTTTTACTTCATATTCTAGCCCAAGCATATCATACTGGCGCACTCTTCTGTCCCCATCCGTCAAATAATACATGCCATATTGATTTTGACTTTGCTCAACTTCATCTAATGATTTTTCAAATATAGCATTACAAATATCAGACAATTCATATGGTTCTATTTCTAGTGCTAATATATTCACGTTGTTTTCCTGCTTATCCTGAGATTGTTTGCTTTCTTTCATACTACTTTCTTCAACACTGCTTTCGCTTGTTGTGTTGTTCGCAGATGGCGTTGTTTTTATTGCTTCGGAAGATTTGGCTTGCGTTGCTTCTCCTGTTTCTTCTAATAGCTGTTGTGCTACTGATATTCCATTTGGCATAAACTGCTGACGATCCTGACTTGTCATACGAACTGATTTGCAACCAGTCAAAATTATTCCTGTTAATATTACTGAACATATTTTATATTTGTTTCTCATACTCAAGTTCCTTTCTGCCGTGCTGAGATAAAAAACATATTTTATTCAGCACGGCAAATTTCACTTACCACTTCACATACTTATCTCTTCCCTCTTGATCTCATGTCCGACCATTTTCCCCTTATCAAAGCGAAAGATTTCATCGCAAAGCGTCCCTATATCTTCCTTACTGTGGCTTGCCAGAACAATCAGTTTTCCGTCTTCTTTTTGTTTCAAGAAAAGCTTCCACATTTCCTGTACGCCGTCATTATCCAGACCGCTTAAAGGTTCATCTAACAGCAAAATATCTGGATTTTCCATCAATGCCTGCGCCAGTCCCAGGCGTTGGCGCATACCTAGCGAATATTTTCCTACCGCCTTTTTGCTTTCTGGATCAAGACCAACAAGACGTATCGCGTCTTTTATCTGCTCATCTTTGATTTTTCCCTGAATCATAGCAAGAAGCTTCAGATTTGTGAAGCCAGAATATTCTGGCAGAAAACCTGGATTTTCGATGATAGCACCAATATTTTCCTGCATGTCGTCATTTTCTCCGACTGCTTTTCCGTTTATCAAAATTGTTCCCTGCGTTGCCTTTACAAACCCAAGGATATGCTTCATAAGCATAGTCTTTCCGGAACCATTTCTACCTACAAGTCCGTAGATTTTTCCAGACTCTAGCTTCATATTAATATTACTTAATACTTCTGCCTCTCCATAACGTTTTGTCAGATTTTTTATTTCAATTGTACTCATATGCTTATCTCACTCCAGTGAAATACGTGTGTAATTCTCACACGTTTTTTCTTCGCCTGCTTTGTTAGTATATGATACCTTCAGAACATATCCCTCTTTCTCATTATTATGATTCTGAATATATACTGGATATGCTTTCGTCTCATTTCCAAGACTCTCTGCATCGATATATTCGATATCATCCTCACCATTCGCTTCGGTCCACACTGCAATTCTTACATTGCTAATTCCTTCTTCGTTTGCAGAGCCATGGAATTTCACCCAAAAATTATCTTCTGTAATCGGGTCCACTGTAAACCAGGCAACATCACCATCACCTTCCGGCACATCACCTGTGATCCACTCAAATGAAAAGCTGACTTCCTGCTCCTCGCTTGATGGCGTCACGTTGCCGGCTTCCGAACTGCTGGCTGGCGCTTGGCTCTGAGCTGTTGACTCTGGTGCCGCCGACTCAGTTACTGCCTGATTTTGTTGTTCTGTTGTTGATGCCTGCACAGTTGTATTAGGTGTCACACTTGACGGCTGTGTATTTGCAGATGACTCCGCTGTTTTACTCGTCTGTGCTGCTGTGGATGTCGTTTGATTCTTATTTACAGTGCCCTGCAATTCACATCCCGTCATCATCATCATTGTTCCTGCCATTGCGGTAATCGCCGCTTTCTTCCATAATAATTTTCTCATTTATCTTGCTCCTTCCTAATTTATCCTGTTCTTTTAATACGAATCAGCTACCTGCGGCGGCAGAGGAATTACAAAGCTATCTGCTGTTGTACTTTCTGTCGGCGACTCTGACTCTTTTTCTGTCATCTCTGCTGTTTCCTGTTCAGATTCACTTTCTTTTTCAGACTCTGGTTCAAACTCTGATTCAAAAGCTTGTGACTCTTTCGACTCTTTTGTAAGCACTCCTGCTTCCCCTGATGATACCCAAACTGGTTCTGCTGCCCATGTCTTTTCATCTGATGACGACAGTTTTTGAGGAAGCTGTCTTTTAGATCTGTCAAACTGAATTGAGACCATGCAACCTGATGTTGAGACAAGTGCCGCTGTCATCCCTGCCGTTGCCAACAGCTTTTTCCATACTTTTTTCATGCGTGTTTTCCTTTCCGCTCTCCCCGTTAACTGCACTTTTTTAATGTCTTTGAAATTTCAAAAGCAGCCAATTCAATAATTATTGTTTGACTATTTTTTACTTTTTCTTATGTTATCCCTATTTTATCAGCATTAGCCCTAAAATGCAATTACATTTCCTTTACTTTTTCTTATGTTATCCCTATTTTATCAGCATTAGCCCTAAAATGCAATTACATTTCCTTTACATTTCTGATACATTTCTATGTATGTTTTGTTACAAAAACTTTGTTATTTAAATTATTCTGTAACATTTAATGTAACATTTTGACTTTATGTCAGAGACAGCCAGACGCATTACTTACTTAAATTTATAAATCCATTTCTTGAGTTTTTTCTTTAATCACCATCATCAATATGGCGCAAATACTCAAACTCACCGCATAGACATACACCGAAGTCAGCATGCCTTCTCCTGAATATTTCTTCAAATTTTCAATACTGCTCCAATTTACTGGTGAAAACAGCATCATCCAACTTGTCTGTTCATGATAAAAATAAATAACGACTGGATCAGCCAGGACAAGACAACTCGCTGCCAATATTCCCGGCCAGTTTTTTCCCGTTATCACATTAAATGCGTACACTAGATACCCTAACAGCATCACCGTAAGACTACTTACCACATACGAATAAAATGCAGCATTCCATACATTTGTACTAGAAATGACATTTTTCGGATATACCTTAGAATACAAAACATAATTCATCAGTTTATTCGAGGATATTTCCCATATGCTTCCCCAGCCATTCCACTCCAGACAAGGAAGCACCACGAAAAAACTACATACCGCAATGAATGCCATATAAATAAAGGATGCGATTGCAATGTATAGACATTCTCCCTTCCACCATCCTCTTCGCCCTGCTCTGTGAATTAAAAACCATTTATTATCCTTTAAAAATGGAGCGTCACAGAACAGTAAAATTCCACCAAAGAAAATCAGCACTTTTAGCAATCCATTACTGTTCATTGCATCAGCTAACAGCACCGGTAGTAAAAGTGCTGTCGAAGTCTTTCCATTTGGCAACGCATAAAGTGGTACTCCAATCAAATAACGAATAATTAAGACCATTATCACTGTACCCACTGACCAGATTCTGTAGTCCTTTTTCCAACTTAACAGATTGAGGGTCGCAATAATTGTTGCACTCTTAAATCCATCCTTCATGTTTCCTCCTCTTCATTGCCCAAAAACACAAGCACCATGGAACCATGCAAAATAAAAGCATTATTCCAATCGCATACAAATAATTCACTGCAAAGCCGTTTACGTTTAACACCTGTACGCCTGAACTTAAGTACCACACATTCACGGAAAATGGAAAGCTTCCGGTAAATGCATAAATCACATAGAATGCAACAAAAGAGGCGGCAATTCCTACATACCGATTTGGAAATATAGATACAGCAAGAATTCCAAATGATGTCACTGAGACTGCAAACAATCCAAACAAAAGTCCTACTAATATACTATAGGCAAGTGGTCCTGCAAAATTCATTGCATATGCGAAATAACCAAAGTACTGCGTCATACCATCTCCACCTACAAGCGGCATAATCGGCAAGAGTACAATCGAAAATAGTACAAAGCTTATACAGACTGCTGACACAACCCCTATTGCATTGGAAATCAGCTTTGACAGCAGATACTCTCCTGGCCTGCATCGAAACAGAATCAATCTGTCATACGAACTGTTTCGATCATCACATAATCCAAATGTATATACCGCTGAAAGCAGAACAATTACTGCTGCCTTAAAGCGATCAAATATCAGCAGTTCCATCAGCTTCTCTAAGCTTCCCATCATACGCATTTTATATTGTAATTCTATCATTACCGATTCCCATACATTTGCAATCAGTAATACTACTATTAGAGCAATAATCACAGGAAATCGCTTTGCACCGATGCAGCGATGCAAATCCATTTTCAGCAGTTTTAAGAGATGACTTTTCTTTTTCACTTTAAAAATTCCGATCCAAATATGGAATCTGTGCTGCCATTGACTGCATTCACCAGCATTTCTCCTTGCTTTTGGGAACTGCCTATAATAGTATCTTTTGCCCAGAAGAAATCTTCTGCTTCCCCCTTGCATGTGAATTTATATCGAAAACATGGTACTAACACTGATGTTTTTTCATCTAGCGCCGTCTGATCAACTATATATACAATATCAATATCCTGTACATCTGCCTCCTCTGCCTCTACCTGATATCGCTCAGTAACTTTATCGAAATACTCCATTGCCTCATCTTCCGGTAAAATCTGTACTGGTTCTTTTTTTATTAATTCAAATTCTGGGCGAGCTTCCAAATAAATTAGGCCATATTCTGGATGCCAGATCATAACAGTAACATTATCTATAATCTGTGTGCTTAATGGAAAACCGTCTACCTCGTCCAATCCTCGAAAAAGCATCAGCCATGCACCATCTTCTTCGCTCCATTCCCTATCATTTACCTCTTCATGGCCTACTTCTGTATAACCTGGTGCAACAATGTCCATATCCAACGCTTTAACACTTTCGATTCCCATAAAATATGTAGAAATCTCACTATAGGAAAAATCAAGTTCTTCCATCAGCTTCTCGCCATAATCAATCGCCTTTTTCTTATCTTTCTCATCTCCTTCTTCTGGAAATTTTGATTCCAAATAAATATCCTCATACTGCCAATTCCAGTTACTATAGCCAAACATCGGATATGCTCGATAATAGCCTGTCTTATAATACTCCACATGTTCAATCTCATCTTCAAGCGTACCTTCTTCATTATACCAGTACCTTTCATACTCTTTATCTCTTTGATAATCTTCCCCCAAAACTACAGAAGCTATTTTCTCGATATCGTATGGTTTTCGTTTTACTTCTAAAGTATAGTAAGTCTCATCATCTTCTGTAGCTGTCTCGGTTTCTTTTGCATAACTCATACTGGTCATTGCCATGCACAATGCCGTCGCTGCAATGCATATTACCCTCCTTTTCATACTTTTTCGCTCCTTGTCTTTTTATTTTGTTGCTTCTATTTATTTATATTCTATATATACCATTTCTTATATAGCTTGTCAATATTATATTTAAGATTCCTAAGTATTGACTTTTTATATATTATAGTTCATACTGAAAAAAATCAAAGATTTCATTTGCAAGATGGAGGTACATTTTGAAAAATAATGCCATTAATACGTATTTAAAGGAGCTTTCTAAGCAGCTGTGCTGCAGCGGAAAAGAGAAAAAGGAAATACTGTCATCTTTAAAAAATCGACTATCAGAATTTGAATCAGAGCATCCGGCTCCTCTTAAATATGAGGATATCGTCGAGCAATTTGGATCACCCAAGGAAGTGGCTAACAGCTTTTTAGGCGAATATAGTTCAACACAGCTACATAATTTGGTAAAACGCAGAAAAATAAAGCACTTTTGCATTATTACTGCGTGCATATTAATCTTTGCAGCTTTGCTTATCTATTCGATCCGCAGGATTTATTGGTTTTATTTGTTTCAGGATGGATATGTCATTGAAACTATGTATGATGGTACAGATGTACCTGGATTTGAAGAACTTGGTATTACCAATTATCGAACATATTAACAAGGGAGCAAGATTTCATTTGCAAGATGGAGGTACATTTTGAAAAATAATGCCATTAATACGTATTTAAAGGAGCTTTCTAAGCAGCTGTGCTGCAGTGGAAAAGAGAAAAAGGAAATACTGTCATCTTTAAAAAATCGACTATCAGAATTTGAATCAGAGCATTCGGCTGCTCTTAAATATGAGGATATCGTTGAGCAATTTGGATCACCCAAGGAAGTGGCTAACAGCTTTTTAGGTGAATATAGTTCAACACAGCTGCATAATTTGGTAAAACGCAGGAAAATAAAGCACTTTTGCATTATAACTGCGTGCATATTAATCTTTGCAGCTTTGGTTATCTATTCTTTCCTCAAAATTCAACAGTTGCACTGGCTTCAGAATGGATATATTATTCAAGTAACTTATCCTGGTACGGATCCTCATCTTGATGAGCTTGATGTCACAATTTTTCAAACTTATTAACTACAAAGGAGATATTCAAAAATGTTTGCATATTTTTCCCCCTTTTTAACCTATAGTTCAAAGAAGCGCATTGCAAAAAACGCATCAATTCAACAATATTATAAAGAGCTTTCTTCTTTGCTTTGCTGTGACAATAAAAGCAAGAAAAAATTCCTTCATGATTTTATTTTTCAAATAGATGAATTTGCAAGTGAACATGATAAAGAAACAATTTCTTATAAAATGCTTTCTGATAGATTTGGCTCTCCAACGGAAATTGCAAATGCTTTTTTAGCTGAAACAAATTCCTTGCAATTGCAAAATCTAATTATCCATCATTCACGTAGAAAAAAACGCATTTTAATTTTGCTTTTGATTGTTTTTCTGTTTCTAGTATTACATCAAATGTACAAGATTTATCAAAGCTCTCTTACAAAACATGATTATATTATAGAAACAGCATATCCTGGTGGATCTGCTCCAGCCCTTGAAGAACTTGGTATTACCAATTATCGAACATATTAACAAAGGAGCAAGATTTCATTTGCAAGATGGAGGTACATTTTGAAAAATAATGCCATTAATACGTATTTAAAGGAGCTTTCTAAGCAGCTGTGCTGCAGTGGAAAAGAGAAAAAGGAAATACTGTCATCTTTAAAAAATCGACTATCAGAATTTGAATCAGAGCATCCGACTGCTCTTAAATATGAGGATATCGTCGAGCAATTCGGATCACCCAAGGAAGTGGCTAACAGCTTTTTAGGCGAATATAGTTCAACACAGCTACATAATTTGGTAAAACGCAGGAAAATAAAGCACTTTTGCATTATTACTGCGTGCATATTAATCTTTGCAGCTTTGCTTATCTATTCGATCCGCAGGATTTATCAATTTTATTGGTTTCAGGATGGGTATGTTGTTGAAACTATGTACGATGGTACAAATGTACCGGGTCCCGAAGAAATTGGTATTACCAATTATCGAACATATTAACAAAGGAGCAAGACTTCGTTTGCAAGATGGAGGTACATTTTGAAAAATAATGCCATTAATACGTATTTAAAGGAACTTTCCAAGCAGCTGTGCTGCAGCGAAAAAGAGAAAAAGGAAATACTGTCGTCTTTAAAAAATCGACTATCAGAATTTGAGTCAGAGTCTCCAACTGCTCTTAAATATGAGGATATCGTTGAACAATTTGGATCACCCAAGGAAGTGGCTAACAGCTTTTTAGGCGAATATAGTTCAACACAGCTGCATAATTTGGTAAAACGCAGGAAAATAAAGCACTTTTGCATTATAACTGCGTGCATATTAATCTTTGCAGCTTTGCTTATCTATTCGATCCGCAGGATTTATCAATTTTATTGGTTTCAGGATGGATATGTCATTGAAACTATGTATGATGGTACAGATGTACCTGGATTTGAAGAACTTGGTATTACTGATTACCAAAGATATTAACAAAGGAGCAAGATTTCATTTACAAGATGGAGGTACATTTTGAAAAATAATGCCATTAATACGTATTTAAAGGAGCTTTCTAAGCAGCTGTGCTGCAGCGAAAAAGAGAAAAAGGAAATACTGTCGTCTTTAAAAAATCGACTATCAGAATTTGAATCAGAGTATCCAACTGCTCTTAAATATGAGGATATCGCCGAACAATTTGGATCACCCAAGGAAGTGGCTAACAGCTTTTTAGGCGAATATAGTTCAACACAGCTGCATAATTTGGTAAAACGCAGGAAAATAAAGCACTTTTGCATTATAACTGCGTGCATATTAATCTTTGCAGCTTTGCTTATCTATTCGATCCGCAGGATTTATCAATTTTATTGGTTTCAGGATGGGTATGTTGTTGAAACTATTTATAGTGGAACTTTAGATGACAATTTTAGTATTTTTGAATCTGGGGAATATGAAGAATATTAAATTAAAGGATAATACGGCAATATTTCGTGATTACTACCACTATATAAATCTTAACTCTTGACTTTTATTATCTTTTCATTCATAATAAATGCTTAGTATGATGTTGGGGTTAAAAGGTGCTTTGCACTCCCGCAATCTTTAAAAAAGTTGTCGAAGGGAGGGACACATGGCAATAGAAATGTTTAAACGAGGGTCTGTTGAGATGCTTGCCCTCCTTATTTTAAATGAAGATGATGCTCACGGCTACCGTATTGTTCAGGAAATTAAGGACAGAAGCGATGGCCGCCTGATCATCAAGGAAGGCTCTCTTTACCCAATTTTGTATAAGTTATCTGACGAGGGCTATATTATTTCTCAGGAAGATATTTCTGAGACTAAGCTTGGGCGTAAGCGTATTCGCGTTATCTATTCTATCACACCTAAAGGACGAGAACATCTGGTTCAGCTTAAGGAAGAATACGATATCGTACATGACAGCATTCGCTGCATTTTTGAAAGGAGCAAAAGTCTTTAATTATGAATACCGCTATCGAACAATATATTCGTGAGCTGTCTGATTTACTTTGCTGCGATAAAACGACAAAACAACAATTTCTTTCTAAATTTCAGCAGACATTAGAGGATTTTGAGGCTGAGCAGGAAAATTCACAGATTTCTTACTCGGATTTAGTTTCCGAATTTGATACTCCCAGGGCAACAGCTGATGCATTTCTTTCTCAGCTTGATATTTCCCATGTGCAGCCTGCAATGCGAACAACCAATAAAAAGAAATTATTTTGGGCTTCTCTATGTATCATAGCCATATTATTCTTAGTCGGTTTGTCCCTTTATCGTGTATACTTAAATAAGCTGGCTGACGAGGGCTATTTTGAACCGCCCGTGTACCATCTCACTCCAGCAGAAGCTCGAACCTTTGATCCTGACGAATATTTTAACGATAGATAAGGTTCACTGTTAAAGTTCACGGATACCAATATTGCGGCAAAGCCCGAAGGTGAATGGATTTCACGAGCCGGACACTTGAAGCAGGTCTTTCAAAGTAATGTATAATAAGAAAGAACATAAAAGGAACCTGCGGAGTTTGGTCCGGCGACGAAACCATTACACCGAAGGGCTTTCGTAACATGGTGCGTGAACAGCAACCTTATCCATGAACTTTCATTTTTCTCTTGACAAAACCCTCTGCCTCTGGTATCATAATATAGTACGGTTCAAAGCGCTTCCGTGGCTCAGTTGGTAGAGCGATTGATTCGTAATCAATAGATCACGGGTTCGAGTCCCGTCGGGAGCTTTCCATTACAAAAGAGTGTCCGTCATCGGATGCTCTTTTTTTGTTTATTTGTAACTATTCAGAGCCATGCAAAATTGCTTTCTATGAATGCTTGCATTCAGACAGATAGTTACGTTTATTTTTCAAACGCAAATGAGTTAAATTCTTGGAGGTACATGATGCTTGCTTTTACACTCTCTTCTTTAAAGGATGCCACATCCCATTTGTTTACACAGCCATCTTTTGATGACTTTGATGTGCTGTCTGTTACTATTGTCAGCTATATCACTTTTTCTATGGACGGTCATTTAAATGCCGCTTTTTTTGAGGATGCTGATACGCAGCCTGACAAACTTTGTTCCTGGCAGCGTCTTCGCCCTGTCTGTTTTTCAATAATTAAGGGTAAGCAGCCTCCTGTTTCCTTTCAGATCACATTCTTTCTTGAAAAGGACAAGGCTTCTAACCTTTTTAATGATTCAATGCTTGCCAATAATCAGGACATTGATGGCTTTACACTTCATCTTTCCTATAGAAATCACACTCTTTCATTATCGACTGGCACTGTATTTTCCCGTTTTTCCCTTGACCGTGACAGTGAACGACTGTGGGATCACTACGTTGCTGCTTGGATCAAGCAAAAGCAGCTTGATTTTGAGGAGGCTTAATCGCACAGTCAGCACTCAATTCTAGTGAGTGCTAAAATTTTTATAAAATTGTGCCTTTTCTGGCAGAATTGTCATCTTTTCGTGTTGACAAATCATGTTCATAGCTGTAAAATACGAATTGCAGCAAGAAAATAGCAATCAGGCAACGACAGTGCTAATAATGTTTGGTGCCATGATTCTAAATTGGCTATGAAAGTCGCGTCGTCAAATTTTTACGCTTGCTGTGAAAACGACAGACGCAGAAACGAGGATGTTATGAATAAAGAAGGCAGTTTATCAATTAACAGTGAAAACATATTTCCTATCATTAAGAAGTGGCTGTATTCTGACCACGATATATTCTTCCGTGAGCTTGTCAGCAATGGCTGCGATGCGGTTACAAAGTTAAAGAAGCTTGACATGATCGGTGAGTACACCATTCCGGAAGGCAAGGAGCTTTGCGTAAAGGTTACTGCTGATGCAGAGACTAAGACCATCACCTTTACTGATAATGGTATCGGTATGGATGCAAATGAGATTGATCAGTATATCAATCAGATCGCTTTCTCTGGTGCACGTGATTTCCTTGACAAGTATAAGGATAAGACAAATGATGATCAGATTATTGGTCACTTTGGTCTTGGCTTTTACTCAGCATTTATGGTTGCTGACCGTGTAACGATTGATTCTCTTTCTTATAAGGAAGGAGCTAAGGCTGTTCATTGGGAGTCTGATGAGGGTACTTCTTTCGAGATGACTGACAGCGCTAAAACTGAGATCGGTACTACTATCACTCTTTACTTAAATGAGGACAGCTACGAGTTCTGCAATGAATATCGTGCAAAGGAAATTCTTGACAAGTACTGTTCTTTCATGCCTATCCCGATTTATTTTGAGGCAATCAAGACTGCTGAGGAGCAGGCAAGAATCGATGAGCCGAAAAGAAGGCTAAGGAAGAAGAAGAAAAGAGAAAGGCTGAGGAGCTGCAAAGAAGGCTGCTGACGGTGAAGCTGTTGAGGCTGAAACTGAAGCTGAGCCGGCCGAAAAAGCACCTGAGGCCCCTAAGCCAATCAATGAGACTACTCCGCTTTGGGCAAAGCATCCAAATGAGTGTACCGATGAGGAGTATAAGGAGTTTTATCACAGAGTATTCCATGATTACAAGGAGCCGCTGTTCTGGATCCATCTGAACATGGATTATCCGTTTAACTTAAAGGGTATTTTGTACTTCCCGAAGATCAACACTGAGTATGATTCCATCGAGGGTACAATTAAGCTGTACAACAATCAGGTATTTGTTGCCGATAATATTAAGGAAGTAATCCCTGAGTTCTTGATGCTGTTAAAGGGTGTTATTGACTGTCCTGATCTTCCGCTTAATGTTTCACGTTCCGCTCTGCAGAATGATGGCTTTGTTAAGAAGATTTCCGATTATATCACAAAGAAGGTTGCTGACCGTCTGACTGGTATGTGCAAGACAAAGCGTGAGGATTATGAGAAGTTCTGGGATGACATCAATCCATTTATCAAGTTTGGTGTTTTAAAGGATGAGAAATTCGCTGAGAAGATGAATGATTATATCATCTTTAAGGATTTGAATGGCAAGTATCTGACTCTTCCGGATATCTTAAAGGAGAATGAGGAGAAGCATAAGAATCAGGTCTTCTATGTAACTGATGAAAAGGAGCAAAGCCAGTATATTGAGATGTTTAAAAAGGAAGGCATCAATGCCGTTCTCTTAAAGCATAACATTGACGCTCCATTTATCACAAGATTAGAGCAGAAGAATCCTGATGTTAAGTTTGTACGCATTGACTCTGTCTGACTGATTCCTTTAAGGAGGAAACATCTGATGAGGAGAAGGAAACCTTGAAGAAGGACAGCGAGTCTTTGACTGCACTCTTCCACAAGGCATTAAATAATGATAAGCTGACTGTTAAGGCTGAAAAGTTAAAGGATGCTTCTATGGCTTGTGTTATGACTCTTTCTGAGGAAGGAAGAAGAATGCAGGAGATGATGAAGATGTATGGCATGTCTGGTATGGACTTTGGTACACCAGATGAAACACTTGTCTTAAATCTTACACATCCGCTTGTTCAGTATGTTCTGGCTCATGCTGAGGATGAGTCTGTTACAAAGTACTGCGAGCAGCTGTATGATCTTGCCGCTCTTGCTCACGGCACACTCTCTCCAGATCGTATGTCTAAGTTTATCACACGTTCCAATGAGATTATGATGGAAATTGCAAAATAATATAAAAAAATAAGGCAGCCCCAAAAGGCTGTCTTATTTTTTTGATTAAGCAAGGAAATCACGGATTCTCTTACTTCTTACTGGGTTACGAAGCTTTCTTAAAGCCTTTGCCTCGATCTGACGGATACGCTCTCTTGTTACGTTGAACTCTTTGCCGACTTCCTCAAGTGTTCTCGGATGGCCATCCCGTAAGCCAAAACGAAGCTCGATTACCTGACGCTCTCTCTCCTTAAGATCTCCGAGCAAGGCATCGATATGATCGCGCAGCATAACGGATTCTACATTTCCTTCCGGTGTGACTGTATTGACATCGGCAACGAAATCACCAAGGTTGGAATCATCTTCCTCACCGATTGGTGTTTCAAGGGATGCTGGCTCTCTTGCGATCTGCATGATCTCCATAACCTTATCCTCTGACATATCAATGCTTAGCCAGCTCAGCAACGCTTGGCTCATAACCTAACTCCAGCGTCAGCTTACGCTGCATCTTTGACATCTTGTTAATTGTCTCAACCATGTGAACAGGAACACGAATGGTTCTTGCCTGATCAGCAAGTGCTCTTGTGACAGACTGGCGAATCCACCATGTCGCATAGGTACTAAGCTTATATCCTTTGGTATAGTCAAACTTCTCTACACCCTTGATAAGTCCTAGATTTCCCTCCTGAACAAGATCCAGAAAGCTCATGCCACGTCCGGTGTAACGCTTTGCAATACTGACTACAAGACGAAGGTTTGCCTCGATCAGACGCTCTTTTGCGGACTCATCGCCCTGAGCTTTTCTCTTTGCAAGCTCCATCTCCTCATCCGCTGTAAGAAGCGGTACTGTACCGATCTCCTTTAATACATACGGACAGGATCCTCTGTTCCTACACCCTCAAGCAGATCAATTGCATCAAGATCAACATCTTCCTCATCATCGGAAAAATCTATATCTTTATCAAAATCATCTGCTGCCATATCTTCTGTTGCGGCACGCAGAACATCAATCTTCTTGCGCTCCAGATATGTGTATACAAATTCCAGTTCTTCTGGTGTCAGGGTTTCACCGGCAAAAAAATCATTTACATCATTGAAATCCAGCGTCTTATTCTTGCTAAGGCCAATTTCAACTAACTTTGTCAAACGTTCCTTTAATACTTCTTTTTCCATGTGCATTGTCCTTTCTGTAAACAATTCTCACACTGTTTCTATGTATGCCCAGGTACGCCTTTCTTTTATTCACGCCATTGGCTTCCTGTTGAAGCATCAAACAGCCACTTGCGCAATACCTTAGCAACTTTATATTATACAGGAAGTCCCCTCATTTGTAAAGAGTTTTTTGAATTTTCTTTACTTTTCTTGTGGAATCGTTTCGGCCGGCACTGCAATCTTCATTGCCTGCGGTATTGCCTGAATATGAACTTTCTTGTGGCTTCCGCCATATTCTCCATCAAGCACCCAGTCAATATCACTGTCGCTTTCAACTATCAGATCTGAAATCTCATAATTTGCTATAAACTTTGAATTTGGATTCTTTGTTACTAGATCTGCCAGCATAACAGAAAAATCTACTGCATTATCTGGTCTGTAAACGATCATAAGATTTAGCTTGCCATCGTCAAGCTCTACATTTTGTCCGCTTATGTTCTTCATGCCGCCTACGCTGAATGAATTGTAGACCATTGCATAAATGCACTCTCCTGCAATCTCCTCGTCGCCAAATGAAAAGCGCACATGATATGGTTTTAGATTTCCAACCTGACGGATTCCTTCTAATATATAAGCGTTATGGCCTAACGCATTTTTTGTTTTCTGCGGTGTGTTCCAGGAAACCTCTGTAAATGCACCAAATGCTGCTACATAGACGAAATAGCTGTTTTCCTGAAATTTACCTACATCGACAGCACGGAATTTTTCCTCTGCAATCACATTTGCACAGCGCTTCATCTGTGACGGAAGGCCGAGGCTATACGCATAGTCGTTAGTTGAGCCTGCCGGAATGTAGCCAATCTTTGGACGTCTTTTTTCGTCAATAGTCATCACACCATCAAGCACCTCGCTTAATGTGCCGTCTCCACCGCTGCAGACTACAAGATCATAGGCAGCACCCAATTCCTTTGCAAGTCTTGTCGCATCTGCCCGCTCTTGTGTCGAGTATACAACAGTCTCGTATCCAGCCTTATTGAATGTGTCAATAATATCTGCCAGATGATTTCGAATCAGTCCTTTTCCAGAATGTAAGTTGTAAATAAATAGTAGTCTTTTCATAGAATACCTGCCTTTCCTGCATCATCTGGAGTACAAAAATGCCAGTTCTTTTTTGGCATCTTTGTCTGCCGGATACTGCTCTAAATAACTCATCAGTTTTTCAATTGCCGTATCGTAGTTCCCCATTTTTTCATAGCAGATGCTTTCATTCCATAAAAAATCTGCCATCTGGCTCTCATCTGCCAGCTGCATCCCTTTTTGAATCATAATCAGCGCATCCTGATATTCTCCCTGACGAACAAGGCACGATGAAAGCTGATTGTAAAGCCCGGCATCCTGTGGATCGTGCTTTATCTGTTCCTGATAAAGATTTATGGCCTCCTCACTTTTTCCCTGAAGTTCATAGCAATAGCCAAGATAATACCCTGCCTGTGCATATCCTTTGTTGTAAGATTCCTCAAATGCAGAAAATGCCTCATCTGTCTGCTCTAGCTCTAAATAAATACGCCCGCGGTAGCACCAGTCCTTTGCCTCGTAGGGAATGACCTCTAATGCTGCATTAAGCACGACCTGGCGCGCATCTTGTGCTTCTGCCTTTTTTAATGCATCTGCCATCGTTAGATATCCCTCGTAGTTGCGGTTATCTATATCAAGGCACTCCTGATAGCAGTGAAGTGCCTGATCTACATCATCCATTAAAAGATATACATTTCCTGTCAGCTGATATATGTCACGCAGACGATAGCCTGCCTCAATGAGCTCATTGTAATCCTCAAGTGATCCCTCATAGTCGCCAAGCTTCATTTTTGCTTCTGCGCGATATCCAACCACATCAAGGCGACAGGAGCTGTCGAGTGACCCGGCAGCTTCTATCGCCTGCTGAAAGCTTTCTATTGCTTTTTCATATTCTTCTAATCCATTATAGGCAAGCCCCATTCCTCTATAGCTATAGAAAGAACTGCCGCCTAGGTTAAGGGCTTGTGTGAAGCTTTCGATTGCTTCCTCATAATACCCCTGAGCGCAGTAGGCCTGACCCAAATTACAATAGTAGGCATCCTCTGACGGCTCCTGCGTTATTGCCTGCTTAAATAAATATACGGCATTTTGATAGTCCCCGTTTTGATATGCCTCTAATCCCTTTTTGTTGCTGTTTGAACCTGCGGGGGCACAGGCGCTGATGGCAGCTGCCATCAGTGTCAATGCCCCCGCAAGTATTATATTTTTTTTTCGCATAAATTATATTCTTTCAGTTTTATCGTTGTGAAAACAAAATTTTGGTTCTATTTTCATACACTATTTTATCCCTTTATTGGATTGATTTCAACCCTATATTGAAAAAATATAATACTAATTATAATGTTTCGATAAAACGAAGGAATCCTTCTCTTCCGCTTTCTGTGCGCTTATAGACACCTGCATCTTCTAGAACCTGTGCGAATACTTTTCCTACCTCGTCCTGCAAAATTGCATCGATGTTGGATTCGTCTATCTTGTCGTAGGAAGCCATAAATTCTTCTGCCCAATCAGCGTGCTTTGCCAGAACTTCGTCTTCGCGAAGATTTTTTCCTGCAAGAATAGCCTCTTTGAGTGCTGACAGCTCGCCTTTTAGACGTGACGGCAGTACGGCAAGACCCATAACTTCGATAAGACCGATATTTTCTCTCTTGATATGATGCAGCTTTTCGTGCGGATGGTAAACTCCAAGCGGATGCTCTGGTGTTGTAATGTTGTTTCTAAGCACAAGATCAAGCTCGAAGATGCCGTCTTTCTTTCTTGCAATTGGCGTGATTGTGTTATGTGGCTCTCCATCTGTCTCGGCAAAGATGAAGCTTTCCTCATCGGTGTAGCCTCTCCATGCCTTTAAGATATGATCAGCCAGATCAATCAGACGCTCTCTGTCGTTATGGCGAATACGGATAACTGACATAGGCCACTTAACAATACCTGCCTCTACATCCTCGTAGCCTGGGATTGTTACTGGTGTCTCAATTGGAGCCTTTGCCATTGCAAACTCATAGTGACCACCCTGGAAATGATCATGTGTCAGAATAGAACCGCCTACGATTGGAAGATCAGCATTTGATCCAAGGAAGTAATGCGGGAACTGACCGACAAAATCAAACAGCTTTACAAATGTGCTGCGGTCGATCTTCATCGGTGAATGCTCTCCGCAAAATACGATACAATGCTCATTATAGTACACATATGGAGAATACTGGAAGCCCCACTGAGACTGATTAATTGTAATCGGGATGATTCTGTGGTTCTGTCTTGCCGGATGGTTAACACGTCCTGCATAGCCTTCGTTCTGAATGCAAAGCAGACATTTTGGATAACCGCTCTGCTTCTGTGTACGTGCTGCTGCAATCGCCTTTGGATCCTTCTCTGGCTTTGACAGATTGATTGTAATATCAAGATCACCATATTCAGTGGCGGTAATCCACTTCATATCCTTGCAGACACGATAGCGGCGGATATAGTTTGAATCCTGACTCATCTTGTAGAAATATTCGGTTGCCTTCTCTGGGCTTTCCTTATATTCATTCCAGAATGCCTCTCTTACCTGTGACGGTCTTGGCATAAGCGCATTCATCAGCTTTGTGTCAAACAAATCACGGTACACTACGCTGTCCTGTGTCAGTCCACGACTGCATGCATCTGCAAGCAGCACATCTAAAATTTCCTCTAACGGTGCTGCTGTCGGTGCTTCCTGTTCCTCATAATCATCAAGCTGCATAATTTCAAGCAGCTGATTTGTTGTATAAATGCGCTCACACTCAGGTGTCAGTCCTGTATCAATTCCATACTGAACGAGTGCTGCGATTGCCTCATATACTGTCATCACTCTACCATGCCTTTCTAGAAAGTCTTTTTTCTAAGTTAAGTAATATTACGAATTGCTCCGTTGCTTTTCGCCCCTGGTATTACATCTTGTGTGCGCCGTCACCTACGGTTACTACGTAGAAGTCTGCTGCATAGCCGATCTTATCCTTATATACATTTCCTACGTTCTCGATGAAGGCATCAATCTTGTCATCTTCTACGATACTTACGGTACAGCCGCCAAAGCCTGCTCCTGTCATTCTAGAACCGATTACACCCGGCTGCTCCCATGCAGTCTCAGCTAAGGTATCAAGCTCAATTCCTGTTACCTCGTAGTCATCACGCAGTGATACATGAGATTCGTTCATGAGCTTTCCAAACAGTGCGATATCGTTATTCTTAAGTGCCTCTACTGCACGGATAGTTCTCTGGTTCTCATATACAGCATGCTTTGCTCTCTTTCTGTTTACTGGATCGGTGATTGTATCTGCAATGGCATCAAACTCTTCCTCTGTAAGCTCACCAAGGCTGTTGATTGGCTTTACTGCCTGAAGCTGTGCAAGTGCTGTCTCACACTGGCTTCTTCTTTCATTATACTTGGAATCTGCAAGTCCTCTCTTCTTGTTGCTGCATGCAATTACAATCTTTGCACCTGTAAGCTCAAGCGGTGCATAGGTGTAGGAAAGATCTGCTGTGTCAAGGAAGATTGCATGACCTGCTTTTCCCATTGCGATAGCAAACTGATCCATGATACCACAGTTTACGCCGTTGAATTTGTTCTCTGAGAACTGGCAGATCTTGCTGACTTCAACCATATCAACATCAAAGCCAAACTGATCATTTAAAATAACAGCTGTTGCAACTTCGATAGATGCTGAGGAGGAAAGACCGGAACCATTCGGAATATTTCCATAATATAAAATATCAAGACCACTATCAATGGTATAACCCTTCTGTGTATATGCCCACATAACACCCTTCGGGTAATTGCACCAGTTATCTGCCGGAACATTTGTAAACTCGTTTGCCGGTCCCTCTACTGCCAGCATTCCAAATCTGGTAAAGTTCAGGGAGTAAAAACGCATCTTGCCGCAGTCGTTCTTTCTTGCCAGAGCGTAGGTACCAATGCTGAGTGCGCATGGGAATACATGACCGCCGTTATAATCGGTATGCTCTCCAATCAGATTAACACGTCCTGGCGCAAAATAAAACTCAGGCTCTCTTCCTTCTCCAAAAATCTTTGCAAATTCTTCTCTCATTTTAGTCTGCATAATTGTAATCTCCTTATCTGCTTATATCCGCTTCACTATCAGGTATTTCCCTGATGCTGACCTAAGCATATCACGAAATATGTCTGCTGTAAATAAAATAACTTTGCAATTATTATAAATATATTGAGATTTGCCTTTTGTTTTCAAAAAAAGAACCCCGCCGAAACGGGATTCTCTTTTTTCGTCTTTTATCACAAACTAATTTGTAAATCAGTCTACTTTTTTTACATCAAATGATGATGCAACACACTCTCTTGCCTCTTCAAGTGTCTTAAAGCTGCCATCCTTTAACATTTGAACCATAAGATTGCCAAGTGCTGTGCCTTCT
The DNA here is from genome assembly GCA_003478935.1 of Firmicutes bacterium AF25-13AC. Classification (GTDB taxonomy): domain Bacteria; phylum Bacillota; class Clostridia; order Lachnospirales; family Lachnospiraceae; genus Anthropogastromicrobium; species Anthropogastromicrobium aceti. The sequence goes on from QUFP01000006.1 coordinate 68,148, forward strand.
ACTGGTCCTGCATAAACTTCTTTTCCTGTAAAGGTTTTGATTTTCTGATTTAAGAACATATCCTGGCAGCCGCCGCCTACAACATGGATTCTTGTAAACTTGCGTCCAGACATTTCTTCAAGCTCTGCAACAGTATCCTTATAGCTTTGAGCAAGTGAATTGTAGATAACTACCATAACCTCACCCATAGACTGCGGAATCTTCTGGCCTGTTCTCTCACAATAATAGCGTACTGCATCTGTCATGCTCTTTGGTGCAAGGAAGCTGTTGTCATTGCAATTTACGATTGATGGGAAGCCATCTGCCTCTTTTGCCATTGCAATCAGCTCTGGGAACGTGTAGGTCTTATCGTCTGTATTCATTTCCTTGCGGACATTCTGCAGCATCCACAGACCCATGATATTCTTTAAATAACGGAAACGATAATCATAACCGCCTTCGTTTGTAAAGTTATACTTCATGCTCTTTAAGCTGCACTCTGCATACTTTCTCTCAATTCCCATAAGTGACCATGTACCTGAACTTAAATAGATAAAGTCATCATCGTTTGCCGGAACTGCCAAAACAGCGGAGCCTGTATCGTGTGTTGCTGGAAGAATTACTTCTGTCTGGCATCCGCACTTTTTTGCAATCTCTGGCTTTAACATACCAACGCTTGTCTTTGGCATATGAAGCTTTCCAAAGATCTTAGATGGAATGCCGATTCTGTCAAGCAGCTCGTAGTCCCAATCCTTTGTAACGGCATTTACAAGCTGTCCTGTCGTTGCATTAGTGTACTCGTTCATCATCACTCCGGTAAGCAGGTAGTTAAAATACTCTGGAACCATCAGATAATGTTCTGCATTCTTGATATACTCTGGATGCTCATTCTTAATTGCAAGAAGCTGATAGATAGAATTATACAGCTGCTTCTGGATTCCTGTGCGCTCATACAGCTCCTCTGGGGAGATCATTGTCTCTAAGAGTTTATCCATATCATCTGTACGGCTGTCACGATATGCAATTGTATCTCCAAGAATCTGATTATTCTTATCAAGAAGAACAAAGTCAACACCCCATGTATCGATACCCATAGATGATGGTGCCTTTCCTGCCTTTGCACAGGCTGCAATTCCGTTTACAATTTCTTCAAACAGTCTGTCTAACTCCCAACACAGATGACCATCTCTTGTTACATTTCCATTTGTAAAACGGTACATTTCCTCAAGAACGATCTTTCCATCCTCAAGATGTGCTAAAATATGTCTTCCACTTGATGCACCGATATCAACTGCTAAGTAATATTTCATGATTCATATCTCCTTTTTATATTTATTCAAAGCTTGCTGCAATGTTGCTTTGTGCCTTCGGACGGCGTCCTCTGCGCGCTGGCTTTTTTGGTTCCGTTGTTTCCTCAGCTGGCTTCTCCTGCACTGGCTTTTCCTTTACTTGCTTCTCCTTTGCCGTTTTTTCCTTTACTGGCTTTTCCTCAGCTGGCGCTGCCTCTTTTTTAGCTCTTGTACTTCTTGTAATTGGCTTTCTGGCTGGCTTTGCCGGCTTTTCTTCTGCTGGCTTTTCTTCTAGCTTTTCTTCTGCTGCTAAAGCTTCTTTTTCTGTTTTCTTCTTTGAAGTTTTAGCTGTTCTTGTCTTCTTTGGCTTTACTTCATTTTCTGATGCTTCTTCCTGCTTGGGTGCTTTTTTCGTTTTTGCAGGTGCCTTTTTCTTTACTGGCTTTGTCTTAGTTTCTTCTACATGATGAATGGTCATTCCGCTTTCCACTACAGTAATAGTTGAAGCTGACACTGCCGCAGCAATCTTCTTTTGAAGATCTTCCTCACTGCTATCCTTATACTGCGCATCTGCCTTTTCAAGCTCCTTTCTGACAGAATCTGGAAGCTGTGCAGGTGGCATTACAGAAATTGGCTTATGCTGCTGAACTGGATAAATTATTGTATCAGATGCAAAATTTTCTGGTTCTTTGTTTTCTTTTTGCTGTTCTGGTTCATGTACTGGTTCTTCTGCAGATTCTTTCTCTGCAGATTTTTCCTGTACTGGCTCTTCTGCAGACTTTTCCTGTACCGGTTCTGTCTCCTGTACTAATTCTTTTGCAGGCTCTTCCTGTACTGACTCTGTTTCCTGTACTGGTTCTTCTTCTATAGGTTCTTCCTGTACTTCTTCCTCTGCAGGTGCTTCTTCTATTTCTTGTTCAGCCACTTCATCTGTTTCTTCTGGCTCTTCTTCCTGCATTATTTCTTCTGCTTCACTGCTTTCTTTGTCATTAACAGCCTCTGCTTCATTTACAGCTTCATTTACAGCCTCTTTTACAGCTTCTTTTGTTTCTGGTGCAGAGTCTTCTTCTGACTCTTCTAAGTCACTGTCACCCTGAGCCTCAAGCTCTTCGCTCATTGCTGCGAGTTCTTCTTCCATTGCACGTGCACGCTCTTTTGCAGTTGCATTTTTAAAGCGGTTCTGTCTTGCATTGCCATCTGCGATTGTCGCAAAGCAGTATACATATCCGTCAAAGCGGAATGTTCTCTTCCAAAAATCTACTACGTGCTTAAATCCGTTGTCTTTACTGATAATATAGAAATAGGAATCTTTTGCCTCATGAATCAGATAGCCCAGATACGTGGATAGCTGAAAATCAAGTGCATTTTTTCCACCGCACAGAATTTTGTACTTTGATACCTGTGCCTTTGAATTAAAAATCATATCCATTGCTTCAAAAGTAATGGTGTCTGCATTGTGACTATAAAAGATCACAACGCGGTCTTCTTCGCTAAGCTGCGCAATTCCTTTAATACCTTCTGATTTGACATTTTCATAGTCAATAAGATATGTTGCCATAAAAGGTTTCTCCTTTAGCATTTATAGAGTCCGTGGTTAACCACTTCTTTCATCATATCATACAAAGAAGTCGCTTTGCAATAACATTTTTCCTATATATAACGCAATTTTTACTTTTTTCTTAAAAATAGAAATAATCTTCTATAAAAATAGTAAATATAATTTCGTTTTCTTCTAAAAAAAGAGAACACATTTCTGTGCTCTCTTTTCTCTTATTTCTGTGGTTTATAGTATAATGTTCTCATTGCATTTAAGATGGCTATAACTGCAACACCTACATCAGCAAATACGGCTGCCCACATATTTGCAAATCCTGCTGCTACAAGTGCAAGAATAATAACTTTGACTGCAATTGCAAATACAATGTTCTGGTTGCAGATCTGAACTGTTCTTCTTCCTATCTGAATTACATCGGCAAGCTTTGACGGCTGATCTTCCATGATTACAATATCTGCTGCCTCGACTGCTGCATCAGATCCAAGTCCGCCCATGGCTATTCCAACGTCAGCTCTTGCAAGAACTGGCGCATCGTTGATGCCGTCTCCTACGAAGCAAACCATTCTGCCTTTTGTCTTTTTATTGCAGTAATCATTGACATAGCTTACTTTATCTGCCGGAAGCAGATCGGTGTGCACTTCATCAAGATCAAGCAGCTTTGCTGTATACTCACCTATGGCTTTTCTGTCTCCTGTCAGCATAACTGTTTTCTTTACACCGACATGATGTAGGCGGCTGATTGCCTCTTTTGCATCCTCTTTTACTTCATCGGAAATTAAAAGATAGCCGCTGTATACGCCGTCTACTGCTGTATATACAACAGTTGCCGCTTCCTCTGGTGTCGGAACTGTCAAGCCAAGCTCTGCCATAAGGCTCTGATTTCCAGCATGGATTACATGACCACCGGCAGTTACCTTTAATCCTTTTCCTGCAATCTCCTGTGCATCCTCTACCTTTGCCAGCTCTTTGCCTTTTTTTTCCTTCCATGCAGATAATACAGACAATGCGATTGGATGACTGGAATATTGCTCTGCTGTAGCTGTGTTTAAAAGAAGTGATGACTCGCTGCTTCCCTCTACCGGGGCAAGCTTTGTCACACGAAATGTTCCCTTTGTCAACGTACCTGTCTTATCAAATACCATAGTTTCTGCTTTTGATACAGCCTCTAGGTAATTGCTTCCCTTTACTAACACACCATTCTTACTTGCACATCCAATGCCTCCAAAGAAGCTAAGCGGTACTGAGATAACAAGTGCACATGGACAGGAACAAACTAAGAATGACAATGCACGATAAATCCAATCTGCAAACGGATGACCTGGCAGGAAAATCGGAACGATCAAACCAATAAATGCTGCCAGACCGACAACAATCGGCGTATAATATCGTGCAAACTTGGTGATAAAGTTTTCTACCTTTGCTTTCTGGCTACTTGCATTTTCAACAAGATCAAGGATTCTTGCTACAGTTGACTCGCCGTATTCCTTTGTGGTGCGAATCTTTAAGATATTCGTCAGATTGATACAGCCGCTGATGATCTCATCGCCAACAGATACCTTTCTTGGAACGGCTTCTCCTGTAAGAGCCTTTGTATCCTCCATGCTGCTTCCCTCTAACACAATACCATCAAGAGGAATGCGCTCACCCGGCTTTACAATGATAGTCTCGCCTACTGCAACCTCGTCTGGAAATACCTCTTCCTCAACGCCATCGCGAAGAACAACTGCACTGTCAGGTCTGATATCCATCAAGGATGCAACTGATTTTCTGGACTGATTTACAGCGTATGACTGGAACAGCTCTCCCACCTGATAAAACAGCATAACAGCTATTCCTTCTGTATACTCCTGCAGCGCAAATGCACCAATTGTTGCAATTGCCATCAGAAAGTTTTCATCAAACACCTGACCCTTTGTGATATTCTTTCCTGCCTTCGCCAGCACATCATAGCCAACGATCAAATAGCCTGGAATGAAAAATATAAGCTTATAAAGCTCTGGAATCGGAAGAATGACTCCGACAATCAACAGCACAAATGCTGCCACAATCTTGTAAAACTGCTTTTTTTGCTTTTTTGTCATCTTCTTTAACATAACTAAACCACATCTTTCACTTTTTGTGTGCTTACAGGACTACTCTGCAGTCTGGCTCTACCTTTGCAATGCACTTTACTGCTGCCTTAAGTACTTCATCAAACTGGCTGTCCTCAGCATCTAAAATCATCTTCTGTGTCATGAAGTTTACAGAAACTCTCTTTACACCAGGAAGCTTCTTGATTGCCTCCTCCATCTTTGCAGCGCAGTTTGCGCAGTCTAAATCCTCTAACTCGAATGTCTTTCTCATAATGTTTGCCATCCTTTCTTTTTTTTATTTTGGCGTATTGCTTCGCTCTCTTTCAATTAAACGATTGTTTAATCGTTGATTTAACTATACCTTTTTTTGCGCCATATGTCAAGGGCTATTATTGAAATTTTTTCGCAATTATATCGCAAGAGCCCTAAGGTGAATGGATTTCACGAGCCGGACACTTGGAGCAGGTCTTTCAAAGTAACTTTTGATAAGAAAAAACATAAAAGGAACCTGCGGAGTTTGGTCCGGCGACGAAACCATTACACCGAAGGGCTAATTGACTTATCCATGAACTATAACACGTTTATTTATGTATTTTCATAAGCTGATAAAAAGGGGTAAACAAGGAGCTATGCAGATGGAGAAAAGGGCTGCTATTTACTGCCGTCTTTCCCGCGAGGATGACAATCTGGCTTGTGATAAAGTAAGCGAAAGCATTCAAAATCAGCAGAAGCTGCTTTGCGAATATGCGAAGAAAAATGGATTCTCTGTCTATTGTATGTATGTGGATGAAAATTATTCTGGACTTGATAATACACGTCCTGCTTTTTGCCGCATGATTGAGGATGCTCGCTGTGGACGTTTTGACACGATTCTTTGCAAAAACCAGTCACGTTTTACCAGGGATATGGAGACGGCTCAGCATTATTTAAATGAAGTGTTTCCTCTTTGGCATGTCCGTCTGATTGGAATTTGTGATGGTGTTGATACAAATGACATGAAAAATTTACGGCTTCGACAGATAAATGGGCTGATTAATGAATGGTACAGCGAGGATCTTTCCGATAATATTCGCCAGATTCTTCGCGATAAGATGATGCGTGGCCAGTTTATTGGCTCATTTGCTTGTTATGGCTATACAAAGGACCCTGCCCATTTGCACAGCTTAATTCCTGATCCGCCTGCTGCCGCCGTTGTACGGGAAATTTATCAGCTTTATATTGATGGATTTAGTCTTTCAAAAATCGCTTCTTTGCTCACCAAAAAGCATGTTATGCCGCCATGCTTTTATAAGATCCAACAGGGCATTTTATTTCAGACGCCTTTTTCTAAAAATAAAATCACAGATGAAGCTGACGGCAAAATTCCAAAATGGTCTGCCTCAAGTGTACGCCATATTCTGACTAATCCCGTCTATACTGGTACGCTTATTCAGGGAACTACAAAAAAGGAAAGTGCTAAGAGCAAAAAACGCATTAAGCTGTCAAGCACTGAATGGATCATTTATCCTAATGCTCATCCTGCTTTGATCAGTGAAGATATATTCTGCGAGGTTTCCTCACTATTACAGAAGCGGCGAAAGAAAAATAAAAAAGTGTAACTCCTTGAGACTATGACGCATAAGATACACTGTAAATGATTTTGGAGGTATCTCCTATGAGTGATTTGGCAGCAACAAACTGCGGCGGATGCACACAGACAACTACTTCTGGCGGATGCAATTGCATGTGGATCATCCTTATCCTGTTATTCTGTGGTGGATGGAATAACAATGATGGCTGCGGATGCGGCGGCGGCAATGGCTTCTTTAACAATGGAAACGGCTGTGGCTGTGATGCCCTGATCTGGATCCTGTTACTTAGCTGCTGTGGATGCGGCTTCTGATTATCATACCACTGACATGAAAAAAGCCCCGGGCTCTGCCCGGGGCTTTCTAAGTATTATCCAATTACATCGCGCATGGTATATACACCTGGCTCTTTTCCCTGCAGAAACTTTGCTGCCTGGACAGCGCCCTTTGCAAATACACCTCTGGAGAATGCCTGATGGTTCAGTTCGATTACCTCGTCCTCTCCTGCGTAAATTACATCATGTACGCCTACGATGGTTCCACCTCTGACTGCTGAGAATCCGATCTCCTTTGGATCTCTCTTCTCGCGTCTTTCACTGCGGTCAAATACAAAATGATATTCACCATTTAATGATTTGTTTGCTGCGTTTCCGAGCATGATTGCTGTACCACTTGGTGCATCAAGCTTACGTCTGTGATGGCGCTCTACGATCTCGATATCAAATCCAGCGTCTGCAAGTACAGGCGTAATAAGCTCTACGATCTTTGCAAGTGTATTGATTCCAAGAGACATGTTGTAGGACTGTACAATCGGAATTGTTTTTCCTGCCTCCTGCACATGAGCAAGCTGCTCATCGGAAAGTCCTGTTGTTGCAAGAACTAATGCAAGTCCTTTTTGTGCACACTGATCTAATACCATATCTGTAATTTTTGAAACGGTAAAATCAATCAGTGCATCAGCCTCTACATCACACGCCTTGATAGATTCAAATACAGGAAATGGTGTATCGACTGCCTGCGTGATATCAATTCCAGCCACAACCTGTGCCTGCTCATCCTGTTCAATGATATTAGCTAACATCTTGCCCATTGCACCATTGCATCCGTTTAAAATAATACGTACCATCATTTGTTCCTCCGTCTTAAGGTCAGTTTCAGATCAGTTTTAAATCAGCTTCATTGCCGCTAATTCTTTACGAAGCAGTTCCTTATGCTGCGGCTCCATCTCGCACAGAGGAGAACGTACTGCACCTGCATTCCATCCCATCATATTCAATGCTTCCTTTACCGGAATAGGATTTACTTCACAGAAAAGTGCCTTATTTAAGTTCATAACAGACAACTGAAGCTGACGGCTTAACTTTACATCACCGTTTAAGTAGCTCATAACCATATCATGTGTCAGCTTAGGCATTACATTTGATAAAACGGAGATAACACCCACACCGCCAAGTGACAGAAGCGGAACAACCTGATCATCATTTCCAGAGTAGATATCGATGCAGCCATCTGCAAGTGCTGCAAGCTCTGCTACCTGAGAGATATTTCCGCTTGCTTCTTTGATTGCTACAATATTCTTTACATTCTTTGCCAGTGTAACAGCAGTCTGCGGCAAAATGTTAACACCTGTACGTGACGGCACGTTGTACAGAATGATTGGCAGATCTACGCTGTTTGCAATTGCAGTATAATGCTGAATCAGACCCTTCTGTGTTGCCTTGTTATAATATGGTGTTACAAGAAGCAGCGCATCTGCACCGTTGTTCTGTGCATGTGTGGACAAACGAATTGCTTCTGCTGTGGAGTTTGATCCTGTACCTGCAATAACAGGAACTCTGCCTGCTGTATGCTCAACAGCAAACTTGATACATTCATCATGCTCTTCATGAGTCAATGTGGAAGATTCACCTGTTGTTCCGCAGATGATGATTGCATCTGTTCCTCCGGCAATCTGGAAATCAATCATTTTCCCCAGTTCTTCAAAATTAACCTTGTCATCCTGTGTAAATGGAGTGACGATTGCAACTCCTGCTCCCTTAAATATTGGCATACTAATACCATCCTTTCTTGATTCAGGTAATACTCTATTCAAATGCAGCCACCAGAGTGTCTTGGGATTTCTCCAAAGAAAAAGCCGGTCACATGTGGCCGGCTCATAAGGTTTTCTTTTTCTATTTCCCTTAGTAGCTCCCCATCTGTGAACAGATGACAGTCATATACCTATTCGATATATGCCCAAGAACAGCCTTTGCACAGCCATTCTTTCGGCGCCAATGCCTTTTAGCTAACTTCACTTGCTCTTGCCTGCATCCATCAGCCTACTCATCAGTAGCGCAACCTCTACCTTTTGTATGAATTTTCTTTAGTGTACATCAATTTTACAGTGCTGTCAACCCTTCTGTTCGACATATTCTAATTTACTTACGGAAACTTCATATGCAATTCGTTTCTCACTCTCAGTCTCGCTTATCTTTTTCATATACTCTCTGCTCTGAACACGGCCCCACACGCGAAGTCTGGTGCCAACCTCAAAAGTGGACACATAGCGGGCGTTTCGTCCCCATGCAATACAGGGAATATAATCACTCTTGCTGTAAGGGCGGTTGACTGCTACCAGAAGATCTGCGATCTCACGTCCAAGCGGTGTCTTTCTATACACCGGCGGTTTACAGATGTATCCGTCAAGCATGATCTGATTTGTCTTCGTATAATCTGTAAATGCCTCCATGAAATGATATTCTCTGACAAACACAGAGAGCACAAGACGATTTCTCGTCCCCTCATGACGATTATAAGAACGAAACTGTCCGATTGCTTCCATTGTGCGTCCTCTGTAATCCTGATTGATATCGATAAGACGCTCTGAAATCATCACAGGGATCGTATCAGACTGATCGCTTAAGCGATTTACTGACAGCTCCATTATGTAAAAGCTCTCCCCAAAGACCTCATGGCTAAACTCAAACCCTGACACGACAACTCCAATGACACTGACTCTGTTATTTTCTGCGTTTCTTTCTGGCATTTTTGATTCCTCCTGCTTTTTATTCGCAGCTGCTGGTACCATAGCGGCTGCTGCATGTACTAGTTATTCTGCTAACTGGTTGTATAAAATTTTTTGCAGCTAGTTATTTATATGTCTCAACACACGTACATTATAACGAAGTTATTTTCAAAACGCACGGAAAATGCTTCGCAGGATTCGCGGTCTGACCACTATTATTCGACAAAAAGCAGGCTTTTTTTCATCTTTTCTTTCCCAGTTTTTCGGGTATTTTTCCTTTTTTCGACATATCTTTTGTTGTTACGATGAAAATAGATATGCCTAATGAAAGACATTTGTGATGAAGAACGCGAAAAGACGGGCTGATCGACTCAGTCCGCCTTTTTTCGCTTTTGTTTTTTTATTCATAACTATTCAGAACCCTATTCGCAAAATCGCATCTTCGATGCTTCCATTTTGCTCATATGGTTACCTCGCCATATAAAATTGCTATTCTGTCTGAATGCAAGCATTCACAGAAAGCAATTTTGCATGGCTCTGAATAGTTACAATTATTCTTTGTGATTAATGTAGTTAATCAAACCGCCCTCACTGATGATTTTCTGCATGAATGGCGGAAATGCCTGTCCCTGGAAGGTTTCTCCTGTCGTCTGATCTGTAATGACACCAGTATTAAAATCAATATCTACCTGATCTCCTGCCTTGATCTTTTTGCTTGCCTCTGGACATTCTATGATCGGAAGACCAATGTTGATTGCGTTGCGATAGAAAATTCTTGCGAAGGTCTCTGCTATTACACAGCTTACACCTGCTGCCTTGATTGCAATCGGTGCATGCTCTCTTGAGGAGCCGCATCCAAAGTTTTTATCCGCAACGATGATGTCACCCTTCTTTACATTTGAAACGAAATCCTTATCGATATCCTCCATGCAGTGCTTTGCTAACTCTGCCGGATCTGATGAGTTTAAGTAACGTGCCGGAATGATTACATCCGTATCCACGTTGTCGCCATATTTAAATACACATCCATTTGCTTTCATATCTTCTTTACCATACCTTTCTGAATCGCCTGACCAGCTGTTTTTATGTCACAGTCTGCGAGACTTCTTTATAAAACGTCCTTTGGTCCGGAGATTTTTCCGGTTACAGCACTTGCTGCTGCAACATATGGACTTGCAAGATATACTTCACTTGTTACATCGCCCATACGTCCTACAAAGTTACGGTTTGTGGTAGAAACGCATCTTTCATGCGCAGCCAGAATACCCATGTATCCGCCAAGACATGGTCCACAGGTCGGTGTGCTGACAACAGCTCCTGCCTGAATGAAGGTTTGAACAAGTCCTTCCTCGATTGCCTGAAGATAGATTGCCTGTGTTGCCGGAATTACGATGCAGCGAAGGCCTTTCTTTACCTTTCTGCCCTTTAAAATCTCTGCTGCTGCACGCAGATCTTCGATACGACCATTTGTACATGAACCGATTACAACCTGATCAATTGCGATATCGCCTACCTCATCGATAGTATGAGTGTTCTCTGGCAGATGTGGGAAGGATACTGTTGGCTTTAAGCTGCTAAGATCAATAGTATATGTTGCCGTATACTCAGCATCCTCGTCTGCCTCGTAAACCTTATATTCCTTTGTGGAATGCTCCTTCATATAGGCGATAGTCTTCTCGTCTACCGGGAAGATACCATTCTTTCCGCCTGCCTCAATTGCCATATTTGCAATACAAAGACGATCATCCATTGAAAGATAAGAAATACCATCTCCTGTAAATTCCATAGACTGATACAGTGCTCCGTCAACACCGATCATTCCAATAATATGTAAGATAACATCCTTACCAGTTACATACTCAGCTGGCTTTCCAGTAAGCACAAATTTGATTGCAGACGGTACCTTAAACCATGCCTTTCCTGTTGCCATACCTGCTGCCATATCTGTACTTCCCACACCAGTGGAGAATGCGCCAAGCGCACCATATGTACATGTATGTGAATCAGCACCAATTACAACGTCTCCTGCAACTACAAGTCCTTTTTCCGGAAGAAGTGCATGTTCAATTCCCATCTCTCCTACATCAAAGAAATTTGTGATTTCGTTGCAGCCTGCAAATTCTCTTACACACTTACAATGCTCGGCAGACTTGATATCCTTATTCGGAACAAAATGATCGAGTACTAGTGCAATCTTGTCCTTATCAAATACTCCCTTTTTGTCAAAGCGCTCCATCTCATGGATCGCTACCGGAGAGGTAATGTCATTGCCTAAAACAAGGCTCAGATCTGCCTCAATCAGCTGTCCGGCCTTTACCTCTGACAGCCCTGCTGCTGCAGCCAGAATTTTTTGCGTCATCGTCATACCCATAATCGAGTCCTCCTGCTTGTAAATACCTGCCTTTGCTGTGCCAAACTGCACACAAAATTTCAAAATCAGGCAGCTGCATGCGCAACTGCCTAATTTCCTGCATTATTTTTATTTTAATGGATAATAAAAAGTTCGTCAATGATTTTTCTTTTTCTTTTATATGTGTATATTTATTGCCGTTACAGTTAACGCGTCATGTTACGAAGCCCTTCGGTGTAATGGTTTCGTCGCCGGACCAAACTCCGCAGGCTCCTTTTATGTTCTTTATTATTATACATTACTTTGAAAGACCTGCTTCAAGTGTCCGGCTCGTGAAAGCCATTCACCTTAGGGCTATGCTGTAAATATTTGTCGTTGCGTGAACTGTAACTATTTACATTCCATACTTAGAAATAGCATCTAAAACCGCGTCTACACTTTCTTTGCTGACTGTGTTAACCTGATCTGAGTCGTTCATGGAGACGTAGTAATATGCATCGTCTTCTGTTGTGGCTCCTATTGTCAGCTTTAAGGTGGTTTCTTCTTCGCCTGACTGGTATGTTATTGTAAGAACTGTTGCACCGTCTGTTAAGCCATAGGATTCTTTTTCTTCTTCGTCTGCGTAATAATCTGCGCAGTCGTTGAAGGTAAGACCTACCATGTTGACTAACAAATCATGAATATCGTCACTTTCGTCAACGCGCTGTGTCTTATTATCCTGTGTGAATACCCAGTGTGTTACATCAACCATTTCTACTGTTGATTCCTCTTCTGCTGATTCCCCTTCTGTAGAATCTGATACAGCTTTCGTTGTCTCTTCTTCTGATACTTTACTTTCTAATTCGCTGCTTTCACTTTCCGTTTCTGCTTCCTCGGATGCGTTTTCGGTCGTCTCTTCCTCGGTTGCCGGTTCTTGTGTAACTTCCTTTTCCATATCAATTGTAGTGCCGTCTTTTACCAGCTGAACATCTGTGATGGATGTGCTGGTGATGGTTGGGAAGCTTTCCTTTTCCTGCAACGCTGAAATATCGTTGCTGATATCTGAGACATAGCTTGATGCTATTGTATAAATATCATCTGAGCCTTCTACTTTTGCATAATAGTCTGAATTATAGCTGTTAAGGTTTCCAATCTGGATCGTTACCTCTGTGTCATCAGATCCCTTTGCTGTGATCGTGCAGCTTGGATTGTCCAGACCATACACTGACAAGTCATCCTGTACTTCCTCTAGCTTACGCTCTGCAGTAAATGATTTTAAATCACTTGAAATGGAAGTCAAATAACTTTGTGTGACAGGAAAGTGCTCGTCGCTGTCATAGCTCCAAGTCTCGTTCTCAGTGTCATAGCTGAATGCGAATGTTCCGTAGCTGTTTGTGTAGCTGATTGAAACAGGCTCTTCCATCTGGCTTAAATAAAAGGTATTTGCCTCTTTTTCTGCCTTTGACTGCTCGGCTTTTTTTTCTTCATTATGCTGATTGATCAATACTATTGTGCCGTATGCGCCGCCAAGGACGGCAAGCGCACCGACTAAACCAAGTAGTTTTTTTGTATTCTTTGTCATATACTCACACCATTATGCCTTTCTTCTGCGGATCCATACAACCAATCCCGCAACAATTGAAAAGACTGGGATGATGATTATAAACAATGCATTCCAAATGTTGCTTCCTGTTACAGTATTGTAAATAACTGAAAGGCTCTTTGCCGGAATTGATACGTTCTGAACATCATCGAAGTAAGATGATACGATGTTAATGAACTCATTTAAGTTTTCAATTCCAGTGAAGTTTCCAATCAGACTGGAATCAATCATTGTGGATGCAGAGATAACAGTCAGCTTAGAATCTGCTGATGGTGTCTCAAGCCAGCCATCTGTGTTTCCAACTGAAATGTCAGTCAGAACATCCTCAAGAGTGCTTTCCTCGGTAGATTCTGCCTCAGATGATGCTTCAGACGTAACTTCCTCTGATGCATTTTCAGTTACACTTTCAGTTGAAGCTTCCTCTGAAACGCTCTCAGCGGATGTCTTTTCAGTTTCTTTTGTATCACTGCCAGATTCTAACTCGCTCTCGCTTTCTGTATCTGCTGGTACTGTCTTCTGTGCTGATGCTGCCAGAATAAACTGTGTTGCCTCATTGCTGTTTCCTTCACGAAATGCATTGTTACTTGTAGTTAAAAGTGTTGTCAGCGTTACATCTTCTGGTGTATTTTCTGATGCTGTCATACCTGCTACTGCACCGACTAAGATGCTGCTTGTTGTTTCTACATTTGTGTCATTGCTTGTGATCATTGGGAAGAAATAGAACGCACTCTGTGCTCTCTGGTAATAGCGATCACGATCTCCAATATAGGAGTTTACCATAGTCATACCATAATCTTCCATCAGCTCATTGAAGTTTGTAAGCTCCTTATCGGTGACACCGCGAAGCAAAAGTACATTTCCGCCCTGATACAGATAGTTATGAAGTTCTGTATATTCATCAGTTCCAAGATCACTTGTAGGATTGTTGATAATCAAAAGATCACAATCATCCGGCACAGATGCTGTCTCAAGAAGATTTAAATTTGATGTTGTCATGCTGTTTTTAGTAAGCAGCTCGCCAAGCTCCTGACTTATTGCAGACTCACCATGACCTCTTAAAAGATAAATCTTTTTATCGTTATCGGAGGTAACAGCTGCCACAGCACTTGTCAGCTGACCCTCTGCATCAAATTCTGATTCGCTGCTGTAGCCATAATAATTTTGCTGACTTACAATTATATCGCTAAAGGAAATTACCTGATTCTTTCCAGTTTCCTCGCATGATACAACAACAGAGTTTGCTGAAATTCCATATTTTGTAAGAATTTCAGGGTGAAGAACAGGGTCTATATAGCTAACCTTTAACTTAGATGAGAGATCGCCATAGATAGAGATAAACCTTTCAATACGAGAGTCTATATTTCCCGTCTCTGCCACTACCTCAACAGTAACATCCTTGTCTAAGTCCTTTAATAATTCTTTGGAAGTATCTGAAACACTGAAAATTCCAGTTTCGCTCAAATCCCAATTTAATAACTTTGATGGAAGCTGTCCTATAATCAAATTTACTACTACAATAATTGCCAGCACAATTGCCGTCACTGCAAGGCTGAAGCTTCCATTTTTCAGCTGCACTACAGATGAAATATTTTTACCTGACGGCTTTTTTTCTTTCTTTTTTTTGATATCCATTCCTGCCTGCTTTCCTCTCATTCTGCCGCTTTTTCGGCTTTTTTCTTACACCAATCTAGCGCTTATCTTAGCTCCATCTTCTCTTCTGGATTACCTGTGTGGTAAGGAAGATGCATGCCGCACAAATCGAGATCAGCTCCACAACACCCTTTACATCAAACACATAATCAGAAACAAAGCTTGTCATTACCTTTGCAAATGCTATGTTTTCGATCATTCCTGGAACAAGTCCCTCAAAAAGAGCTGGCTTTACAACGTAAAGAATGATTAAAACTGCTGCTCCACCGATCAAAAGACCAAACGTAGCTGCATTGCTCTTTGTCATTACATAGACAATGACGCAAAGAAGAACTAAAAGAATCAGACAGCCTATCAAAGAGGCAATTGCTGTATTTGGCACATATTGGGAAAGACCATTTGACAAATTGATCAAAAGCAGTGTAATGATCGTTCCAACTGCCGCGATGATGACACTCTCTGTCATTGCTGAGATCAGCATTCCAATGGCAACATAAGCGCAGCCGATCAGAAAATATACAAGAATAGTTGAATAGTCAACAAGAAAATATGCTGTTCCGGTGCTCTTAATGATCAATGGACACAGGCAAAAGATCACACATGGAATCGCAACAACTGCTGTCATTGAAAAGAACTTTCCTAAAACAATCTGTGTCACAGATACCGGTGATGTCAAAAGAAGCTGATCTGTCTTTGAATGACGCTCCTCTGAAAAGCTTCTCATTGTCAAAAGCGGAA
Source organism: Firmicutes bacterium AF25-13AC (assembly GCA_003478935.1). Classification (GTDB taxonomy): domain Bacteria; phylum Bacillota; class Clostridia; order Lachnospirales; family Lachnospiraceae; genus Anthropogastromicrobium; species Anthropogastromicrobium aceti. Next base: position 83,935 of record QUFP01000006.1, read on the forward strand.
CAGTCAGTACAAATACGATGGCAGAGGCACTTAATGTGTAGGCAAAGTAAGGATAGCCATAGCTCATGTTATACACCATAAAGTAAATACCTGTCACGAGCACAAGTGCGGCCACAAATACAGGTCCAATCATGGATGTGAAATAAGATTTAAATTCTCTGTTAAATATTGCTTTCATTGTCATCCTCCTTATTGGCCTGCTTTGTCTGCTCTGCTTCCTTTACGGCCTCCTCTGCCGATTTTTTAATCTCATCCATCTCTTCTTCATGAGCCTTATTGTCGGCAGTCAGCTCCATAAAGACATCTTCAAGTGTTGCCTTTGAATATTTCATCTCATAAATCGGCCAATTTTTTTCTGCGCAGATACCAAATACAGCCTCACGCACATCAGCGCCATCTGTACGTATCTCAAATGAGGTCAAATTCAGATGCTTATCATCCTCATTCTGCTTTGTGGCTTCCAAAACTGCTGCAACATGATGAAGCTGTGCAAAGCTGTTCTTTGCCTGCTCCTTTGGCGCCCTTATGCTGATTTCAAGCATAGCATCACTATCCATGTAGTGCATAAGATTTTCTGTTGTATCACTTGCAACTAATCTTCCATGAGAGATAATCAAAATTTCATCGCATACGGCACTGATTTCAGAAAGGATATGTGAGCTTAAAATAACTGTATGCTCTTTTGCAAGCTCTTTGATAAGAGAACGTATTTCAATAATTTGAATTGGGTCAAGACCTACAGTCGGCTCATCAAGAATTATAATTTCCGGCATGCCAAGCACAGCCTGTGCAAAACCAACTCTCTGACGGTAGCCCTTTGAAAGGTTTTTGATAAGTCTCTTTGCGACATCGACAAGTCCAGTCATCTTCATGGCATTTAAAATGCTCTCCTGACGCTTTTTCGCCGGAATATTTTTTAACTGTGCCGCAAATTCAAGATATTCCCATACTGTCATATCTGTATACAACGGCGGAAGCTCCGGTAGATAGCCTATACAGCGCTTCGCCTCTGCTGGTTCCTTCACGATATCGTGACCATTAATTAAAATCGTTCCCTCTGTAGGACCGATATATCCGGTCATCATATTCATGGTCGTTGATTTTCCAGCTCCGTTTGGACCAAGAAAGCCATAAATCTTTCCTGGCTCTAGGCGAAAGCTTAAATGATCGACAGCCACATGGTTTCCATACTTTTTTACCAGACCTGTTACTTCAATCAAAGTCTTGTCCTCCTGCATCTCATTTTTGCAAACAGCCTTATTGCTGTTTTGCTATCATTTGTAATGTTAGGCGTCAAATGTGATGACTCTTTGATAAATTTGTGTCCATTGTTTGTCCTCTTGTGAAGAATTATTGAAATTAGGTATTGACTTATTTCTAATTGAGTATTATATTATACTTTAATATGGTAAAGCACCATAGTAAATCACTGCATCTCACCGGTCTTTGACCGCCCGATAATATCTAATGCAGCGATAAGGAGGTTTCTTTATGGGAAGAGTTTATAATTTTTCTGCTGGTCCAGCTGTGCTGCCAGAGGAGGTACTGCAGGAGGCTGCAGCTGAAATGCTTGACTATCAGGGAAGCGGTATGTCTGTCATGGAGATGAGCCATCGTTCTAAGGTTTACGATGCGATCATTAAAGAGGCTGAGGCTGATCTTCGTGAGCTTATGAATATTCCGGACAATTATAAGGTTTTATTTTTACAGGGTGGTGCATCCCAGCAGTTTGCTATGATCCCAATGAACCTGATGAAAAATAAGAAAGCTGATTATATTGTAACCGGTCAGTGGGCAAAGAAGGCTGCTAAAGAAGCTGAGCTCTACGGCGAAGTTAACGTTGTCGCTTCTAGTGCTGACAAAACATTTTCTTATATTCCGGACTGTTCTGATCTTCCAATCGATGATGATGCCGACTATGTTTATATCTGCGAAAACAACACTATCTACGGCACCAAATTCCACACACTTCCAAATACAAAGGGAAAAACACTTGTAGCTGATATCTCTTCCTGCTTCTTATCTGAGCCGGTTGATGTTACTAAATATGGTATGCTTTACGGCGGTGTTCAGAAAAATGTCGGTCCTGCCGGTGTTGTAATTGCAATCATCCGTGAAGACCTTATTACTGATGATGTTCTTCCAGGAACACCTACCATGCTTCGCTACAAGATTCATGCAGATGCTGATTCTCTTTACAATACACCTCCATGCTATGGTATTTATATCTGCGGCAAGGTCTTCAAGTGGCTTAAGAAAATGGGCGGTCTTGAGGAAATGCAAAGAAGAAATGTAGAAAAGGCAAAGATCCTCTATGACTATCTTGATTCTAGCAAGCTGTTTCACGGTACAGTTGAGCCGTCCTCTCGCTCTTTAATGAATGTTCCATTTGTAACTGGCGACAAGGAGCTTGATGCAAAATTTGTAAAGGAAGCTGAGGCTGCCGGTTTTGTTAACTTAAAGGGTCATCGCACTGTAGGCGGTATGCGTGCAAGTATCTACAATGCAATGCCAAAGGAAGGTGTAGAGGCACTTGTTGCATTTATGAAAAAGTTTGAGGAGGAGAATTTGAAATGAAAAGTGTTTATTGCTTAAATCCAATTTCTAATGCCGGAATGAGCCGTTTTGATGATACATACTGCATCGCTGATTCGATTGAAAATGCTGATGCTGTGCTTCTTCGCAGTGCTTCTATGCATGAAATGACACTTCCTGATTCTCTTCTTGCAATTGGACGTGCCGGTGCCGGTGTGAATAATATTCCGCTTGATTCCTGCGCAAAAAAAGGTATTGTTGTTTTTAATACACCAGGTGCAAATGCAAATGGTGTAAAGGAACTCGTTATTGCAGGACTCATGCTTGCTTCACGTGATATTGCAGGCGGCTGTCACTGGGTACGTGAAAATAAGGATGACCCAAATATTGCAAAGACAGCTGAGAAGGCAAAGAAGGCTTTTGCTGGAAATGAAATTAAGGGAAAGAAGCTTGGCGTAATCGGACTTGGTGCAATCGGTGTTCTTGTTGCAAATGCTGCAAGTGAGCTTGGAATGGAGGTTTTTGGCTGCGATCCTTATTTAAGCATCCAGAATGCAGTTCGTCTCTCTCACCACATTACAATCGTAAAGGATAATGATGAAATCTATAATCAGTGTGATTACATCACCATCCATGTTCCTGCACTTGACTCTACAAAGGGTATGTTGAATAAGCGTACTTTTGATCAAATGAAGGATGGTGTCAAGATCTTAAATTTTGCAAGAGATATTCTTGTAAATGATGCTGACATGGCTGATGCTCTTGCAAGCGGCAAGGTTTCTCGCTATGTTACAGACTTCCCGAATCCAGCTGTTGTAAATATGCCTAGTGCTCTTGTACTTCCTCATCTTGGTGCTTCAACTGAAGAATCTGAGGAAAACTGTGCTGTTATGGCTGTCAACCAGATTATGGATTATCTTGAAAATGGAAATATTGAAAACTCTGTCAACTACCCATCCTGCAGCCTTGGCTACCGCAAAAAGACAGCACGTATCTGTGTATGCCACTACAACAGACCAAATGTTATCAGTCAGCTGACTTCTCTTTTTGGTGAGGCTGGTGTTAATATCAGTGATATGGTTTCAAAAAGCCGCGGCGAATATGCATACGCGATATTTGATGTAGAAGCGCCTGTAAGTGATGAATTTGAGAAAAAGTTAGAAGCAATGGAAAATATTATTCGCATCCGAATCTTATGATACCAGGGTCAAAAGCTCCAAAAGCCGTTCGTGCTTGCACGACTAGGTTTTTGAGCTTGGGACCCGCAAAAACATGAGGATGCAGCGATTTTCAAGGAAAATCAGCGAATCCGAATGTTTTTAGAATTGCGAAAGTTGCATAGCAACGGAGCAATTCGTGGATATCAGTTGGGGGCAAAATACCTTTTGACCCCAACATCATCTTATAACACCAAAAAGCAGCGATCAATCTGGTCGCTGCTTTTTTATTTACAAAATTTCATCAATTTCTGTCTGTGTCATAGGCTTAATATGTGCCAGTGTATTTCTTGCATTTCTAAGCCTTGCAATCATTTTCCCATCTTCGAAAGCGACAGCTAGTCTCCCTAATGATACCAGATGAGACAAGACGCCAATTTCCACATCCTCGGCATCAAAAAACATTTCGCCGTATGCACCAGTGATTGGAAGAAGTGCTTCAATTCCTTTTCTGTAGCGCTCTACGATAATGCTTCGCTGCTTTTCTATAATAGGAAATACTACCTTAATCTGCGCTTCCCACATTCGTTCCGCAATCTGCTTTTCGCTTATGTCAGGCCAAAAGGCCGTTCCATCGCTTCTAAATGTTTCTTTTTTTATTGACGCAATTGTCTTTACAGGGTCCTCTAAAAATATACGCCCTCTCTTGATACATGCGCAGGCAAGCTCTGCATCATCTGGCACAACTGATGAGACAGCCTCTGCCAGATACTGGCGAAAGCCCTCTGTCTGCTTTTGCGTGGATGCCGCAAGCATCGCAAAAAGATATGTGTCATAATGTGCTATTTCTTTCTCATAAACAAGTCTTTTGATGCTTCCGCGTTCACGAATTGGTACATCTTCTCTTGTTTCAATCAAAAATATACAGCCTTTTTTCCCTTTGCCAAGCGCCTTGCTATAGCCTTCCAGAAAAGTGTACCACTTCTTCGCCTGCGCTGCATCTGCCTGCGTTACCCAGAGGATATAATGGTTCATTATTAACTCTTCGCTTTTTGCAAGAAACTGCGCATATCCTATTCCTGGCCTATACTGCGCCCTTTTCTCCTGACGGCAATATTGATAAAACAGATATTCCCCCGGATCTTTGCCGCTATCCATAATAATTTTCAGGGAACGGTCTGAGTTTTGCCTTTCAATTTTCGATATGACCAGATCGCTCATTGTCTCATACCACGGGACAAACTGCGGAAGCTGTAAAAACAGATGGCTGCCTGACTGAACGGCTTCCACAATCTGATCAATGAAATGTGATGTATTTGTTATATTTTCCCACCATAGTCTATCCATTGTTTCACCCCGTTATTGATTCTCCATGTATTCAAGCAAACGGCTGTCAATTTCATCTGATGTTCCCATCATCTGGAAGAAGCTGTATCGTGAGAACAGATACTTTTCGTTTACTGTATGACGCAAAATATTAAGCTCAAGAAGCTCCTGCATCAGTCCATTAATGACTTGTGTTTTCTGAACGGCAACCTGATTGATGCCTACGCCAATTGCCGCCTCTTTGATATCCTCTGCCGAAAAGCCCTCACTGTCAGCTGCTGAGTTTGCATTTTGGTGATACAGATACGCCATCAAAAGTGCAATGATATAGTACATGTTATCTTCATCAAGCTTAAGCGTGATCTCAAACTTTTCACGGATCTGATTCATAAAGGATGGATCTGAGAGCACCTTTTTAATATGCTTTTGTGTAACCTCATAGGCTGGTGTATTACCTTCATCATATCCGGCATAATCATCCTTTTTCATTGCTTCAATTAAATTCGCACAATAAAGCTGAATCAATCCTGGAAAATAATTGGTGCTTGCTAAAATAAGTGATATCAGCGCCTGACGCTCCTTTGGAAAACGAAATCCCAGACAATAAAGCGGCTCCTCGAGAAGCTGTCTGGCATCCTTTGTGTGAAACGGTCTGATCGTAATCGAGCTCAAATGCGTAATCACACTATTATTAGACAATGCTGCATCGCGCTTAAAACGCACAATATTATGAAGACCTGCAATAACAAACTTAAAGCGGTCCATTCCAATATTTTGAATCTCTTTTAGAGCATCAAACGGTTTGAAATTTACTTCTGTACAGCTCTCGATAAATGTGTCTGCCTCATCTAACAAAAGTAACAGATAAGGAATACGTTCCTCTTTATCGTCAAGCAGCCTTTTTTTGATTGCCCTTGCTAGTACATCCCAGTCTGTCGTATCAATTTCTTCTTTTAGAACACCAGCATCATACAGCTCACAGCAAATCTTTTTAGCTGCTCGTTCATAATCCATGCCCTTGATTTCAATGTAAACTGCACGGTTATTGTTTTCATCAAAATCAATATCCATTTTTGCCTTTTTTAAAAGTGCCGACTTTCCAAGCTGACGTCCGCCATAAACAATATTTACACCGGAAGGTGATTCGATTTTTTCAAGCTCTTCCTGTCTTCCGATAAATATCTCCGGAGGCATTACCTTTGAAGAATCCCACACATACGGCTGACAATATGAAAACGGCATCATAACAGACATCAATATCTGATTGATAAACTGCACACTATAATTGTTTACTAAGAACATTAATAATACGCGGTCAATGACTGCAAAGACCTTATCACTAAAGCTCGCCTTTATTTTTTTTGCAAATAATCTTCTGTCTGGAAGTGACAGCGCATAATCAAGAAGAACTAGTGTATTTTTGCTGTTTCCGATATTTTTTAATTCTTCAATCAGGCGGTCTGCATCATACTTTCCAAACAGGCATGCAACGCGAAAGCCTCTGTCTGCGCCTTCGATCCAAATGCAGCAATCGGATGCTTATAGTTTGCTTTTCTTCCTACTACAGCAGGAATCGTAACCATATAGTTTTCAATCCTTCCAAGCTTTGCCTGCTCCTTTACCTGTGCGTCTAAAAAGCCAAGCGCCTCAAGAAGAGCTGTCAGCTTATACTGTCCCAAAGCCTGTCCGTTATTCATCCAGTTGTCAATAAGGCGTTTTGCCCACTTTTCATCCTTGTTATGAATCCGCACAACTGCCAGATCACTAAGACTCTTGCTGCTGTTAGCAACTGCCTTATAATTATAGTCATACTCTTCAATAAATTTTGCCAGATAATCAGTGCCGCGAATTTCCCGCTCCTCATCTGTCTCTTCACTATTAATCTTTGACAAAAGATCCTCTGCCACTGTATAGTTTTGACATTCGATCATGCTTTTTATTGCGGCAATGCGCTTTTTGCGGCACTCATCTAACGTGTCGTTATTCTCGATTCCTTCCACCTCGCGAAGGAGTGCCTCTCCGCGCACCTTTGCGTCCTCGTGAAGTTTTTTCTCGTACTCCTCCAGGATTCGTTTGAAGAAGCCATAATTTTTCGTCTCATCAGCATAAGCAAACCACTCATTTGCGATCTTCTGAATTTTTTCTTTCTTATTTTCCTTTGTCTCTTCAATCTGTCCATAGCTTTGCGCCAACTCCAGATTTTCAATAAAGTTATTAAGACGGATTTGGGCATCCTTTCCAGCCTGCTCCTTAGATGCCTGAATATTGTATTCTTCTGTTGCATTTCTATTTTTTTGCATATAATCTAAAATCTGTTCTGCTGCTCCGTAGTCGTCTCCATATTCCTTGAAAATATGCTCAAGCTTTTCCTCAAAACTTAAAAGCTCAAGCTTAGAATGACGCAAAATACGAGCCGGAAGTGACAATTTCTCAAAATCAGCAAAATTTCCCCGCTTATCTGGGAAATATTCCTCGTCTAAAAGTACATCGCTTCCTCTTAAAAAATCTATGTAAAAATATTTGTGAGACTCTTCCTTGTATCTGCCATCCAATCTTGCCAGAAGCTCTTTTATTGTCTGCGCTAACACAGCTTTTCCTGCCTGCACATAAATATCTTCTGCTGTTTCCTTCTTTTGAACGATTTTTTCAGCAGCTTTTAATTCTGCTCTAAGATCACTTTTTATCTCACGGTAGCGCTTTTCACCTGCATCATTTTCAGAATGGCTGCGTCCAGATGCCAGATCAATCCACTCACATGTAATCCCAATAACCTTTTCCATAGCATTTGTCAGGTTATTTCTAAGGTCGCTCATAAGATTGCTAGTCTTAAATTTGGTTCCTCCATTCGTCTTTGATTTATCCCAACAGTCATTAATATAGTTTCCTAACTTTTCACGGTTAAGATTTGAATATTCGGCTGTACAGCCATCACTAATAAAATTAATAAGCAAATTTACACGAAACAGACTCGCATACTCGTATTCACCATTCATGATTGCCTGAAGATACGATGCCATCTCACCATCCTCAGCAAAAACTAATTTCCATGTATCAACAAAGCGCTTTACATTTTTATGATTTTTAGGCTGACCAAGCACATACGACTCATAATATCCCTTTGCACGCACTGCCAGATTTTCTAGCCGGCGTCAATTTTCATCTGATCTCTTAGGCGATAATCGGCGTAGCAATCAATTCCCTTATGGAATTTTCCCTTAAACTGCACCATGCGATATGCTGCGCTCATCAGCTCAGGATAAGCCTGTGTCATAGGAATACTCTTCATGTTCTCGTATAATGCCTTCATTTCATAATCATATTCAATATGATTCATAAAGAAATTGCGAAGGCAGGTAGACAGCATAAGATAATTTGTCAATATATCCTCATTCTGCGGATACATTGCAAAGATTTTATGAGAATCATAGGAGCATCTCATTTTAGGATCATTGACTGCGTAAGCTAACTGCTCATACAGCATTTTATATTGTTCATTTGTATCCTTTACAGCATCGAGATAAGCTGTAGCACAGTAAGTTTTTTCTTCCACAATCATCATGCAGGCATTTTGTATTTCATCTTTTGAAGAGTCTGCTGACTGATCTGGTAATTGATCTTCAAATTGATTTTCTGGCTGACACTCTAACTGATCTTTCGATTGACTTTCCAGCTTACTTTTCAGCTCACCTTCTAACTGATCTTCTGATTTATTCTCTGCTTTGTTTTCTACTTTACTCTCTGCCTTACTTTCTGCTTTGTTTTCTGCTTTACTCTCTGCCTTATTTTCTACTTTACTCTCTAATTTTACTGATTGATTTTCCTTCTTTTCTAACAGCTTCTTTGGAGAAAACGGATCATTTGACACATACTCAAAATATTCGTTTTTTAGCAAATCGTAGCAGATTACACACTTTGGATCAAATGTCATTTCTTTTACTACATAATCGGCATTGCAAACTGCATAATCCCTGTTTAGTCCGGCAACAATAACGTAATCAGTGCCATAATTTACGCTCTCTCGAATATTTTCAAGAAGAATCTCTTCATCCTTACTTCCCTTTAAGCTCCAAAAAATACCAATCATAATTATGGAAGATGTATCCTTTAATACAACCACAAAACACTCATCAAAAACTGCTTCCTTCATTGAGGTATTTGGCTGAATAATCTCATAAAATGTATTCAGCAAACGCAGATAAGCAATCCTTGCAAACGCTGCATTGACAGATTCCTCATCCACATCAAGATTCATTTCATTTTTTGCCTGATTATCATAAACAATACCTTTTATTTTTAAATAATTGCGTGCTTCTCTTGACTGCATTACTTTCCATGCCTTTGCTGAAAGGGAATAAAAAGAATCCAATCCAGGAATTTTATAAATTCTGATATATCCTTTTTCAAATAAGTAGCGAAATGACATTTCAAGTGTGATCATGGATTTCTTCGTTGCGAGTGCCAGAAACTGAATGGAAAGCACACCAAACGTATCAAGACATGTTAAAACCAATCCATTTTCCGTTGCAAACTTTGCACGAATTTCGTTTAAAAAGCTCTTTGTTCCAACTTTTTTCTCTTCTTTTCCTTTTTCAATCTCAAGTGTATAGCAAGCCACATCCTCATCACGAATAAATGGAAGCTGCTTTGCTGCTGCAATCTCTGATAGAAGCTGCGCATCTTCAACTGCTTCGTTATCTTTCGCAGGCTTATCGTTACTTTCTTCCACTACAATGTCAGTCTGATCGCTTTCATTTGATGCTTCTTTAATCGTTCTTGCCACAAATGCCTTTCCAAGCAGCTGATTATCAAATACAGACGACAGTTCCAGAATATATGCTATAACTTTGGCGCTGTCTGTCTCATCAAGTGCCTGCATGAATGTACTGTAAGCATCTAATTTTTTCTCTATCTTTTCATCTGACGGTGCTTTTTCATATGCATCCAGTAATTCCTTAAGATCATTCTTATATGATGAAATATGCTCGTTTGTATCTGGATCTAGCGACTGCAGGGACTTAAAACGCTTATACGCAAGCCTTCTCTCCTCTTTCTCAATCAGCTGCAACTGTTCTGTTAAAACATGCTTTGCCTCTGACATAGAAGATTCCATAAGATTTTTTATCCCTGTCTCGCCACAAATATTTGTATAATTTTTTGTCTCTTCCCGCAATTCTTTTAATTTATTCTCAAGTTTTGACGCGATTTCATCTGAAAGTAATTTTTGCTGTTTAATTGACTTTGCTGCTTCATCCATATCCTGCTGTACTTCTGTCATACAGCATAACAAACGCTCTGCACATGCCAGCAGATTTTTGATTTGATTTTTCTGTTCTTTTTGAGTCATTCGCACATCCTCCTTTAAAATATCGTGTGGTTTTTGTTCAAATCGCCACCATCATATGACTATTTTACCACAGGATTCATGCAAAAGCTACTTTTTTGCAGGGTTTAAACCAAAAAATTTGCCTGCCTAATCTCTTTTGATGCACATCAGCTTTTCTCATCATATATTAAAATATCATCAACCTTTTTTCTTTGCCCTTGCTGCTTTTAGTATATCAGTAAGATTATCTCCATTGAGAACATCTGGATAGTTATCCTCGAATTCTATTAGGATATCTTTGTTCGTCTTTTCATCTTCTCTAACTTTTGCATACAGTTGTGTCAAATCAGGATTTTGATATACTGTCTCAATAAAAGTTCGAGATTCTTCAGATAACTTATCATATCCGCCATAAAGTTTTTCTGCTGCTTTTTTTATATCTTCAAGGCAAATCTGTTGTTGTGATTTTTCTTGTTCCAACAAAATTCCAACAACATCTGACAAATCGTTCTTATACTGTCTTCCAGCCATCAATTTCATGACAACCAAATATTCAGCTGAAACCGTTCGTATTCTCAAAACATTTGAAAATGTCTTATAATATTTAGAGTACTGAATTAACTTTGGCGTATAGGATGTTGTTTTCATGAAGTCTGTATTTAGCCAGCCATTTGGAAGCCCCATGCGATCACCAACACTATTAATTGCATCCTTCATCGACGATGATGCTTGAATAATCGCATCCATATCATATGTCATCTCGCGAAATCCGTAATTAATTAGTACTGATGCTCCACCGATCAAAATAATCTCAGCTGGCATTTTGTTGCCATTTATCTTACGAAATTCTTTTGCTAGTTCTTTTAAATAGCTATCCAAGTTTTCCTTTGTAAAAAAAACTTCAGGCAAGATTTCTCACCTCACTTTCTACAATATTAAATCTCATAAACTCTGGAATTGCATTCTTTATAGCCTCAATTTTAACCTCATCACTATGCATGACTGCAGCCTGAATTAGCACACTTGAGGGATATAAAATTGTCGCAAGCTTATGTTTTCGAATATCATTGTAATTCGTACATATTGGCAAATCATTAATTTTAGAGAGATAATCAACCATTCCCAGTAAATATAGTGATTCTGGATACCATGCTTTTTCATATAAATTTCGAATTGTATTCTTTTCAAGTGTATCAATGATAAAATCAATATCTCCCATATCTTTTACATGATGGCATGTGTTGCTCTTGAATGTTTCAAATGAACTGCGATATTCTTGATTTTTATCATTTTCCTTTGCTTGCTCATCTGCTTCTAACAACAAATCCACCGTGACATTTAATGTTTTTGCAATTCTGTATAGGGTTCCAGCAGCACATTTTTTCATTGTCGTCTTTCGGCTACAGATATCAGATATTGTTGCCTGTGCGACTCCGCTTTCCTTACTTAACTTATATTGACTCATTTTTGCATCACGAAGAAGATCATCAATAATCATAGGTTCTGTTCCCCTTTCGTCTTTGTTATCTATAGTATATCGGTATCCCGAAGTATTGTCAAGCAAAAAAGGCAGCCTACCTTTTTAGATAAGCTGCCAATGCATTTATTTCTTTTCTTGTTCTGTACTATCTTCGTCTTTCTCATGGAGGAACGTCACATGAATTTCTTCTGCTTTCTGTCCCTCGGTTTGTGTCACTTCAATATGAAGCTTCTGCGGCTTGTTGCTTTGATTTTCTTTGTCCTTTTCGGAATCTTCTTCCTCTGAAACAGGATTTTCAAAATCAAATGAATCGCCTACTTCCGGAATCTTTCCAATCTGCTCGGTAATCCATCCGTTGATAGTAGAAGCCTCTGTCTCGGTGTTGATGGAAAACTGCTCAAAGAAATCGTCTAAATCCATATCTTCTGGAACGATGAAGCTTCCATCATCTAACTTTTTGATGCCAGCCTCTACCTCATCATGCTCATCCCAGATATCACCTACAAGCTCCTCTAAGATATTTTCCATGGTAACAATACCCTCTGTACCGCCAAACTCATCCACAACAACAGCGATATGAAGCTTTGTCTGCTGGAACTTCTTTAAAAGCTCGGAGATCTTGACTGTAGGCGGAATGAACTCAGCCGGCTTCATGATCGTCTCGATTGACTTTGTAGTTCCTGCCACATAGTTATGGAAATCTTTCTCGTACAGGATACCGATAATATCATCAATCGTATCTTTGTATACAGGGATTCGGGAATAACCAGATGTCTTGAACACATCCGCAATTTCTTCGTTTGGCGTTGTGATATCAACTGCTGTAACATCAACACGCGGTGTAATGATGTCGCCTGCCTGAAGATCATTGAACTCGATTACGTTGTGAATCAGCTCACTCTCATTACTGTCAAGTCCACCGACCTGCTCAGCCTCATCTACTATTGTAAGAAGCTCATTCTCAGTGATTCCATTCGTTGTGCCGCTGACCTTTAAAAGCTTTCCTACACTGCTCTTTAACTTGATTAGAAGGAAATTCACCGGCTTTAAAACAGTAATTAGAATATTGATAATTGGAGCAACAGTTATTGCAAATTTTTCTGGACATTCCTTTGCCAGACTCTTTGGCGTGATTTCACCAAAAACTAAAGTAATCACTGTCATAAAGATAGTTGATACAGTAGCTCCATTTGATCCGAGCCATCCTACAAAGAGAAGTGTTCCAATTGTTGTTGCTGCAATATTTACAACGTTATTTCCTACAAGTGTACTTGAAATCAATTCATCATAATTCTCTGCAAGCTTGTATGCAAGCTTTGCTTTTTTATTGCCTTCTGCTGCCATATTTTTTAATCTCGGCTTATTCAGCGAGGAAAAGGCTGTCTCTGTTGCAGAGAAAAAGGCAGAACCCATCATTAATAATATTAAAGCGACCACCAGGGTCATACTGTGACTATCCATAAAGGATACTATGCACCTCCATACTTAATTAATTAAACTAATGTCAGGATCACAACTAGCTGACCCTGACATCGTATTTTACAAAAAATTCAGGTAACTATTGACTTCAAAATCAATCCTTGAAGTTAAAATATGCCTTTGCATTGTTGTAGCTGATACCCTCGATAATGTTCTTTAATGCCTTCTTATCGTATGGATACTCGCCGTTCTCTACCCAGCCTCCTACTAACTCACACAGGATACGGCGGAAATACTCGTGTCTTGTGTAGGATAAGAAGCTTCTGGAGTCAGTCAGCATACCAACAAAGTTTCCAAGCAGACCAAGGTTTCCAAGGCTTACCATCTGGTTGATCATACCTGACTTATTATCATTGAACCACCATGCAGAACCGTGCTGGATCTTGCCTACTGCCTCGCTGTCCTGGAAGCAGCCCATGATGGTGCCGATGATCTCGTTGTCAGCTGGATTTAAGGAATACAGAATTGTCTTTGGAAGCTCGTTTGTAGTGCTGAGTGCATTTAAGAAATCAGCCAACTGAGCTGCTGTTGCATCATTATTGATGGAATCGTATCCTGTATCTGGTCCTAACTGGTTATAGCGGAAGGTATTGTTGTCGCGCTTGCAGCCATAATGCATCTGCATTACCCATCCACGGCGATGATACTCTCTTCCTACATGAATCATAAATGCTGTCTTATACTGGTCAATTTCAAGCTGAGTCAGCTTTTCACCGCGAACCTTCTTCTGGAAGATTGCCTCAACTGCTTCCTCGCTTGCCGGCTGATATACAACATAGTTTAAACCATGATCAGATACGCAGCACTTCATGGAATCAAAAAATTCCATACGGTTGTCAATTGCTGCTAATAAGCTCTTTACACTGTCTACCTTAATTCCAGATACACAAGCTAACTTCTGGACATACTCTAAGAAATCTGGCTTCTCAATGTTCATTGCCTTATCTGGTCTCCATGCCGGATATACCTTGAAATCTACAGTCTCATCTGCAGCGATCTTCTTATGCCACTCAAGGCTGTCAATCGGATCATCAGTGGTGCAGATTACCTTTACATTAGACTTACGGATGATATTTCTAACGGTCATAGAATCCTCAGCAAGCTTTGCGTTGCAGATATTCCATACTTCTTCTGCAGTATCACCATTTAATACACCGTGATAATCGAAATATCTCTGCAGCTCTAAGTGACTCCAGTGATACAGCGGATTGCCGATTGCCTTCTCAAGAGTCTCTGCCCACTTCTGGAACTTCTCTCTGTCAGTTGCATCTCCTGTGATATACTTCTCGTCGATACCGTTAGAACGCATCTGACGCCACTTGTAGTGATCGCCGCCAAGCCATACCTGAGTGATGTTCTCAAACTTGCGGTCCTCATAGATTTCCTCGGGTTGATATGGCAGTGATAGTCAATGATCGGCATATTTTCTGCGTAATCATGGAACAGCTCTTTTGCTGTGTCAGTTGTCAGAAGGAAATTTTTTCCCATAAATGTTTTCATAATAATATCCTATCCTTTCTTAGATGAGTGAATATTTTTTATATGAACTTAAATTTTCTATCTGATAAACAGGCGCTTACCGCACCTGCATCATTCAATATTGTATTACAGCGTTACACCCTGCTTGAAGATTGCCATATCGTGGAGCCGGCTTCCTCAGCCTTAACCTTCTTTCCAGAAGCAACTGCGAGCACATACTCAAACAGCTCCTTAGAAAGCATTTCCATTGGCATATCCTCTACAAGACGTCCTGCATTAAAGTCGATCCAGTTATCCTTATGACCTGCAAGCTTGGAGTTACTGGAAATCTTTACTGTCGGAACTGGCGATGCAAATGGAGTTCCTCTTCCTGTTGTGAATAAAACGATATGAGCACCTGAAAGTGCCAGTGCAGTTGCCGCAACAAGGTCATTGCCCGGTGCACTTAATAAATTAAGTCCCTTTGTGTGAACTGGCTCTGTATACTCTAATACACCCTTTACAAGTGCGCTTCCAGACTTTTGTGTACAGCCTAAAGACTTATCCTCAAGTGTGGAGATTCCGCCCTTCTTATTTCCAGGAGACGGATTCTCATAGATGGTCTGGTTGTGGCTTGTGAAGTAGTTCTTAAAGTTGTTGATCAGATCAACTGTCTTATTAAAGAGCTCCTCATTTGCACAGCGGTTCATAAGAAGTGTCTCTGCTCCGAACATTTCCGGAACCTCTGTCAGAATCGTGGTGCCGCCCTTTGAGATCAAAAGATCTGAAAATGCGCCAACAGTCGGGTTTGCAGTTATACCTGACAGACCATCAGAGCCACCGCACTTCATACCAATAATCAGCTCGGAAGCATCGATTGGCTCACGTTTGAAGGTTCCTGCATAATCTGCTAACTCCTTTAACAGCTCCATTGCTGCTGCCTGCTCATCCTCAACGTCCTGACACTGTAAAAACTTCACACGATTCTTATCGTACTCACCAATGTAATCCATCATAACTGGAATATTGCTGTTCTCACAGCCAAGACCAAGTACAAGCACACCGCCGGCGTTTGGATGATGAATTAAATCTGCAAGTGCCTTTCTAGTGTTCTCCTGATCGCCGCCCATTTGAGAGCAGCCATAAGGATGTGGGAATGCAACTATGTCCTCTACTGTTCCAACTGCCAGACTCTTTGCCTGCTTCTCCAGTGCAGATGCAATGGAGTTTACACAGCCAACTGTAGGAATAATCCAGATCTCATTTCTTACGCCAACACGTCCATCCTCACGGCGATATCCCATAAAATGTGCGTGCTCTGTCGGCTCTAACTCACTTCCTGACGGATTATACTCATAATCAAGCACATCGCCAAGACCTGTCTTTACATTGTGAACATGCACCCAGGAACCTGCCTTGATGTCCTGCTTTGCCACACCAATCGGGAAACCATACTTGATGACCTTTTCACCTTCTTTGATATCAGCAAGTGCAATCTTATGGCCCTGCGGAATATCCTCTAGTGTGGTCACGGTCGTGCCTGCGTTTATCTGTGTACCAGCTGAAATAGGAGCCAGTGCAACACAGACATTATCCTGTGGATTAATCTGAATGTAAGTTTTCATAAATTCTATATGCCTTTCTGTTCGCATTCTGCCATTTTGCGCCGCTTTACGGCATACAGCCGAACCATAAATTGGTCCGGCTGCTTTGTGATTATTTATTTAATACTAAATCGTAAGCTGCCTTCATGCCATCCTTCTCGATTACGTCGTAGTATTTCTGTACCATCGGGATCATCTCGGTCAGATCTGCATGCCAGTAGTCCTCTCTCTTCATGATATCCTCTACGCTTGCAGTCTTCATAAACTCCATGATCTCTGCACCATCGTTTGCCTTGTCGGTACGATAGAATGCGATCAATGCTGCCATAGACATTACAAGACCTTCCGGATAATTTCCAAACTTCTCTTTATGCTCAAGAATGGTTGGAAGTACACGAACCTGGAACTTACTTACAGAATTCAGTGCGATAGACAGTAACATGTGACGGATGAACGGATTTGCGAAACGCTCTAAAACAGCCTTTCCGAAATCGATATCGGTCTGAGTATTTCCAAGAGTTGGAACGATCTCCTCGAAGATGCAGTGCTTTAAGTAGCTGCTTACTGTCTCATCCTTTAAGCACTCGCCTACTGTCTCAAGACCATACAGGTAAGCGCCAAGTACCATAGATGTATGTCCGCCGTTTAAGATACGAACCTTTCTCTTCTTATATGGTGCAACGTCATCAGTCCATACGATGTTGTAGCCAGCCTTGTTGAATGGCAACTCGTCCTCGTGATGACCCTGAATTACCCACAGATGGAAGATCTCAGCAGTATCAATCAAGTTATCGGTGTAGCCTAACTCCTTGCAGATATCAGCAGCCTCTGTTCTTGGATAACCAGTAACGATACGGTCTACTAAGGTGTTGCAGAAATCGTTTTCGGACAGCAACCAGTTTTTAAACTCATCTCCTAACTCCCACAGATCTGCATACTTTAATACACACTCCTTTAAGGTGTCTGCATTGTGATCGATCAGTTCACATGGAAGAAGAATGAATCCCTTTAAGCCTGTCTGAAATCTCTTGTATAAGAACTGGGTCAGCTTTGCAGGATATGACTTAGCCGGCTTGTCATCTAACTTCTCAGTTCCAAGATACTCAATACCAGCCTCAGTTGTGTTAGATACGATTACACGCAGATCTGGGTTCTCAGCCAATGCCATATATGCATCAAAATCCTCATATGGATTGATACCTCTTGAGATAACATCAACATGAGTATGCTCGATAACTTCCTTACCGTTCTGAAGTCCTCTTAAGTACAAATTATATTCGCAATTCTGATCGTTAAGCATATTTACCATACCCTTATCGATTGGCTGAATTACAACAACTTTTCCTTCATACACCCCAGCATCATTCAGCTTCTTGAAGAAGTAATCAACAAAACCGCGTAAAAATCCACCTTCACCAAACTGCATTACTGTTTCTTTCATTATTATAATTTCCTCCGTTTCTGCTGCAGGGCAGCAAGTTGTGACAAAAAATTTGCCGATATTAAGCCTAAAGTTGCAGCCCATCCCAACGGCGCGGTATTCCCGGACAATGTTCGTTTTTTTGGCAGCTCTTACTTCTACAAAGCAGCCACACACACGGCACATACCACCAATCAACTTTTCGCACTCCTTGCATAATTCAAGACGTGCATCGTACTCCCCTTTTGAGCACCGAAGTTTAGGAGGAATCGCGTCAATCGTTCGCTGTATCCTGTGATACATATCTTCATTTGCCATTTCTCGAAGCAGGCACCTTTTGCATCGGATATCCATCGATCTCCCCCTATTCTGACCGGTCTTTCGACTCCATACTTACTATTATCATAGCAAAAAAGGTGATGTTGTGCAAGCCTTTTTCACAATGTACGTAAATTCATACAAAAAGTAGACCTGTCAATGTAGCACAACTGCTAAAAAATGTATTTTCCTATCCTTTTTACCCGAATAAACTGTTTATTTTTCTAGTAAATTCATAATTTCGTCTTTATTAAACTGAGTACTGCTGATACCCTCGCCTGAAAGAACCTCCTCAGCCAGATCTTCTTTTACCTGCTGAAGCTCACAAATTTTTTGCTCAATTGTTTCCTCTGCTATCAGCTGATAGACATTAATTGCATGTTTTTGTCCAATTCGATGTGCTCGGTCAGTCGCCTGATTCTGAGCTGCCTTATTCCACCATGGATCATAATGAATTACAATATCTGCTGCAGTCAGATTTAGTCCAGTGCCTCCAGCTTTTAATGAAATGCAAAACACTGATACTTGATTTTGTGGATTTTGGAATTGCTCCACCATCTCCATGCGCGCCTCTTTTTTTACGCTTCCATCAATGCGATAATAATCTATTTTTTCTTTTTTTAATTTCTCGCCAATAAGATCCAGCATGGACGTAAATTGAGAGAATAAAAGAATCTTATGACCTCCGGCAATAGCCTGTGTAATAAGTTCAATACATGTTTCAAGCTTTGCATTTTCACCCTTATAATTTTCCAAAAGAAGCTCTGGTCCGCAGCAAAGCTGACGAAGCTTTGTCAGCTCAGCAAGAATTTGAAGCTTATTCTGTGCAAAATCCTCATCGTTTTGATCCTCCAGAAACATTTTCAATCTCTGTGAATGTGCCTGATAAAGCTTTTCTTGTTCACCTGAAAGTGCAACTGTGACAATCTCCTCCTGTTTTTCTGGAAGCTCCTTTAATACATCCTTTTTCAGTCTGCGAAGGATAAATGGATGAATCATAGCGCGAAGACGTGTCATCGCATCTTCATCCTTGTCAGAAACAATTGGCATCTCTATTTCAGTTCTAAAACGCGTGTAGCCATACAAGAATCCAGGCATCAAATAGTCAAAGATGCTCCAAAGCTCACTTAGGCGGTT
Source organism: Firmicutes bacterium AF25-13AC (assembly GCA_003478935.1). Classification (GTDB taxonomy): domain Bacteria; phylum Bacillota; class Clostridia; order Lachnospirales; family Lachnospiraceae; genus Anthropogastromicrobium; species Anthropogastromicrobium aceti. The sequence goes on from QUFP01000006.1 coordinate 103,172, forward strand.
TTCCATCGGTGTACCTGTGAGTGCCATGCGAAAGCTGCTGTTTACAAGGCGCACTGATTTCGCTGCGTGCGTCGTCTGATTCTTAATATACTGTGCCTCGTCAATAATCTCATTTGCAAATACAATATCCTGATACAGCTCGATATCGCGTTTTAACAAATCATATGATGTAATCCACACATCTGCATTGCTTGTCTGATTTTTAATAAACTCCTTTCTCTCATGTGCAGTTCCTGCCATCACACAGACTGACAGCTGCGGTGTGAAGCGCTCAACTTCCTTTTTCCAATTATAAACAAGTGATGCTGGAGCAACTATTAATGTGCGAAGCTCGTCTCCCACTTTTCCCTGTTCCTTTTCTGATAAAAGAAATGCCAATATCTGAAGCGTCTTTCCAAGACCCATGTCATCAGCTAAAATACCTCCAAAGCCGTTTTCTTTTAATGTCTTAATCCAGTAAAAGCCGTCTCGCTGATATTCTCGAAGTACTGCATCAAGTGACTGCGGTACTTCATAATCACCGTTTTCATAGCTTTTCATCTTTCCAATTAGCTTTCGATATTCACGATTTTTCTTAAGTTCAACTGATTCCTTTTCTGCAAGCAGTTCATCAAGATATAGTGCCCTAAAAAGCGGCATCTTGATAATATCTTGATTTTTTTTATCGGCATAATTTTTCATCACATCTGATAGGGCAGACATTACCTGCTTTTGTTCTTCATTAAAGGTAATAAATGCGCCATTTTTCAAGCGATGGTACTTCTTTTTTCTGTCATATGATGAGAAAATTTCAGCCAGTTCTTCTTTGTTAAACTGATTTGATGTCATCGACATCTCAAGAAGACCGCTAGATACTGAAACTCCAATCTGAAAACTGGCTGACGGAACAACACGAAGCTTCTTCATCGAATCTGTCACATAAATATCGCCATATTTTTGCAACTTGGGAATCACCTGAGAAAGAAATGTGAAAATATCTCCCTCATCACCAGAATAGACTAGAAGGCTCTTTTCCTGATCAAACGCATTAAAGTACATCTGAATTATCTCTGCTAATCTATGCTCCTCTGTGAAATTTCGCTTTTGGCTGTAACGCTCCTTTCCATAAACATGATATTTTTTCTCACCATAAATGGCTACCACATCACATGTAATCATATTTCCTGCGGAGAATCGAGATACAAAGCAATTGTCGGCTTTGGAGGCAGATATTTAACCGGATCCATGCCAGTATAGGTGATTGCTGCCGCGTCTTTAAGATTTGATAACACATCTCTTGTGACTGCCGGCAGATCCTTATCTGATATAAAAAGCTCTTTCTTACTCTGGCACAGTTCAAGAATCTTCTGTACAGCCATCTCTGGTTTTTTCATGCGATATATGGTATCACCTGACAAGACATAGCTATACTCAAGACTCTCACATAAAATGTGATATCGCTCAGCACTCACAGTCGCTCCATGTGCAAGTTTTGTAACTTTGATCTTCGGACTATAGAACTGCTCATCATAAAAAATATTTTTCTTTTCATCAGAAAGCAAATATACGCCATTTGAAGCAATAGTATCCATAAAGGAATCAATGCGGCTTCCAAAAATGGAAACAGATCTTGCCTGCTGACTAGCCGAAACATAATAAGAATAATTTGTCTTTCCTGAAGCCTTTTCTGTTAAATATTCCTCTAAGAAAAACTGAATAATTTTACGCCCGTTTTCGTCAAACAGATTTTCATCTGGAATAAATTCCAGATATTTTCCCAGTTCAATTTTCCTTTTCTCTGTCCATTTATAAAAGAACTCATTCAGATCTCGTATCACATATGTTCTCGTCTCACCAACGCGAAGCTCCAATAAAAGACCATTCTTGCATTCACCAATACAGCATTTTACCTGCATTGAAAGCGGCTGTTTTACAGTCTGTTCAATTGGCAATGACCGTTTTTTGAAGAAGTTTTCCTTTAGAATTTCCATCATTTCTGCATCGGTGCTTTTTAAAATTCCTGGAATAAATGGATCTTCTACATTTGTTTTCTGAAGCATTAAAGGAAAAATCTCAGACTGCTTAACCACGTCTTGACCATATATCTCTACAATATACTGCATCACCACCGCTGCCACATGCTCACAGCAAAAATATTGTTTTTGAAAATGACCACACCTGCAAGCTGTCTTTACAAGCTCACCATTTTTCTCATCAAGCCATACTGCTCCATTGTAAATGCTTGTTCTCTGCATTTTTAAGCTCAGCTTTAAAAATCCATTTTCCTTTGTTTTCTCCAGTGTCCTTGTGCTATCCTTCAATATATCAATCATTCCATCTGCCAAATCTTCTTTTTTGAAGTCCGCAAGTGCATTTTTTATATTATAACTCACTTTGTTATTCCTCCTGCAAGATGCATAAACTCATTCTTCGTATGACCATAATATTGTGGACGCCTGATCGTTGCCTCTAGCTTTTCAAGTGCATCTCCTAAAATTTTCACACTGGCTGTTCCATTTATAAAACAATGTCTGTGATTATATACCACCTTCCTTGGACTCTCACCATTAATACATTTCAGCATCATCTCTGTGACTAATTTATTTTCATCTTCAAATCTCCTGCAGTTATCGACCAACACAGAAAAAAACATCTTATAACTAGGCAGAGAATAATCAATTCCATCAAACTGCAGTAATTTTATCTCCTCTCCACCTGGTATATAATAAGGAATCTCCTCAAAGTTCTTTTTCACCTGCTGTATGATCCAATCCTGGTCACTTGTAGGTTTAAAAAATACATTTGAGACACTTGACCACATATATCGCCATCGTCCTTCTTTTGCCCGTTCAGCAAACATATCCCAATATTGTTTTTTTGCCTCTTGCGCTATGATTTTTTTATAATTGGCATCAATTAACGCACTGTAGTGCCAATAACTGGCAAATCCGTATAGATTCACGCATGCAGCAATTACAGCCTGTGCAACCTGAAAATTTCGAAGCGAACTTTTTTCTGGCTCTTTCATAAATTTGCCTGCTCCCATTGCAAGTTCAATACTCATATCAACTATGATAGAACCGCTATAATCTACATCAATAGAAACCAATCCGTATTTCTCTAACGTTTCATATTCCAAATAGTCTTCGATACTTCTTGAAACCGTTCCACCTGAAGCATACAGTTTTAAAAATACATCAAATTCAGTCAAACTAATCTGTTCAAAAATATGCAACATAACATCTGGTTTTTCTATATAATCCTGCAAGATTAGTTCAGCTCTTTTTCCCTTTTGAATATTGGTCGGATGGTTCATATCTAAATTTTTTTCAATTTCTTTTAGCTCATCTACCCTCATTTGTTTTAAACTGTCCAAACAACTTTTCATCTGCACAAGTGTGGACGAATCAAGTTCAATACCTTTTTTACCAGATGCATGATTTTCTTTCGATACCCCAAACTCACTAAAAAGTAAATTAAGCTTTAAATTAACAGACTGTTTCTGAACCTGCAAATCCTGTAAGCTGTACCAACTATTTGAATAGCGATTAAATTCTGCTACTTCTTTTCTCCCATTCCCAATATTTGTTCCCTGAAAACGCAGTAGTATTGGATATTGGACTGTTTTTTCGTCAGAAAGTCTGTTTTCTTTTGAAACAAGTTCAATACGCCACTCCCAGCATACTTTATCATTTTTTTTAACGATACATGACAACATTTTTTCTGAATCAGGCACAGACTCACTAAGCATAATTTCATCAACTTGTTGTGTGTTCTTTAATTGAACTCCATCTTTAAAAAATAAGGTATCAAAACCATGTGTATCCATATCCACACATACGCAAATCACCCTGTACAATTGCTGTAGGGTGATTTTTTTTGGTACCGCAATCTGCCTTATAACATGGGGATTTGAATATTGTAGCGTACATTTTAGTTCCATCTGATATCCTTTCTTTCGTTAACGATTTTTTAAATTATTATACCATCAACACTTTTGGTTGTCGATAGTCAAACTTGAATTAGCATCCGCCATTGACTTTTCCTATAAACTGCGCTACTATTTTGATGTTAATCATTTGAGAGGAGAAAATTTGTTATGCCTATTCGAATACCAGATTCGCTTCCAGCTCATGCCATACTGGAAGCTGAAAATATATTTGTTATGACGGAACACCGTGCGATGCATCAGGATATACGTCCACTTAATGTTTTGATTTTGAATCTGATGCCAACAAAAATTATTACTGAAACACAGCTTCTGCGTAAGCTCTCCAACACACCACTTCAGATATGTGTTGACTTTTTACAGACGGCAAGTTACACTTCCACACACACAGACCCTGAACATTTAAAACAGTTTTATTACACCTTTGACCAGATCAAGGACCGCCGTTATGACGGCATGATTATCACTGGTGCACCGCTTGACTATGTGCCATATGAAGAAACTGCCTACTGGGATGAGGTCTGCAAGATCATGGAGTGGACAAAGACACACGTTCACTGTACATTCCATCTGTGTTGGGGAGCTTATGCCGGACTCTACTATCACTACGGCATTAAAAAATTTGATCTTGACAAGAAACTGTTTGGCATCTTTCCACATCAGATTTTAAAGAAGACATCACCGTTATTTCGCGGTTTTAATGATGAATTTCTTGCACCTCATTCCCGCGCAACAGATGTGAATGTTTCTGATGTAGCAGCCGTACCAGAGCTTGAGATAATGGCTCTTACAAAAGAAGGCAGTCTTGCCATTGCTAAGACAAAAGACAGCAGACAGTTCTTTGTCACCTGTCATGCCGAATATGATGCCAATACTCTTGCACTTGAATATAATCGTGATATGGAAAAAGGTCTTACAAGCGTTGACCTTCCAATCAACTATTTTCCAGATGATGATCCGACAAAGGCACCAGTTGTCACCTGGCGCTCTACAGGACAGCTCTTATATTCTAATTGGCTAAATTTCTATGTTTACCAAAGCACTCCTTACGATATCAAAGACATCAAATAAAAAACACAGGTACAAGACATCTGCCTTGTGCCTGTGCTTTTTTATTTAATTACTTTGCTCTTTGCCGCCTTTTTTTCAAATGCGTGCGTCCAATCTGAGAAAATTAAAAACAGTAAAAATACAATGCTGCTGCAGCTCCAGGTCAGCGGGTAAGCCCAGCTGATCATTGTAAATTTTGGTATAAACTCCAGTGCTGTTGTCACATAGACGATTCTAAGTCCACACCAGAAGGCGAGCATTGCTGCCATAGGAATGATTGATTTTCCACAGCCTCGAAGAACACCTGCTGCACAATGTGAGAAAGCAAGCAGACAGAAAAACAGCGTTGTCACATGCGCATGCATTTCTCCATATGAAACGGATTGTTCCTCATCTACAAAGAAACGAAGAAGCGGCTCAATTCCAATATAGAAGCCAATTCCAATCAGCTCTGCCACAGCAACGCCCGTGATAATTCCAAATACAGCACCCTTCTTTGCACGGTTATACTCCTTCGCGCCAAGATTTTGGCTGATAAATGTAGGAAGTGCCATAGACATACAGGTAATTGGGAGAAATGCAAATCCCTCAAGCTTACTATATGCACCAACACCAGCCATCGCAAATGAGCCGAATGAATTGATATTTTTCTGAATAACGATATTTCCAATACTGATAACAGAATTTTGAATACCTGTCGGAAGACCCTGTGTTATTACCTCATGCATCATAGGACCATTATAGTGAAGCTTTTTAAAATCAAGACGTGCAACTCCCTCCATTTTACACATACGATAAATGCACATTACTGCACTTACACCCTGCGCAATGATTGTTGCCGCTGCTGCGCCGCCTACACCCCAGTTAAACACAGCAACAAATAATAAATCAAGCACTACATTGATTACAGATGAAATAAACAGATAATACAGCGGATGAAGCTGTCACCAAGCGCTCTCATGATTGACATACCAATATTATACATGATAATAGTTGATACGCCTGCGAAATAGACACGCAGATACAATAGTGATGCTGGAAGCACATTCTCTGGTGTCTGCATCAGACGAAGCAAAACTGGAATCAAAATAATTCCTACAATCGTAGAAAGGACTGATGCGATAATTCCAAATAAAAAGTTTGTATGAATGGCAACTTCCACGCTTTTTTCATCACGTGCACCAAAATATTTTGAAATAACAACGCCGCCTCCAATGGCAATTCCATTGAAAAATCCAATAATTAAAAAGGTTAGACTTCCTGCTGAGCTGACTGCTGCAAATGAATCGTTATCTGCAAAATTTCCCACAACCCATGCATCTGCCACATTGTAAAACTGCTGCAATAGCTGGCCTAAAAATAATGGAATGGCAAATGACAAAATTCCCTTTGCTATTGAACCTTCTGTCAGCAAGCCTGCATTTTTCTTTCCTTTCGCCGTTATTCCCATTTTTATTTCCTCCCTGTTTTCCCCGACAATAGCGGTGTTTTATTTTATATTCTCGTCTGACAGTACTTCTTCTAATGCAGCCATCAAACGATCATTTTCCTCTTGTTTTTTTACTGCAATGCGATAATACCCTGATTCAAGTCCTTTATAATTACTGCAATCCCGAATCAGCACTTTTTTCTTTAGCAGCATTTCATATAGATTTTTCTCTGAATAAAAAAGCAAATAATCTGCCTCTCCCTGCCACACAGTAAGACCGAGCAAACGAAGCTTTTCTGTAAGGTATTCCCTCTGTTTTTTTACATATTCTGATGTTTTCTGTACAAACTCATCTTCCTGTAGTGCCGCTTCTCCCGCACACTGTGCCAAGAGCGATACATTCCACTCTGGGAGCTGTCTTTTCAAACATTCCACCATTTTTTCAGATGCCGCCAGATAGCCTAGGCGCACACCCGGTATCCCGTATATCTTTGTAAATGCACGCACAACAATCAAATACTGTGAATGAATTGCATTTTTGATAAGGCTTTCATTTTGACGCTTCGTAAATTCAATAAAACATTCATCAATCACCAATGTAATTCTATGTTCACAGCAAAGAAAAACTATCTGTGAGAGAATATCAAATGAAATACATGCTCCTGTTGGATTATTAGGATTTGCAAGAAAAATCAAATCTGGCGCTTCGTGCGCTTTTATCTGTCTGATCAATTCCTGCACAAAATACTCTGTCAGCTCAAAATTATCTTCTTTTTTCAGATAATAATAGCGTACCTGACAGTCCTCGCATGCTGCTGAGTGCTCATAGCCTGAAAAGGACGGTGCAAGCACAAGTACAGTCTTTGGCTTTCTTGCATGGATAATCGCCACAAAAAGCTCTGATGCACCATTTCCAAATAGAAGACATTCCTGCGGCACATCAAGCTTTTTCGCCATTGCTTCACTAAGCTTTGAAACTTTTTCATCTGGATATTGAGTGCATAAAAAAATAGCATCGCCAAGTGCCTTTTTAACACCATCTGGCATGCCAAATGGATTTATGTTTACTGAAAAATCAAGCTCCACCTGATTACGATATACATCTCCGCCGTGTACGCTTTTTTCTGTATGCTTGTCCATTTTTGCCCCCTTTGATACCAGATTGTTATCCTGTGAATTTTAGCAATATCATCAATACTACGCAGATTACCTCTCCAAGAACTGCAGCCGCATACATCAGATAATTGCAGCGGCAGATATCCTCTGGCAAAACTGCCCTTTTATCATCACCGATATATGGCTTTTTAATGACTTTACTGCCATAAATGGTGTCACCTGCCAGACGAATGCCAAGTGCACCTGCGCATGCAGCTTCTGTATGTCCGGCGTTTGGACTTGCATGTTTTTTGGCATCTCTTCTCCAGATATGCCATGCATCTTTAGTATTATATACTGCTTTTTCTTTGCCAAAAATCTTAGTCACACTAAGAAAAACGCTTCCTGCAATTAAAAGAAGTGCACTGATTCTTGCAGGAACCCAATTGATGACATCATCTAATTTTGCTGCTGCACGGCCAAAATACAGATAACGGCTGCTTTTATAGCCTACCATTGAATCCATCGTATTGACTGCTTTATAAATCATACCAAACACTGGGCCGCCAAGTGCCGTGTAAAGCATAGGTGCAATCACACCATCAGATGTACTCTCTGCCACTGTCTCTACTGCAGCACGCGCCACACCTGCCTCATCTAAGACATTTGTATCTCGTCCTACAATCATGGAAACGGCATAGCGTGCGCCTGGCAGATCATTTTTTTTCAACGCGGTGTATACCTTTGTACTCTCTTTTTGCAGACATCTTGCCGCCAAAATCTGATATGTCATAATTGCTTCGACTACAAAACCAGCAATTGGATGAATTGCGTAAGCTCCACAAAAGATGATTCCTGAGACAATAGCTGTCGCTGCCAACACACAGATTACAAGAAGTATTCCTTTTCTGCGCTCACTTCGTATTGTTGCATCATCTTTTATACCTGTACTATTTTTGGCATCGGCCTTTTTTTCTTCACCCTTATGCTTTTCTCCCATCAGCTTTTTATCAAGAAAACTAATAAGATTTCCCATAAAACGCACAGGATGCGGCATCCAATATGGATCACCGAACAAACAATCAAGCAAAAAACCGCTGACAAATGCCAGCATATGTAATGTTATTGTCATTTGTCTTTTTCCTCTGCCTCTTCCATTGCAATTGGTGTCAGCTTTTCTAACTGCACATTGTTGTCTTTTATCGATAGCTCAATTTCATAGCCCTGACCATTTTTTACCTGATAGTCATAATAATCACCGCCTGTAAGGCTACTCATTATAGCCATGATCGTGCCGCCGTGAACAATACAGACTGCACTTTTTTGTTTATAATCTTCCATACATGCTATGCACCATTCAAGTCCTACCATTGATCTTTTCACAAATTCATCACGGCTTTCTCCACCAGGAAATGCAGTCACACCGCCGCTATCTATCCAGCGCTGATAATCAGGATCTCCATTTAAATCCTGATAATTTTTTCCTTCAAAGCATCCAAAGTCAATCTCCTTCCATTCAGGAAGCAAAATGGCTCTTGTATCCGGGTACAAAATATCCTTTGTCTGAAGGCAGCGAAGCATTGGACTTGAGAAAATAAGAAGATTATCTTTTTCTTTTGGATATTTTCCAGCTTCATTATAAAAAATAATCTGCTCTCCTCCTTCATTTGATAATGGCTCGTTTGTATTTCCAAGATAGGCGTGACGCTTGTTGGACTTCGTGGCCCCATGGCGGATAATATACAGTGTGATTGTCATTTCAGCCGCTGTCCTAGTCCACATAATATACGTTCCACCCTTTCTGCCTGCTTTGCAAGCTCTATCATAAGTCGCCCTGTCTGCTCACGCCAGACGCGCTCTTGCCTTTTTATCGGCACAATACCGTTTCCAAGCTCATCACAAATTACAATCGCATCAGGATTACTCTTAATCCACGAAAGAATTGTCATCTGTATTTTCTCTTCCTCCATACCCTCATCTAATAAATCCCTAACCCACAGATGAAGATGATTTAAGATTAATATATCACATTCTGTTTCTAAAAGCATTTTTTTATAATGTGAATCTGCGCAGTCAATCACCTTTACAAAAAAATTCTCTGTCTTTTGATTTTCGTTGTATCTGCACTTCACATATTCAAGCTTTCCTTGTGCGAAACCTCCTATATATAGTTCCATGAAAATGTCCTTTCTTATAAGCAGGCAATTGCCGCCATAACCATCAGCGCACCCTCACACAGCGTTACAAAATATCCAGCAAGATCGCCTGTGATGCCGCCAAATTCCTTTTTGCTCTTATAATAGTAATAGCCAAACACTGCCAAAGCACATATAAGCTGCATAATACCTGCCTTTGGATCCATCAAAATTTGCCATAATGCGCAAAGCGCTAACTCTCCATACAGGCTTCTCTTTACTATTTTCTCCTGTGCCGCATCTGCAAACATATACAGCGTTCCTTCTTTTTTTGCACACGGAAACGAGACAACTGCAATTGCACTAAAAATACGTGACAAAAAATATGAACCGCAAAATGATGCCATAACTGAGTAATTTTTAATCTCAGAATATGCACCTGCTGCTATCAGCACATAAAGAACAGTCATAATCACGGCAAATGCACCAATATGAGAATCCTTTAAGATTTCTAGCTTTTTCTCGCGGCTTCCATAAGAATGAAGCGCATCCATCGTATCCATATAGCCATCCATATGAATACCGCCTGTCACCAAAAGAATGATTGCCAGGCCAACAAATGCAAAACACATTTTTCCAATGCCAAATTGCTGGCAAAAAAGCCACCAGCACCATGATAACAGTCCTATTACAATTCCAACAAGAGGAAAGAAACACATTGAATAGCGCATATCTTCTTCCTTCCACTCAAACTGCACCATAGGAATTTTGGAATACATAGAAAAAGCAATTGCAATTGATTTTCCAATTTTTTTAAATAGGTTCATTTTATAATCCTCTGTCAATTATTCTATTTTTATGATCATCTAGCTTCTTCCACATGACAGGGCATCCCGCCACAACTTCTGTAACCTCATCTGCCCACGCAGCAAGTTCAATATTTATGCGCGCCAGTGCACGTATATAAGCCATTGTAGATTCATCATATGTGATTCCATCGTCAAACACATTGTTTGTCACGATGACAAGCTCACGCACTGACTGTGACAGCGCTTTTAATCCAGACACAACACGCCTTACAACTTCGTCCTCGCTTCGCTGTCCATTTTCATCGAACATTTCATTGGCAGTAAGATTAGACACACACTCAACAAGTGCTGCATATGACATCTTATCACTGTCTTTAAATTTTTTCAACGCCTGTTCAATCTGCACCGTCTGCTCTGATGTAATAAACCCTTTTCCTGCACGCAGCCTTCTATGGCGCTCTACCCTTTTTTTGCCTTCTTCTCCATATACCTGCATCGTGGCAATATAATAGCGGCTTCTGATATTTTCAAACCCAGACAGCAATGACTCTGCATAGGCTGATTTTCCGCTGCCGCTTCCGCCTGTCACAAGATAAATCATTTTATTTGCCTTTCCTTTTTAACTAAGACGTTCATATGGTGCCATCTCCAGACGTGAAAAATCTGTATGATCATTATATACTGACATTGCAAGATCAAGAAGCGAAAATACCATAACTGCACCTGTTCCTTCGCCAAGCGCCAGATCTCCATGGATGACTGGCTTGATCCCTATTTCTTTTAAAATTGCCTTTGCCGCCGGTTCTTTTCCCAGATGAGATGCTATCATAAAATGCTCTGTACCAGGAATAATACGCTTTGCAAGAAGTGCTGCTGCACCGCTTATTAGACCGTCCAAAACAATAGGCACATGATACATTGCACCTCCTATAAAAACTCCTGTCAAACCTGCAATATCAAAGCCGCCAACAGTCTGAAGCACAGTAAATGCATCTGCCTTATATAGATCGTATCTGTCAATTGCCTCTTGAATGACCTGTTTTTTTCTGCTTAGCCCCTTATCGTTTAATCCAGCTCCTCTTCCTGCTGTCTCACTGGCTAACCTGTGAAGAAGTGCTGCTGTCACTGCACTGCTCGTTGTCGTATTTCCTATACCCATCTCTCCTGTTGCGAGTATCTGATAGCCATTTTCCTTACACTGCTTTACAAGGCGCACACCTGTATCAATCGCATCTAATGTCTCTTTTTCTGTCATGGCAGGCTCTTTTGCAAAATTTCGCGTACCACAGGCAATTTTTTCATCTAACACACCATCTATTTTACATGAAGCGGCTATTCCAATATCTACTGGAATAACATCTGTATGTGATGCTGATGCCATACGGCAAACGCTCGATTCATGCCTTCCCATCGACTGTGCAACGGCAAGCGTAACTTCCTGCCCTGACTGACTGATACCTTCCTTAACAATGCCATTATCAGCACACATCACAATAACTGCCCTCTTAGAAATACCTACATTTGTGTTGTCCTCTATAGCACCAATCTGTGATGTAACATGCTCAAACCAGCCTAATCCGTCAAGCGGCTTTGCCACTCCATCCCAGTTTGCTTTTACTGCATCATACATTGATTGATCTGGCGGTGTGATTTTATATTTTTCTCTTAAAAACTTAATTGCTTCCATATATAGATGACTTTAATCCTTTCTTTCAGCACAAGTTAAATTTTTGCTTCCCGTAAAATGCTGTACACAAAATCCATGTCCATATGCTGACGAATGGTGTCTGCCAACAAATCATATTGTGACTCCTGAAACTTTTTATAATCAAAGCCACTCTGCAGTGCCTCTAATGTCACATTCTTTTTGTCTGCAAGCATCTTTACAAGCTTCCATGCAAGATCGCCTTCATCAAACAGACCATGAACATAGCTGCCGCACACCATACCATTCTCGCTGCATACCACAGTTGGAAGATCACTAGATGGCTGCTTTTGGGACTGACCTACTTTTTTCTCTTTTGAGCTTGTAGCATTGACGGCTGTTGACTTTCCCATATGAATCTCATAGCCTTCATATGGACTGCCATTTAGGCAGGACCAGACTCCACTCAAATGATCAATTGTTCCTGTCACCTGTAATCTCGTCTTTTCTTTTGTGAGAGTCGTCTGAATCGGAAGAAGTCCCATTCCCTGTGCATCCATTCCCTGCTCAACACAAAATGGGTCTAAAATAACCTCGCCTAGCATTTGAAAGCCTCCGCATATACCAATCACCGGTGTCGTTTTTGAAAGCTTTTTAACTGCTGCCTCTATTCCACTTTGACGCATCCACAAAAGATCACCGACTGTATTTTTGCTTCCCGGAAGGCAAATGCAATCCGGTGTTTCTAGCTCTCTTACATTATGTACATAGCGCACGCTTACTCCCGGAAGCTGCTCAAACACATCAAAATCGGTATAATTTGACATTCGCGGAAGACGAATTACTGCAAGATCAATAAGACCTTTTTGGCTGTGCTCTAGCTTTTCACTTAGGCTGTCTTCCTCTTCGATTGCCACCTTCATATATGGAATGACACCTGCCACAGGCACATGACCACGCTCTTCAAGCATCACAATACCTGGATCTAAAATTGTCTTATCTCCTCTGAATTTATTTATAATAAGACCCTTTACAAGCTCTTTTTCATCTGGCTCAAGAAGCATAAGAGTACCAAGAAGCTGAGCAAACACTCCGCCTCTGTCGATATCACCAGCTAAAAGCACAGGTGCACCTACAAGCTTTGCTAAACCCATGTTGACTATATCATCTGCCTTTAAATTAATCTCAGCCGGACTTCCTGCACCCTCGATTACGATAATATCTGCCTGTTCCTCTAGCTTCTTAAAAGCATGAATAATATCAGGAATCAGCTGCTTTTTGTAGGCAAAATATTTTCGTGCCGGCATATTGGAGACTGGCTTTCCATTTACAATCACCTGTGACCCCATGTCACTTACTGGCTTTAATAAAATCGGATTCATATAAACTGATGGCTCTATCCCTGCTGCTCTTGCCTGAACTACCTGAGCACGTCCCATCTCAAAGCCATCCTTTGTAATAAAGGAGTTTAATGCCATGTTTTGTGACTTAAACGGTGCCACCCGATAGCCATCCTGCTTAAAAATACGGCAAAGTCCTGCCGCAAGCAGACTTTTTCCTGCATTTGACATCGTGCCTTGAATCATAATTACTTTTGACATGCATTATTCCTCCGTTTTTTTGCTGTTTTCTACTTAAATGAATAATTTACACTCAATATTTGCTATTGTAACGCATCTAAAAAACAATTACAAGTGAAAGACAAAAAATACTACAATAAGGGCAGACCCTTAATTAGGTCTACCCTTAATACAAGAGCTATATAATTGTCATTATTACGTAATGGTGACGAGACACATGCACTTTACTCAAGATTGGTATATCCCATTAGGCTCTCGTCGACTGCTCTTGCAGCTTCTCTTCCCTCGCGAATTGCCCATACAACAAGCGATTGTCCACGGTGCATATCACCTGCTGTAAATACGCCCGGCTCAGAGGTTTCATATGAATCTGGTGCTGTCTTTACATTTGTTCTTGGTGTCAGCTCTACTCCAAATGCATCTGATACATAGCTCTGGCAGCCAAGGAAGCCTGCTGCGATCAGTACTAGCTCGGCTTCGAGTGCAAATTCACTGCCCTCTACAGGCACCATCATCATGCGTCCTGTTGCTTCATCCTTTTTTGATTCGAGTTTCACGCAGATCAGTCCGCAAAGCTTTCCGTCTGCATCTTTTACAAACTCCTTTACGGTTGTCTTGTAAATACGAGGATCTGAACCAAATACGGCAATTGCTTCTTCCTGACCATAATCTGTCTTGCAGACTCTTGGCCACTCTGGCCACGGATTATTTGCGGCACGTGTGAGCGGAGGCTGCGGCATCATCTCTAACTGTGTAACAGATGCACAGCCCTGACGAATTGCAGTTCCTACGCAGTCATTTCCAGTATCACCGCCTCCGATGACAACGACATGCTTATCCTTTGCAGAGATATAATTTCCATCTGTAAGATTAGAATCAAGCAAACTCTTTGTCGTGCGTGACAGATAATCAACTGCAAAATAAATACCCTCTGCATCTCTTCCCTCTGCCTGAATATCTCTTGGATTTGATGCACCACACGCTAAAATCACGCTGTCGTATTGTGATTTAAGATCCTCTGCACTTATATCCTTTCCTACATTCACACCAGTCAGAAAATGAATGCCTTCTGCCTTCATAAGCTCAACGCGGCGCTTTACAAAACGCTTTTCCAGCTTCATATTTGGGATTCCGTACATCAAAAGACCGCCTGGACGATCTGAACGCTCATACACAGTAACTTCATGGCCTCTCTTATTTAACCAGTAGGCAGCTGACAGACCAGATGGACCAGAGCCTACAACTGCAACGCGCTTTCCTGTGCGTGTCTTTGGCGGATTTGGCGCCAGATATCCGCTTTCATATGCATTCTCAATGATGGACAGCTCGTTCGCCTTTGTTGTAACTGGCTTTCCGTTTAAGTTGCATGTGCAGGCTGCCTCGCATAGTGCCGGACAAACTCTTCCCGTAAACTCCGGGAAGCAATTTGTCTTTGTCAGGCGATTAAATGCCTGTACCATATTTCCAGTATATAAAAGATCATTCCACTCTGGAATTAGATTGTTAAGTGGGCAGCCGCTTGCCATACCAGAAATCATTTTTCCATACTGACAAAACGGCACACCGCAGTCCATACATCTGGCTGCCTGCCTGTTTCTCTCAGTCTCAGACAGCTCCTCGTGAAATTCATTATAGTTTTGGATTCTTGCCTTTGGTGAAGAAGCCGGGGCATCTTCTCTGGCATATTCCATAAATCCTGTTGGCTTTCCCATTGTCTTCTCCTCCTTTATTTTCTTCCGGCATTTGCATAGAATGCCTCGATCTGTGCCTGCTCGCTGCTTAAGCCCTTCTCCTCCATCTGAACGATGGCATTAAGCATACGCTTATAATCATTCGGGATAATCTTCTTAAACTTCGGCAGATACTCGGAGAAGTGTTCCAGGATATACTTTCCTTTTGCAGAGCCTGTTGTCTTTGCATGCTCTGTGATCATCTCCTTTAATTCCTGTACATCGTATTTATTTGTAAGCTCCTCAATACTGATCAGTGACTTATTCAGTCTTGTGTAGAGATCATTGTGCTCATCAAGCACATAAGCAATACCGCCGCTCATACCAGCTGCAAAGTTCTTTCCCGTCGGTCCAAGAATGGCAACGCGTCCGCCTGTCATATATTCACAGCCATGATCACCCACACCTTCAACAACAGCAATTGCACCAGAGTTTCTTACAGCAAAACGCTCACCTGCCACACCTTCAATAAAGGCTTTTCCGCTTGTCGCACCATAAAGCGCAACATTTCCAATAATGATGTTTTCATCTGGCTTGAAGGCTGCCTTATTTGGTGGGAATACTACAAGCTTTCCACCTGAAAGTCCTTTGCCAAAGTAGTCATTGCTGTCTCCTTCAAGTGTCATTGTAAGACCCTTAGGTATAAATGCACCAAAGCTTTGTCCGCCACTTCCCTGTGCATGAACAGTAATTGTATCCTCTGGCAGTCCGTCTGGATGAAGTCTTGTTATCTCAGCACCAAGCTGAGTACCAAATGCACGATTTACATTGCCTACATGAATATCAAGTGTCTTTGCGTGGCTGCTCTTTACAGACGGCATAAGCTTTTTAATCAGTACACTCTTATCAAGTGTTTTTTCCAACTCAAAATCATATACATTCTTATGATAATAGCCTGCTACTGATGCATCACTGTACGGATTATCAAGGATGCGGTGCAGATCAACCTCATTTGCTCTCTTATTTGTAAAATCCTTTCTCTGGTATAAAAGATCAGTACGACCAATCAGCTCATCAACAGTGCGCACACCAAGTTTTGCCATATATTCACGCATTTCCTGAGCAACGAAACGCATAAAGTTGATTACATACTCTGGCTTTCCACGGAAGTTTTTTCTTAACTCTGGATTTTGTGTAGCCACACCAACAGGACAGGTATCAAGGTTGCAGACACGCATCATGACACAGCCCATTGTAACAAGCGGTGCTGTTGCAAAGCCATACTCTTCTGCACCGAGAAGAGCAGCAACTACTACATCATGACCATTCATAAGCTTTCCATCTGTCTCTAAGATAACACGGTCACGAAGACCATTCATTATTAAGGACTGATGTGTTTCTGCTACACCAAGCTCCCAAGGAAGACCAGCATCATGGATTGAGTTTCTCGGTGCGGCTCCTGTTCCACCGTCATAGCCTGACACAAGAATAACCTGTGCACCTGCCTTTGCCACACCTGCTGCAACAGTTCCAACACCTGCCTCTGATACAAGCTTTACTGAAATTCGTGCCTGATCATTTGCATTCTTTAAATCATAGATCAGCTGTGCCAAATCCTCGATTGAATAAATATCATGATGCGGCGGCGGAGAAATAAGTGCAACTCCAGGTGTTGAATGTCTTGTCTTTGCAATCCACGGATACACCTTTCCTGCCGGCAGATGACCACCCTCGCCAGGCTTTGCGCCCTGTGCCATTTTAATCTGAATTTCCTTTGCGCTCGTCAGATAGCGGCTTGTAACGCCAAAACGGCCTGAAGCAACCTGCTTGATTGCTGATGAACGATTCAGTCCGTCCTTGCCGATTGTAAGACGCTCTAACGCCTCACCGCCTTCACCGCTGTTGCTCTTTCCATGAAGAGTATTCATTGCGATTGCAAGTGTCTCATGTGCCTCCTGAGAGATAGAACCATAGGACATAGCACCTGTCTTGAAACGTCTTACGATGCTGTCAACACCCTCAACCTCCTCAATCGGAATGCCTCCGTCCTCAGGGAATTTAAATTCCATAAGACTTCTAAGACTCATCGGATTTCCATCATCGCGAAGACTCTCTGAGTATTTTTTAAACAGTTCATAATTTCCTGTTCTTGTTGCTTCCTGCAGCATATGAATAGTAAGCGGATTATACAGATGCTCCTCCTTACCGCTTCTTTCCTTATGAGCACCAACGCTGTCAAGTGTCAGATCTACGCCAAGTCCAAGCGGATCAAATGCTGTTGCATGCCAGCTCTCAATATCATCCTCAATATCCTTTAAGCTGATGCCTTCGATACGAGAAATTGTTCCCGGGAAATACTTGTCTACCAGATCCTTATCAAGACCAATTGCCTCAAAAATCTTGGAGCTGATATATGACTGAATAGTGGAAATACCCATCTTTGCTGCAATCTTTACAATACCATTTAAAACAGCCTTGTTGTAATCGTCGATTGCTGCATAAGGATCCTTGTCAAGCATATGGCTGGAAACAAGATACTTGATTCCCTCATGTGCCAGATACGGATTGACTGCACTTGCACCAAATCCAAGAAGTGTTGCAAAATGATGAACTTCTCTTGGCTCTCCTGTCTCTAAAATAACAGACATAGAGGTACGCTGCTTTGTAACAACAAGATGATGGTTAAGCGCAGAGACTGCTAAAAGAGACGGAATTGCAATTCTATTCTCATCTACGCCGCGGTCGGAAAGAATAATAATATTCGCTCCGTTGTGGTGAGCACGGTCAACATCAATGAATAGGCGATCAATTGCCTTATTTAAGGAAGTACTGCGATAATAAGTAATCGGAACTGTCGCCACCTTGAAGCCTTCGATGTTCATGTTGCGAATCTTAAGCAAATCAGTGTCTGTTAAGATCGGATCATTGATACGAAGAATCTTGCAGTTTTCAGGTGTATCCTTTAAGATGTTTCCTGCGCATCCAATATACAGATTAGTTGAAGTGACGATCTCCTCACGGATGGAGTCAATCGGCGGGTTTGTAACCTGTGCGAAACGCTGCTTAAAGTATGAAAACAGCGGCTGATGCTGCTTTGAAAGCACAGCTAATGGAGTATCATGACCCATTGCAGCTGTCGGCTCTGTTCCTGTCTTTGCCATCGGCAAAACGATGCTTCGAAGCTGCTCAAATGTATAGCCAAAGTTCTTCATTAAGCGAAGCATCTCTTCTCTTGTAAACTCTGGTACGCGCACATTCGGAATCTTTAAATCGCGCAGTTGAACCATATTGGAATCAAGCCACTCACCATATGGCTGGCGTGCTGCATAATAACCCTTAAGCTCTTCATCATCAATCACGCGTCCCTTCACTGTGTCTACTAACAGCATACGGCCTGGGCGAAGACGCTCTTTCTTTACGATGATTGACGGATCAATGTCAAGTGTACCCATCTCAGATGTTAAGATCATACGGTCATCAGATGTAATGATGTAGCGGCTCGGACGAAGACCATTTCTGTCTAATACAGCGCCAAGCTGATCACCATCGGAGAATACGATGGCAGCCGGTCCATCCCATGGCTCCATCATAGTTGCATAATATTGATAGAAATCCTTCTTCTTTTGTGACATGGACTTATCATTGATCCATGGTTCTGGAATCAAAATCATGACAGCAAGTGCCATTGGCATGCCGCTCATAATTAAAAATTCCAATACATTATCCATCATTGCGGAGTCTGAGCCTGAATCATCGACAACAGGAAGAACTTTTGAAATTTCGTTTTTAAGTTCTTCTGACTCCATTTTTTCCTCACGGGCTAACATCTTATCTACATTGCCGCGTATAGTATTGATCTCACCGTTATGTACCATATAGCGGTTTGGATGAGCACGCTGCCAACTTGGATTTGTATTCGTGGAGAAACGGGAGTGAACAAGCGCGATTGCAGAAACATAGGCTTCATCCTGTAAATCGTTATAGAAATTGCGAAGCTGTCCAACAAGAAACATTCCCTTGTAAACGATGGTTCTGCTTGAAAGTGAAACAACATAGGTATTATCATTTGACTGCTCGAAGATACGTCGGATGACATAGAGCTTGCGGTCAAATGCAAGACCCTTTGCCACACGTGACGGACGCTTTAAGAAGCACTGCATGATGCATGGCATGCAGTCGAGTGCCTTTGAGCCTAAGATACCCGGTGTGACCGGAACCATTCTCCAGCCAAGTACCGTTACGCCTTCCTTCTTTGCAATAATCTCGAACATCTTCATCGACATGCGGCGGTCAGTCTCGTTCTGAGGCAGGAAAAACATTCCAATACCATAATCTCTCTCATCACCGATGTCGTATCCAAGTTCTTTACAGACACCTGAGAAAAACGGATGAGAAATCTGAAGTAAAATACCTACACCATCTCCTGTTTTTCCCTCTGCGTCCTTACCAGCACGATGCTCAAGATTTTCAACAATCTTTAATGCATCCTCTACTGTCTGATGCGTTTTTGTTCCTTTAATATTGACAATTGCACCAATACCACAGTTGTCATGTTCAAAACTGGGATCATACAGACCTTCTGTAGTTCCCCAAGGTGTTTTGCTAGTCTGTTCCATGTTGGTCCTCCTGTTTTTTTCAAAGAAAGCCAGAGAGGTGTTCTGCGTCTTTGCAGTCCGTGCCCTCTCTGGCTTTTTCTTTCTTTGTTTGTGCCTACTATACAGCATCTTATCTATTTTGTAAAGAAAGACTTTTCCATAAGTTTTCAGATAATTTTACTTTATTTTGTAGCTCACCATATTTTTATTAATTTTTTAAATATTTTTACCCATTTTTAGCTTTTTATTTTGTTTATGTATTTAAATATATTTTTTAGTTTTTGTTATTTTTTCTTTTCAATAATGTTTTTCAGCCATTTCTCTGTTTCAAGTTGACAAAATCACTTTTCTCACCTATTATCTTATTAGATAGTTTTAACAAAATTGTGCCGTGGCGAACTATCCTTGGCAAAACGGCATAGGAAAGGTTACAAAAAAATGAAAATTGCATTAATCAATGAAAACAGCCAGGCTGCAAAGAATAGCATGATTGAGTCTGTTTTAAAGGAAGTTGTTACACCAATGGGTCACGAGGTTGTAAATTACGGCATGTATGCTGCTGATGATGAGGCTCAGCTGACTTATGTACAGGTTGGTCTTCTGACCGCTATTCTTTTAAACAGCGGTGCTGCTGATTTTGTTATCACAGGATGTGGTACAGGTGAGGGCGCTATGCTTGCATGCAACTCCTTCCCAGGCGTTCTTTGTGGACATGTTGTTGATCCGTCTGACGCTTACATGTTCTCCCAGATCAATGCTGGAAATGCTGCTGCATTCCCATTTGCAAAGGGCTTTGGCTGGGGCGCTGAGCTTAATTTACAGTACTGCTTTGAGAAACTGTTCTGCACTGAGCCAGGCGGCGGATATCCACCGGAAAGAGTTGTTCCGGAGCAGCGCAATAAGAAGATCCTTGACGGTGTAAAGAAGATCACTCATACTGATATGATGACCATCTTAAAGAACATTGATCAGGATTTCTTAAAGGCAACTGTAAGCGGTGCAAAGTTCAAGGAGTTATTCTTTGACAGCTGCAAGTGCCCGGAGATCAAGGCGTACATCGAGAAGGTTCTGGCTTAACCCGTAAAGTTTATACCGACCTCCTGTTGTTAGGTGAACCATCTAACAACAAAGAGGTCGGTATTTTTGTGCTTGCATAAATCGAAATGCAATACGTTTATGCCCGATGAAATTCATTTCCCGGCATTTCTTCTATGAGCTTACGAACACCGTCCATCGTATCTGGAAGCGCATCGCGAAGCAGTTCAAGTGTAGTGATTGTATTTAAGCCCCACTGCGCTGCGAAGTTTGTCTTGATCCACACAATTTCCATATGTGCTTTCTTTTGGTCATCCGTTGCGTAGCAAACTGGTATGAAGCCAGCTTCGTCACCTATTTTAATCAATGCATTCAACAAATTTTTCCAAACCGTTTTGGCAAGTGACTTATCTTTTGTGAAAAACGCAGCATAGGCACCGATATCGGAAGCAAACCAAGGGAATGCAAATGGACGTTTCTCAATTAAGCCATGCGTCTTCTCTTTTTTCTGCTCTGGCGTCAGATAATAAAATCCGCCGTAGACAGAAAGAAGCTTTCTCAGTGTCTCATCGCCAAGCATATCTGCTAGCTCCCACCAGACTTCCGGGCCACCCATGCAAATCTGAGGTGCATATTTGGACTCTTCTCGTCCTCGCCCTCGTAAATCAGATGGCCATTTTCTTCGTAGCGATAGGACGGACCTGATGCCAGTCCAAACGGCATCTCACTCACGTCCTTAATGCCCTGACGAATCTTTTCCAGATAGTAAGGATCTAATGTGCGCTCATACTGCGTCATCCAGTTTGATAAAAATGATGTCCAATCTGGGCCACTTCGAATAACAACATGGCCTCCTTTTTCATCGTTTTGTTTGAAGTAGGTGACATTTTTCAAAGACAAATCGGCATCTTTGGCATCTGCCATTGCATCGCCAATACGCGCATCTCCTGTCAAATAATAGTAAACGCGGTGATGACCTGCCATGGAAACGCGCGGTTCCTTGCAGGAGCAGCCCCAGTGACGCACATTATGACGTGATCCGATACCTGCCATCGGTCCAAAGTGGTAAAAATCCACTTCTGAACAGTGACGGCTCATTGCCTCTGCCACTGTAAATACATCTTCTCTTCCTGTGCGAAGAAAATACAGCCACAGCCAATAGGTCGGAACAAGCTCCGTGTTCTGCCATGCAAAACCGCCCATATCATAGCGCCAGCAATGACGAATTGGATCATACGTATGCATAACATCACCGTAATCAAACAGACCATACCATTTTCTTGCCTCGATCTCATTTTTGTAAAAATCAAATAGCTGATCAAGCTGATTCTCTAAGAAGGAGTCTGACTCTGTTTTTCTTTCTGGCAGACTCCAGTAGCCAAATGCGCGCTTTTTGTGATAGGATTCTGGTGACTCTACATAGACAGCTGGCTTTTCGATATGATCTGCAAAAGCCCTAAGTTCTCCTTCTTTTGTCAACGAGGATGTTACAGAAAGTGTGCACTCACTTGTCACTGCGATTCCTTCTGGGCTTGCACCAAACCAAGGAAATCCTTCATATGATGTCATCTGGTAGCTTCTCGTATCATAATGTCGAAAATCAAAGCTTTTTGCTTCTGGCGAATAAAACCATGCCGTGCAGGCTGCGTTGTCACCAGCAAGATTTGTCACCTCAAGGCCAGACGGATATTTCTGCCAGAAATCACGAATACCAAGAAGGATGCCTCCATTTTCACCACATACCTCCATCGCTCCATGCGCACGTCTACCTTCTGCAGCACTTAATACACAGCACTGTGGCTTTGTCTGCTTACCGATTCTGTAATGATCAGCACTGTCCTGATAGAGAAAATAGCGATTCCATATTGGAAGATTGGCCGCTGCCTTTTCGACATCACTGTCTGCCGGGTAGCCCCACGTTTTTCCGTCAAGCTGTTTTTTTAAGACAGATGGCTGCAAACGAGGATAAGAACTGTTTAATAAAATTGCAGCCTCTTTAAATGGCAATTCACCTGCAAAGCGGATATGATGCTCATACGGGCGCCCCTTTAGCACAGTATCAAAGCGTATGCCAAGTCCTTTTAAGAAATCTGTTTGCTCGTCTCCATCAAAGAAAAAGGTATGAACAAAGCGAATATCGCTGCTGTTTTTATTGATGTACATGCGAATACAGAATTTCATTTTATTTTGATTTTGATACTGATAGCTACCCTCTGCCTTTATCGTTAACGCAAGTGGACCATCTTCTTCTATTGTTACAGCTTTGATTGCTGCTTTATAGGCTCTTGTCACCTTTGTCTGACCGTCAAGATCAAAGTTTGTACTATTTTCATTGCTTTGTTCCTCAAGATAAAGAACTGGCGATGCTTTTTTTACCCGCAGCTTTCCATTTAAGAAAATATCCTCTGCCAAAGTATCTACCTTGTATTTCCCTGTTGGGACTTTCAAAGAAAGGACGCCATTGTCTATGTACAGCCAGTTATCATCGCTTCGAGTAATCATGGAAACTAGCTCAGCCGTTTCTTCACTAACTTCTCCTGATTTGATTTGTGCTGTCAGTGCAGCCTCTTGCCCCATCTTCGATGCATCTGCCGTATGGGCTACCCACTTGATACTTCCATCTGGCCACCATGCGTGATACGTGACTGCACTGGAATGGATTCTTTATTTTCATTTTGTAATACAAAAGAATCCATCCCATCATTCTTAAAATTTGGAATGACCAATGTACCTTTTTCCCAATAGCTTCCAAATGTCACATAACCAGATGCGGTCCTGCTTTCCAGGCAATGCAATTTAATTGTTTGCTTTGACTCCATAATGTTACCCTTCCTCTCTGAAACGAAGCTTGCTAATTAAATTTTTTACTTATCACTATAATGATATCGACAAGCCAATATAAAAACATTATTTTCATCAATTTTATAGATAAGCCTATCCTTATCGTTAATGCGCCTGCTCCAATACCCAGCAAGATTTCCACTCAGCGCTTCCGGCTTTCCGATTCCTTCATTTCCATTTCGGCAAATATCTTCTATCAGCTTATTAATCTTCTTTAACGTTTTTCGATCTTCCGTCTCCCAAAATGTATAATCCGCCCAACCATTTTCTGTAAAAACTTTATTCATCCTCCACCTCAATAAGCTCATGTGTAGCACAATGTCCATTTTCCAACTGTGCCTTAGACTCAATTAACCAGTCATAATTTGCCTTGTTTCCCATTACGTACACATTTTCCATGAGATTGTTGTAGGTTTCTTCTGACAGGATGACAACATTTTTATTATTCTTTCTCGTAACAATCATGGTTTCATAATCATCTGTGACCTGATCCATGTAGCGTTTCATGTTATCTCTCAAATTTGTATAATTAACTGCTAACATATGATTCATCCCCTTCCGACTTATTGCGTACAGTTTTCTGTACTTATTCTTGTATTATATTATATAATGTAAAAAGCGATTCGTCAATTCTTTTTCTACAATCCGCAAGACAATATCATAGCCTGAATTAGCTGCACAAAAAACGGGCAGACCGTTTTGATCTGCCCTATCATTCGTCTATTCTTTTTTTGAAATTCTTATCTTGAGTACAGCGGAATGCTCTTGTCATTTGCCATGCGGTAAACTTGTGCTGCCTCTGGTGCTCCAATCTTCTTCATCACACCTACTGTGCGCTTTCCATAAAAGCTGCATTTGTCGGCCATTTCTTTGATCTGCTCCTCGGTCGCATCAATGCCAAGTTCACACAAACTGGTTGGCATACCGACGCTTCGATAGTAATCTTCCATTGCCTCGATGCCTGCTACTGCTGCCTTTTCATCATCAGTTTCCTGAATATCAAAAATATTTCTGGCAAATTTTGCAAAACGCTCTGGACGTGCCTTGTAGACATAACGTGCCCAGCTTCCCCACACTGCTGCAAGTCCTGCTCCATGTGCCACATCAAACATACCGCCTATCTCATGCTCTAGCTGATGGCAAGCCCAGTCACCGCCATCTGTTCCACATCCAGTCAGGCCATTGTGTGAAAGACTAGAAGCCCACATCACCTCTGCACGTGATTCGTAGCAGTCTGGATGCTCCTTTAAAATCTTGGAGTGCTTCATTACAGTCTTTATTAGTGCCTCACTAATGCCATCGGTCAGCTCCATGTTTTCACTCATATTAAAATAACGTTCCATCGTGTGCATCATAATATCGGTACATCCGCACTGTGTCTGATAATCTGGCAGTGTGTATGTCAGCTCAGGATTCATCACAGCAAAACGGCAACGGCAAAGATCAGTATTGCAGCCACGTTTTAATCCGCCGTCCTCATTTGTGATAACTGAGGAATTGCTCATCTCACTTCCTGCTGCTGCAATAGTAAGCACCGCACCAATCGGAAGACATGCGGTCGGCACACGCTTTTTTGCGTAGAAATCCCACACATCACCTTCATTTGCAACACCATATCCGATTGCCTTTGCAGAGTCAATGACGCTTCCACCGCCAACTGCCAAAATAAAATCAATTTTCTTTTCTCTGCATAATTCAATGCCTTCTTTTACCTTTGACAGACGTGGATTTGGAACAACTCCTCCAAGCATCTCATACGCAATGCCCTCTTCTTTTAATGACTGGCACACACGATCAAGCAAACCAGAAGCAATCGCGCTCTTTCCTCCAAAATGAACAAGTACGCTTGATGCGCCCTGCTCCTTTACGAGACGTCCCGTCTCTTTTTCTGTATCTTTTCCAAATACAACCTTTGTCGGTGCATAATAATTAAAGTTATTCATTTATTTCCTGCCTTTCTTTGAGCCACCAGGGACAGATATTTGGCCACCGTACCTGTCCCCGATGGCCTCTATGTAAGCCTGCGCCAGCTTTCCAAGCACGGCTTTCTTGTGATGAATATAGCCAATCTGCATCAGACCTTGTTCCTTTAATGGAACTGCTATAATGTTTTCTCCATTTAAGTTTTCATCAATTACACCACTGCATACCGTATATCCATTTAGTCCAATCAAAAGATTAAATAGAGTGGCGCGGTCACGCACGCGAATATTTTTTTTGCGTAATACACGGCTGTAGCGTTCTTCCGCATAATAAAAGGAATTATGCTCTCCCTGCTCAAATGACAGATATGGATATGGCGCAAGATCATCCCAGTCTACTGTCTTTTTTGTGGCAAGCGGATGTGCACTGCTTATAAATACATGCGGTTTTGCTTCAAAAAGTGGTGTAAATACAAGCTCCTTTTCGCGAAGCGCTCTTGTGATAACATTTTTATTTTCATCGTCAAGATATAAAATACCAAGCTCGCTTTTCATAAGCGCAACATCTTCAATGATCTCGTATGTCTGCGTCTCTCGAATATTAAAGTCGTATTCTTCACCTGCATACTTTTGAATCAGCTCTACAAAGGCATTTACCGCAAACGAGTAATGCTGCGTGGAAACGCAAAAATTTCGCCCCCACTGGCGCTCATTTGTATATTTTTCTTTCAGCAATTCTGTCTGCTCTAGGATTTGTCTGGCATATCCAAGGAAAACTTCACCCTCCTTTGATACTGCCACGCCTCTGTTGGAACGGATAAAAATCGTCAGATTCATCTCCTTTTCCAACTCCCGAATTGCAGTTGTCAGACTCGGCTGTGTGATGTAAAGCCGCTCAGCCGCCTCTGTGATTGTTCCCGCAGAAGCGACGGTGACGGCATATTGTAACTGTTGTAATGTCATGCTTCTTCCTTCCCGGAAAAGGTTTGATCAAAAATTTTACCAAGACGCATTTCTCCTCGATATGCCTTTTCTAACTCCTCTGTCATTTTTATGGCATCCTGCACACTTTTCTTCATAAGAAGTTCTAGCTTTTCATTGCTGTAACGGCATCTGGGATTGTCTTTCTCATTGGCAAAAAAGCCATGAAGCTCACCATATACACGCGCAATACGCATTCCGGCAAAAATGGCATGACGTTTTGCCTTACTTGTCGTAAAGAACAAACGTGAGAACCACAAAAAGCCTTTGATTGACTGATGAATTTGAACTGGCTGCAGACCATAAAACAGTGCAATAGGCTTTGCCCAGCGAAAATTTGTGGATAAGGCCTGTCTAAAATCCCAATTAAACGGATCTAATTCATCCTTTTTCATTAAATATTTTTCAAATTCTTTTTCGATTTCATGATGAGAAATACGTCTTGTCTTTTCGAAATGGTTGATATAGGTATGACATGATGCATCTAGCGCAAAATGACACACAACACCAAGCGCATATGCCCATAATGCTTTTTGCATTTTGTCTCCCTCTGCTGCCGAGCGATGCATCTGGGTCAGCGCATGTTCAAAGAACACGCGCCCCGTCTCATGATGAATAACAACACCAATCTGCGTGATCGGGTGACGAATAATTGGATGATAAAAAAACAAAATATCTGGTCCATGCAGACCAATCTCATACAGATCCTGATAATCCTCCAACAGTCTTTGATATTTTGCTGGCAGCTTATTTTTCACCATCTGTCCAAATTTATAATGTGCATAAAATGCCGGCATCACACTCTCCCTTTCTGCAATACAATAATTTACCTGATAAAATTAGTAGAAACTTCCTTTTTTGTATCTGGAAGCGCAATGTTTTGTGCCTTTCCAGCCTCAAAACATTTTAGCATCCATGCCATGCATTTTGCTGCATTGCGCATGGTCTGCAAGCCCTCTAAATCCTGACGAACCTCTTCTGGACAATTTCCATGAACCATGTTCCAATAGGTAGAACCTACTGTTGGCATCTGGTTAATTCCAAAATATTTATTAATGGCATCTAATGACGCAGTTGTACCAGCTCTTCTTGCAGAGGCAACTGCCATGCCTGGCTTAAAACGAAATGCAGCACCGCCACTGTAAAAGGCACGGTCTAAAAATGACATAATGCGGCCGCTTGGATGCGCATAATAAACTGGTGTGCCAAATACAAAGCCATCTGCTTCTTTTGCTTTTTCCACAAATTCATTTACGCAGTCATCACGAAATACACAGCCATTTCCCTTACGGCAGCCGCCGCAGCCAATACAGTCACGAAGCGGCTCTGCACCAATCTGGAAAATTTCAGTATCAATGCCCTCTTCCTGCAAAGTCTTTGCAATTTCTTCAAGTGCTGTATAAGTACATCCCTTTAAATTGGAGCTTCCATTTAATAATAAAACCTTCATATTTTCTAAATCTCCTATCAGTTATTTGCCGTCTTCGGACATCTCCATGAATATCCTGCCTTATTCTCATTTTCTCTCATTGACTTATATCCGGTCGTCTTTTCCTTGCCACAAAGCTGTACCTTTGTAAAATCAAGTACAACACTCCAATCTTGCTTTGTGTAAGCATGACCACCCTCACGGTAATGGATTGCACTATGCTCCTTAACACCAAGAAATTCGAATACTTCAGACGCCGCCAGCCATGAAACCTGTGTGCCAAATGGATTGATCCAGTCATCATCAAGACCTTCTACAAGAATCAACCGTCTCGGAGCAACACACGCACCGAGGATATTGGCATCAAATGGAATCTCATTTTCACGAAAACGATTCTTTCCATCTGGTGTACCATAGTCTGCCACATTTTCCATCAGCCAGTATGGGAAACGCTCTTTATTTAACATAACACCAATACGCTCTGAAAGACCAATATTTTCTCCAAGACGACAGCCACTTAAACGCATACTTGCCATACCGCCGCAGCCAGAGCCTGCCGGTGCTACAACTGCTGCACGCTCATCATAAATACCGCAGCAAAGCGCTGCCTTTCCCATACGTGAGTGGCCAGTCACAACTGTTTTTGCTACATCTATATCTTCCTGCGTTTCAAGCCAGTCGATAACACGGCTTTGCAGCCATGCCCACATTGCAAGTGCACGCCATGTGTATCCTGGATACGCCTTTGCACATCCGCCCTCCCAGATTTTTTCTTTGTCATCCGGTGCTGCCTCAGCAATTTCAAAGCTGCAAATTTCAAAGCCCTGTTCAGCTGCCATGCTTATAATCTCCTCTGGCAGCGTGTCTGCTGCTGGAATTACAACAGGAATTAATTTTTCTTCACAAGGCACCGCTTCACGATACACATGTACATTAAAGAAAACAGGTGCTTCTTCACCCTGCGCGCAAAGACGAACTACTTTATGACAGACAGTATTTTGACATATTATTTCATTTGACAACTCACTTGCTGTTAATGTCTGTGGACGTCCCGGCATTTTGCCATAGTACATTTCACTTAACAGTTCTAGATACGCCTTTCGCTTTTCTTCCCACTCCGCCTTGGTACTCATAATGCTTCCGTCTGCCTTATAAAAAGGATTAGGGAGCTCCCAGGTCGGCTCAAAATGGATTTTCTCACTCATGGAAATCACCTCCAAAAATTGATTTTAATCTATTTTAGCCCTTCCTGACGCTCCCGTCAATTAATTATCTTATCTACTTTTTACAAAAGTCGGGCGGGAAAGCCCACGGTTTTAACCGTGGGATGAAAGCCAAGAAACTTTTTGCAATTATCGGACAATGATGTCGAATTTTGTCGAAATGTTGTACAGGCAACTGCTCGTTTTGTGCTTGTGTCCTTGTGTGTTGTATGATATA
>QUFP01000060.1 GCA_003478935.1 Firmicutes bacterium AF25-13AC
AAAAAATATATTAATAAAAGATTATAAAAAGAAAAACAAATTCAAACT
Organism: Firmicutes bacterium AF25-13AC; assembly: GCA_003478935.1. Classification (GTDB taxonomy): domain Bacteria; phylum Bacillota; class Clostridia; order Lachnospirales; family Lachnospiraceae; genus Anthropogastromicrobium; species Anthropogastromicrobium aceti. The sequence continues at coordinate 49 of QUFP01000060.1, forward strand.
CAAAGAGAATTGAAGTTATTTATAGAAGAATTAGTAAATGAATTAAGTGAAATAAAAAAGAAGGTGGTTTTTTCAGATCCGAGTTGGAATAAAATCGGTGAAAATATTCCTGAGGAAGATAGAAAAAAAATAGGGGCAGAAATACAAGATTTATTTTGGTCACAATTTGATACTGCATTTCTAAACTTAACTAAACTTCTCGAAACCATAAAAAGAGACCCTCAGCAAATTGTTTATACAAAAGAAAGTATCAATCAAACGCTTCGAAAAGAATTTGCAAGACAGGTTCAGCCGATTAGAGGGCAGAACGGCTCATCTGTAATTTCATTGACAGATGGAGATAAAGTTTATTTTTCTCTTACAATAGAAAATAATAATGTTGTAGATGATACCAAAACTAAATTTATGGCTGGCCAATACAAGAAAGTGTATTTGGTGGATGATCCATTTATTTTAGATAATTTAGAGAGAGATCAAAAACTGAATCAGTTATTTGCTTTCGACAGCGAGGAAAGTCTTCTTAATTCAGGACATATTTTATCTCATAATGATAAATTGCGATTGACATTGACACAAAATAAACAGCAATCAATTTTTGAACAGACCATATTAAACGACAAACTAAAAAATATTCGCAAGAAAATAGATGAGATTCTTCCTGGAACCTTCGATTTGTCCACAGAGGGTCGCTACTATGTTCAGAATGGCATGAAATTACAGGTATCAAACCTAGCAACTGGATCAAAAATGTTCTCTATTATAAAAATTTTGTTGGACAAAGGAGAACTTGATGAGTCTACAATGTTGATTTTGGATGAGCCAGAAGCACATCTTCATCCAAAGTGGCAAAATGCTTTTGCAGAAGTAATTGCACTGTTAGTGAAAGAACTTGGCGTGAAAGTATTGTTGACGACTCATAGCCCCAATTTTGTATTAGCACTAGATGCCTATATGCGTAAATACAAATTGGAAGAGAAGAGCAACTTTTATCAGACTGAGATACTAGAAGATGGGTTTGTTCAGTATAATTGCATGGATGATGATATGGGAAAGATCTATGAAGATTTTCTTAAATACCTGTCTGAGGTCAAAATGCTTCGCAATTGTTATATGTATCATGATGAAGAGGATACAGATAGTGAGGCAGATGGGGAAGATGAAGAGGAATAAGTATGGCAGCACAAGATGTTAAAAATTACGCAGATGAAAACTGGAATCAATATTTGGAGAGCATAACCGAACTGTCAAAAGAACAAAAAAATGGGAATGCATTGGTAACATCCGATAAGCAGATGTATAATTTTGATAAGATAACAAAGAAAATTTACGCAAAAAGATCAAATGGTGTGCCAACGTCTGCAGATGCATTAGCGTTTTCAAAAAAGCATATTCAATTTGTCGAATTCAAATCGGGTTTTAAAAAGAAAATCACGAAGAATACGATGGACAAGGAAAAAGCTAAATGCGATAAGACAAATGCATTTTGTAATGATTATTGGAATCTATTCTTTAAAAATCAAGAGACTGAGTCCATAGGATTGATAAATTCTCTTCAGATGAAGGCGGCAGACAGCTATATGACATTGGAAAAGCAGATTCTTCCAATGTGTCAAAGTGATATAGACCGCGTACTGGTTGATTTGTGGGTCATAATTGATGAGGATGAAATCGACTATATGGAAGATACATTAGCAGATTTGGCAGGAAAGCCAACTTCAAAAGACAATATATTCAAAAAAGTTGAAAGTGCATTATCTCGTTTTCTTAGGCAAAAAGATGCAAATGGAAATCAGTACTATTATGAGAGTATTCATGTGCAGTCAGCTAGAGATTATGAGAATTATTTGAAAAATTTGCTACAGAAATAAAATAGAATCAACAGCTTATGAAATAAAATTACAAGAACTAAAATAGTTAAAAAAGATGCTTGCCAATCATCCTCAATTGTGCTATACTTTAGTACTTGAAAGCGCCAACGCGCAAAAGCAAGACTGAAAAGATAAAGTAAGGTCAGAGTGTAAGGTAAAATTAAGCACTCAATCAGACCAAAAAAGGAGACCACTACTATGAATATGGAATTTTACAGAAAGCTTCCGACTCCAAAGGAGTTAAAGGAAGAATTTCCTGCCAGCGATAAAATCCAGAAAATCAAAGCAGAAAGAGACGCCAAGATCCGCGCTATCTTCGAAGGAAAAAACGATAAGCTGTTGCTTGTCATCGGACCATGCTCCGCTGACAGAGAAGATGCCGTATTAGAATATATTGGACGTTTAGTAAAAGTACAGGAAAAGGTAAAGGATAAGATCTTTATCATCCCGCGTATATACACAAACAAGCCGCGTACAGTAGGTACAGGCTACAAGGGTATGCTTCATCAGCCAGATCCGGAGAAAAAGGAAGATATGCTAAAGGGCATCATCTCAATCCGAGAGCTGCATAAGCGTGCAATCGAAGAGACAGGCTTTACATGTGCAGACGAAATGCTCTACCCGGAAAACCATCGTTATCTGTCAGATCTTCTTTCATATGTTGCCGTAGGTGCACGTTCAGTAGAAAACCAGCAGCATCGTCTTACAGCATCAGGACTTGAGATTCCTGTCGGCATGAAAAACCCGACAGGCGGTGACATCAGCGTCATGTTAAATTCCATAGTGGCAGCACAAAACAGCCACACATTCCTCTACAGAGGCTGGGAAGTAAAGAGCCACGGTAACCCATACACCCATGCAATCCTTCGCGGCTACGTAGACAAATTTGGAAACAACATGCCAAATTATCACTATGAGGATATCAGAAATCTCTACGAGCAGTATCAAAAGAGAAATCTGTCAAACATTGGAGTAATCATCGATACAAACCATTCAAACTCCGGCAAGCAGTATGAAGAGCAGATTCGAATCAGCAAAGACGTTATGCATAGCTGCCACATATCACCAGATCTTCATAAGTTTGTAAAGGGACTCATGATCGAAAGCTACTTAGAGGACGGCAGCCAGAAGGTAGAAGAGCACTGCTATGGAAAATCCATCACCGATCCATGCCTTGGATGGGACAAGACAGAAAAGCTGATTTATGATCTGGCTGATTTATGGTAAGAAAAACAAGAAAATTAGCCGATTTCTAACTTGACAGAACATTAGCAATATGCGAAAATTAAAGAGATATCCATTTCGCCTTAGAGGGACACAGCGCAAAGGGAATGGATATCTTTTTTTGAGCAGAAAACTTCAGCAATATTGACAGAATGTGCCAAAAGTAGCATAATTATAATTAGCTGTATATTTACGCCAAAAGACGCATGAAGACAGGAGGAGAAAGATGTTAGAACAGCTAAAAAAAGAAGTTTACGAAGCAAACATGGATCTTGTTGCTAAGGGTATGGTTATTTATACATGGGGCAATGTCAGCGGAATTGACCGCGAAAAGGGTCTTGTTGTAATTAAGCCAAGCGGTGTCGACTATGCGACTATGACATGGGAAGATATGGTTGTAGTAGACATGGAAGGCAATGTAGTTGAGGGCAAGTATAAGCCATCATCAGACACACCGACACATCTTGTCATATACAAGGCATTTCCAGAGACAGGAGGCGTTGTACATACGCATTCTACTTATGGTGTTACATTCGCACAGGCAGGACTTGACATTCCGGCATTTGGTACCACACATGCCGATTATTTCTATGGTGATATTCCGTGTACCAGAGATTTGACTGCACAGGAGATCGAGGAAGCGTATGAGCTAAATACTGGTAATGTTATCGTTGAGACCTTTGCAGGAAAGGATCCGATGGCAGTTCCAGGTGTAGTAGTAAAGAATCACGGACCATTTGCATGGGGACGCACACCGGCAGGCGCTGTATATAATGCAGTTGTTCTCGATAAGGTTGCTGAGATGGCTTACAACACTATGACATTAAACCCAAGAACCAAACGTGTTCATCAGTATCTGCTCGACAAGCACTATTTCCGTAAGCATGGTGCAAATGCATATTACGGACAGGGCAGCGAGGATCATTGATCTTATGGAGATTGCACGTCTTGTGCTTAACAAATGGAAGCTTTTGTTCATTGCACTTCTGGCAGGAGCAGTAGTAGGCGGCTTATACTGTGCATTTTTGCTTGAGACAACATACCGTGCAGAAGCCAGTCTTTACATTACAAGCAATGAGTCGATCTTGTCTTTCTCAGATCTGCAGTTAAGCTCCGCATTGACAGAGGACTACGCGTATATTAGAATCTGAGACTGAAAGTCATCTGGAAAGTGAGTCAGAGACGAAGAGCGAGACAGAGTCACAAAGTATCGCATCAGAGTCAGCTAAAAGTACAGAAGCAGATTTATTTTCTGCAGAGAACCCACGGATTATTGTGTTAAATGGAACCGGAAAAGTTGGTGTTGCTGCTTACTGGAAGCGTTTCCTTCAGGGAAAGGGCTTCACAAACGTTGTAATGGCAGATTATAAGGGAGAGATTAATGATCACACCGTTGTCTATGTGACAGCAGGTGGAAATGCACCGAAAGGCGTATATGACCTTTTCCCGAATGCGGAATACCGTGAGGAAGGACTTGATAGTGCCGACCCTAATGCCGATACAAACGTGAAGATACCAGACAGCCAGAAGAAATTTGATTTCTATGATGTGTGGATTTTAGTCGGAAAAGACGATGCGTTGCATGATTAAAGATTAGTAAAAAGAAATTGAATAAAGTTTTGAGAACGACCGCACAAGCGGGGTCAGTTCACGAAAACTAAGTTTATTCGTGACTGACCCCGTTTTTTTGATGAGAGAAATTGTTGCCAGTGTCTGATTCTTTTTATTATCTAAGAACGAAAAAAAACGTATATTAATGATAAAAATGAGAAAAATAACAAGGTATTCCATTGACAAAAGTGAAAAAAACGTTTACTCTGTATGGAAAGGAGGATATATTATGCTGATAAGATTTAATGTGAGTAATTTTTTGTCATTCGAAAATCGACCTGAAGGTGGATCGGAAGAATTTTCCATGATTGCAGGTAAGGTGCGAAACAAAAAAGAACATATTTATGAAGATGGAAAAATCAAACTTCTTAAGTTTGCAGCAGTGTATGGAGCAAATGCAGCAGGAAAATCGAATTTGGTTAAGGCAATGGATTTTATGAGGCGTGTGATCCTCTATGGCTTACCTGATGGCCATACAGAAAAATATTGTAAAACGAATCCGGATAATGAGAAAAAGCCAAGTTATTTTGAAATGGAAATTTTACTTGACGGAAAATATTATGCATATGGTTTTGAGGTCATTTTAAGTCAAAGCGAGTTCATTTCAGAATGGCTTGTTGAGTTACATGCAGATAATACAGAAAAGATTTTGTTTACAAGAGATATTGTGAATAGTAGCTATGAGTTAGGTGGAGAATTGGCAGAAAAAGGATTAAAAGAAAAACTGGATGTTTATGCAGGAGATGTTCAGAATGATGGAACCGCTTTGTTACTGCTAATCATGAATCAAAATAAAAAAACATTATATGAAAACTTTAAATCAGCTAAAATTTTGAAAAATGTTTTTGGGTGGATTCGTGATTCCTTGGATATAAATTATCCGAATCAGCCTATATCTGATTATTCTTATTTATCACATACTGATAAATTGAATGAGGTTTATCGGATTATATCAGCATTTGGAACAGGGATTACTGGATTCGAAGTACGTGAAATATCGTTTGCAGAGGTATTTCAGGGAATGTCTAGTGATTTAAAAAAGAAGATTATGGGAAGAATAAATAAGTTGATTGAAGTAAGTCATTTAAAAACCACTATCATGCTATTAAGGACACCATCGAATCTATTTATTATAGAAATTAGCGAAGAAAATGGAATTGAGTGCAAGACAGTTGAATTCTGTCATGGAAAGAAGAGTATATCTTTTAATTTAGAGGAAGAATCAGATGGAACTGTGCGTATGTTGGATTTGATTGAAATACTGCTTTCAAATGAACCGAAAACATATGTGATTGACGAGCTAGATCGATGTTTACATCCTAGTCTTACCTATAAATTTGTGAAAAGCTTCTTACAGCTAGCAGCAAAAAGAAATGTACAGCTGATTGTTACTACACATGAATCAAGATTAATGGATTTTGATTTGCTCCGACGTGATGAAATATGGTTTGTTAATAAAAGGGAAAATGGTACGTCTGATATTTATTCTTTAGAGGAGTATAATACTCGCTTTGACCAGAAGGTAGATAAAGCGTATCTTGATGGGCGTTATGGTGGTGTACCGATCTTTAATACCGTATTTCCTGTTTGCTAGGGAGGTAGTGATGAGAGAGAAAAAGACATTTGCCAAGCGTACTAAGATTCGAACGACAGATGAAGTTAATAAAAAATATTTTCTTGTATATGAGGGCTCTGACACAGAAGACTTATATTTTGAAGGGATCCAAGAGCAACGACAAAAGGTAGGAATTGATCCATTAATTGAATTGGTTCCGATTGTGCGAAGCTATAGTGAGGAAGGATGGAGTAATCCAAAGAAAATTCTTGATCGAATGCTACAATACCTTCAAGAAAGTGAGACTGGAGCGGTTTCATATGAAACTTTAATGAATTGGATAATGGACTACTTGTACGAGGAGGAGATTTTAAAAACAAGCAAAGTAGAAAGCAAGAATATGTGGGAAACGCTTAAGTGGATATGCCAAGAAAAATTGCAAGTTTCTGAGAGTGATATTGTAGAAAACTTGAATGAAACTTGTAAACAGTTTGCGGTATATTTCAAAGAAGCCTCAACTATTGATGCACTAGTTGATAATGTACCTCGGATTATTGAAAATAGAGCGATTACATATGATGAGAATGTTGATAAGATCTGCTTTATTTTTGATCGTGATAGAGATAGCTTTGTTGCCCATTCAGGGAAAAATCAATATGAAGATGTGCTGAATATATGCAGGAAAAGAAAATTTGGCTTCTATTTGACAAATCCTTGTTTTGAATTTTGGTTGCTATTGCATTGTGATGATATTTCAGATTTGGATGAAGATATGCTGCTAGACAATCCAAAAGTGAGAGCAAAAAGGCGATATACCGAGCAGAAATTACGAGAGAAAATGCCAAAGTACAGAAAGTCAGTTTATGATACGAATTGGTTTATTGAAAGAATTAATATAGCCATAAAAAATGAGAAGAACTATTGTGAGAATGAAGAAGAGTTGGAACATTCAGTCGGAAGCAGAGTTGGAATCTTAATTCAAGAGTTGAGGGGAGAGATGGTGTAAGGGAGAAAGACCGTATAAGCGTGACCCGGGGGCAGTTCACGAAAACTAAGTTTATTCGTGCCTGACCCCATTTTTTGATGGGAGAAAAACATTGACGTGTGATGATAAGTGTAGGATAATAGAAATTAGATAATAAAAATTCTCAAACTGTTACAAAAGCAAAACAATAAAATAGAAGAGAAAGTGAGAGGAAGAACGATGTCAAAAGAAGAACTTGTATTGCCATATAAGCTTGAGCAGCATTTGGCAGAGATATGTAATAGTAGTGATACATATGCAAATTTGCTGTCAGTCTGGAATATTAATAAGAAGAGATGCCAAGAGGTTTTAAGTACCGTAGTCATGAATTATCCACACTATACAAAGCATGACGTCTCACATTGTGAAGCAATTATCACTAATATTGAAATGCTATTAGGTGAAAAAGCGATTCGTTCACTCTCTCCAACTGACACATGGATTTTGTTGCAAGCTGCATATCTACATGATATTGGAATGGTAATCGAATGCAAACGGGTTGAAGAAAACTGGGAGACAAAGGAATTTCAAGAGTATTTGCATGAAATGGAAGAGTCGACCGATGAGGATTTGGCAAAAAGCGCTCGTTTTATCAATTCACTTGGAGAAAATCTGAGAAAAGCGGAAAAAGTGGGGTCGTGGCCAATCCAAGTAAGAAATGCAGTAACCATTTTGATCTCAGAGTATTATAGAAGACAGCATGCAGCAATGTCAGGCTCTTATGTAAAAGAGATGGGAAATATGTTCCATTTAGATTTGAGCTTTAGTGGATTGATTCAAGATCGCCTTATTCAACTCTTAGGGGATATTGTATGCCTGCATACGGAACCAGGTAGAAAGATATTAGATTTGGATTATCGGACAAATGGCTTTAATGCGGATTATGCACATCCAAGATTCTTAGCGCAAATGCTTCGCATGGGTGATCTGCTGGATGCAGATAACAATCGTTTTAATTTGACAAATGAGTTTGTATTTGGTACGATTCCGAAAAGTTCAGAGAATCATTGGGAAAAGCACAAGTCAACACGTCATCTGTTGATCACGCCTGATGTAATAGAGTATAGGGCTGACTGTGGCGAAGATGAAGTATACCGTGAAACACGCAATTTTCTATCATGGTTGAAAGAAGAAATTGAGTTTTGGGCGCTTAATTGGAAAGCAATTATGCCAGAGAACATTAATGGCAGTGCACCAAAGTTGGGAAAGTGTGAGCTGCTACTGAGGGGAGTTCCAGATATTCAGGGACTTTCTGATTTGCAGTTTTCAATCTCCCCAGAGAAAGCGTTTGAGGTGATAGAGGGAGCAAATATTTATAAGGATAAGTTTGTCTTTTTGCGAGAAACCGTGCAGAATGCATTGGATGCTTGTAAGGTGCAGCTATGGAGAGATTTATGTGAAGGACGGTATAAGGGCTGGGGGGTAGGACCGGATGTTGAAGAACTGCAGCCATTCAATATCAAAAAGGAAATTTTTGCAAATTATGGAATAGAGATAAGGCTCTCTAATTGTGATGAAAAAACTATTAATGTGGTTATCAAGGATAATGGAATTGGTTTATCGGCAAAACAGTTAAAGAAAATTTGCAATGTTGGAGTTAGCTATTCAGGGGATAAAGAGAGAAAAGAAGAGATCAATAGTATGCCGTTGTGGCTTCGCCCAACGGCTGGTTTTGGTATCGGTTTACAGTCAATTTTTCTGGTGGCACCAAAATTTGAGATCTATTCAAAAGCTGCTGGTGAGTATTGCATTCATGCAACGGTGACTTCAAGACGGAAAAATGGGTATGTGCAGGTATCAAAGTCGGATAAGCTGAAGCATCAGGGGACGGAGATTCATGTGGTGGTGCCGAAAGGGGTGAGGTATGGCATTGATATTAATCGTATAAGTAACATTTCTGAATATATAGAAAGTTCCTATGATCCATTTTCGAATAAGGAAGATCCGGTATATTATCAGATATGGGATGAATTAAGATTGATTATGGGAAAAACATTTTTTCCAACGCAATTGTATTTTAATGGAAAGCTAAAGGATACGATTGCTGTCCAACAATTTGAAGAAACTGAAAAGTACAATTCTAATGATCGCTATATGTTTAAAGTATTGCCGAAAAATGGAATGGAGCTATGGGATCGACAGACTTGTACAAGAGTTAATATCAGTCTGGATACTGAAAATAGAATAAACAGGGGGCATTATTTCTTTAGAGGAATTGAATTAGATGCTTCTGCTTTTCCTTATAGAAAAAATGGAATTGTGCTTAACGTTGATTTTTATGGATTGGATACAAAACAAACACTTACTCTGGATCGAAGGCGAATACGAGACGAAGTGGAAGAGAAGGTTTGGAATATTATAGAATCAGCAATTGAATTTTATCTTGTTGAGATAGAAAAAACTTTGTTTTCAAATGAAGAGAAAAAAGAAAAATCAGAATACAAACAAATTTATATATATTGGTGTAATGTTTCTTTAAAAAGAAAAATAAAATTGTTGAAACAATATAACGATATATTTAAAAATGTTAATGTGCTAATTGATGTTCTTAAAAAGGGTAATGATGGTATATTTGATGAAGGGGAGATGGATTTCAAAGAGGTGATAAAAGATTTAAAACAAGCATTGATGGTTTGTAATCTGGACAATTATATAGAATATGATGTGGAAGGATCAAGGATAGATGTTGAAGCAATAGAAACTGTATTAGATAAAAGTAATATCTCGTTTTCAACGGTTGTAGTAGATAAAGAATTTATAAGTATATTAAGAAAAGCTTTCTGTGAACAAGTTTTGATTATAGCAGAAGAAAAAAGAGATCGTTGTCTTTGGCTGCGTACACTTACAGTAGAGGAAGGAAAACTTCCAGATGTTGTTGATAAAAGTACAAAAAAGAATTTAGTTGGAAATTTACTGAAGAAAAAGAAATTGTTAGGAAACTATATACTTAGCGAGATGACGATGAGAAAGTTTATGATTGGCATAAAAGAATATGAGCCACTATGTACAACACAGATACCATTTGGAATTATGGGAGAAAGATATTATCCAAGTATAGGTATATCATCTCACCGGTTACGATAAAGCAGTGGGAAGATTATAAGCAGCTAGGAGCTGATCGGCTTGTTGAGATAATCAGTTCTTGTTTGGAATTTTCAAGTCTAGTGGATTATGTATATGAACACCAGCTTAAAAAGGGCAAGTACTCTAAGGAAGAAATTAGGAAATGTTACAAGGAATTTATGAGGGAGATGTATGAGATATGCAAGGAAGATGAAGTAGAAGATGGCAACTCGGTAGCACTTCCATCGAATAATAATGATTGACACACCCCTGCAAACAAAATATTGAAATACAGCTTGACTTTTTGATAAATACAGATGATAATTTTAAAAGAAGAACTAAAAATTATGGCAATTGTGCACGGCTATAGTAAAAAGAGGAGGTACAAAAGAAGTGTGTATGAGTGAAACTGTAAAAAAGGAAAAAGAAGATTTTAAAAAGTTGTATGAGGGTATACAAAATGATGTAGTCAGAGAGCGAATTAGAGCAAGCGGTGAATGGTATATTGAGCGGGCAACCAAATATAAAAGGATTTTCTTTATATTAAGCGCAATCGGAATTATAGCGCCGCTTTTAGTAACGGTAATTATTAGTGCAGGGTTGAATCATACAGATGGCGGTAGCGATATGGCAGTTCGAATCGTAATCGCAGCATGTTCGGCATTGGCATCCTTTTCATCTACATTTATGGTTGTGTTAAAATGTAAGGAAAAATGGACAAACTACAGAAATACAGTTGAGCAGATCAAGAGTGAATTGGTCTACTATTCAATAGATGAGGAAACGGATTGTGAGAGATTGAAAAAACTGGTAGACAGAACCGAAAAGATTATGAGGGAAGAACACGGCAGATGGAATGAAATTCTAATGATGCAAAAGATTAATGAGACAGAAATCATTGCCTCCACTGAGAAAATCAAAGGAAAGCAAGCAGATATCGAGAGAACGGAATAGCTATCTGTGCATCATTAACGGGCGATGAAGGACGAAATGGAGGGAGTAAAATGCCAATTGAAGAACGGGTATTACCATATAAATTAGAACAGCATTTAAATGAGGTATGCAACAGTGATGCTGCATATACAAACTTATTGTCAGTTTGGAACATCAACAAGAAGGTGTGTCAAGATGCATTGAGTACAGTTGTCATGAATTATCCACACTATACAAAGCATGATATTTCGCACTGTGAAGCAGTGATTACAGCGGTTGAAAAGTTGTTAGGAGAAGATGCGATTCGTACATTATCGCCGACCGATACATGGCTTTTGCTGCATGCAGCTTATTTGCATGATATCGGTATAGTAATCGAATGCAAAAAGATTGAGGACAACTGGGAAACAGAAACGTTTCAAGAATACTTACATGAATCAGAGAATTCAACTGATGAAGAGTTGGCAGAAAGTGCGAGATACATCAATTCATTTAGAAACACGCTAGGAAAGAAGGAAAATGTAAGATCATGGCCAGTCCGTGTACGATATGCTGTGACACTTCTTATTGCGGATTATTATAGAAGACAACATGCACAGGATTCAAATTTGTATGTAAAGGATATGGGAAATCCCTTTCATATTGATTTGAGCTTTAATGGATTGATTCAGTCAAGATTAATTAATTTGTTGTCTGATATAGTTGGGTCGCACGGAGAAGCAAGTAGCAAAATACTTGAGCTTGATCCTGTGACAGATGGTTTTAATGCTGATTATGCCCATCCGAGATTTCTAGCAGAGATGCTGAGAATGGGTGATTTACTAGATGCCGATAATAATCGTTTTAACAATGTAAATGAAATGGTGTTGGGAGAGATTCCTGCATCCTCGAAAAATCATTGGAAAAAACATATGTCAGTACAACATATTCTGATTACACCAGATGTGATTGAATACAGGGCTGACAGCAGTGATCTACAGGTTTACCGTGAAAACCGCAATTTCTTGTCAACACTAAAGGAAGAAATTACATTTTGGACACTAAATTGGAAAGATATTATGCCAGAGGGCATTAAGGGCAGCGCACCAAAGCTTGGCAAGTGTGAATTGCTGTTGAATGGGGTTCCTGATATTCAGGGGCTTTCGGATTTGAGGTTTTCCATTTCACAAGAAAAGGCGTTTGAGATCATGGAAGGTGCTAGTATTTACGATGATCCGTTGATCTTTTTGCGAGAGTTGATTCAAAATGCATTAGATGCTTGCAAAGTTCAGATGTGGAGAGATCTTTGTGAGGAGCGTTATAGGGGATGGGCAGAGAAATCACTAGGTAAGCCAATTGATAAAACGATACAGCCGTTTGAGATTGCAGAGGAAATCTTTCACAATTATGTGATAGAGGTGAAGGTTTGCGATTGTGATGATAAGGAGCATCTGGAAGTAATTGTAAAAGATAACGGAACTGGTATATCGGCAGAGCAGGTTAAGAAAATTTGTAATGTTGGAGTGAGCTATTACGAAGATCGAGAGAGAAAAAAGGAAATTGAAAGTATGCCGGTATGGCTTAAGCCAACAGCTGGGTTTGGTATTGGGTTGCAGTCTATTTTCTTGGTAGCAGAGGAATTTAAGATTTACTCGAAGTCAGAGGAAGATATGGGAATAGAAGCGACCGTGGTATCGAGAAGAAAAAATGGGTATGTGGAGGTGAGAAGATCAGATAAGTTGAAGAACCGAGGTACCGAGGTACATGTGATGGTGCCGAGGGAGATGGGGGAGAAGATGAGATCGGGAGCAACTACAGGCCAGTATGAGAAGAATGGATATGATCCGTTCTCAGATCGAAATGAAATGATATATTATAAAATTTTCGATGAGTTGAATCGATATATACAAAGTCCATATTTTTCTGTAAAGGTTTTTTTGAATGAAAAATTAAAAAAGACATTTGAAAGCAAACAAATGTATGAGGGTGAGAAAGGAGGTTTAAATAATAGATATAGAATAAAGCGTGGAGATGACTATAGCATGGAGCTGTGGGATTGTGAAACATGTACGGAAATGGAACTGTCTTTACAAGAATGGTATCTGCCCTGTAGGGGTGCTTACTCTTTTAGAGGAATTCGTTTAGATTCAAGTCTAAGAGGTAAAGAGGATCAATTTGAACGATCTGCAATAATAATAAATGCCAATTTTTGTGGTCTAGACGCGAAAGATATACTTACTATTGACAGGATGAGTATAAAAAGTGAGGCTGTGGAAAAAGTTAATGCGATACTGGATACAGCAAAACAACTTTATTTTAGTGAAATTGAACAGGAATTATTTATTGAAGATAAAATTAGAGATGATAAGGAAAAGCATGATAGTATAATCTATACATATTGGTGTGCTGCTTCATTAGAGAGAAAATTGGAACTGTTGAAGAAGTATAATGATATATTTCGAGAAGTAAATGTAACAGTATCTGTTTTAAAAAAAGAATCAGATGAACAGTTTGTAAAGAAGGATCTTCATTTCGCAAAAATAATGGAAAATCTAGATCAGGTAGCGACAGTTTCTGATATGGAGTTTTATTCTATTTATAAGTCGATGACGCTGCAAGCAGATCCCAATAGAATAAAAGTACTATTGAAGAAAAAAAAGATTCCTTTTTCAATTATTGTTCTTGAATTAGAGTTTTCTGGTTTACTGAAAACAGGAAAATATGGAAAAATAATGGTTATTTCTCAAAAACAGGGTACTTTTCTTCATTTGGTATCCTATGCAAGTCACAGTGGAAAAATAATAGAGCTAGTAGATAATGAGACTGAAATACATTTTATAAAAACATTATTGATCGAAGAAATGGATTATAGTGCATTAGAAGGGGGATCAATAAGGCGTTATATGCCAGGTATACAAAAGTATGCTCCAATATGTACACAGACGAAACCGGATAGTATTAGTGGTGAATGGGATCCAGGAGCTGGCTACATTATTTCTCCAATCACAGTTACTCAATGGAAAGAGTATGGTCATTTAGAATATGATAAGTTTGAGAATGCTATATGTTCTGGTATAGAATTTTCTAATTTGGTTGACTATGTATATGAGCACCCGTTTGAAGAAAAAGCATACACAAAGGAAGAGATAGAGAAAACTTATAAGAAACTCATAAAAAGATTGTATGATCTATTTAAAGAGGACAAAACAAAAACAAGGCGAAGAGGAGTGAAAAAAACAGAGCAAGAAAAAGAGTGATTGCGAAAAATATATTAAGAAATGTTAAGCTTCAGTATCTGGGTCCCAACAAGTGACAATCACTGACACTCCCCTGCAAACTTTGTTGTATTGTAAACGCTCAATAGTGGGTATACCCACTTCAAATAGCCGCTCCTGAGAGCGGCTTACAGTTCATTTTATTTTCGACATTCGGCAGGCAACTTATCCGACCAAGGAAGA
>QUFP01000061.1 GCA_003478935.1 Firmicutes bacterium AF25-13AC
GGTATAGAGATAAAAGGATCAAACTATCATTAGGGGGTTTGAGTCCGATGGAGTATAGACGCAGTCTTGGAATTGCTTAATTCAGGTCCAAGAAAGCGTCCGCACCCCCAAGTTTGAATGGTCTTGAAGATATAGGAAATATCTACTTATGGACTTCCAAACAGCCGCTTTCTGAAAACGACCTCGCCCGATTACAGGAACTCTCTGCTTCTTCCAATGATATTGCAAATGAACTGGAAAATTATAGGGTTCGACAGGAACATGGTGTGAATGTATATGGCTTGGATGATTTTCCGGCAGAATATGTACAGGTGTTAGACGGTGAACTAAACACGGAACAGTGGAAAGCCGGAAACGGCGTGTATGTAACTCCGTTGCGAATGATGGGTGATGGTTCTCTTTGCTTGTATAAACCAGGCGATCAAATTAGCGTGACACAGCTTGATGGTACAAATAAAGTGTATGATGTGCTGGCTGTGGTAAGTATTCCAAGCGCGTTACAAACTCCTTTGCAGGTAGACATGGGATTGGACTATATTTTCCCAACCAATGAACTTTTGGGGAATATGGTATTCGCCGACCAGCCGGCCATGAAAACAATCTTTAATGTGGATGAAGAACACCAGTTTGCTACAGAAAACTGGCTGAAAAATTACACTACGAATACGGACACTGCTTTGGATTATCTTTCAAAAGTGACCCTACGGCAGACCTTTGACGGGATGATCAATATGTACCGTCTTGTGGGCGGTGCTCTTTGTGCGATATTGGCTCTGATCGGCATACTGAACTTTATTAACTCCATGACAACATCTATCTTGTCTCGGTACAGAGAAATTGCAATGCTGCAATCGGTAGGTATGACAGGACGACAGGTTAAGCAAATATTGATATATGAAGGGATTGGTTATTCTATCTTGGGCCTTTTAGGTTCTCTGATACTTTCCGTTATAGCAAGTCTAACGGTGGTTCGGATGATGGGTGCAGAATTAACCTATTTTACATGGCATTTTACCATGCTTCCGGTATTTCTCTGTATTATCCCGCTGATCCTCATTACAGCCATTGTTCCTTTGGTTTGCTATAACAAAATGGCACAAAAAACGGTGGTAGAGCGGCTACGCATTGCTGAATAAAATACGCAGACACGAAACGGTCATCCGAAAGGGTGGCCGTTTTCAAATGTCACAAAAATGTGAATTTTTAGCCGACAAAAAGGGGCTGGCGGTGACATTTCTGTGAGGTTTCTATTTTATGATGGTTGCTATAAGACAAAGGAACTCGCACACAGCGAGCATCATCAAAAGGAGGTAATATTTTGGATTATATTCTCAAAGCAGAGAATTTGACGAAGATTTACGGCCACCATAAAGCATTAGACAATTTTTCCATACACATTCCGCAGGGGAGTACCTATGGATTAGTAGGAAAAAATGGTGCTGGCAAAACAACTTTGCTTCGGATAATTTGCGGACTGCAAGAAGCTACTTCCGGGGATTATTCCCTATATGGAATTAGCAGCCGAAAACACGAAATCCTGAACGCAAGAAAAGAAATGGGGGCTGTGATTGAAACACCGGCTATCTATCTGGATATGTCGGCCACCGGAAACTTAAAGGAACAGTATCGTGTGTTGGGACTACGATCATTCGATACCATTCCTCAACTTCTGAAGATGGTGGGCTTGGAGGATGAAGCCATGGTGACAGGTACGGTGGCTTTCAAAGTGTCCCTACTGGCTCAGTCCCTGTCCCCCGGGCTGTTGACAATAATGCTCCTATATAGTATTATATGAAAAAATACTATATAGGAGTTTTTATATGGAAATGAATGGAGGATTTCTTGTCACCAAAATAAAACAATTGGGAGATCGTATTTTTGAGAAGATTCTCAGTGAAAAGAATATTGATGCGTTCAATGGAGCTCAGGGGCGCATTCTATATGTGCTGTGGCAGGAGGATGGAATCACGATCAGGTCACTCTCGATCAAATGTGGATTAGCGATAACTTCTCTTACTACGATGTTGGAAAGAATGGAAAATCAAGGGCTGATAAGGCGCGTTCAGTCAGAAACGGACAAAAGGAAAACACTCCTGTTTCTGACTGAGAAAGCACATGCCTTAAAGGACGAGTACGATTCTGTATCTGATGAGATGGGCAGTATTTACTACAAAGGTTTTTCAGAGGAAGAAATTACCCGGTTTGAGGAATGCCTCGACCGTATCAGAAAGAATCTTGAGGAGTGGCAGAAGTCATGAGTATTTGTATCAAAGATCAGATTCAAAACATGAATATCGTCATCGGCTGTACAGTGGGGTGTGCATATTGCTATGCCCGCAACAATGTGAAACGCTGGCATATGATTGATGACTTCACTTACCCTGAATTCTTTCAGGGTAAGCTCAAGATGATAGAAAAGAAACGTCCGCAGAACTTTCTTCTTACCGGGATGAGCGATCTCTCCGGATGGAAGCCGGAATGGAGAGACGAGGTATTTGCAAAGATTCGTGAAAATCCACAGCATCAGTTCCTGTTCCTTACCAAGCGACCTGATTTGCTGGATTTTGATACCGATCTGGAAAACGCATGGTTTGGCGTTACGGTGACGAGGAAAGCAGAACGGTGGCGTATCGACGCCCTTCGGAAAAACGTCAGAGCAAAACATTACCATGTTACCTTTGAGCCGTTATTCGATGATCCCGGCACAGTTGACCTTTCCGGAATCAATTGGATCGTTGTCGGCACCATGACCGGAGTTCAGAGCAGGAAGGTTCATACGGAGCCGGAGTGGGCATGGTCTCTGACGAATCAGGCACACGCACTAGGCATTCCAGTGTTTATGAAGGAAGACCTTGTCCCAATCATAGGGGATGAAAATATGATTCAGGAAATGCCGGAAGAATTCAATAAAGTGTTGGAGGTACAGAGATTATGGCAGAAGTAATCAATGGAATCCTCATTAATGAGGTAGAAACAAAGAACATCATGACCAAGTCCAGTCTGCCTGTAGGCGGTTACTCGGTCAATCCCTATGTAGGCTGTACACATGCCTGCAAGTATTGTTATGCTTCTTTTATGAAGCGCTTTACCGGACACAAGGAGGAATGGGGCACTTTCCTTGATGTGAAGCATTGGCCGGAAATTAAGAATCCGAAGAAATATGCCGGACAGCGTGTGGTCATCGGTTCTGTGACGGATGGCTACAATCCACAGGAGGAGCAATTCGGGAATACCAGAAAACTTCTGGAACAGCTGATTGGCAGTGACGCAGATATTCTAATCTGCACAAAGTCTGATCTTGTGGTACGGGATATTGATCTGTTGAAGAAGCTTAGACGAGTAACCGTTTCATGGTCAATCAACACATTGGATGAAAATTTCAAGAACGATATGGATTCTGCTTCGAGCATTGAGCGGCGTATCGCTGCTATGAAGCAGGTATATGAAGCTGGTATCCGTACAGTCTGTTTCGTATCCCCGGTATTCCCCGGTATCACGGATTTTGAAACAATCTTTGAGCGGGTAAAGGATCAATGCGATCTGTTCTGGCTCGAAAATCTCAATCTTCGAGGCGGTTTCAAAAAGACAATTATGGATTATATCGCTGGAAAATATCCTGATCTTGTACCGCTTTACGATGAGATCTATAACAAGCATAACCGCAGCTACTTTGAAGCGCTTGAAGTAAAAGCTGAGGAAATGGCTAAGAAGTATGATTGTCCCTTTGTGGATAATGAAATGCCTTATGGCAGAGTCCCGCAGGGACATCCGGTGATTGTGGATTATTTCTATCATGAGGACATCCGAGGGACAGAGAATACAGGAAAAAGAAACCGTTAGGCAGAAATTGTAGAATTCAAAAATTTAATATGAAATGTGAGATAGAGCGTATGGAAATTAACTATACGTTCTATTTTTTTGCTTTTTTGAAAAAAACGATTAATAAATTATTGATATTTTACTTATTGAATATGGCCTGAAAAGGTACTTTGACTTTTGTAGCCTATATATAACTACATCCTTCAAATTTTAGTTGCAAAATGTAATGTCTAGAGATCGGTTTTTATCACAAAATCAATTTTATCGTTAATAGTCATTAATAAATATATTGACTTAGAATCAAACAGAAGTGAAAGAGTCAATTTCCTTCTAAGAAGCAATCCATGCCAGTAGGAATTCACGAAAGTAGCGGTTCACCTTAGTCATGCGCAGCTGTGAGTTTGAGAGCAGATAGATTGTATTGCCTTCATGACCGGAATCAACCAAAGGTCGACTTATAACCTCGGGATGCGACCATAATGTATTCATATAATCATAGCCGAGATAAATTGCTTTGTTTTTTATCAATAAATCGCGGATTACAGACTCATCCGTAGTTTCAACAAGAATATGGATTTTGCGGTTTAATCCGAGAACATATTTGTCAATCATATTTCTGAAACATGAATAGGCACGACCTTTGCTGACAATGGTTTGTCCGTCGAGATCAGCAAAGGTTATGTGCCTTTTATTTGCCAATGGATGCTGCTGATTCATTATCACACTGTATCTGCTGTAAAACAACGGATCAGCTTGAAACTGTGTTTGTTCGAATGGCCCAGTCACAATCGCAAAATTGCATTGCTGAGCAGATAATGCTGAAAGAGCGGCATCATCTGTGGTATCGACCACGTTTAAAATAATTTGTGGATATTTCTGATGAAACTGTATAACAAAATCGGCCCCCAAGAAGGCTAGAATATGATCAATGGCATAAATGGTTACAACGCTATGTGATTGTGCGGCGAGAGTATGAAGCCCGCTGATAGCGGTACATGCTTCTAAAAATTGTCTGGCATGAGGCAAAAGCGCAACGGCATAATCTGTTGGCGTAACACCTTTGCTGCTACGGGTGAAAAGTGCCTGACCGAGTTCGGTTTCCAGTAAACGGATCACTTTGCTGACACCCTGTCGTGTGACAAATAACTGATCAGCCGCCACTTGTATATTTTGTGTTTCATAGACAGTCACGAAATATTGCATTTGTTTTTGATTCATGGGCACCTCCTCCTATAATTTTAGTATACAGCAACTATATGGTTGCGGCAAGGAATGTTTTTTTTCTTTTTTGAAAAACAGAAAGCTATTATAATGAATTAAGCAAAAGCAACTAAGAATAGATAATAAAAATAGAAGAGGAGATACTCATATGAAACTAACACAAATTCGCAATGCAACTAATCGTTTGGAATATGCAGGAACAACGTTTTTGATCGATCCATGGCTGGCACCAAAGCATACGCTGTCTTTTGTGGATATCCCAGGAATGCCTTATCATATTCCTGATCCAGTGAAAGAAAACCAGCCCATGCCATTCTATGATCTTCCACTTTCGGTTGAACAGATTATGGCAGACGTTGATGCAGTCATTGTGACACATTTACATCCGGATCATATTGATATTTCGCCTATCGATGGTACTGTAGGTGCCCCTTTAGATAAAAAAATCCAGATCTATTGTCAAAATGAAGAAGATGCCGCTGTACTGGAAAAATCCGGATTTTCTAGAATTACTGTGCTTCCGCTGACCGGATTGAAAGTGGGTAATGTAAAAATAACCAGGATTCCGGCGCAACATGGTACTTATAAGAATTGTGGTGAGGCTATGGGAGTCATGTTTTCTGCTGAGACAGAGAAAACGTTTTATCTTGCTGGTGATACAGTATGGTATTACGGAGTACAGAAGGCAATCAATGAATTTAAACCAGAGGTTATAGCTTTGAATTGTTGTGCTGCTGAAACAAAGGAAAATGGCCGTCTGATTATGGGTTCTGAGGATGTATGGAATGTTTCGCTGGCAGCACCAGAGGCAAAACTTTATCTGACACATATGGATAATGTTGCTCATGCATCAGTTACACGATTTACGATGCGTGGTCAATTAACAGCGTACGGTGTTTCTAACTATGATATGCTGGAAGATGGGGGATCTGTTGTTTACTAAAAGATAGAAGTTAGCACTAATGCTTTTTGCTTTCTCTGGCAGATTTTCTTGGACGCAGTGCCAGGTACTCTTACAATTTTCAGCCATAGAATGACCATTGTAAGAGTGCTTGGCAGCAAGTTCTTGCTATATCATTTTGTAATAAAAGCTGTTATCATATCGAAATACCACAGGGACACTAATTGAGCCAGTGTACCCAATAAAAGAGCCGGAATCCCTGTCCCTTTGGCGGTTCTTAATTCAGGTAAAAAAAGTGTCCGCCCCTCACAAGAACCTGGAAGGATTATCCTTCTAGGTTCTTTTTTGCGCAGAAAAATGTGATGTAATGGAAATAGATAGATGTAATTGAGGGAAAAGTGTGATATTATGGGAGTAAGAAATTGGAATTTGTGGAGGTATCATTATGAAAAATATTATGTTTGGAAATAGTTTAATGCTTTTGGCAATTTTTTTATTTATGTGGTGTGGTTTTATGAAATCAATGTATGTTCTTATGTGGATTGCAATTGCATTGATTCTAATAGGATTTATTATAGCGGTTGTTGGCTATATTAGCAAGGACAAGAAATAAGTAAAAAGTCTTGAGTTGTGCTAAGCGTAGACAGCAAGGTGATTTGTAATGAAAAGAAGCAGGACTAAGAGTAAGAGTACCAGGCACTCTTACGACATCGAATCAGGAACACGCGAGGCCTTGGCATATGATAGTTTAAAGTCAGTGAATAGCGAGAATGATTACAATAAATTTGCATCAACTGAGATGATGTTGTATCGAATCACCAGTTCATTGGCTACGCTATGCGCAGGCTTGACCTTGTGGTTGGGATATAAAAGAGCCTATGAAATTGATATTTTCTTTGGACTAATTGCGATGGGCTTTGCATTCGGCTTGAAAGAGATTTCAGTTGATGATAATGAGCATTCACAATATTCCATAAGCCAGAAATTAAAAGAAGTCATTACAGAAAGCATAAACTTTTTGGTTACAAACAAAAAAGCCAGAGCAATTATGTTTTTAAATGCACTGATAGGCGCCGTATCAACACTTGTGGGAAGCATTATGTGATACATAGGCATTTGCATCTTACCGCCGATTTTTGTATTTCACAGGATAAACGCTAGACAGATATGCGAAAAAACGATAGAATGAAGAGACTAGAAGAAAATTGTGCTCTGTTAATGGCAACACCAAGCAAGCTTCCTGCGACAATGATGTGATAATCAGGAGCGTCTTCACAAAAGTATTTGAGAGAAGTCAAGGTACGTGTTTATTTATAACTAAAGATGAGGTTGCAAATTCCTTTTTTAATGTATATCTTAAAAATAGCAGAAAAGAAGGAAAAAATTTATGCCTAAATATGCGAGTACCTTCTTTTTGGGAGGAAAATTGCTATGACCTTTATAGAAGCACTTAATAGTCAGGATTTAGAAAAAATAAGAAAGTTCCCCAAAGCGGATTTGCATAACCATTTTGTGCTTGGTGGTAGTAGAGAGTATATATTCAATAAGACTGGATATAAAATCAAATCCATAACAACTCCGTTGAAATCTATGGGTGAAATGGATTCATGGAGCAGTAAATATATTGGAAATCATTTTAATAGCCCGGAAGGAAGAAAATTATTAATTGAGGCAACATTTGCACAAGCAAAATTCGACGGAGTAACAGTGTTGGAAATAGGAGAAGATGTATGGGGCCTTGGCGAGTTTTTTGATAATGACATTGAAAAAATGATTTTTTGTTTTCAGGAGCAAATGCTAGGATAGCTCCTGAGATCGAATTACGTTTACAAATTGGATTATCAAGACATTGTTCGGTTGACTATTTGATGAATTGTTTATCTCATTTTTGGGGACATAAGGAATTTTATTCGATTGATCTTTATGGAGATGAATTGGCACAGTCGATAGCGAATTTCATCCCAATTTATGATAAAGCTGCTGAAAACGGACTTGTGTTAAAAGCTCATGTGGGCGAATGGGGTACTGCGAAGGATATAATTACTGCAGTTGAACTTCTTCACCTTAATGAAGTGCAACATGGAATAGCGGCTGTACAAGATGAAAATGTCATAGAGTATCTGATTGAAAATAATATTCGATTGAATATTACACCTTCAAGTAATGTACTTTTGGGTCGCGTATCTGATATGGCACATCATCCGATAGCACAACTTTATCATAGGGGTGTAGATGTTACCATAGGCTCTGATGATGTACTAATTTTTAATTCGGATATTTCAAAAGAGTATCTGAGGTTATATCAGTCTGGATGCTTAACAAAAGAAGAACTTGATGACATTCGGATAAATGGATTAAGAGATCGAAAGAATAAAGCATCGCATCGGTCTACAAACAACGGAGCAAGAATATACAAAGAATTGTAAAAATAACTTCCAAGATGGATGAAGAAATTTAATGAGTTTACATTCGATAAAAGTATATCATCACTGTGGAGAATGTGGGAAGAAGCAAGATTTTTTTTAATTCAGGAAAGTTCAGAGTAAATGCTAATGGCAATCGGATTGATATATTGATGTAAAAAATGTAAGCATTCTTGGAATCTATCAATAGATCTTTTTGCATCTTACAAGCTGATTTTTGCATATTATTCAAGAATACTGGACAGCATTACAAAAATTGTTCTTTACTGAAGACTCGTATTGCTTGCCTCTTTTCTCTGAAAATGAAAAGAACCAGTGAGAGAATCGTTAAATTTCACTCACTGGCTCAATTTGTTTCAAATTCTTTGGACAACTCTGTCAGTTCTTTCACCGTTTCTTGGGTGTGATGCAACAGGGTGTCACGCATTTCTGGCGGACAGCTGGAATAAAGCATTTTCCCCTTTTCTATAGTGGCGATTTGCTTTACAGAAACATGGCTCATTGATCGAGTAAAAAATTTATAATATACTCTGTAAAAACAAGATACAAAAAAACTCTTGTTGTTGGATGGACGTTTCTTAAACATAAGGGAAATAATGCACTTCATCAGAAATTCAAAAAACTATGTTATTTTATAAATTGGAGGTGGAACAATGCAGAAGATTTTAATTGTCGAAGATGATATTGACATTCAGGATATATTGAAAAAACATATGATTGATGCAGGCTATGAAGTTGCTGTCGCTTCTAGAAGCCATGGTGACAGGAACGTTGGCTTTTAAAGTGTCCCTGCTGGTTTAATATGTGTCCCCAAAAATCATAATATTTAATTATGTAAGACGCAGTGCCAGGTACTCTTACAATTTGAGCAACATTGAAAACGGCCATTCCAAGTTGAGCTTGCCGATGGCGGTTGCGCTGGCAAACGTCCTGTCTGTTTCGGTGGATGAATTTCTGTGCGACAGCGTGATCCACTCCAAGGAAGTTTTCTCCCATGAGGTTCAAATGCTTTTGGAGGATTGCGACGACTACGAGATACGCATACTTACCGATCTATTCAAAGCAGCCAAAGACACGATCCGCAGGGATATGAAGCTGAAACAACAGGAATAGCGCAGACGGTCATAGTTGACCGTGCTGCGCTACTCTTTTCTTACAATGCAAAGCGCGGGCGCGGGGGCTGTATGCCTCTGCGTCCGGCGCTTTGTTTCTTATGCCTGCCCCATCGGGAAGTTTGGCAGTTCTTCCAGCAGCTTCATAATCAAGTGCTGCTTCATATCCTCATTAACGGCCAGCTCGTCGATCATGGGGGTGTAGTGTTCGATCACCTTTTCTTTGGCCCATTTCTCGCCGGCGACGGCGGCCCTGATGGTAGCTGTGTCCAGTAACATTTCCTGTTCGGCCATCGTGTCAACTCCTGTCGTTTTTTGTCTTATTCCAGCATACCACAGAACCGGCGGGAAAACCAGCGCCGGAAAGATTTTCCTACGCATTTCAAAGCCCGTTCCGGCGGGTATTTGATAAATCATTCTGCCACCCCATTGACCACCGCCGAAAAGCCTTGATTTCCGTGGGCTTTTTGCCCCCTAAATGCGTAGACAGGAGGGGCTTTTGCTGGCTTTTGGTTTCATATTTCCAGTGTACCCAGCAATAGAAATGTGTTCTTCTAACATCTAATAATTCATATTTTACGCCTTGTATTCTCTCCTGAAAAGAAATATAATTAAATCTATTAGAGATAAAAAGTGTAGTGCAATACTGACATAAGGCAGGTGAACATAGAACAATATGAAAATTTTGATTGTTGAGGATGATTTAGAGATCAGCAAATTGCTGGCTGATTTTTTACAGGGAAATGGATATGAGGTGCTTTGTCAGTATGATGGGCTTCATGTGTTAGACTGCATACAAGAACATCAGATTGATCTTATTCTGCTTGATATAATGCTGCCTTATCGGAGTGGTGATACTATACTTGCGGATATTCGTAAATTCTCAACGGTTCCTGTCATAGTAATTTCAGCAAAGGAAACAACACAGAACAAGATTGATTTGTTGCGGCTTGGTGCGGATGATTACATTACAAAACCTTTCGATATGGAAGAAGTTCTCGCCAGAATTGAAAGCAACTTACGCCGGATTCAATTTCAAAACAGCACGCCGTCATCTTTGAAGTGCAATGATTTGGTTTTAGATTTAGACGGTAACAGAGCTATGCTACAAGGGGCGGAGTTACCTTTAACTGCGAAAGAATTTGCTATACTGGAATTGCTTATGAAATACCCGGACAAGATCTTCTCAAAGGCGAATTTGTTTCAAAGTGTTTGGAATACAGAGTATATCAGCGAGGACAACACCTTGAATGTCCATATTAGCAACTTGCGAAACAAGATGAAAGCCATTTGCCCGGATAAAGAGTTTATAGATACTGTGTGGGGCATTGGATACCGTTTGCATAAAGCCGAGGGGTAAGCTCTTGGCTTTATGCTTTTTTTATGGTTTCCAAATAGAAATTAAGAAATTCTTTATGATTTCCCCTTACACTAAAATGTAAAGGAGGATGACAACATGAGTTCTGTTATTTTGGAAGCACATGACTTAACAAAAGAATACCGGCACACAATTGCCTTAGATCATATTGATTTGAAAATTGAAAAAGGGAAAATTTATGGCTTCATAGGCCAAAATGGAGCAGGAAAGACCACCTTTTTGAGATTGGTTACAGGATTAGCGTTTCCGACAAGCGGCACCTTATCGTTGTGGGGGAAAACCGTCGAAAAGGAATTGCAGGAACAGAGAAAGCGGATCGGTTGCATGATCGAAACACCTGCGCTTTTTCCGACAATGACCGCTTATCAAAATATGGAGATACAGCGTATCCAACGTGGTATCCCTGACAAAGCAGTTATCCAAAAAACTTTAGACATGGTAGGTCTGAAAGATACCGGGAAAAAAGCTGTCCGTAATTTTTCGCTGGGGATGCGACAGCGATTGGGTATTGCAATCGCACTATTAAATACACCAGAATTTCTTATTTTGGATGAACCGATCAATGGGCTTGATCCTGCTGGAATTGTGGAAATTCGTAATTTGCTAAAGTCCTTGAATAAGGAATACGGAATGACAATATTGGTATCCAGCCATATCTTAGAGGAACTGTATCAGACAGCATCAGAGTTTATTTTAATAGACAAAGGCAAAATTATCGAAGAAATATCAGATCGAGAACTAAATGATCGTTGCAAACGGCATATCGCAATAAAGGCAACTGATCCACAAAAAGCTCTGATCGTTTTGGAAGAAACGCTACACACAGATAGTTTTAAGCTGATGCCAGATGGCATGATTCGCCTATATGATTATCTCGATGATATGGAAAAAGTGGCTGCTGCTTTGTCAGATGCACATATTCTCGTTACAGGTCTTTCTGTGGCCGGTGATACATTAGAAGATTACTTTTTAAGCAAAATAGGAGGGACAGCAAATGTCAAATCTCCTAAAAGCTGAATTTTATAAGCTGTTCCATAGCTGGTATTTTTGGGGGATAGGATTGTTTAATCTCCTTTTAAGTAGTGTGTTGTTACTGGATAGCGTTGGGGAAACATCCAACCTTTTCTTTGCTTCGATATACAATATGCCAATCCTATATTTCCTCACAATCATCTTTTCTGCCATGTTTGTTGGAAATGATTTTGGCAGAAGAACATTACAATCATATATCAATGCCGGACATCGACGCGGAAAGATACTATTTGCGAAGCTGGTAGTTCATCAAATCGCCTGCATGGTTATCCTGTCTTTTCCACTGTTGTTACATAGCATAATTGGTACGTTTGTCACTAAAGGAGCATTGGCAAGCATCGGCATAGTTGTAATGGTGATTGCTTCGCAATTTGCAATGTGCCTATTACCTTTTTTCTTTGCCTTCATTTTCCGTGATATAGGAAAGAGTATGGCTGTGCCGATGGTACTCTTTTTCTTAATGGTCTTTTTGATGAATGGAGATCAAGCGCAGCTTATCTCACAAATATTGCCTATGGGCCAGCTTCGGCTTATGGCATTGCAACAATCCAACATATCCGGCGGGCAATTCATGTTTTCAGATTTTTTATGGGTACTGGCATTATGCTTAGGTACTTATCTGTGGTTCCGACGCTCGGATTTGAAATAACAAGGAGGTGTGGGAATGAACAACTTACTGAAAATGGAAAAATATCAATTATCACATAATATCTTTTATTGGTGCGGTTTAATAGGGATATTTTTGATTGGTTTTTTTACCGCAGATACTTATGTCCCGGAAGCTATGGGGCCTATGGGTGGGGCTGCTACATCCCTCGCAGATATTTTTAATGGAATGGTTTACGATTCAACCTTTCTCCTGATTATTATATCCAGTATTTTAGCTCTGATTTTAGGACAGGAATTTTCCAGTCGGACGATTGATCTTGAGGTCAATGCAGGACATTCGAGAAAAACCATTTTCTTTGCTAAAGTAATCTCATACTTAATTGCATTTAATATCATGGCTCTTGTTTATCCTGTGGCTGGTTGTATAAGAGAAAGTGTCCGCTTTGGTATTACCGAAGCAGGCAACCTTTGTTATAAGGTCAGTAAGGCGATTTTATATTCTCTGCTTTTGAACAGTGCGACTTTTCTTATTGCAATCTGGATTGTTTTTTGGTTAAGAAGCTCTGCAAGAGCAATAGCTGTTACCGCTTTAGTCACTTTTGTTCTTAGCCTTTATCTTGGGTATGGAATGATGTTCGATCTTCCTGTTGCATTTTTGGCAACCTATCAGATACGGGAAGCGGTTTTTTCTGTGACCTATTTTTTGCCATGGGCCATTTTAGTTGGCGTTGTTTGGATAGTTGCTTTGATAACCTTTTCATGGATTAGCTTTCGCAAATGTGAACTCAAATAACAAGGAGGGAGGTGTCTGGAATAAAGCTATTGTTAATTTTAGTTATCGCAGTCTTGATAGTAGTGCTTTTCAAATATGTGCAAATCAAAAGACAAATCCGTAACCTATCGAAACAAATGACCGATCTTACAACTGGAAAATCGGAAAAGATGCTGGACATCTCTCTTGTTGATAAAGATATAGAACAACTGGCCGCAGTATTAAACCAGTATAATGAAAAGCAAAGACAGTCCATTGCAAGCACATTACGGCACGAAATGTATTTGAAAGAGTCCATTGTTAATATTTCACATGACTTGCGTACCCCTCTGACGGTAATACTTGGCCATGTACAATTATTAAAAAAGGAGAATTTATCAGCAGGTCAAACACAGCGTATAGAAACCATTTTTAATAAAGCAGAAAGAATGAAAGAGCTGATACAAACCTTTTACGATCTTTCTGTAATAGACGCAAAAGAAGTAACTCCTGTGCGTGAAGATTTCAACTTAACAAATTTGCTGATAAATCTTATCACAGAGAACGCCCCAGCATTGGAAGCAAAAGGCATATCTCCTGTAATTGGTCTGCCAGATCATTCCGTTTATCTCCATTCGGACTATGGTATGGTAGAACGTATTTTTCAAAATCTTATTATAAATGCTATTCGATATTCCTCTGGCTCGATTAAAATTGATTTGAAGCAAGGCAAAGAAAAGAGTGCTATTTTTATCATTGAAAATCCCATTGATAGTAAGGTGGAAATAGACCCAAACCGACTATTTGAAAGATTTTATACCGGGGACAAATCAAGGCATAATAGCGGTACAGGAGTGGGGCTTGCTGTGGTAAAACTATTAACTGACAAGCTCGGCGGCAATGTGTTCGCTAAAATTGAAAATGATACACTAACCATTTCATTGGAAATCAAATAAACAGTATTGTTTCAACTGCCGGGCGACGGCAAAGAAAAAAAGCCGTCGTACAGCAGCCCTTTTGACACGCCCATAAAGCCGCCATGCTGATATACCCTGTTTTTCCAAAGCATAATTTCTTAAAAAAGCCTGTATCCAACAGGGGGCGACGCAACCGGCCCCGGCCTCTCACTCTCCCGCAGATCGGGGGTGAGAAGATGAAGTACACTCCTGATGGTTATGGAGAACGCTGCCGGTTTGACGCTTTCTGCAAAACCGTTCTCCGCAACGAGGCCAGAACCCACCTGCGGGATTTGGGCCGCCAGCGGAACCGGGAAATCGAGTTCAGCGCCTTATCGCAGCAAGAAATGGACAAGCTCTGCACAGTAGACGAATACCCAAGTGACAGCTTCCTATTCACAGCCTATGGCTATGCCTTACATATTGAGCCGACCCCCAAAAGTTAGACCAAGAATCTAACACTTGGGAGGTTGCTTTTATGATTAAATATAGTTTTGAACAAAAGAAGGCACTCGTTACTGCCTATCTGAATGGTGAAGGCGGAATACG
>QUFP01000062.1 GCA_003478935.1 Firmicutes bacterium AF25-13AC
TGTTACAGTTCATGGATAAGCCAATATTGCGGCAAAGCCCGAAGGTGAATGGATTTCACGAGCCGGACACTTGAAGCAGGTCTTTCAAAGTAATGTATAATAAGAAAGAACATAAAAGGAGCCTGCGGAGTTTGGTTCGGCGACGAAACCATTGCACCGGAGGGCTTTCATAGCATAATGCATGAACTGTAACAATAGATTTAAGCAAGGAGTGATAAGATAAAAATAATAGGTGACAAACTGCAAAATGCGTGTTATACTGAGAACGACTTAAGTAGTGTTAGTGACAATAAAATATGTCCAAATTGTTAACATGCACAAAAAATGGTCATTGTCAGAATATTCTGATAAATACCTGCAAAAACAGGCTTCAGAAACCGCATAAAACCTAGGTTTTTGAAGGGGTACCGTAGAAATGGAGTACTAGCCCGAGAGGGCATTGATACCTGCTATTGTTGACCCTATTAGGGTCAACAGTGCAATGACGTAGAAATGGAGTACTAGCCCGAGAGGGCATTGATACGTAGTCCTGTGGTGCAATACTACCCTTATAAATTTTCCAGTAGAAATGGAGTACTAGCCCGAGAGGGCATTGATACAACCCCTAATATGCCTATAACAATATTTGCCATCTTTTTGTAGAAATGGAGTTCCAGCCCGAAAGGGCATTGATACATCATCTATCCAAATAGTAAACATCTTATTGTTAGTTTCGTAAAAATGGAGTTCCAGCCCGAAAGGGCATTGATACTTAATTACATTCTCATCCTTTAGTGTCAACTTCTCTCCGTAGAAATGGAGTTCCAACCCGAAAGGGCATTGATACAAGCGATTCAATTCTATCTGACGTTCCAAACTGTGAATTGTAGAAATGGAGTTCCAGCCCGAAAGGGCATTGATACAAGGTTCCTAAGTGTTCTGTTTAAAAAAGTACAATCTTGTAGCAATGGAGTTCCACCCACTGAGTATCAAAATAAAATGATTGGAGGTTTCATGTTTACAGAAAATGTGAATTTAAATGGATATAGCATTACGTCATTTGTATGGCCTTTTGTAATGCAAAAAGAAAATGAGTCTACTCTCTTTGATTGTGTAATCAAGGCAGGATGGGTTGAATCAGTTGACAAGCAGACAATTTGGAATGAAGGCCATGCGCAGATGATGCGCGATTGTTTTATGGCAGATCAGTATTTTAGTAATTATGCAAGAATGCTGTTTCGTAATGGAAAATGTTTCAAAGAATATCATTATCCGCAGCGTGAGGATCAGAGGCTTACTTATGTGATCAAAATAAACAATGAGGAGCAGTATGAACTTGAAATTTCTTCTATAGAATTACATGTATATATGGAAGAAATTGGAATGCTGTTTATAAATACTGTAAATACAAAGTATCCTGAAATTGCTCAGATTAAAAAGATAAATGATTATGGACGAAGAATTGCATTGGCTTTCCTGCCGCAGGATGCAAATGGCTTTATTTTGTGTGCGGAGCAGCTTGGAGTAAAATCTGCGAGAGCAGCTTCTGTTACCGATTTTAGAAAAATGACAAGTGAATATCTTGATGGAAAAATAGCAACAGAACAGCTGAGACACCAAGCAGAATTTCTGACAGATATTTTAAATTGTAATCTGGGACATAGCTTTGAAAATAAAATAAAGCCAGTGGTGTCTTGTGAGGATAGAATGCATCTGCACTGTCTGATTCGCAATGATGAGCTGTCACAGATGATTCAAGAAGGTGAATGGAAGCAGCATGGGGAGCAGGAAGAATTGTTATATTCGCTTTTATTTGCCGATCCATCTGATGCAACTTGCAGAGATGATGAGATGAGACAAACTCTGCTACTTAAGGCACTTTATCCGAGATGGGCGGATTATGGAACAATACATGGTATAACGAATTATTCCATGATGGCATTAACTGGAAGAACAGAGTGGATTAATGAGAGTGTTGTAAGGCCGTTTTTGTTAGAATATGGATACATGCTGTCAGTAGTTGCAGCGCAGAAGACAGGTATTGAAAAATTCATGATGGAGTTAACTGAGGATACTTTTGATGATAAAGAGGATGTACCTACGAAGGAAAAACGCAGAAAACGGTGGAAACGTTTTAACACAATTTTGATGTTGCATGAATTTTCAACCCAGGATCAGGGGACGGAGCTTTATGATCTATTAAAACAGCAGATGAAAATTGAAGAGCGAGCAGCATGGTTGCAAAGAATGATGGATTGAAAATAAGAATGACAAAGTGGTTCTTGAGACAGAGCTGCTTTGTCTTTTTTTGTTAATTGTAAAAGTTGATAAAACAAGACAAAGAAAATGTGAAAAATGCACAAAAATGCATGGAATACATAAAAAAAATATTGATAAAATAGTCACACAAGTGTACAATAATAGAAATTAGTTTACTAGGTAAAAGTTAGGAGGCAGAGTATGTGTAGCAATGTGATGGAAAATGGTATAAAGCTTACAGCGACATTAGAATCGCAGTCACCGATGATTCATTTTCAGGCGCGGGAAACAGGTGCTGTATTGCGTGCAAGTGAGGTAAAACCAAAGTTCGATCGCTTTTTGATAAAAAAGATGATAAAAAATTTGGTCGCAAATAGTCAGCTTACAAATGAAGAAGCCTTAAAAAAATTAAAAGAGAAGCATTCGGAATATTTTCAGGATGTTAAATTAAATGATGCACTAAATTATAAAATGAGAATTATTGCAACGAAAGTAAATGAGTTTTCAATGGAAGACGGAGGAAAATCACGATATGCGCCATTTTTTGCAAATTCAGGAAGAAATAATGATGAAGAAAAGTTAAGGGGTGTGTTTGTTACTGCTGAGTTGACGATTGTATGTTTTAATAAAACACTGCGAGAGACAATAAAAAAATGTTTGGAGGAGTTCTTTATTGTAACAAATTTTGGAATGATGCAGGGAAAGGGCTTTGGCAGTTTCATAGTAACTGGTTCTGTTAAAACAGATAATAATGGAAGAATATCTTATAATGAAATCAGAAAAATAGCAAAGCAATTGGAAGAATCGGTGGAGGCAAAAAGTTGCTATTATATGAAATTTAATGCACTTGAAGGAGATGTAGAAGATCGCCTAAAGAACATTTATAAAGATATGTTTGATGAAATTAAATTATTTTATGGAATTATGAAGTCGGGCTATAACGTGAACGGGAAATATGCCAGATCATACATTTATGATTATATGCACAATAATTATGGATTGGGAAATGAAAAAAAGTGGATGAAACAAAATAAAATAGCGCCGGCAATTATGCATCCAGATCGAATTATAAAAAGTGCGGATGAAAGACATTTGGCTTCACTGTCAAACTGCCAGACGATATTAGAGAGTGCAACTAAAGTGTACTGGGTGAAAGGTAACAGGGGTGTATCTGTTAGAACAAATCATGAATATTGTGATGCAATCAGAGACATTGCAAGAACAGCTCAGAGTACAGAAATTGATAATGAGCATGATCCTATGTATGTTAGGGCTCTTTTGGGAACTGCGATTCAAACTGAATTTAAAATAGGATATTATAAAAATAATAAAAATAATAGATGGTATTTGTTAGGAAGAGATGAAAATGACAAAGTTCAAGTAACAATTGCGGATACTAGCGAAGAATTAGAACGCGTGCCGTCTCCGATTTACTTTAAGATCATCAAAAATGTTGTTTTCATAGCAGCAAAAAAAATACCAGAAAAAATATATGGAAGAACATTTAAATTCTCAAGCCGTTGGGAAAGTGGGACAATATCAACGCCAAGCAAGGAACAGTTAATAGATAATGCAACAGGTAAGGCATTTGATATTCAGACTTTTCTTAAAGAGTATGTTGATTATTATAATGGTGATCTACGGACAGAAGTAACAAGAGTAAGAAATGCTAAAATAATCCAAGAAGTGCAAATAAAGGAGGATGCAAATGAGTGATGGAAGATATGTCGGAATTACAATTGGTCCGATTTATGATACCTTGCTGGAAGCAAGCTCTCCGGCAGCGATGTGGTTTGCCAGCAGTATGTTTTCTGATATGACAGGGCAGTTGTGCAATGAAATTGACGAACAAATATTGAGTGCAGAGCATTACATAGGAAAAATGTATTCGCCTTACTATGATAGAAACGAAGCAAAGAAGGCAGGTGCAGTTGGAAAATATCATGATAGAATTATTTTTTATACGACTATGCCTGAAGAACCACTGCTTGGAAAATTGGAAGAGATAACAATTAGAGTGAAACATAATATTGGACAGATCGTGTATGATGCGATAGGGGAAGGTGATAAAAAAGACGATTTTTTCCAAAGTTATCTGCAGGTTCATTACATGTTTCTGGATGAATCAGAAGTGAAAGGGAACATTATCAAAGAAATTTCACCATATTTAGATGAGATGGAATTGATGAGAACATATCCAAATGCATCATCATACAACCCACTTCGCATATTGTTTGCAGGTGATACAAATGGATCCAACAGGTTTGTAAGAGAAAGTAAGTTTTTTAAGGAAAGAGAAGCGGATGAGACGTTAGGCGAAAATGGAAAAAATTTGAGCAGTATTGAGACGATTGCAAAGTGTGGTGAAGAAACTGCAGGAAATATGAAGAAAAGAAAGTATTATGCTTTCGTGGCAGCTGATGGTGATTCTATGGGAAAAACGTTGGAAAAGCTAGTACAGGATCCATCTAATCCAGCTGATAAAACGTTAGAGAAGTTTTCGCAGGCATGCTTGCATTATACGGAACAGGCTGCGCAGCTGATTAACGAATTTAGCGGAATGACGATCTACGCCGGAGGAGATGATCTGCTGTTTTTGGCTCCATTAGAAAATAAGGAAGGGAAAAGTATTTTTGAACTTTGCTATGATATTCAGAAGTGTTTCAGAAATACAATTAACAAAGAAATAAATCACGATAAAAAAGAGGATCTAAAGACAGGAGTTCCAACTTTATCTTTTGGCATTGCAATGCAGTATTATAAGTTTCCACTGTATGAGGCATTGGCAAAAGCAAGAAGTTTGCTGGATGATGCAAAAAAGACAGCGGGGATTCGAAAAGACAGTATGTCGGTTCAGCTGACAAAACATAGCGGACAGACAATCAAATTTGAATTGAGTAATGAGGAACGAGGTCTTGTGAAGGCTTTTATCGAGGAACCGTACAACGATACAAAAACAATCAATTCTATTGTTTTTGCGATCAATACATATCGGCCAGTATTTGAAACTCTTCAGACTTTGGCACAGCAAGAGAAGATAAATCGAGAAGCATTTATTGGAGCATGGCTAAATTTATTTGATAACATTAATCAGACTCAATATAGTCCGTATGTCAGGGATATCGCTGATAACCATTACCAATATATAATAAAAGGAATCAGGGAGGCCTTTGATAAGTGGGATGAATTGATGTGCAATACCCAAATAAGTGAGAGTGAATTTAAGGCAGAGTGGAAGAAGATTGCAGAGCAAAATGACTTGATTAAGGAATATTTGAATGAAAGATGTCTTGTGCCGGAGAATGGAACTTCAGATATTCAGTGGGAGATTGAGTATGCTAAGTACGAGGAAAAATGGAAAAAACAAAACAATCACTCAACGATAAAAGATAATAGATTGCATCTGTTAGAAGCTGTATTAAGATACAAGAAATTTTTGAGTGAGGAGGGCAGCTATTGATGGGAGAAGAATTGAAAACAAAAGTGTACAAGATTCAATTAACACCGTTGGAACCATATACGTTTGGAACAGATCAGGGGCTTTCGTTTGCTGGAATTGAGAACAGCAGAGGAAAAGAGAGCTATTATGTGTTGTCAAAAATGGTTCCAGAGCAGACTACTATTTGGGGAATGCTTCGTTATGTAATGCTGCAAAAAGCAAATCTGGTCGAGTCTGATTTTGGGTATTCTGATGACAATAAGCGAAAAAAAATGGAAACATTGATAGGAAAAAACAGCTTTTCGTTTGCCAGCAAAACAGAGCAGGATTTTGGAAGGCTGATGGGAATATCACCAATTTTTCTGAAAGATCCAGCTGAGAAAATGTATATGAAAAATCCTCAGAATAATAAGAGCACTATGGAATACTGCCCGATTGAGATGGAAGATGCTGCCAGAAAGAGTTCGAGAGGAAAAATCCATTTTCCTAAAAAGGGGGAATATGATGCAAAGATGGGAACTGCACAGGGATGGATTCGGATTGAGCCATTAATGAAGCAGGAAAAGCAGGAACGTGTAATTTCAATGCCTGTTGAAGAAAAACTATATACAGCGATCCGAAAGACAGGAACAGATGACGCATTTTTTAAAAGAAAAGCATTTGCTATGAAAGAAGGCTATGCATTTGTTGTGTATGCCGAGGTGAAAGAGGAGCAGGAAAGTGTATTCCCTGAAAAAACGGTTTGCTATATGGGATTAAAAAAATCAGCTTTTAAGTTTGAAGCAAGTTTAACAGATAAAAAAACGATTCAGGACGTTGTTGATGATGTTTCAAATGTATTTATTAAAAATGCAGGTTCCCAATGGACAATTGCAATGTCAGACATTGTGCTTTTGGCAGAAGGAGATCAGAAGTACGGTGATGATTTTTATATTATTTCAGGACGAAAAATACAAAATCTTGAGACACAGTATCAGAGTACTGAGAGGGGATATGCAAAGCGGCTAAAACGCAGCAAGGTTCAGTATAACTTACTGGATAGTGGCAGTGCATTTTATGGAACATGTATGCTAAACTTGGACAACAAGAATCATAAAAAATTGGGATATAATTACCTGATTTCAACAAAACAATAATGAAAACTGGATATGACAGGAAGGAGCAAATAGAAATGAGTGAGTATGGCTATATAGTAAAAATGAAGTGTTTGACCAATATGCATGTAGGAGATGGTGAAGAGAATTATAGTATTATTGATAAGATGGTAGAGCGAGATCCTGTTACCAAGTATCCAACTGTGAACGCATCTGGTGTAAAAGGAGCGCTGCGAGAGTTTTGTCAGAAAAAATATCCAAGTCAAACTTGCGGTATAAATGATATTTTTGGTATGGAGGATGTGACTAATAAGATCACAAAGCCTGGACAGGTAAAGATTTTGGCCGCTGAAATGCTTGCCAGATCAGCGAGAGCATCGGAAGGCAGCGCGCCATATTATCTGGTGACGACACAGACGGCTGTATCACGTTTTAACAGTTGGTGCAAGCTGGTGTCGGGAGCAAATGGTGCTGAAATCAATGCGACAACAGAGAATGTGCCACATGATAAACCCTGTGCAGCGGAAGAGATTCCATTAACAGAATATTATGAATATGATAAAGATGAAAAAACTAAACGTTATAAAACTAAACTTTTTCTAATGAAAGAGGAGGATTTCCGTGACCTTCCGCTTCCAGTTCTTGCGAGAAATTGTTTGGATAATGGAAAGAGTGTGAATTTGTGGTATGAAGAGGTAGTGCCATATAATAGTATTTTTTACTTTACAATTTTGGGACCAGAAAATTTGGTAAACGAACTGAAAGGTATGATTGAAAATCAAATTGTACAGTTTGGCAGTGGAGCGTCTATCGGATATGGTTTGTGTGAGTTAACGATATTGGGAGGAGAACAATGAACAAAAATGTAGTAGCGCGTCAGATTCCACTTGCATATAAGGAATTGGAAACCAGTGGGATTGTAGTGAAAAAAGATGAATATAAATTAATTCCAAAAGGATATCGAGGTCAAATTTCTGCATTTGGTGCTGCGGTGACGATGGGAAGTCTGATTCCAGCAGTCGCTTTTTTCTCTAAAAAAAGTGGAGATCAGAGCAGTACTTCAGAGGAGGATGTTGATAGAACAAAGTTGATGAAGGCAGTTTTTTTGCTTCTGAAGGATGATGCAGATAGTTATGGAACTGCTGTGCAGAAAGCGAAATTTAAAAATGCTTCTGATTTGATGCAGTACATATATAATGTGAGTGAGAATGAAACGGATCTGGAAAAGAAAAAGAAGGCTTTAAAAACATGTAAAGAGGAGATCGAGAATGCAGCAATTGCCTTGAAGCTGGCAGTTGGCTTGTACTTGCATGAGGTGCCACAAAATACAGAAGGAGGAGGTGAACAGAGCTGATATGAAATCGAAAAATATGAACTATCGCTTTAATGTAGAATACTATAAAGATTTGAAGTATATTTACTATATAGGTCAAAAAAACCATGATAAAGAAAAAGAAGCAGATGAACAAGAATTGAAGAAGCGCGACAATGCAATTGAAAACTTTGAATTTAGTAGTTGTCCAGCAATATATAAGCTGCTTAAAAAAAAGACTGAGAGTAGCTGGAAGTCGTTTGAGCTTTACACCGCATATCCTGGTGTGTTGATTGGAACTGGGAATCCACATGAGATTAGTATGGAAAATGCAATAAAATGTGGTTTTTCATTTGATTATGTGACAGGTCTGCCATATATTCCAGGTTCTTCAATAAAGGGAATGCTGCGCAGCTATTTTCCAAAAGAAGGTTCAGCAGACGAACAGGAGAAACATGCGTATATCACAGAAGTATTGAAGAATACAGGTGTCACGTTTGAAACGGAAAGTGACGAGAAAGTGAAGATGGTGATTGCTAATCTTAAGAAGAATCTGTTTGAAGGAAGAGATGTGTTCTTTGATGCATTTCCAGTAGTAGATATAAATCAGAGAAAAAAGCTTCTTGCAAAAGAATACATCACTCCTCATAAAGAAAAATTCAAGAATCCAAAACCAATTAACCTGATAAAAATTAAGCCAGGAGTAAAAATTTGCTTTATGTTTAGTCTGAATGACTTTGATTTTGATACGTATCATATTACTGCCGATCAGAAAGAGTGTGTATTAAAGCAGATTATTCTGGACATGGGAGTTGGTGCAAAGACAAATGTAGGTTTTGGCATTATGACAGAAGAACCACTACCGTCTAATGTAGAAGTGATGGTAAACACAAACAACCATTGACATAAAAAATAAAAGCTTAGAAAAAGGGGGTGATGATGAATGGATTTTTTCTATGGGGATCTAATGACAAATCAGATTTGGAAATATACAAATGGAACGAGGTCGGCTGCGCAAGAAGCTGATCAGAGATGGATAAAAAATAATTACTGTGTGCTTTTTATAACATACTTAGAAAATAGTTCACCATTTCAACAACAAAAAATAACAATAAAGAATGAAAATGGGATAAAATTTGAGTTTAAAAGAATTAATTGTCTTGTGATTGATGCTAAGAGATATTTTACAGATTGGCTTATAAAAAATGAACTGGTTTCTATAACAAAAGAAAATGAAATCACTGGAATTGAGGCTGAACTGTATAATAAAATAAGTGAGTCAGATAAGGAAGTGTCACCGTCACGTAAGGACAGCATAGGCAAAATAGCTGCAGGAATTGAACGTATCTGTCATGATAGGAATTTATGTGATAAACTAATAGCTGCATTTAGCTATCATACATTTGTATTTCCGTTTTATGTGGAGCATGCATCTGATGTTGATAAATGGAAAAAAGCTTTAAAAAAATCAGATTGCTGGGAGCGTGATATATGGAGTGATACTTTAACGAGCGAAAAGATGCAGCCAAGAGATATTTTGGAGAATTATGCGCTGTATCAATATCTCACTGACGTAGGAAGAAAGGCAGTGTTTGACTATGATGAAGAGGACGATGGAATCGTTTCATCATGGAAAATAGAAGACAAGTATGTTCGAAATGTTGGTATTTACGAAATTACAAAAGGAGAAGACAAGTATCAACTTGTTTTAAATTCACTTCGCCTGAAAATATATAATACCAATATTGCCCTGTTTATCATAGAGGCTCAGAATTGTTACTATTCTTCATTAAAAGATATTAAAAGAATTAATGAGTTTGGAAGAAGAATTTTTGAGCCTTTTCTTATGTCAGATGGAGCCATATGTATAGAATGTGCAGATGAACAGAGATTCTTTATTCCAGGTTTACTGGAAAATGAAAGTCAGGATGTAACTGAAAGTCATGGTACGCCGTTTGTTACGTTAGAAAACGGCAATGTGAAGTTTAATTATGTTAATTTTAATCCGTCGCAAGTTAGTCGTTCTGTACCAATTAAGGGACTGGCAGATTTCATAAAAGAAATTCTGGTATTAGGTCTGGAGAAAGAGACAGAGATTGTGTATGGGCAAAGCAAGACATATGGCAGAAAAAATGCAATCAAAATTAAACCAGCAGTTGACGATAGAATGTTTGTTGTGTCCATGGTGCTGAATGGAAACCTGATAAAAAAAGCAAAAAAACGTGAAAACGATGGATATGCATATTTGGAGGATCCAGAGGTTTCAGCTCAGATATATGCATTGTTCGCTGTGGATCAAGATGATGCAACTTGTCAGAGTGTGACTATGCGAAAAGCATTGTTGGAGGAATTTATAGATTCCAGATGGATAGAGTATGGAACCATTCATGGAGTAACACATCAATCTTTCATGGCTTTAACATCAGAAACAGCACCTGATGCAAGCGTGATCAGTCCGTTTTTGAATATGTACGTGGAAATGGTTAATTTGGCATTAGCGCAAAGGGCATCTTTGCTTCAATTTGCGGAAGATTTAAGAAAGCTTTCACAGGGATTTGAAAAGGGCAGTAGTTCAAAAATGAAAAGAAGAACGGTAAATGATCTCATTGCACTGCAGGAACGTTATGCAGCATTTCAGGCACAGATTTTGATTGCAGAGCCTACTGTGCAGGAACAGGGAGTAGAATTATATGAAATGCTGCAAAAGGAACTCGGAATAGAGAAAAACAAAGCAGAAATGACGGAAAAGATAAAGGATCTCTGTGAGATTGCAGATATACATCAGGAATCAAAGTTGAATCGATATGCGTTCTGGTTTGGTGTTGTGGGTACGCTTCTGGCACTGGGAAGTTTGGATGTTGCTAGTAGTGTAGTTGCTAGTTTGCTTTTGGGATTAACCGGAACAGAATGTACGGAGTTGCTTTCGGCAGGTATTTTAAAGCATTCAAAATACATTGCTGTGGGAGCCTTTGTGTTTGTACTCATTGTTTTGAGTAAGTGGTGTTGGTGTAGTAATAAAGTAAGACGATGTCGCAAAAAGATAGTAAAGAAACTAGATTGTATAATAACAAGAAAAAGGAACAGGATACATGAATAAAAATTTTGAATTATGGCTTGACGAGAGTGGTGATTTTGAAAATCAGCATGAACTCGAAGGGACAACTAGAAAACCGTCGTTGATCGGCGTTTCTAGTTGAAGAAGAAGTTGCAGACAAAATAGATTTTGGGGGATTGATTGATTCTAATCGCAATCATGCAATGGAATTGGAAGAAGATGATAAAAAAAATTATGTTCTTCCAGTATTGCAGAGAATGAAGAGTGAGTATAATGCAGCTCAAGTTTTTTTTGAAAATCAAGAATATCATGATGAAGCTACCAGCAGGCAACTGTATCTTTCGATGATGGCAGAGGGAATCCTGCAGCTTTTGCAGCGATTAAATGCACGATATGAAAGTGTTGGATTGAGGGTTACAATTGCTCAGAGGCAGGATGTCACAGCAGAGGCAGGAAATCAAAGGATCAGAGAAAATGAGTATAAGAAGGCATTAGAATACTGCATAAAAAGAAAACAGCGAGAGCGAAGAGCTATGCTTCATCCAGATTGTGAAGTTAGCTTTGAAATATGCAGAGCATCAGACAGCATGCGTTTACAATTGGCTGATTTTGCATGCAACACACGTTTAACACGGGATAGTCATGCATTTAAGGATGTCAGATCAGAAGTGGAAGCATTATATTCAACAGCCTTTTTATTTACATTGACGGAGGTGGGATCTCAAAATTTTATACAGCAGTGTCTTGCACAGAATAACTATTCTGATGCGATATTAGAACTTTATACGACTAAGGATAATTTAGAGCATGGAAAAATACTGAGTTTAATGGCTGAACGAATGAAGAATTGTTCGTATAGATTAATAAAATCGCAAATGAAAAATTGTGTAGCAGATTTGCTGGTTTATGCACTTAATGAAGATGATTATGAAGTGGGAGAGGCGTTGCTCAAAAATCTGTTAGATGAACTGATTCCATTTTTAAAGAAAAATGGAATGCCACAGGAGCATTTGCATTTTTCAATACTGCTTAATTTATCAGATATGTATTTGCGTGAGGGAGATATCTATGAAGCTAATAGGACGCTAGAAAAGTGTAGAAGGGTTCAGGAGCAATTTGGAAATTATCTTGAGGAATTGATGACATATTATCAATTAGTGGAAAAGGAAGCATTGCTGGCGATAGATCAATTTTGTTTTGAAGAAGGTAGACAGAAGATGAAAACGGCGCGTCAGTTATTTGAGCATATTATGAAGTTTATAGAAAAAGATGAACTTTTGTCGATGAGGTTTCCAGTAATGAAATCAGAATACTATGGAGATGCATTATGCATGGAAATTTATGCAATGTTGTTTCAGCAGCGCTTTCATCCGGAACTGTATTCAGAAATGTGCAGATTATCAGACATTGCATTGAATCAATATCCAGGGGGAGAAGGAGAGCTGGAACGCCATCGTCAGTATCGAAGTCACATAGAGTTAGAAGCAGGAAAATACAAATCAGCAATGAAGTGGCTGGCGGGAGCAATTTGCCTGCCAGATGAAGAACCATCAGAGGAAATGATCAGCAAATTTTTGAGAACTGTTGTAAATGGTCAGGAAATGATTGGAGCTAAATATTACTTGATGTATTATCTTTTGATTTTGGCAAGAACAGCAAGAGAAGATAAAGAGTTTGCAAGAATGATGTTTTTGGAATTAAAGAAAAACAAAAATCTGATGGAACTCGGAGGACTGCTTAAAAAGACTGAAGAAGATTTGAATGGAGACATAAGTCTGGAAGGAATACAGATGACAGATTCTGGAATAAGCTATCATCCAGAGGAAATAATTTTTTGGAAATATGGGGAATATTTAGCATCAATTGGAAATACATCAGATGCAATCGGTTATTTTACTAGTGCATTAAATGTTTGTTGGAAATATAATAATTATCTGACACTGAATCTAACAGGTCTTGGAATTGCAGCAGAGCGTATTGTACTGTTTTGCCGAACAAACAATAGAAAAGCAGCAAAAAATGCATATAAAAGACTATTAGAAGCATGTGAATCACTTCAGGCAGAAATGCTGCCAAATCAGACGCGCGAGTTTGTACAGCAAATATCTAAAATGCTTGAGGAAGGAAAAAACGTGCAAGGTGGATTTGATGAAAAAAAATTGTTGGAAATAGCAAATATGGTTACCTATTAATTGACAAATAAAATTGAAAAATTGGTAAACAGCAAAGATAGTGTAACTTTACTTGGGGAAAATAAAAAGTTTTAAAAACAGAACGATACTTTTTATAGTGATAATGTAATCACCACAAAACATTACGAAAGAAAGAAGGTATGAGTTTCATATAAGTGAGTATATAAAGAGAATGGTATTAGCAATCGGAGAAGAAACGGCAGAGCAAGAAATACGTGAAATCATAAAAGGAGGAAAAAAGAAGGAATAATCGGAAGCAGTACAGAGAGTCACATCAGTCATATGTTGTCAGCAAGGTTAAGTTCACTGCCGATGGGATGGAGTAAAAAGGGAGCAAATGGAATAACAAAGCTGAGGATTTACAGAAAAAACGGAGGAAAGATAAAAGAGCTATTAAAGGGAAAGTGTCAAGAGAGAAAGGAAAAAGAGGAATTGGGATTAAGGGATATAGTAAACTGGGAAAAACGAACCAGCAAAAAGAACAGAAAATATATAGATGCAATACAAGCAAAAGTAAGCCCATCCATTCAGGAAAGATGTTTTCAGCATAATTTTGTAGGAAAAGCATGTTTATGAGATCTGTAGGTAATCTACGGATTGTCAATCCCAAAGTAAAGTTACACTATCTTTGAGAATAAAAAGTATTGACAGATTTGAAAAAGAACGTTATTGTCAAATTGTTCTCATCGTTATCCGATGAGCAGAATGGACGATTGGTAAGAAGTTGGCGCTTGCGAATGTACAGGCGTATTATGACTTTTTGCGCAAACAATCATATTCTGCTTAGGGGGTATCACGATGAGATTTTTTAGTTTATCTAAGAAACAGTATAACAAGCAGCAGGCTGTTGGCTATGTCGTTTACATGATGGTAGGAAGTTACTTTCATGCAGAGGATTTGCCAAGAAAATT
>QUFP01000063.1 GCA_003478935.1 Firmicutes bacterium AF25-13AC
TTTGTTAATCTGTGTATAAGTTTTATTGATACAATACAGTAAGTAAGAGGAATACCAGTCTCTTTGAACTTTTGTCCCATCTGCCAGATGATACATTCGCTGTGACAATGCTCATATACGGTAAAGAAGCAACAACACAAATTGAGAACAGCGTACCCTACTATTCTGTATCAAGTGGAGCAGTAACACGAAAATGTTGCTGCTCCATTTTCATGCCCCTTAAATAATTTCCTTGAATCTGCTTGACTTATATTACGGTTAGTGATATATTTATTACAGTAACCGTAATAAGGAGGCTGGACTATGAGAGACAATGCAAAAAGTGGCGCACTTACAGAAGTGACCTTTTATATTTTACTCTCTCTTTATACACCAAAACACGGATACGCCGTTATGCAGTTTGTTGAAGAAAAAACGGGCGGGCGGCTTTCGTTAGGCGCAGGCACTTTATATGGAGCATTAAACTCTTTGCAGGACAAGAAGTGGATTGAACCTTATGGAGATAGTGAGGGAAGAAAAAAAGAATACCACATTACAGCACAGGGAAAAGAAATTGCAGAAAAAGAGCTTGCAAGACTAAATGAACTTGTAAGCATTGCAAGTGAAATTATTGGAGGTGCAGTATGAGTAAAAAATGTTATCGATTTTTTGGCGGATTGCTAAATACGCAGGAAAAATGGTTAAACAAAATGTCTGAAAAGGGTTATCGACTTGTTCGGACAGGAAAACTGTTATACGAATTTGAAAAATGCAAGCCCGATGAAGTGACCTATTGTGTAGAGTTTATCGGAGAAAAATCAAAAGAGAGTTCAATAGATTATGCTAATTTTTTGGAGGATATGGGATATAAGGTGTTTTTTAAAAATATCAATCTAAACTATTCTGTTGGAAAAGTTCGTTGGCGCCCATGGGCAGAAAGGGGCGGTCGTATTGCGACAAACACAACAACTTTTAATCGAGAAATCTTGATTGTGGAAAAATCAAATGATGGAAAGCCTTTTGAACTCCATACCTCTTATGACGATAAAGAAAAATATTATCGCAACTTACGCAATCCGTGGCTATTTCTACTGCTCATGTTTGCACTATTCGCAGTTACAAAGCAATCTATAATCTTTGGTATTTTTGCATTGGTTTCTGTAATTCCTGGCAGTATATATCAAATACAGGTAATGAA
Source organism: Firmicutes bacterium AF25-13AC (assembly GCA_003478935.1). Taxonomy (GTDB): domain Bacteria; phylum Bacillota; class Clostridia; order Lachnospirales; family Lachnospiraceae; genus Anthropogastromicrobium; species Anthropogastromicrobium aceti. Next base: position 1,178 of record QUFP01000063.1, read on the forward strand.
AATCCGGAAGGAAGCCAAGACACAGGAATGGTGAGGAAATAAATAGCAAACCCAGACTTGCCCGTCTTTGCTGTTCGGTAATCAAGAGGGCGACAGCACAAAATGCTGCCGCCCTTTCCCATAATTGAAGAAAGGGGGAGTTTCTATGACCGAACAGGAAGCCTATCAAGAACATATCCGCTATACCCATGATACCTACTACCGAATTGTTATTCGCCATGCGTCCTTTGACGCTGCCCGTATGCTGGCGGCGAGGTGGAAACGGGAAATCTCCCTTGAATATTTGACCGAAGAAAAGTTTGTCCCACTAAGCACCACAGACGAGTTTTTTCAAGTGCCGGACTATAGCGAAACCTACCCGTTCTCTGTCCGGGGGCAGACGATACTTTTAGACAGCCGTTCCCTTGCGGCGGCTCTTGCCCGGCTGCCGGAACAGACGCAGGAGGAAATCTTTTTGCATTACTTCCAGCACTTGACGCAGAAAGAAATCGGAGAACAAAACGGCTGGACACGCAGCACAATCGGACGGCATATCCAGCTTGCCTTGAAGCGACTGAAAGAGGAAATGGCGGTGTTGTCCCATGAGTAACCGACTTCTTCCTTATGACACTATCATAAAGGCACATGAGGGCGACCCCATAGCGATACAAGCTGTCCTTGACCGATATGCCTGGTATATCCGCTATTTCTCCAAAATGAACGGCTATTATAACTCTGATATGGAGGACTACATCAGAACAAAGCTGATTGAAAGCCTGTTCAAGTTCTGGCTTGACCGATAACATAAAAACTGAATATCCCGCCGCCCCGCAGCGGCACATGAAGCAGTAAATCCGAAAAAGATTTGCTGCTTTTTTTGCGCCCATTTTCAAAAATCTTTGGCAAACCACACCGCCGGATTGTTGTAAGGAGCAGACAGGGAAAATAAAAAATTTCTGCTGCGTTTGCCAAAACGCATCCTTTTCACCGTTGTAGTGGTGAACGGCGGGCAGAACACGCCGCTGTAATCGCTATATTGGTGAAGCAAGCCAGTATATCCGCAAACCAGAGTCGCAGAGGAAAGCGGCAGTTTCTTAGAGCAAGATTCTACCACGGTGCCAAAATCTGCATATCTGCGGTTTTGCCCCTTTGGTAAATCTTGTTGGGGAGTGCCTTCCCCAAACCCTGCTATGCGGCTTGTGCCGCTTGAAAATCCCACCAAAAAATACTTAAAAAATCGCCCACAAAACGGCGGTAAGTGAAAGGAGTTGATACCCATAGGAAAGCGATACAATACGCCCCACCGAAGCCATGTAGTCAAGACACGCATGACCAAAGAAGAATATGCCGACTTCACGGAACGGCTAAAGAATTATGACATGAGCCAAGCCGAGTTTATCCGACAAGCCATTGCAAGGGCGACCATTCGCCCTATTGTTACCGTTTCCCCGGTCAATGATGAACTGCTATCCACTGTTGGAAAGTTGATAGCCGAATACGGAAAAATCGGCGGCAACCTTAATCAGATTGCCCGTGCCCTCAACGAATACGGAACACCATACAATACGCTGTCCGTTGAAGTGCGAGCCGCCATTTCCAACCTTGCCGCCTTGAAGTTTGAAGTCTTGCGAAAGGTAGGTGACGCTGTTGGCAACATTCAAGCATATCAGCTCTAAAAATGCGGACTACGGTGCAGCCGAGCAGTATCTAACCTTTGAGCATGACGAGTTTACCATGAAGCCCACCCTTGACGAAACCGGGCGGCTCATACTCCGGGAGGATTATCGGATAGCCACGCTGAACTGCGGCGAGGAAGATTTTGCCGTTGCCTGTATGCGGGCAAATCTCCGATACGGTAAAAACCAAAAACGGGAAGATGTGAAAAGCCACCACTATATCATTTCCTTTGACCCACGGGACGCAGCGGACAACGGCTTGACCGTAGACCGGGCGCAAGCATTGGGCGAGGAATTTTGTGCCGAGCATTTCCACGGACACCAAGCCATTGTCTGCACCCACCCGGACGGACACAACCACAGCGGCAATATCCATGTTCATATCGTTATCAATTCTCTGCGTATTGAGGAAGTACCCTTGCTGCCCTACATGGACAGACCGGCAGATACCCGTGCCGGGTGCAAACATCGCTGCACGGACGCTGCTATGGAATACTTCAAAGCCGAGGTCATGGAGATGTGCCACCGGGAAAATCTCTATCAAATCGACCTGCTCCATGGCAGTAAAAACCGCATTACCGAGCGTGAGTATTGGGCGCAGAAGAAAGGACAAGCCAAACTTGACAAGGAAAATGCCACCCTTGCAGCCGAGGGGCAGCCTGCAAAGCAGACCAAGTTTGAAACCGACAAGGCGAAGCTGCGGCAGACCATACGGAACACCATGAGCGAAGCTACTACCTTTGACGAGTTTTCCGCTTTACTTCTGCGGCAGGGTGTGATCGTCAAAGAGAGCCGAGGGCGGTTGTCCTACCTTACCCCGGACAGGACAAAGCCCATTACCGCCCGCAAGCTGGGAGATGATTTTGACCGCGCTGCCGTTCTTGCCCTTTTGGAACAGAACGCCCACAGAGCCGCCGAAAAGACTGCACCAATACCCGAATACCATACCGCTGAAACAAACCGCACAGAGCGAGGAAAAACGCAGAAAATCGCCCCGACAGGCAACATTCAGAGAATGGTTGACCGTGCGGCGAAGCGAGCCGAGGGAAAAGGTATCGGCTATGACCGTTGGGTGGCTGTCCACAATCTCAAACAGATGGCGGCTACCGTTGCCACTATGGAGCAATACGGCTTTACCCCGGATGAACTGGACGCAGCCCTTGTGTCTGCCAATGCGGATTTACACAGCAGCACCGCCAAGCTGAAGCCCATTGAAACGGCTATCCGTGAGAAAAAGGACTTGCAGAAACAGGTGCTTGCCTATGCCAAGACAAGAGATGTGCGTGACGGATTGAAAAAGCAGAAAACCGATAAGGCACGCAAAGCCTACCGGGAAAAGCATGAAAGCGACTTTATCATAGCAGACGCAGCCGTAAGATATTTTCGGCAAAAAGGCATTACCAAGCTGCCCACCTATAAATCGTTGCAGGCTGAAATCGAGCAGCTTACCGCCGAGAAGAACGCCCTTTACAACGAGTACCGGGCAAATAAAGAGCTTGTCCGGGAGTTGCAGACCATGAAAAGCAATCTTTCCCAAATGCACCACGGCGAGCCGAGCCGACAGAAAAAGCATGAACAGGAGCGTTAAAAACCGCCCCGAAATGATACCGGAACCAAACAAAAACAGGGATATGCCCTTACCCCTATCCGCAATACTCCCCGACCTCAAAACAGGGCGTACAGGGCAAAAAATCCCCGAAAATGATACCGAGATGATACAGAATTACCGCCGATACCGCCACACCAGCGGAAACGGCAGAAAGGAGCGCACCCATGCCAAGAATGAGCAAGAAACGGCGGCTGGAATGGCCTTTTTTCCTGCGGCAAGTAAAAGTCGGGAATACCACCTGCGACCGTATCACATACAACGACCTCTGCCGGGGCTGTACCCATAGCTGCAAGCAGAGCTTCCGGGCGGTTATTATACTCTGCCCCCGCTACTACTCCAAACGCCGGAAAAAGGAGGACAGGGACAATGGCAGATAACCGCAAGTATTACTACCTCAAGCTGAAAGAGAACTTTTTTGACAGCGACTCCATTGTGCTGCTGGAAGATATGAAAGACGGGATTTTATATTCCAATATCCTCTTGAAGCTGTACTTAAAATCGCTGAAAAACGGTGGGAAGTTGCAGCTTGACGAGCATATCCCCTACACAGCGCAGATGATAGCGACACTGACCCGCCACCAGATAGGGACGGTTGAGAGGGCTTTAGAGATTTTCCGGCAGTTGGGGCTTGTGGAGCAGCTTGACAGCGGGGCTTTTTATATGACCGACATTGAGCTGATGATAGGACAATCCTCTACCGAAGCGGAACGAAACCGGGCGGCAAGGCTTGCAAACAAGGCTTTGCCACCACCCCGGACAAACGGCGGACATTTGTCCGACATTCGTCCACCAGAGATAGAGATAAAGAAAGAGATAGATATAGAGATAGAAAAAGAGAGAGAGTTAGAAACGGGACAAGCCCCCGCCCGCAGCTATGGCAGATACAACAATGTTTTTCTTTCCGATACGGAACTGGACGAGCTGAAAGCGGAACTGCCCGACAAATGGGAGTATTATATTGACCGCTTATCTACTCATATAGCGTCCAAAGGAACGAAATACCGCAGTCATGCAGCCACGATATACAAGTGGGCGCAGGAGGACGAAGCCAAGAAACCGCCGAAAAAAGGCATACCCGATTACACCTTTAAGGAGGGCGAGAGTTTATGACTGAACTTTTTACCGATACCGTTTTGAATATGATGACTACTACCGCAGAGCCGGAGGACTACACGGGCGAGGACGGTCTGCTTTACTGCGGCAAGTGCCGCACGGCGAAAGAAGCCTACTTTCCCAAAGAAACCGCCGCATGGTTGGGGCATGACAAGCACCCGACAGAATGTGACTGCCAACGGGAGAAGCGTTTGGAATGTGAATCCGCCGAGGAACGCAGACGACACCTTGACACCGTTATGGAACTGAAACGCCGAGGCTTTACCGACCTCACCATGCAGGAATGAACTTTTGCACATGACAACGGCAAATGCCCGCAGATGAGCAAGGCACATTTATATGTGGAGCATTGGGAGCAGATGAGAGAAAACAACTATGGTCTGCTCTTGTGGGGCAAGGTAGGCACAGGAAAAAGCTATTTTGCCGGGTGCATTGCCAATGCCTTATGGAACAGGGAATCTCCGTCTGCATGACAAACTTTTCTGCGATACTGAATGATTTAACTGCCAGCTTTGAGGGGCGAAACGAATATATCGAGCGTCTTTGCCGTTTCCCTCTGCTGATGCTTGATGATTTTGGTATGGAGCGTGGCACAGAGTACGGTTTGGAACAGGTCTACAATGTAATTGACAGCCGATACCGCAGCCGAAAGCCGCTGATTGTCACCACCAATCTAAGCCTTACGGAACTGCAGAATCCACAGGACACCGCCCACGCCCGTATCTATGACCGAGTGCTTGAAATGTGTCTGCCTATCCTCTTTACAGGCGAGAACTTCCGAAAGGAAACGGCACAAGCCAAGCTCAATGGACTAAAAGAACTGTTGAAGTGAAAGGAGTTGCCTATGACAGAAAACAAACAGAATAACAATGACCGCACCGACCGCCGCCCGGACTGTGTGACGGAGATCCGCATGGGCAACACCGTCCTTGTCGTTTCCGGCTTTTTCAAAAAAGATACCACCGACACCGCAGCCGATAAGATGATGAAAGTGCTGGAAGCGGAAGCTGCTACACAAAAAACGGCGATTTGACATGATACTGAAAAGCGGTCACGCTTTTGGCGTGACCGCTGGCAGAGAAATTATAGGTTGAAAAATGCGGAGAGTGCTTTCCCCAAATCTTCGGGAGCGTCTATGTTTACTTCATGTCCAGAATTTTTAATCACTAATAATTCGGCTTGCGGTAACTGCGATTGAAGCTGTAAAGAAGCCTGTTTATTTGCTGTATCTTTCTCCCCGCAGATAACCATTACAGGGCTATTGATACACTTCAATTCTTTTTGGAAATCCAAGTTTATCATGGATTTTGACAGATTGATAAAATCCGTTTTACCAAGTCCCATGCTTTCAAATGTCCTTTTAGGCATAAACCGAAAGAGCATATTTTGAAATTGCAAGAGTTTTTTCGGCATTGTATATTGTGTCGCAACCAACGCCAAAGAGTTTATTTTATCTGGATTTTCAATCCCATATTGCAATGCGAGAATACCGCCTAAAGATAGCCCACAGATATTGACCGGTTCTGAAAATTGCTTACAGTATTCGGAGAAAGCAAGATATAAAACTTGATAGCAGACCTCTTTATCTTCAAACCAATCAAAAAGGTTCGGACATAAAATGTCCGCACTTTTCTCCATAGTGTTAATCGTATTTTTCCAGCTTGATGATGTTTGCCCTAATCCATGAAGTAATATAGTTTTCATTTTCTCTCCTGCAATGTCTGATGTGTATTTACGGTAAAGTATATCACAGAGTTACGAACTTTTCTATCTTTTTTGCAGCGATAAGCCGCACAGAAAAATCGTCATTTTACCGGGCGGTAAAGAAGCAGAAGCCGCTATACAGACAGCCGCCCCATGTGGTATAATCGAAATACGGAATAGTGGGGCTGGCTGTCGGAAACGGAGGATTTTATGTTAAGACAGACCACCCAGAAAATCACTGCCCTTTATCCAAGACTATCCCATGAGGACGAGCTGCAAGGCGAAAGTAATTCCATTTCCAACCAAGACGGAATTTGTCAAGGAGGCTTTCTGCAAAAGTTACAAATTGTTCAATAATTATGTATTCTCACATCAATTTTTTCTCAACAAACTGTTGAATTACAAGTTGTATCGTATCTTCTACAAAGTTTGCATACTCGTCTCTTGATATAGTAATTTACCATTTCTATAGTTTTGCATAACTCACCGCCTCTGTTTCTGAAAAACAAATCACTTTCCGGTCTTAATCATTTCAATGATTTCTTCCTCGGTCTGGCATTTGTCATAGTCGCCAACAAGCTGACTTTCATAGTGATACACAATGCCTTTTTTCTTGTTTCTAAGGAGACATTTTTCAAGTTCCTCTACACCATATCTTCTTGCAAACTCTGCAAAAGCACGAATACGGGGCTTATCGAGCATACATCCGGTGCAAGGAAATTCAGAACATTCCCAACAGCCGTTCAGCCCTTTTTCTTTACAACAGTTATAGTTTTTGCACCAGCCGTGGCTTTCACCGCCTCCGTCTTGGCAACCTACACAGCCTTTATTTTCGGAACAAACGCAACACGCAAGACCACAAAATGCAATAGCTTTCATTATTATGCCGCCTCCCATTCTGCTGTGAATTGTCTGATTGTTTGCTGACGGTTGGCACGATCATCACTTACTGCTCTCGTTGCGATCTCAAAGAGCTTGTCGCTGAGCTGCCACTTTTCCCGTGTGCGGTTATACTCTCCAAAGAGCGCAAAAGCGGTAGCACCAAGAGTATAGACGTTCGTAATTTCATCAATATCGGCTCCGAGCTGATGTTCTTCCGGGGATTGGAAGCGAGAGCTGCCCCACATATGTCCCATATCGTTGACACACGGTTGTTTGCGGAAAAGGTCAATATCGCAGATTGTAGTCTTTCCGTTCACAAAATCATACATAATGCTGCCGTCATAAAAATCTATGGCTACATAATTGCGCGAGACAACACATTCCAAGAAGCTCAATATGTCGCTGAACACAGCGAGCCTGTCATTGATGGGAAGCTGAATAAAGCGACGATATGCCGCGGGGTACATTCTGCCCATACAATCGCCATCAGCCCACTTGAATACCATAGCGAACCCGTCGCCAATTTCCTTGGCTTCAATAAGCTCAATCAGATTCTCGTGCTTCAGATCGCTGTAAATCGGGAGAGTAGCTTTCAATCTGGAGATAGCATCTGCAGGATCGCCGCCGTACTGCTCGGTAGGAGCACCGGCGAACTTTACAAAATAACGCTGACCGTCTTTTTCAGTACCAAAGCAGATGTTTCCGGAATCCTGGTCATCGTAAACCTTGAACACCGTTCCATACTCTTTCATAAAGCTGAAATCAAAAGTACTTTTCAGCTTGAAAGGAATCCCGTCGATGTACTGCAGATAATACCCTTTGAAATACCATGTCGGCACAGGATTACGCATATTATCGTACCAAGACAGAACCTCCTTGGCTTGGTTCAGCATGGTGTTCACTTCGTCCTGTCCGAACGGAATCGCCCAATATACAGATGAGAGAGTATTGCTTGAAATGTAAAGAGCAAGCAATCTCCAAAATTCCATAGGTACGTTATCATCAAAGTATCCGTTTACCATACCGGAAGCAAAGAGAGGAGCTTTCTGAGCGCACCAAACAATGCGGTTAAATTCTTCCCACGGATCACCGTAATCGTTACGGTTAAAGTCGATAACGTGGAGCTGACCGCCTCTGTCGATCATCATATTGCCGATGTGGTAATCACCGTGCTGATATACCTGCGGTCTGTTTTTCAGCAAATGACGGTTCTCGTTTATGTAGTCGATAAATGCCTGTCCGTTCTCATACTTGATGGGGCACTCAACGTACTTTTTGATCTTATAATCCATTTTACGGTTAAAACGGATTTCCCAATCCTCCTGCGTTGCAGGAGCAGGAATGGAGTGGATATTGCGAAGAATACGTCCTGCTTCCAAGCCATATACATATTGCTCGGTATCAGAATAGCCCGACATGACCTGTTCTGCATCTTCGCCGTCAATCCAACTTTGGATGGAATAAACGCCATCCTCACAAGTGCCAAATTCAATGGGCTGGCACATAGGCACTCCAAAAGAAGCGACCTGTTTCATCATATTAAACTCAGACTGCTTTGTGTCGTGCTGTGCAATATCGGAAACACGCAAAAGATACCGTGTGCCGTTTTCGTCGGTAACACAGTATTTTTTATCACTCGACCAGCCTTTGTTTATTGGTTCTTTCGTTACAAAATTCATATCTTTTCTCCGTAGCTCTATCTGCCAAACACCTTGACATCACCGAGCAGTTTAAGGTTTCCATTATCCACGAGAATTGCGCCAGCTCGCGCAGCGGTTGCGTACACGGTTTTACCACGTTCAGCGCTGATTTCACGAACCGTAGTATTGATAGCGAGCTGTCGTTCTTTTCGTTCTGATCCTGCAGGATGCAGGACATATTTCTGATTTGGGTAATCAAATTCTTCAATAAGCTCGTCTGCAACAAAACCATATTTTTCATACAATGCTCTTGGGGCGGTTCCTTTTTCATCGTCAGCACGGAAAGTAGATACCGAGATTTCTTTTGTTCTGTCTAAATTGGTAAGAACTTCATCCATGAGAATGGAAGCAACACCACGGCGACGGTATTCGGGCGAAACAGCGAGATAGCAGATCATGTTGTGTCCTCGTAAGAACAGCATAACACCGGCAATCTCGTTTTCGTCCTTTATACAGATAGCCTGTCTCTTGTCCATGAACTTGAGAACGGTGGCTCGATGCTCGTTTAGCTTCTCTTGCGTTTCCAGACCTGGGAAATTCCAGCGCACCTGTGTAACAAGGCTCATCCAATTTTCAATATCTTCCGGTACTCCATAAAAGAGCTGCACAGTATTTCGCCTCCGTTCGTAATCAATTGGTTATCAAAGCAATCGCCTTACTCATAGATACAAAAATCCATAATAATTATAGCACAAAAATATGAAAAATTCTACCGGCTTCACGAATAAAACAGAAAAATCGGGAGTGCATCGTTCAAAATGCACTCCCGCTGAAATTTTATCGCTCCCAACTGTCTCGATTTTTCTTCTTGTTCTGCTTTTGCTGTGACTGCTGTTGCTGTTTCCGGCGAATGAACTCCCGAACAGAACGTGTATCTGATTCTTCATGGAGCAGATTTGCCACATCACGCTTGCTGTCGTGCATCAGCATCGGATCGTATTTCTCGCCGTAGGCAGCTTTCACACGGTCAACAGCAGAGCGTTCCTTTTCCTCACGAACGGCAAGCCGTGCATCCATCAGCTCAGCGGCATCCATACCAGCGCCTTGTTCTTTCAGCTCGGCATACTGCTTCAAAGCTTCATCAAGCTCGGCAGAATATTTTTCTTCCTGCTCGGACAGCTTCTGCAGCGCACCCTCCAATGTGGCGATTTCTTTCTTCACCTCGGAAATACCCGCATCGTCGGCGCAGTCCAAAGAACGAAGCAGAAAGTCTTTTTCGGTTTTCAGCTCCTCGATTTCCTCAGTCAGCTCGGTAATGCGGTGGGTAAGGTCATGCAGCTTGGGTATCAGATAGAACGGCGTTTCCTTTTTCTCCGCAAGCAGATTCCTCCGTTCCTTGGATTTCTCCTTGATTTGTTGCACCAAACTCGCATAGCGTTCAAGCTCCGGCTTGACTGCATCAACACGCTTACCCATGCGGTTCTTACCTACACCAATATAACGAAGCTGATAGCTGAAAATCAGTATACTGCTGCATAGCTTTTCCAATGCTTCCGCTATGGCAGGAACCGTATTCTTTACCGCTTGCATCAGCTTCTTGACCGTTGCTTTCAGCTCACGGAGCAGTGCATTGTCTGCCTTGATCTGACGGTTGATTTCACAGCGGTCAGAGATAACACCCTTTTTCTCCAACGCACGGGCAACCACACCCTCGTGAATAGTGGGCTGCTCGGTCAAGCCTCTGTCTGCATGGCTGCGGTGGTCGATGCGCTCGTTGTGTCCGTATCTCTATAAATAACAGTTGGTCACGTCTGCCCACGCCTTGCGCCACTCCACAAGCTGTTCTTCGCTGTTCCAACGCTCGGCAATGGGATTCTGTCTGCCGAACTTGGTGCTTTTTGGGTGTTTCTTGGCTCGTTCATAGCCGTGCTTCTCAGCCTCGGATGGAGGCATATACACTTTCTTTCGACCGACCTTGTACGGATATTGCTTTTCCCATCCGTCTGCCAGTTGCCCTGTTCATCAAGCGGGCGCACCGTCAGCATATGTATTAGGTGGCAGAAACCACCCTTTACATATTACATCTCAGAAGCGTATCCTTGAAACCTACGCAAAGCAGAACGGCTTTTCCAATCTGCGCTGGTACACGGACGATGGCTATTCTGGTGCGAACTTCCAAAGACCAGGCTTTCAATCCATGCTGGCGGACATTGAAGCCGGGAAAGTGGCTACCGTTATCGTAAAGGATATGTCACGGTTAGGGCGAAACTACCTGCAGGTGGGAATGTATACCGAGATGATTTTCCCACAAAAAGGCGTCCGCTTTATCGCCATCAACGATGGAGTAGACAGCGCACAGGGCGACAATGATTTTGCCCATCTGCGGAACATTTTCAACGAATGGCTGGTGAGAGATACGAGTAAGAAAATCAAAGCTGTAAAACGGTCAAAAGGCATGAGCGGCAAGCCTGTTACGAGCAAACCCGTGTACGGCTACCTCATGGACGAGGACGAAAACTTCATCATTGACGAGGAAGCCGCACCCGTGGTCAAGCAGATATACCGTCTGTGCCTTGCCGGGAACGGTCCGACCAAGATAGCCCGTATGCTGACCGAGCAGGAAATCCCAACGCCGGGAACGCTGGAATACCGCAGGACGGGCAGCACACGCCGCTATCACCCCGGCTATGAGTGCAAATGGGCGACAAATACCGTGGTGCATATCCTTGAAAACCGGGAGTACATGGGCTGTTTGGTGAACTTCAAGACGGAGAAACCGTCCTACAAGACCAAGCACAGCATAGAAAATCCCATTGAGAAACAGGCAATTTTCGAGAACCACCATGAGCCTATCATCGACACCCAGACATGGGAGCGTGTGCAGGAATTACGCAAACAGCGCAAGCGTCCGAACCGCTATGATGAAGTGGGCTTGTTCTCTGGTATGCTCTTTTGTGCGGACTGCGGCAGCGTCATGTATCAGCAGCGTTACCAGACCGATAAGCGGAAACAGGACTGCTATATCTGCGGGAAAGCATGAAGCCCGGTTTATGAAGCTGCTGATCGAGCAGAACGAGGACGGCGGCAAACGCCGGAACGCCGCCAAGAAAAAGGAAATGGAAGCTGCCGAAAAGCGTATCGGTGAACTTTCCGCTATTTTCAAGCGGCTGTATGAGGACAGCGTAAGCGGTCGCATTTCTGACGAGCGTTTCACGGAGTTTTCGGCAGACTATGAAGCCGAACAGCAGGAATTGAAAGAGCGTGTTGCCAGAATACAGGCGGAGCTTTCCAAAGCACAGGAAGCTACCGTAAACGCAGAAAAGTTTATGAACATTGTCCGCAAGCACATGAACTTTGAAGAACTGACCCACACCCTCTTGCGTGAGTTTGTAGAGAAAATCGTTGTGCATGAGTGCAGCTACGATGAAAACGGCACACGCAGACAGGATATTGAGATTTACTATTCTTTCGTCGGCAAGGTGGACTTGCCCGAATGACCGCCCGCCCTATCCGATATCAAAGGCAAGTATCGGATAGGAAAGGCAAAATTTTTTACACTTCTATTACTTCTTTATCACACATAAGAAAATTTCTTTGGAATGTAACTATCTGATGTGTGATCGTACTGACTGGCACGATATAAAATCGGTACCTCAACATACATCTCGCCTGTTGATTCAAAAAGCTGTTTTGCCTTTGCCTGCAGGTAGCCGGGGCAACGATTTTTTATGGATCTTCCGAAGCGCTTTTTTCGCTTCATTCGTCCATTCTTATC